>NZ_JASATK010000031.1:0-47969 GCF_038440275.1 Bacillus sp. OTU2372
TCCACGTTGCTGTGGGTCTCTTTCTGCTTATCAAAGATCTACACAATGTACTGCTGGGCGTTGAACTATATCGGGCAGATTACGCTAATAAAACCAAACATTAAGCGCCCATATATTGAGTATCCTTTTGTTAGTCGCTCTTTAAGTTGAAGAAGCAAATGATCCCGAATGATGGTGCTGGTAATCGCTTAACAACCGCTGCATTTTTTCCACCGTGCCGTCCGGATGGGGGACGTGGATGGAAACAGTCAAGCTTGGATCCTCCAAATATTGAAACGAAACAAGATCGAAATTTAAGATCCCGAGATTCGGACAACGAAGCGCCTTTGGGGCATCAATGGCGTCGAGAATCTCATGAGACTCCCAAAATTCCTGGAATTCAGGGCTGGCTTGACACAGCGCATTGAACTGTTCAGACCACCAAGGGTCGTCAACGTGACGCGCATACCCTGCATGGAATTTAGCGGCTATCCGGCGCGCATGCAGTTCCCATTGGTCTCCCTTGATGTAGCGAAAACGGGGAGAAGTAAAGGTCATCCAAACAAAATTTCGCTCTTTGTCCGACAAGATGGCGAGATCCCCGTTCAATGCGCAGTAGGCAGCATTCCAGGCAATGATGTTCATGCGTGCATCCATGACATTCGCCGGGGAAGTGTTTTGGCTATCCAAAAAACTTTGAAGCGCCCGGCTCACCTGAGTAGATACCTTCGTTTCTACTAAGGGGAGTTGTTTGCGTGCAAGAAAAAACAGATGCCTGCGTTCCGATTCATCAAGCCTAAGCGCAACGGCTATTCGCTCAAGGACCTCAGTAGATACGTTGATATGGCGGCCTTGTTCCAAATAGGTATACCAATCCAATCCCACGTCCGCCAACAAGGCAACCTCGCCGCGGCGAAGTCCAGGCGTGCGTCTGCGTCCGGACTCCGGCAATCCCACTTGCTTAGGGGTAATCCGTTCCCGGCGGATGCGCAAAAAACGGGCTAATTCCTCATAACGATCCAGCTTGATCGACATGATTACCATGCCTCCTATCGAATGATGAAAGTAGGATTCCCAATCCTACGATAACCAGATCTCTTCCTGGCTTTGTCGGGTCCGTATACACTAGATTATATCATCCTTCGGGATGAAGCAAGAATAGAAAGGGGCAGAGGATAGAGTTTGAACCTGTTCATGTCCATTCAAACCAAAATAATTGAGGTGATGAAAATGAAAGTAGCAGCAATTGTCGGAAGTATTCGTAAGGAATCGTATAATATGAAGTTGGCCCGCTACATTCAAAAACGTTACAAGCACTTTTTCCAGTTGGAGGTGTTAAACATTCGGGAGCTCCCCTTTTATGACCAGGATATTGAGGCTGCTCCACCGCAATCGGTTATCGATTTTAAGGCGAAGGTTGCAGCAGCAGATGCGGTATTATGGGTAACCCCAGAGTATAATTCGACAATTCCCGGCGTGATGGTGAATGCGATTGATTGGTTATCCCGCGTGGATCGAGTCATGATTGGGAAGCCCTCATGGATCATAGGGTCTTCCATGGGGATGCTGGGTTCGGTAAAAGGGCAGAGCCATCTGCGCGATATTCTGTTCGCGTCGGGCATTTCCTCACCACTTCTGCCGGGAAATGAAGTGTACATTGGCTTGGTTCATGAAAAGTTTGATGGAAAGGGTGAGTTGACGGACGAACCTACCATTCAGTATCTTGATCTCGTAGCGGAAAACTTCGTGAAATGGATGAAGGAGCAATCCCGACTGAAAGGGCTGCAAGACGCAAAATGAACATACTCAAACAAGAACCAAGGAGGAAAGGAATATGTATGAACATATCGTATTATTAAAACTGGGGCCTAACGTTACAATCGACGAACAAGAAGAAGCGGTGGAGTACGCCCATGCATTCAAGGATACAATTCCGGGCATTGTAGACCTTAGCGCCGGAATTAACGTCTCGGAAGAAGTGGAGCATAAGCAGGGTTATACGTTAGGCATTCGGGTAACCTTTACGAATCGGCAGGCTTGCCGGGATTATATTCAACATCCGCTGCATCAGAATTTGTTACAGCGAATCGGCCCATTAGTGGAAGGGATCGTTGTCGTGGACTACCCGTTTGCATGAACGCATCCCATTATCGTTTTTTAGAATCCGCAAAAGGAGATGGCTAGAATGGTAAAGAAGCTTGCCGGAAAAGTCGCTTTAATCACTGGCGCATCCAGAGGAATCGGCAAGAGGATAGCCGAAGATTTGGCACAACATGGCGCGAAGGTGGTCGTAAATTTTGCGAGCAGTTCGGAGCAAGCCACCGAGGTCGTACAGTCCATTAAAAAAAACGGCGGAGAAGCGGTGGCGGTCCAAGCCGATATCAGCCGCTTGAGCGAGCTGGAGAGAATATATAAAGAATCGCTTACGGCCTTTGGAAAGCTTGATATTGTTGTCAATAACGCGGGGATCATTATTACCAAACCGATTGTCGAGATCACGGAAGCGGACTATGACAGGCTATTCTCGATTAATGTGAAAGGAACATATTTTTCAAGTCAACTTGCGGCCAAGCATGTAAGTCCGAACGGCCGCATCATCAACTTCTCCACTTCTGTGGCGGGGCAGATGTTCCCAGCCTACAGTTTGTACGCTGGCTCCAAAGGAGCGGTGGAACAGTTTTCGCGTCAATTGGCGAAGGAGCTTGGAAAGAAAGGAATCACGATTAATGCAGTAGCGCCGGGCCCTGTCAATACCGTGCTTTTCACGGTTGGTAAAACGCAGGAACAAATCCAAGGGCTTGCCAACATGAACGCGTTCGGGCGTCTTGGGAAAGCCGAGGACATCGCAGCAGTCGTCCGTTTTCTTGCGAGCGAAGAGTCGCAGTGGGTGACAGGACAAACAATCCGCGCGAATGGTGGATTTATTTAGAAATAAGGAATAATGAAAACCGAATCCGCAGCATAATAGCTTCAAAAGCGGGTATGAAAGGAATTAGAAGCTGGCCGGTTGAGTAAACGATAAACCTTAATTTCCCGAAAACGGCATAGGAAAGTGCAAACTTGAGTCTAGGAATAGCGATTAGTAGTAAACTCGAACTGATGAGGCTGGCCGCACGTTGAGTCGTTCAATTAACGGGTAGGATAGTTTAATATTGTAATTAAATATTAAAATAGAAATAATACAGATTAATCCCTCCTAATTCATTAATTTTATTATTGAGTTTTCAGTCTATTCTGGAGTGGAAGTACCTGAAGAACTCAAAACAATTTGTTACCACACTCATTTTTCTAATATTAAGTGTAATTATTATGTATAATATAGGTTATTTCATTCAATTAATGGGCTTGAGTAGTTTGTGAACAGATAAGATATTGTGAAAAATTACACTTAAACAAATGGGTGCTATACTTGAACTTGAAAAGAACAACATAAGAATCCAAACTTGTTGTAATAATTTATGAGTGACAAAAATGGTTGTGTTTATGTCTTCTTGCAAATATTTTTAAAAAATGTTAAACTTTAGAAGAATTATTTTTGATCGGTGTAAAGGATAGTATAAGATTAACTTTTCGTCTTGATGATCACTGAGTGCAAGGATAGTAACACATTGTGTGCAAAGCACACAGCAGGAGGAAACAAAATGGAACAAGGTAAAGTAAAATGGTTTAACGCAGAAAAAGGTTTCGGATTTATCGAGCGTGAAGGCGGAGAAGACGTATTCGTTCATTTCTCAGCTATCCAAGGCGAAGGTTTCAAATCTTTAGACGAAGGTCAAACAGTTACTTTTGACGTTGAGCAAGGTCAACGTGGAGCTCAAGCGGCTAACGTGCGTAAAGCTTAATAATAAGAACAAACTAAAGCAGGCTCTTTATAGAGTCTGTTTTTTTTATTTCTTCTTTTAATAACAAGAAGCCCCACTCACGAATGAGTAGGGCAAATGGTAAACAAAGTGTAACATATTTTCACGAATTCTCCTAATTACCTTTGATTAAACATTTTAAAGTGCTTATTAAGAGATTGTCTAAAATTGTCCATCTTTATTGGTGTAATTCGTCTAACGAATGCATTTGTTACAACCTATTTTGAGACATCTTGTTTTTAGAATTGTACAGCCTGTAGTCCTTAGTTAATAAGACAAAGGCCTATTTTTTTTGATTTGCATATTGTTGGGCAAGAAGGAGTTTTACTTCATTATAGCTTAAGCCGGATTGACTATTCAGCCGTTTTACTTCTTCAATATCCGTACCGACTTTGCTATACCGTTTCTGTTCAAATGACATCTGAATTTCACTCCAATCTCTAAAGAAATTTTTTGTGGAAATGAAAAGTAACATTTTTGTCCATACTAGTAAAAAAAGGAGGCGGTTCCCATTTTTTACGGTAAAAGGGCTAAAGAAGAAGAGATTGAAACCATACTTGTTGATACTGAGGTTTACTCTTGCTCGGATGATGCTTGTATCGGCTGGATGAGAAAGGATTTTGTCGCAGACGATTTGCTATGTCCAATGTGCGGCAACCAAATGTTACAAGAAATAAGAGAGCTTCCAAAAATCTAAATAAATATTCTATTTATAAAAAGACTGTCACTGTAGTGGACAGTCTTTTATTCTTCAACGAAATCAAAAAAATGTTCTTCATATGCTCTCTTGGCAGATTCTGAGGATGTGAATATTGCATCATCATCCTCAATGACATGAAATGTTTCATTAAGAAATAATGCTAAGGCATTTGGGTCTTTCGGGTGCTGAACAATCTCTGCCGGTTGAACATTTGCTACAGAAGGAACATGCGGATTACGGTAGATGACATATACTTCATCCCCGGGTTTGGCAGTTTCTAAATCAATTATACTCATATTGAATAACCATCCTTTACAAATTTTCGTTTTGCTGTCTTATCTCATCCCCAGTTATAATCATATTAGCTTCTTCAAGTGCCTTGTGCTCGTTGACTGAATCTCCCGGTGAATTTTTTTTATTGGGGAAAACTGAGCCGTTATCGATGGTCACTAGCGGTTGTTCATCTGCAGGTGTCAAATAATCTTTCTTCTTAGCCATCAGTATCATCTCCTTATAGTAAAAGGTTTCACATAGAGAAATTGGTTTATGCCTTCCTAATTTTTTCCTAAGCGGAATATATTGTCTATAAAATAAAAACCCTCCATATAGAATGGAGGGCCTTTGTGTTACTCTTCTTTTTTTGATAAGCAGTGATCACATTCCATTAAGTAGCTTTCAGCCTGTTCATCCATATGTTGACCACACTCTGGACATTCCTTTTTTGGTAAGCTGCGGAAAAATTCAACTGGACTCATTAACATTTAAAACCCCTCCTCGAATAATACAGTTTATTGTATTCGCTTTTGTTGTAGTACAGTATAAATAAAAAAAATAAACTTTTGTTGGCTTTTGAAAGATGGAATATTACTGTGAACTACTCTTCTCTTTTAGATAAACAGCGGTCACATTCCATTAGATAACTCTCAGCTTGTTCCTCCATATGTTGACCACACTCTGGGCATTCCTTTTTTGGTAAGCTGCGGAAAAATTCAACTGGACTCATTAACATGTATAACCCCTCCTTTATTAATACAGTTTATTAAACATCCTCTTGTTATAGTACAGTATAAACAAAAAACTCCTTTTTGTGTAGACTTTTTTTAGAAAAATTTATCCTTTCTAAAAAAATAAGACTTTTGTCCCGAAATTCTATTTATGCTTTCCTTTAGTTTCATTTATAATGAGGGAGATAACCCGAGGATAAAATAAAGGCATGTTTCAAAAATATCACTTCCATACCTATTTAATTTACATTACAATCATAGTAGAAATACCTTGTAGACATTGGAGGGATGCAGTTTAATGGGGGCAATGCTAGGAATTTTTCATCCATACTTTATTATTATCGCCATTGGTTTAACAATTATGGCATCATATACAGCACTAGATATGTTTATCTTGATAAGATCGTCAAATCAAAATAAAAGACTGTTGTTTCTTGGCGGGACCTTATCGATGGGGATTGGGATATGGGTAATGAACTTTATGGCATTAATTTCGGCGGACACGAATCGCTTTACCAGTTATCATATACCTCTCACGATTCTTTCTATTTTTATCGGGATCGCATTTACTGGGATGGCGTTTCTTTGGTTTTTTGGAAAAACGATTAACATATTTCACTTACTAATTGGCAGCTTATTTTTAACCCTTGCTGTAATCGCCATTCAGGTTATTGGTTTATATGCAATGAATGTAAATATAGACTATAATATCGGCCTTATGATTTTTTCAGGATTGTTAATATTTGGCTCCTTTTTATTTTCAATGTGGATTCTTTTTTCTTCGACCTATTCCCAAGGGAATCAAGTTTGGTTAAAACCGATAAGTGCAATTATCATAACAGTAGCCATAGCGGAAGGACACTTTTTATTAAAAAGAGCTGCTATTACGACCAGCGGGGCGATATCTAAAGATCAAGCAGACAGTCCGTTCTTTATTTATTTGGTATTGTTTGTTTCAGTATTAATTATTGGCGGCTTGATCATTTCAAGTATGTTGATAAGCAAGCAATTAGCAACAACTGATACGAACTTAAAGGATATCACAGCAGCCCTCGATGCCTCGACAATTGTAGCTATTACGGACCCTAAAGGTATTATTACTTTTGTTAACGATAAATTCGAAGAAATTTCCAAATATAAAAAAGAGGAAATTATCGGAAAAAATCATCGAATCCTTAATTCAGGCTATCATTCAAAAGAATTCTTCCGAAATTTATGGCAAACCATTCAGGCAGGCACGATATGGCGTGGTGAGATTCGCAACAAAGCCAAGGATGGTTCTTTTTATTGGGTTGACACGACCATCGTTCCTTTTTTGAACTACAAAGGGAAGCCTGTCCAATATGTTGCTATTCGGTCTGATATCTCTAACAGGAAAAAGGCTGAAGAACATCTAAAAGAAATGATTAAAGAGAATGTTGATATAAAATTTGCTTTAGATCAATCGTCTATAGTAGCCTTTACAGATGCCAAAGGGAAAATCACTAGTGTAAATGATAAGTTTTGTGAAATTTCTAAGTACAATCGTAATGAAATTCTAGGGCAGGATCACCGAATCCTTAATTCTGGCTATCACTCCAAGGAATTTTTCAAGAACTTATGGAAAACAATCGGTTCTGGTAAAGTATGGAAGGGCGAATTAAGAAATAAAGCGAAGGATGGGACTTATTATTGGGTTGACACAACTATCGTTCCGTTTTTAAATGAACAGGGCAAACCATATCAGTATTTAGCCATTCGTAACGACATCACCGAACGAAAGAAAACAGAAGAAGTCCTCCACCGTCAGGATAAGCTTGCTGCAGTAGGACAATTGGCGGCAGGTGTTGCTCATGAAATCCGTAATCCGTTAACGTCCATGAAAGGGTATGCTGAGTTCTTACAGTTAGACGAAAAGGATCCAGAACGGATGGAATTTTTAAATATTATTCTGGATGAAATTGAGCGGGTTAATACCATTGTGGAGGATTTTATGGTACTAGCGAAACCTAAAGCGGTTGAATTAGAGGAAAAAAATGTTGTTCCAGTGATTCGGAATGTTGTTTCTTTGCTGGAATTTGAAGCTAGGAAAAAAAATGTCCGCTTGTCATTTGACTGCAATCAAGAGATTATCCAAATTGAATGTGATGAAAACCGGTTAAAGCAAGTTTTTCTTAACTTTATTAAAAATGGAATTGAGGCCATGCCAAATGGCGGAGAATTGAATGTGAAAACTGTCATTCATGATAATAATGTTCAAATCTCTATCCAGGATTCAGGTGTTGGAATTCCAAAAGAAAAATTAAAGAAACTGGGAGAACCATTTTTCACAACGAAGAAAAATGGAAACGGTCTAGGTTTAATGGTAAGTTTTAAAATCATTGAGAGTCATAATGGAAAAGTGTTTGTCGAAAGTGAACCAAATAAGGGAACAACGTTTAATATTTTATTACCTGCAAAAATTGCCTAGGACGAGAGTTACTCTCGTTTTTTTTATTATCATAAAAGTTCCTAAAACTTTAATAATTTTGAATCTACAAATGTATGAAATCGATTATGATGAATATATAGGTTTTATGATTCTATGGGAGGGGACCTGAGTGTCAGATACAAAATTGATAAAAACCATTTGTGGTTACTGTGGAACAGGCTGTGGTCTTGTCTTAGAAGTGGCGGATAACAAAATAATCAAAATCCGCGGAGATAAGGAAGCACCGGTAAATAAAGGACAAACGTGCGTAAAAGGAGCATTTGCGTATGAATATGTGAACGCCAAAAGTCGATTAAACTCACCACTTATTCGTAAAGCTGGAAAATTAATAGAAGCGACATGGGAAGAGGCTTATCAATATATTGCGAGCAAATTATCGGAGATAAAAACTACCTGGGGACCTAATGCCATCAGTATGTTTGCATGTGCGCGCAGTACTAATGAATCTAATTATGTAACGCAAAAATTTATGCGGACGGTTATCAACAGCAACAATATTGATGGCTGTAACCGAACGTGACATGCACCTAGTGTTGCCGGTCTGGCAACTATTTTTGGAAGCGGTTCCCCAACCAATACCCTTGAAGATTTTGATCGTGCAGAAGTGCTGCTGTTAATGGGCTCAAATACGACTGAAGCCCATCCTATTATTGCGAACCGCATGAAAAATGCTGTAAAAACGGGACTAAAAATCTTTGTCATTGATCCCCGGAGAATTGATATGGTTAAAGTGGCTCACCGGCATTTACAGATTAATGTAGGTACAGATATAGCTCTTATAAATGCTTTCATACGAGTTATCTTAAAAGAAGGTCTATACAATGCCGAGTTTATTAAGAAATTTACGGTTGATTTTGATCGGTTAGAAAGTCAGGTAGAACCTTATACACCTGAGTATGCTGCTATGATTACTGGTCTTTCCGCTGATGATATTGTAACAACTGCCAGAGAGTATGCGACGTCCAGCGGCTTTATGATAGCCTATACACTAGGTATTACAGAGCATCATTGCGGTGTAAATAATGTTTTTGATATCCGAATTTAGCTCTATTAACTGGGAACATCGGTAAACAAGGAACAGGGATTATGCCGCTGAGAGGGCAGAATAACGTCCAAGGAGCGGGTGATATGGGCTGTCTTCCTAATCAACTCGCCGGAGGGATGAGCTTAGCGAATAATGAATTTCGTGCCCGCTATGAAAAGGAGTGGGGGATTAAACTGAACCCATACCCAGGTGATACGCAAACACGAACTTTTGACCGTTTAGAGATGGGTGAGTTAAAAGCTCTTTATGTAATTGGTGAGAATCCGCTTTTAGCTGATGTTCATATGAATCATACGAAAACATTATTTGAAAAGCTTGATTTACTAATTGTCCAGGATATTTTCTTAACAGAAACGGCCCAATTGGCCGATGTAGTTCTTCCAGCTCGTTCTTGGGGTGAGGTGGATGGAACCTATACCAATACAGATCGTAGAATTCAGCGGGTTCGTAAGGCTGTTGAACCACATCCTAATACCAAAGAAGATTGGGAAATTCTTTGTGACCTTGCGACATTAATGGGTTATCCGATGCATTATCATAATAGTAAGGAAATCTGGAATGAGGTAAGAAAGCTTGCCTGGGAGATGTATGGTGGTATAACCTATGACCGTCTAGAAGAAGAATATAGTATTCACTATCCTTGTCCCGATGAAAATCATCCAGGAACTTTCATTATGCATGAACGGTTCCATAAACAGAATTCTGATATAAAAAAATCACGATTCGTTCCAGTTGATTATACTGAACCATTAGAATTGCCGGATCCGGAATATCCATTTTTGTTAACAACAGGCAGGCGTTATGAATCTTATAATACCCATTCGCAGACCCGCTTCTATGCAGCTGGAGTTAAAGTAAAACAAACAGAAGAAACGATTGATATCCATCCCGAAGATGCCCGCTCCCTTGGGATACAGGATGGCGAGGTGGTACAGGTTACTTCCCGCCGAGGGGAGCTTCAAGTAAAGGTGAAAATTACTGAACAAGTGGTTCCTGGACTTGTATTTATGAGCTTCCATTGGAGTGAAACACCAACTAACGTATTAACATTGAATGAATATGACCCCATCTCAGGCACTGCCGAATACAAAGCTTGTGCTGTTGCTATAACAAAGGTGTCTTAAGATCATTCCCAAAAAAGTGCAGCGGCTCCGCTGCACTTTTTTAGTATAATATTATTCTGAATATTTAGTTACTCAGAAATGCTATTGTAATATAATTGCCATTCTTGTAAACCAATTAACATCCCCCTGTTCTTTTTCTCGGATAAAAACATGTTATGATGAGAACAGTTAGTAGCGAAGAACATGGGAGGATATAGAAATGATCAAAAAAATAAAAGCATTCCTAGCAGTTGCTGCACTCTCAGGGACTGTAGGCGCTAATGTACATGCCGAAGAAATAACTGTTCAAGATGGAGATACCCTTTGGGGGATATCACAGGTACATAATACATCTGTAGATAAAATTAAAACCTGGAATCACCTTTCTACTGACCTGATTCATCCAGGAGATGTATTAACAATTGCAACGGAAAAACAATATACCGTACAACAGGATGATACATTAGGTGATATTGCGTTAAAATATCAAGTGCAAGTTAACCAGATTAAACAATGGAATAAATTAAATACAGACCTCATTCATCCAGGCTTAACTCTCATTATTTATGATAAGGTAACGGATAGTGTTAAAAATGCTGATGCAACAGATCTTAAGGAGGAAAATCCTGTTACAAATAATTTAGAAAAACCTGTTGCAAAATCAGTGGTAACAGCAGCCGAACCGACGACCACCACCATTACGGAACCAGTTCCGGCTGCTGAGCCTGTTAAGCCAGCACCAGTTTCTCAGCCGGCTAAAACAGCTGCGAATTCAGTGAAAACAGATAGCAGTGAAGAGAATAACAGCAAAGAAATCACGGTAAAGGCCACAGCTTATACAGCTTCATGTGAAGGTTGTTCAGGAACTACAGCAACAGGGGTAGATCTGAAGGCCAATCCTGATGCTAAAGTAATTGCCGTTGACCCAAAAGTTATTCCACTTGGAAGTAAAGTATATGTAGAAGGTTACGGAGTGGCTACTGCCGCAGATACAGGCGGTGCTATAAAAGGAAATAGAATCGATGTTTTTATCCCGACAGAGCACGGGGCTCTAGAATGGGGCAATAAACACATTACGGTTAAAATAATAGATTAAAAAAACTGCCAACTAGGCAGTTTTTTTGTGTTTAATTAACTAGCTTGTTTTACTACAGAACTTGTAACAGAGGCTTTTCTTTGATAGAAGAACCAGTTTAGTATAAATGAGATGACATAGAATCCAATAAAGAAGTAGAATGCAGTGACATAAGTTCCTGTTGAATTAATAGACCATCCGAAAAGTTTTGGAATAAAAAATGATCCATATGCGGCAAAGGCTGCTGAGAACCCGATAACAGGTGCTGCTTCTTTTGGAATAAAAATGGTTGGTATCATTTGGAATGTTGAACCAGACCCAATACCTGATGCTAGGAAAAGAATTAAGAAAGAGAACAGGAATCCATTAAATTGCTTTCCATTTAAGAAGTAAATAACACCAACTGCACCAATCCCCATAATGACTAATACATAGGCTGTCACTTTTGCTCCTCCAAGCTTATCGGCCATCCAGCCGCCAACAGGTCTAGCAGCTGCTGCAACTAATGCACCAAGGAAGGCGAGTGAAAGATGTTCAGGAAATTGTGATCTCAAAAGAAGCGGAAATGCAGCAGAGTAACCAATAAATGAACCAAATGTAGCTACATATAAAGCGGTCATTATCCATGTGTGTTTACGTTTAACGATAACAAATTGATCTGCCGCCGTTTGTTTTGCACCTGGTACGTTATCCATTTTAAAAATAGCAAGAATGGTCATGATGATAATTGGAATTACCCAGATAAACGCTGCATTTTGTAACCATACGGTTTGACCAGTTGCTAAAACTTGTTTGCCGCCAACGAAAGCAATAGTTCCTGATGTAATAATTAATGGTGTAACAAATTGGACCACTGATACTCCCATGTTTCCAAGACCACCGTTAATTCCAAGAGCTGTACCTTTTTCTTTTTTTGGATAGAAGAAGCTAATATTAGCGGATGATGATGAAAAGTTACCCCCGCCAAGACCACATAATGCAGCGAGTAATAACATAATTGTATACGGTGTGTCCGGATTTTGAACAGCAAAACCAATTCCTATTGCTGGGATTGCAAGTACGGCAGTAGAGATAACGGTCCAGTTCTTTCCTCCAAAAAATCCTACTGCAAAAGTATAAATGAAACGAAGTGTTGCGCCCACAAGTCCAGGAATAGCGGCAAGTGTTAATAATTGCTCTTCTGAAAAATGAAAGCCAACGTCATTGAGTCTAACGGCAACAACGGACCAAATTTGCCAAACAATAAAGGCCAACATAAGTGATGGTACAGAGATCCATAAATTTCTATTTGCGTGTTTTTTTCCTTCGGCTTTCCAGAACTTTTCATCTTCTGGATTCCAGTAATTAATTCGGGCCATGTGATTTTCCCCCTTAATGGTTAGTGTATTTATTTATTTTCAGCATTGGCTTGCTTGTGTTTTTACTATAAACTACATGCCAACTTGAAATTTGTGACGAACGTCACAAAAATAGTGAAGGAAATGTGAACACCTGCTATTAGACAAAAAGTTGTAATAATTAAGCTTGGTTAAAGCTAAGATGAAAAATAAAAAAAATCCTCAAACATGAGGATTTCTTGTATAAATATGTTTCTCGTTGAATTGCTCTTTCACTTCATAAAACATGCCTACATAGTTTTTGACATCTCCAGAATCATCTTTAATTGCGGTAATTGTAAGCCATTCTTTGTATATATCATTATTTTTGCGCTTATTCCATATAAAGCCTTCCCAATATCCATTTGTAAGTAAACTTTTCCACATTGCTTGATAAAATTCATTGGTATGCTCACCTGATTGAAGTACACTTGGCGTTTTTCCGATTACTTCCTTTAAACTATAACCAGTTATTCTTGAAAAGGCAGGATTTACATTTTGAATGATTCCATTTACGTCTGTTATACAAATACCATCAATGGCATGATTAACTATTTTCTGAGAAAGCTCTAATCTTTCTTGGTAATATAGCCAAATTGCGATCACAAGACTAGCTAAAGAAAATTCAGAAAGAGACATAAATCCAATCGCATAGTGCCCAGTCAAATTAAAGAAAATGGTGAGAATAAGCGGCGGGAAAAAACCCCCTAGACCACCCATGGCTGAAACTATCCCGTTGACAATTCCTGCTTGCTTGAAAAAGTATAAGGGGACCAGCTTAAAGATTGCCCCGTTTCCTAACCCAGCAAAGAAGGCGACTAACAAGCATCCAAATGAGTAAATAGGCAATGATGGTGTAAATGATAACAAAAAACCTGCAAGAGTTAAGCTAAAGAAAACAGCCATTAGTATTAAAAAGGGATTAATTTTATCACCAAGCCATCCCCCTACTGGACGGAACAAGGTTGCAAGCACAATAAAACCAGAGGTTCGTATTCCAGCATCAATTTTATCTAATTCAAATTGATTTACTAAGAAAGATGGTAAATAGATTGTAAAAGCAACAAATGAACCAAATGTGACAAAATAGAATATGCTTAATACCCATAGTTTTGGATTTTTATAAATTCCATTTAATTGCTCTGATAAGGAGTGGGTTATTTTTCGTTCTTGTTTATCACCAAATAAAAAGTTTAAAATGGCAAATAGAAGCATTAAAAAAAGAAAAAGGTTTACTGTAGATCTCCATCCAAAAGCATTGGCAAGAACAGGAGCTAAAAAAGCAGTTATTGCTGTTCCTATATTTCCAGCTCCATATATTCCATTAATAAATCCATGTTTGGTTTTTTCGTAATATTTTGGCAAAGAAGTAACGCCAATAGAAAAAACTGCACCGCCGAGCCCCAGCAATAACCCACCAATGATCAACATTTGAATGTTGCTCGAATACCTGATGATGATAATGGGAAAAAGAAGGAAGATAAAGCTTATACTAAATAAAATTCTGGCCCCATATCTGTTTGTCCAATAGCCTATTGGAACCCTTAATAGGGACCCAAGGATAACGGGTACTGCCGTTGCCCAGGCAATTTCAGTTGTTGTTAGATGAATATCTTCCTTAATAAATGGCATTAGAGAAGAAATTAATACCCAAACCATAAACCCTGCAATTAAACTACTTGTTTGAATAAATAATTGTCCTTTACCTTTTTTCATTGTCTTCCTCCCTGTAAAGCCGTTTTATCCTAATTTTGAACGAGTGTTTTGACCATTTATTAGCTAAATTCCTTTGATTTCCCTAAGTATTATAAACAACAATTAGAGAGAATACAGTGAGGTTCGACACTGCCAGATAAATATATTTACATATATTAATTGTAGTTGTATATTTTTCCTGTAATAGGTGTTTTACTATTACCATAATTTAAATGAAGTAAATTTTTCTTCAAAAATAATAAATCGGTTAGGAAGGATATAAAATGGAACAAAAAAAGTATTTTCTTGATCCTCCTAAAATCCTTGTTGTTGGATTTGCTTCTATTATTTTAATAGGGGCCATTTTATTAACGCTTCCTGCTGCAACTACAAATGGACATGGTCTGTCTTTTTTAAATGCATTGTTCACTGCTACATCAGCAACTTGCGTCACAGGTCTTGTTGTAGTGGATACGGGTACAACCTTTACAATATTTGGTCAAATTGTTATTTTGTCATTGATTCAAGTTGGAGGCCTTGGCTTTATGACATTCGCAACTTTTTTTGCCTTTTTATTAGGAAAAAAAATCTCTTTAAAGGAAAGAATACTACTGCAGGAATCTTTAAATAATCTTTCGATGGAAGGAATTGTCAGGCTTGCTAGAAGGATTATTATTTTTACGGGTGTGATTGAATTTATTGGAGCGCTTATATTAACGATTCGTTTTTCCTTCGATATGCCGCTTAGAAAAGCTATTTATTTTGGTATTTTTCATTCCATTTCCAACTTTAATAATGCAGGATTTGATTTAATGGGGGAATTTCATAGTTTAACAGGCTATGTGGAGGACCCAACTGTAACCCTAACCGTTTGTTTACTAATTATTTTGGGTGGAATTGGTTTCATTGTCATGAATGAACTATATGAATATCGAGCTATTAAACGCGTTTCACTGCATACAAAAATTGTCCTTTTAACAAGTGCTATTTTAGTCATTGTTGGAACTATCGGCATTTTTTTATTAGAGTATTCCAATCACCTGACATTAAAGCCATTATCCCTGACAGGAAAAATCCTAGGTTCCTTGTTTCAATCTGTCACAGCTAGAACGGCAGGTGCCAATACATTAAGTATCGGGGATTTAACTCAATCCAGCTTATTATTAATTATTTTGCTGATGTTTATCGGTGCTTCGCCTGGATCAACGGGAGGCGGGATAAAAACGACTACCTTTACCACATTACTAGGGGCAGTTTGGTCACAAATTCGCGGGAAAGAGGATGTTATTTTTTACCGTCAGCGTATTGAATATGAAACTATATACAAAGCTTTAACGGTAACATTTAGTGGACTGTTTCTCGTGATGTTCATGACACTTGTATTAACTATTTCTGAAAAAGGACATGAATTTTTAGCCATTCTTTTTGAGGTGACGTCTGCCTTTGCAACTGTGGGGCTTTCAATGGGATTAACACCTGAATTATCAGATATTGGCAAGATCTTGATTATGTTGACCATGTTTGCCGGAAGGGTGGGGCCTTTAACGATTGCATTTGCCGTGACTATGCGGAGAAACCCTGACCCGTTCCGCTATCCTAAAGGTAAAATTATGATTGGATAATGATTTCGTAAGACTCCTGTTAAACCAAACAGGAGTCTTTTTTGCTATGGTTATGATAAAATTTAAACATTAGAGATACAGATTGGAGTGAATATAATGAACTTTCCACAAATTGAAACCTTTGAAGGTCGACTAGAACTAATGAAATCTCTTGCAAAAAAGTTTTTAAAAAGAGCGCATCAAGTGGACATAGAGGGGGCCTTTCCTTTTGACAATATTGAAGATTTGAAAAATACAGGTTATACCACCTTAACAGTTCCCTCAAGATATGGGGGCAAGGAGATTTCCTTATATGAACTAGTTCGCCTGCAGGAAATGATTGCAGAAGGTGATGGGGCTACTGCGCTTTCTATTGGCTGGCATATGGGGATTATCATGAATCTCCATGAGAAAAGATCATGGGGTGAATCATTATTTAAGTTTTTGTGTGAAAAAGTAAACAATGGTGCATTGATTAACAGCGCACAAACTGAGCCTAAAACAGGCAGTCCAACACGGGGAGGAAGACCAGAAACTAACGCAGTAAAAACAGACCAGGGCTGGGTGATTACAGGCAGAAAAACCTTTACTACCATGGCACCTGTATTGGATTATTTTATTGTCAATGCAACAATAAAGGAAACCAATGAAATGGCCAACTTTTTAATCCCAAGAGAAACCAAGGGAGTAAAAATTGAAGAAACCTGGGATAGTATCGCTTTACGAGGAACGGGAAGTCATGATTTAATCCTTGAGAAGGTGATCATTCCTGAAGAATATCTTGTTGAAATGCCAAATGCAAAAGGCAGAAAGGCTAACGGATGGCTGCTTCATATTCCTGCCTGTTATCTTGGAATTGCCAAGGCAGCCCAAAGGTATGCGGTTCAATTTGCAAGCGAATATTCTCCAAACAGTATCAATGGTACTATTATTGATTTACCCAACGTAAGGCAAAAGATTGGTGAAATGGAACTAAAAATAATGCAGGCGGAGTCTTTTTTATACTCCATTGCAAAACAATGGGATTCCGCTGCAGAAAATGAGCGGGAAATGATGCTTCCGTCACTAGGGGCTGTTAAGTTAACGGTCACGAATGCGGCAATTTCAATTGTGGATTTAGCGATGAGAATAGTGGGAGCAAAAAGTTTATCCCTCCAAAACCCACTTCAACGATATTATCGCGATGTCCGGGCAGGCTTGCATAATCCTCCAATGGATGATATGACCATTGAGCTTTTGGCTAAGGGAAGCATTTTTATCCATCAAAATAATTTATAACTCTACGGCATTCGACAAGAACTTTAGAGATTACTAATAGATGCTTATTTATTTATATCTATGGGTATCTTAAGATAAAGGAGTGAGGAAGAATGCCAAGAGGTAAAGAATTAGAGCAGCTCCCAATGGCAAATATTGCTCCCGGAGCTGGCAAAGACGCTGGTAAATACAATCGGGAAGTCCTTGGGAGTATAGTACAAAATGAACAGCCCCAGCCTAGTGAGATTGAAAAAGAAAATGAAGACATGGTCTAATAGAGCAGGAATTGTCCTGCTCTTTTTTATTCAGTAAAAATAAAGACCATCTTTTCAGCGAAAAGATGGCAATCTGATTAATCTTCCATTAATTCATGAATCTCAACAATTGATCGTTCTTCAAGCGGTCCCCGTAAATGTACAGTGGCTGTTCTTCCGTCTTCATTTAACTGATCAATCCAAACGGAAGTTCCGTTATATTTAACTTCAATATCAGCAGAAGACGATAGAATTTGCTTTACTCGATTAACATTCATTTTTTTCACTCCTGAATTCTATGATGGTAATTTAGGTACAAATATATTGTAACCGTTTTCTTTTATTATATATTAATGAGTGGAATAGATATCAATTTGGTTGCCGTTAATTGTCCCATCTTCATGTAAATTCTCTAGGCTGCTAAGATAGTTCTCAAGTTCCACTTGCATTTCCTTTGGTGCACCAGGTTTTAAATGCCAATTTCCAGGCTCATCAACAAAATACGAGCTTTTTGTAAACTCCGGCCTCTTTCTAGGCATAAACTCACTCCCTTATTCCTTCAATAGTTAATCATAATGATAATAAAAAGAGTCTCAGGAAAGTTTGATTTATAACTTCCATCGTGCTTATGCTTACCAATAATTATATAATTATTCGATATCCAATCCGTAAAAGATAAGTCTATATTCTTATTGCCTCCCTGATTCGTTCGGGTTTATGATAGGTGAAATAAAGTGAGGTAACACTTTGGGGAAGATCAAATATTAGGCACATAAAAAAACAATTTTTATGAATGTGAAACCAAAACACCATGGACATCGTCTTATATATTTGAGAATAAAACAGTCATGTCCTACATAAAACGGTCATATGATAAAGGAGAATTTAATCAGAAGGACAGGTTGTCGAGAAATGTTGAAAAATAAGTAAAAATAACCTGTACGGTATTAATAAATCATACATAAAATGGCATATTTTATGTTTTAATTTTTAAAAAAAGTGTGGTATAGTAATTGAGGTTCGTTTACCGGAGCTTATTGGTAAGTGAGAGGAGAATTATGTAATGAATAAAATTAGATTACCTAAAACATTAAATAACAGCCATATTTCATTCTTTGTAATTGCCGTTTTATTATTCTGGATCAAAACATATGCGGCCTATCAAATTGAATTTAACTTAGGAATTGATAATAATCTGCAGAAATTTTTGCTGCTGATCAATCCTTTAAGTTCAGCGCTTTTTTTTCTTGGTTTAGCCTTGCTCTTTAAGAGACGTACCAAGCTAGTCATGATTATTATCAACTTCTTTTTATCATTCTTGTTGTACGCTAATATCGCGTATTATCGATTTTTTAATGACTTTATTACGGTACCAGTATTAATGCAGACAAAAACAAATGCTGGACAATTGGGGGATAGTGCACTATCTCTAATTTCTCCATTTGATATTTTATACTTTCTTGATACAATCATTTTAATTGTTTTGGCGTTAACTGTTTTCAAAAAAGTGACAGTAACGAATAGAAAGTCTTATAAAATGGTTTTATTGTTTGCAATCACTACGTTTCTTTTTAACCTGGGGTTAGCGGAAAAGGATCGTCCACAATTATTAACACGTTCTTTTGATCGCAACTACTTAGTTAAATACCTAGGTGCATACAACTTTACGATTTATGATGTAATTCAAAATATTAAATCTTCTAGTCAGCGGGCATTAGCTGACAGCAGTGATATCACGGATGTAGAAAACTATCGTAAAGCAAACTACGCTGCTCCAAATCCGGTTTACTTTGGTAAGGCAAAAGGAATGAACGTACTTTATATTTCAATGGAGTCCTTCCAAAGCTTTATGATTGATTATAAGATGCCAAACGGACAAGAGGTAACACCATTTTTGAATTCATTGGCACATGATGGTAGTACTTTCTATTTTGATAATTTCTACCATCAAACAGGGCAAGGTAAAACATCTGATGCGGAATTCTTAATGGAGAATTCCTTATACCCTATGGCACAAGGGGCCGTTTTCGTTAATAAAGCACAAAATACTTACCAGGCGATGCCTTCAATTCTAAAAGGACAAGGATATACATCTGCTGTTTTCCATGGAAACTATAAAACATTCTGGAACAGAAATGTTATCTATAAAGCTTTTGGATATGATCAGTTTTACGATGCTGAATACTATAACATGACGGACGAAAATACCAAAAACTATGGAATGAAAGATAAACCATTTTTTAAAGAATCTATGCCTTTGTTGCAAGGCTTAAAGCAGCCATTCTATACAAAGTTCATTTCGTTATCTAACCACTTCCCATTTGAAATGGATCCAGAGGATACAGATTTTCCAGCTGGTGATTATGGTGATTCGGTTGTTAACCAGTATTTCCAATCTGCCCATTATATGGACCAGGCATTTGAACAGTTCTTTAATGACTTAAAAGCTAGTGGATTGTACGATAATACAGTAATTGTTATGTATGGAGATCATTACGGTATCTCTGAAAACCATAATGAAGCAATGGCGAAAGTATTAGGTGTGGATGAAATTACACCAGCCATTAATGCAAAATTACAGCGTGTACCTTTATTTATTCACGTGCCTGGTGTAAAAGGTGGAGTTCAGCATCAAATTGGGGGCGAAGTGGATGTCCGTCCAACTGTCCTTCATTTATTAGGTACTGATACAAAGGATTATATGGAATTTGGTTCTGACTTACTTTCTAAAGATCATCGTAATTGGGCGTTGTTTAGAAATGGTGACTTTGTATCATCGGACGGCATTCAAATCAATGAAAAATGTTACGGATATGAGACAACTGAAGAATTAACGGATAATACCCCATGTAAGAGCATTGATGAAAAAGTAAAAACAGAATTGCAGATGTCAGATGAAATTGTCTATAAAGACTTATTAAGATTCTATAAGCCTGAAGGATATACCCCAATTAATCCTAATGACTATGAGTATTTAGGACCAAAGGGAAAAACAACAAAAACAACTGAAGACAATTAATTATTGAGAGAGGGACTTTGTCCTTCTCTTTTTTATTATTTAAATGGAACTAAAATAAAGGATTAGCCAATTTGGACAGGTTAGCATATAATAAGTGAAATACATTGACGAACAGTCAGGAGTGGATCGCATGAGAGACGTAACTTTATTGGATATATTTGAACACCGCATTGCCCAAAAGTATTTAAACCGCTCAGGACTTGCCCATGCGATTGCGGTGGCATACCATGCTTTTCATTTGAGCAAAGAACATCAGCTTGATGTTGATATTGCTGCTAAAGCAGGGCTTCTCCATGATATGGGACACTATACTTGGTATAAGAACGGAAAATGGGATTATGACTTGTATAAACAAAATGATATTCATCCAATAAAAGGCGCTGAACGCGCGCATAAGCTATTGATCCGCCTTGGGGAAAACCCAATTAAGGCCAAGACGATTGCACTTGCGATTCTATTTCATACCGACTCATTTTTGCCTTCAAATGATATTGTAAGGACACCATTACAGCAAGTTGTAAAATGGGCGGATGAAAAAGATGAAGAAGAAGGTGGAATGCATCATTATCGGACGATTGAATATGAACGTGCAAAAAAAAGTATTATTCGTTTAGACAAGTGGATTGATGAAGAAGATAATCATCAATAGAAAAAGGCTGTGCTTCCATTAGCACAGCCTTTTTGCTTATCCCTGTTTAAAGCCTTCTTCTTGCATGAAAGCTATAGCTTCTTCGTATGTATCAAAGCTTTCTTCAAGGTTTAAGCCAAAGTAAATATTCCATACTTCATTTTCATAAAGCAAAATGAGAACGTTGCCCTCTTCGTCGACCCAGCGCTCTTCCTGTAATTCTCCAATAATGGCTTCCTCATTGGTTGATTTTTCTAGGGGCGATAAGGCTGCAATGGACTCAGTTAAGATACTCCGAAGCTGCTCTGCTGAAAAATCTCGGATATTGACCATTCCCTTTTCATCTGTTTCATATTGATCCAGGTGACCGGCATAAACAAAGCCATTTCCATTCGGATGCAGATGATAAACAATATTTTTTTTATCAGAAATACTTTCTGGAAGCTGAAAATTAACACGTTTTAGAGAAACATCTTTCCTCTCTAATTCCGGGTAAGATTCAATAATGGCTAGTTTTTCATTAAATGTCAGCATATAAAACTCCTTCTTTTTAACAAATATTCTCTTATCATACAGATATTTTCCCCAAACGTAAACTCGAATATAGTTGAAAAAGAAAAAGGATTGAAATTTAAATGGAATGGTGTAAAATTACACTAAAGGAGTAATGTTGTAAATAATCCCATAAATTACATAAAACACATAAAACAACTGGATGGAATGAAATAAGGAGGGAGTTTAAATGGCACCCAATAAAATGGAAGAGAGAGGAAGAACCTTTAGGTATGAGTTATATAAGTTGAAAGAAGAAGGGTATCTTTCAGATGCTATGGTTGAGACAGTGGCGAAGGCACATCACCAATACCACCTCGATTTACTAAAAGAAGAAGATGTGCACGCGGTTGAACATGAGTCATTACAATCAAAGTCAATACCTGCTGCCACTCCGAAACCTGCCAAAGTCAGAAAAACACTTTCACCCGAAGAGGCTCGAGAAAGAAACATAACCTGGTCTTTAAATATAGGTGTTATTTTTCTATTAATCGGCGGTTTATTTGTAGCAACAAGTAATTGGGAATCTATGACAAGCTTAATGAAAAGCTGTTCAATTGCTATTGTTTCATTGTTATTTTATTCTATTGCCCTTATTGCCAATAGAATACTTCATATTGATAAAACAGCTTTTGCCTTCACAGTGTTAGGGAGCTTATTCTTACCGATTTTTATTCTCTCCTTAGGCTGGTTTGGGCTTTTAGGCTCGTATTTATCGATTGACGGTGGAGGACGTTATCTGCTTGGATTGCTCGGAAGTCTACTATCACTTGTGGTGTATATACGGTTTGCGAGAAAATTAGGTTCGCGATTATTTGTCTGGTTCTCGTTTGTTTGTTTTTCTATAGGAGCAGCTTTTTTACTGGCGGCCCTTCATTTGAAGATTGATCTTTTCTATCTAGGAATGGTGCTATATAACGCAGTCCTTATCCTTGTTTTCAAACGGGTGAAAAAGATTAGCGGACTACAACTATTTACTAAAGAATTTATACCATTTATCCAAGTGAATTTGATTTTATCTACACTATTTATGCTATACATTTTTGATAGTGAGGTCTTGTACAGCTTTAACCTCCTGTTAACTGCTGTAATTTATTTATCGATGATGTATGTTACTGGCAGGAAGGAATATCACTTTATTTTTACTGTCATGCTGGTTTATGGTGCTTATCAGCTCGTTGAGAATAGTTTCCTTGAAAATGTGGGCGGGATTGTTTACGCATTAGTGGCCTTTGGGATTATCTTTGTTCCTAAAGTATTAGATAATAAATTCTCACTAGACAAAGCATTTCAGTATACCAGTGCTGTTATTTCAGGTTTTGCTTTTATATATATTAGTTTTGAAGGAATTTTTCTCCGTTCGGGACAACCGGCAATTGTGCTTCTGATTGCCTATTTTATTATGGCAGCAAATTTTATTTACCTTTCCCACCATAGTTCGCGATTTATTTTTCCTTATTTAAGTGCACTTTTACTGTCATCAGGCATCTATGAAGCTGTTTCTTTATTAACAAGACCAATTGAAGAAATCAATTTCGCTCTTAAATTATTTTTTACAGGATTTATTCTCTTTAGTGTCTTTGGAATCTTCTATTTCTTTAAGTATATACAGCAGATACGAAATGCAGCAGTAGAGATAGGATTATCCATTATGACAATTGCCATGATCCTTACGCTTGCTTTTCTTTATTGGTGGGAATTGGGAGTGATGCTCTTGCTTTTAGCTGTTGCCGCCTATTTACTTCATCAATATCAAGATAGAATTCTTCTAAAGGAAGCTGCCTTATGGGTATTGCCTAGTTCACTAGGCCTTTCCACCGCCGCTTTTGGTGAGGAGTTTAATGTAAACTCCCTCACGTACTATTCTGAATATGGGTATGCGGTTAATTTCGCAGCCGGAGCTGTGCTTATTTTAGTTTCAAGCATTGTTTGGGGAAAGCTTTCTAAGCAAGATTTTGCAAAAAGTTCACTGATTATCACCCAAGCCCTTTATACATTAGCCATAATCCATGCCATTGTTAGTCCTATCAATCACACTTGGGTCCAGCCTTTAGTTATGCTAGCGGGAATAGGAATGTATTCCTATTTTTATAAAAGGATTAGGACCAATTGGATACCTTATTTTATCAGTTTAACGACGCTTCTTTGCTATTTTTCCGTTATAAATGCTATTACAGAGAAGTTTGCATTTAATCATTTGACCAATTCATTAGTGTCATCTATGTGTGCGATCCTTCTGCTTGTGATCGCAGGTCTCTATCGAAAATCAAATCCTGACCTCGAGGCAGCATTTGCTTGGGTCGGACACCTCATTCTTCCTCTTGTCCTTGCGATTACTTGGTTAATCTATCAAGAAGATGCCGTCTTTAGCTTTATAATGGCCCTAGTGGGATATGCAGTTAGTGCCAAATTGGCTGGTAGGGAGTGGAAAATAAGGGTTTTCCTTTACGGAAGTTTTACAGCATTATTTTTTGTTATTACAACAGGGATGGAGAGAATACATCTTGAGTCCGATGTAAGATTTGCATTCCCCATCAGCAGTTTACTAATGCTTGCATTTTACTTATTTGCCAACGAGGAATTTAAAGAAAGAACAACTTTTTATTTGGTGCCATTTTCCATGATTGGGATAGCTTCCTTGCTAATAGTCTATCCATATGGTTTCATCCCATATCTAATCACCTGCCTGTATGTAATTGGAATCCTGTATTATTTGCATAAAGTAAAATGGGACATTTTAGGCATTGTGCCTTTAGGTTTCGCTTTCTTGGCCACTGTAGAGTACACGTATGTAAGCGATTTGACGTCGCCTGAAAAAATGCTTGTTTTTGCCTTCATTGGTATGGTTTTAATTTTAGCTGGTAAAATCCTTTATAAGAAGCTAGTTGAGCCAAGCGCAAAGTTATTGGAATTGAAAATAGACGGATATACAGTTACTGGTCTTATGTATTTTGCGTATATGTATTTTTTAGAGAATCAACAACTTTGGAGTCATGCATTGCCGGGAACTCTGATTGTACTAACTTTTTGGCTTCAACGGAAAAGAGTACCTGCTGAATATGCTGCTTTTATGACCATTGCGGCGGGCGGTTATACGTTACAGCCTTATTATGCAATAATTAGTACGATCCATATTCCGTCACTTTGGCTGCGTGAGGTATACGTTCTTCCCTATATCCTGTTGACCATTTTCATCCGGAAATGTTTAAAGGGGAAATATGAAAAGGTAGTGAAGGCTCTTCAATGGATGGTATTATTGTTTGTAGCGCTGATTTTAATCCAAGATGCATTGTTAAGCCATACCATTTATGATGCAATTATTTTAGGTTCACTTTCCTTGTTATCAATGGTGGCAGGAATGTATATTCAACTAAAGTCGTACTTTTTTGTAGGTGCAAGCGTATTACTGTTAAATGTTTTTCTGCAAACGAGACCATATTGGGGCAACATGCCTTGGTGGGTATACTTGTTGATAGCGGGGATAATCTTAATCACAATCGCAAGCTTTAATGAATGGCATAAACAAAAGGTTCAAAAGGGAGAGTCCACTTTTATTACCTACCTGAAAGTTAACATTATTGATAAGATACGAAAGTGGAACTAATACAATGCTCATTCACATTGTTGTTTTTTACTATAAAATATGTTATAATACAACTAATTATATAGTACGTTATTGGAGGAGCCTGTCACCAAGGGATAATTATGTCCATTGGTTGACGGGCTTTTTTGATTTTTACTAAAAAAGAGTCTGTGGATTTAAAGCACAGACTCTTTTTATTTTTTTCGAAAGGAACGGTGAATCAGATGGATTTCATTTTCGAGTTAGCGATTATTTTATTAGCTTCTAAAATAGCTGGGGATATTAGTGTTAAGTTAGGACAGCCGTCCGTTTTAGGAAAGCTTCTTGTAGGAATTCTTCTAGGGCCGGCTGTTTTAGGGCTTGTTTCGAATACGAGTACATTGGAAGAACTTAGCCAGATTGGTGTTATCCTGTTAATGTTTATCGCGGGTTTAGAAACGGATATTGATGGATTTAAACGCTCATGGAAAGCTTCAACTTCTGTAGGGTTAAGTGGAATCGTTGTTCCGTTTTTTATCGGGTTTATAGCTGGAGTATTCATGAATATGTCTACCATTGAGGCTTCCTTTCTAGGCTTATTGCTTTCCGCTACTAGTGTAAGCATTTCTGTTCAGGCACTTAAAGAATTAAATAAAATGCAATCAAAAGAAGGGACAGCAATCTTAGGTGCAGCTGTTATCGATGATGTAGTAGTCATTATCGCTCTGGCCTTTTTAATGAGCGTGGCAGGTGGGGATGTCAATTTAAGTATCATCATATTGAAAAAGGTTCTCTTTTTCGCAGGAGCGATCTTGGCAGCTTGGAAGTTAGTCCCGTGGATTTTAACGAAATTTGCACCATTAAAGGTAACAGAATCCGTTATATCCGGTGGATTAATCATCTGCTTTTTGTTTGCTTATCTGGCAGAATTAACCGGGGTTGCTGCGATTATTGGGGCCTACATTGCCGGCTTAGCCATAAATATCACTAAATTTAAACATGAAATTTTAAAAAAGGCAGAAACAATTAGTTACTCCCTTTTCGTACCTGTATTCTTTACTTCGATTGGAGTAAAAGCAAGCTTTGAGGGTATTTCACAACATCTTAGTACCATCATCGGGCTTAGCATTCTCGCAATCCTAACAAAGTTAATAGGAGCTGCAGCAGGTGCAAAACTGGCGAAATTTTCATGGAGCAGTTCACTTGGAATTGGTGCGGCAATGGTTTCAAGGGGAGAAGTAGCCTTAATTATAGCTGCAATTGGTCTAGAGAGTCATTTAATCAGCCAAGTGCTTTTCGCCATTTTAGTTATTGTTGTTCTTGTAACTACTTTAGTGACACCGCCAATGATGAAATACTTTTTTAAAAAAAGTCAGAGTCAAAAAGATATAAAAATAACAGCTTAATTAACATTTTTGAAAAACGACCCCCATGTTCTCTTTTTGAAGCTCGAATAGTTTAGTAGATTACATTAACTATTAAAAGTTCTATGGAGGTTAGAGATGGGAATCAAATTAATCGATATCGACAAACTACTAGAAGCCACTTCAGATCTAACATCTGAGAAAAACAATAATAAAGTGAAAAAAGTGGAGATTGACCAACTTCTTGAAAATACTCGTAATTGGTAAGTAAAATGACGACATTTAAATAATAATACACCATGAAATGCCTTCTACTAAATAGAGGGCATTTTTCATTTTATAGTATAAATAACGCTCCACAATGAAAGCGATTTTACCTAGTAATATTAATAACTTGAAGTTTCGAGCTTAAAGCGAAAAAATATTTTTGGTTTTTCTATTGCTTTTATCGAAAAAAGATACTAGAATAATAATAATTTTTAATATATAAAAAATTATTAGAAAATTGCAATGAAATTGGGGGAGCATGTTCATGAAAAGAAAGGTAAAGGCAGTCTCGATCGCATTAGCAGGAATGTTGCTGTTAGCTGGATGCGGAAGCAAGGAGTCTTCAGGAAGTTCGGAAAAATCAGGAGCAGAAAAAGAATTCAATGTAGGTATTACTCAATTCGCACCGCATCCGTCATTAGATGCTGCAACAGAAGGATTCAAGCAGGCGTTGAAGGACAAAGGGTTAAAGGTAAAGTTTGATGAACAAAATGCTCAGGCGGATATGAATAATACACAAACCATTGCGAATAATTTTGTCGGCGATAAAGTAGATTTGATATTTGCAAATGCTACACCGAGTGCAACGGCCGCTTTAAATGCTACAAAGGATATTCCAATTGTTTTTACATCTGTAACGGATCCTGTCGGAGCAGGTCTAGTTAAATCGTTTGATAAACCAGGTAATAATATTACTGGGACCACTGATAATCATCCTGATGCAACAAAGAAAACGATTAGCTTTATTACGGATGAAATAAAAGCTAAAAATGTTGGCGTGATTTATAATTCAGGTGAGCAAAATTCAGAGGTTCAAGTTAAAGCTGTGAAAAAACTTGTTGAGGAAAAAGGTGCTAAACTTGTTGATGTTTCAGTCGCAAATACTTCAGAAGTAAAGCAGGCTGCTGAGTCTTTAGCGGGTCGTGTTGATGCAATATATATTCCTACCGATAATACAGTTGTTACAGCTCTTGATGCTGTTATTGCCGTTGCCAATAGTAAGAAAATCCCTCTTTTTGTTGGAGAGCTGGATTCAATGAAGAAAGGTGCAGTAGCCGCTAGTGGATTCAGTTATTACGACCTTGGTTACCAATCCGGAGTAATGGCTGCAGATATTTTATCAGGTAAGAAAAAACCTTCGGAAATCCCAGTTGAGCTTCCAAAAAGCTTAAAACTAGTCATTAATAAGAAAGCTGCTGAAGCCCAAGGCTTAAAAGTGAAGGATGAATGGAGTAAACTTGGCGAATTTTATGATGGAAAATAATCTTAAGTAATGATCTTTTTCAAGGAGGTAACCTATGCCTCAAGGTTACCTCCTTGACTCGTACATAAGAGTAAACAATGGCTCTAATACATTGGGCCCAAACACTCAAAGAAAGGATGATCTCTATGTTTACAGCCATATTTGGATCTTTTGAAGCAGGTATCATCTATGCGATTATGGCGCTGGGCGTCTACCTTTCCTTTCGTATTTTAGATTTTCCAGATTTAACGGTGGATGGGAGTTTTGTTACAGGTGCCGCGATCTCAGCGGTATTAATAGCAAATGGAGTAAACCCTTTTTTGGCTACAATTACGGCATTAATCGCCGGATTTGCTGCTGGCTGTATGACTGGCCTTCTTCATACGTTTGGAAAAATTAATAATTTACTTTCCGGTATTTTAATGATGATCGCGTTATATTCTATTAATTTACGAATTATGGGGCGAGCAAATATACCTTTATTAAATACTGATACTGCTTTTACAAAAATTGGTGACCTTTTTGAAAAATGGGGAATTGATTCATTCTTCAATCAAATTCTAACCAAAGTTGGACTTGGCGATAGCCTTCCAGAAACATGGGGAATTTTGATATTTATGATTATCTTGACATTCGTAATCAAATTCCTAACAGATTTATTCTTACAAACTGAAATTGGTCTTGCTATCAGAGCTACCGGCGATAATAAGAGAATGATCCGCAGTCTTTCAGCAAATACCAATATTCTAGTTGTTCTAGGTCTTGGCCTATCCAATGCCTTAGTTGCTTTCTCAGGGGCACTTATTGCTCAACAAGGCGGGTTTGCCGATGTTGGTATGGGAATTGGAATGATCGTTATTGGTTTAGCTTCTGTTATTATTGGTGAGGCACTTTTTGGTACCAAAACAATGGCAAGAACGACACTGGCTGTTATTGGCGGATCTATTATCTATCGAATTGTCGTAACTCTAGCATTACGAGCGGAGTTTATGAGCCCTGGAGATATGAAATTAATTACTGCCATCATTGTCATTATTGCTCTAACGGCACCAAAAATCATTGATGCTTCAAAAGAGAAAAAGCGTAAGGCTCGAAGGAAAGCGGAAAGAATGAATCTAATTCAGGCCTCTGCACAAGGAAAGGGGGACAATCATGCTGCACTTAAATCAGATTCATAAGATTTTTAATGAGGGAACCCCGGATGAGAAAGTGGCGATTGATCATGTCAACCTCTCCCTTAAAGCAGGGGATTTTGTAACAGTTATTGGAAGTAACGGTGCAGGTAAATCCACGTTAATGAACATCATTTCGGGGGTTTTAATTCCAGATGTGGGTGATGTTCATATAGGAGGAAAGAATGTTACGAGCATGTCAGAGTACAACCGTTCAACGATGATTGGACGTGTGTTTCAGGATCCGATGGCAGGTACGGCTCCTAGTATGACAATTGAAGAGAATCTTGCAATGGCCTATTCACGGAATAAAACGAGAACACTTCGAAAAGGAGTAACGAAAAAGAGACGGGACTATTTCCGGGAGGTTCTTGAATCCCTTCATCTAGGCTTAGAAAACCGCCTTAGTGCAAAGGTTGGGTTACTTTCTGGCGGGGAACGGCAAGCACTTTCCTTGTTAATGGCAACATTCACTGAGCCTTCTATCCTCCTGCTCGATGAACATACAGCTGCACTTGACCCCTCTCGTGCAGAGCTTATTACCAACTTAACAAAGGATATTGTTGCTAAATATAATCTGACAACCTTAATGGTTACCCATAATATGCAGCAAGCAATTGACCTAGGGAATCGGTTAATCATGATGGATAAGGGTCAAATCATATTAGAAGTGAATGAAGAGGATAAGGACAAGCTGACAATTGAAGGATTATTAAGTGAATTTAAACGAATTCGCGGTACGCAAATGGCAAGTGATCGAGCCATACTGGCGTAATGTAATAAATTTTTTTACATTTTTAGACATTGTGGCATTTCTAATATTATTTCCAATTTTTAAACAGTGAAAACATACCGAATAAGGTGTGTTTTTTCTTTTTTCTGGGAAATATGATTTCGTCAAATTATGATTCTTTATCACCTAAAAGCGTTATTGCTTTATCTCCTATTCTTGAGTGGACAAAAACCTATCACTTAAAATGAATTCTGAATATTCCTGATTTAAGATGAGATGGGGGTCATTTGATGAAAGAAAAGAGAAAAAGAGCAGACCAGTTGTCTAATGATTTTTTTCCGGTCCGTGATGTTGATTATATTGAAATCTATACAGGTAATGCTAAGCAAGCTTGTCACTTCTTTTGTACTGCCTATGGTTTTCAGCCAGTTGCCTATTCAGGTCTTGAAACTGGTAATCGTGAAACCGCTTCCTATTATTTGAAACAACGTAATATTCGGATCGTACTGACGGGTTCCTATACTAAAGATAGTGCAGTTGCCCAATTTGTTAAAAGGCATGGAGACGGCGTCAAGGATGTTGCCCTGCTGGTGGATGATGTAGACAAAGCTTTTGTAGAAGCTGTAAAAAGAGGTGCGATTGCTCATACTGCTCCATATGAAATGAAGGATGCAAATGGAGTGGTAAAAAAGGCCGTTCTCGGTACATATGGAGACACTATCCATACGTTAATTGAGCGGAAAAATTATCAAGGAGCGTTTTTACCTGGTTATGAACCTTTATCGGCGGAGCTGCCGGTTGAAGATGCGGGGTTAATTGGTATAGATCATGTGGTCGGAAATGTCGAGCGGATGGAGGAATGGGTGGAATATTATTCAAAAGTGATGGGCTTTATTGAAATGAAACATTTCTCTGACAAGGATATTACCACGGAATACTCGGCTCTTATGTCTAAAGTCATGCATAATGGCGGTCGAATAAAATTCCCGATTAATGAACCTGCCGAGGGAAAACGAAAATCACAAATTCAAGAATTCCTGGAGTTCTACAATGGTCCCGGGGTTCAGCATTTGGCCATTTTAACAGAAGATATTGTTTCGACAGTCACCACTTTGAAAAAGAATGGGGTGGAGTTTCTCAAAACACCGGACACTTACTATGAGTCATTAGCAGAGCGGATTGGGAAAATAGACGAAGAGATTGAGAAGCTTCGTGAACTTAATATTTTAGTAGACAGGGATGATGAGGGGTACTTACTACAGATTTTCACTAAGCCAATTGTGGACCGGCCGACATTATTTATCGAAGTCATCCAGCGTAAAGGAGCCCGTGGCTTTGGCGAAGGAAACTTTAAAGCACTTTTTGAATCGATTGAACGTGAACAGGAAAGACGCGGAAACTTATAAAAAATAGATCAGTAGGTAAAGGTTTAAATGGGGGTCTAAATCGATCGGTCAAGGGAGAGCATCTTCTCCCTTTCAATAAAAAAGAACCTAGAAAGGTGAGATATGTGAAGTTTATAACCTTTGAAAAAAGCGATGGAAGGATTAGTGCAGGATGGTTAATAGATGATGAACATGCAGTAGATATGTGTGAAGCTTTAGGTCAACGGTTTCCTAATAATCTATTAGATTTTCTCAACAATAGTGAAGAATACTTGAAACAGGCAAAAGGCTGCTCCCTGCTCCCAGGTCAGGAGGGAGTCTATCCATTAAAGGAGCTCCGTATAAAAGCACCTCTACCTAACCCAAGAAGTTTTCGCGATTTTTATGCTTTTGAACAGCATGTAAAGACGGCACGGGAAAAACGTGGGCTTTCAGTAGTTCCTGAGTGGTATAAGATGCCTGTTTTTTATTTTTCCAATCATCTTGCTATAAGCGGGCCAGGAGATAAAATTTCGAGACCTGTAAATTGTTGTTGGCTGGATTATGAACTGGAAATTGCTTGTATCATTGGAAAGGAAGGCAGGGATATTCCAGCCGATCAAGCAGATGAATATGTTTTTGGGTATTGTATTTTAAATGATTGGAGCGCGAGGGACCTGCAGAGAGAAGAAATGAAGGTTGGATTAGGGCCGGCAAAGGGGAAGGATTTTTCCACCTCAATTGGGCCATGGATTGTTACGAAAGATGAACTAGAACCGCTTAAAGAACATGGAGGTTTTAATCTAACTATGAAGGCTCGTGTAAATGGGATTTTGCTTTCTGAGGGGAACCTGAAGGATATTTACTATACCTTTGGAGAAATGATTTCAAGAGCCTCACAGGGGGTCACCCTTTATCCTGGTGAAATCATTGGGTCAGGAACAGTTGGAACCGGCTGTATCCTCGAGCTTGGTCCTGAAGTACACCGCTGGCTGGAACCGGGTGATTTGGTAGAACTTGAGATTGAGGGGCTTGGCGTACTGAAGAATACAATCATCGACTAAAAAAGAGGTGAAATGATGTATTACCGTCAAATGGGCCAGATTCCTCATAAGCGTCATACGATGTTTAAAAAAGCGGATGGGAGTTTATTTCGAGAACAGGTAATGGGAACGCGTGGATTCGCTGGAACACAATCGATTTTGTATCATCACCATATGCCAACTGAAATAGTTAAGTCGGAACTAGTCGGCAGTTATTTGCCGGAATATGAGGAGCAGCAATCTTTAAAACACCGTCACTTTATGACTAGTAAAGCGAATCTAGAGGGAGATGCGCTTAAAGCAAGGAATTATTTAATGGGAAATCAAGATCTCCTTATCGGAACGGCCAATGTGACAGAACGGATGTCATGCTTCTATCGAAATGGAGATGGAGATGAACTATTATACATTCATTACGGATCCGGAAAGCTCGAGACCATGTTCGGTACCATTTCCTATCGTGAAGGTGATTATTTAATAATTCCGATTGGAACCATTTATCGGGTCATACCTAATAAACAGGAAACCACTCAATTATTGTTTATTGAATCCTTCAGTCAGATTACTACACCAAGGCGTTATCGAAATGAATATGGCCAGCTCTTAGAGCATAGTCCTTTTTGTGAGCGCGATATTCGCGGACCTGAGAACTTGGAGACATTTGAGCAAAAAGGGGAATTTGAAATTTTTACGAAATCAAGAGGAGTCATCTCCTCACATATACTTGGTCATCATCCATTTGATGTGGTGGGCTGGGATGGATACTTATATCCCTGGGCATTTAATATTGAAGATTTTGAGCCCATTACAGGAAGGGTCCATCAGCCGCCGCCGGTTCATCAAACGTTTGAAGGTAATCATTTTGTGGTTTGTTCATTTGTTCCGAGACTATTTGATTATCATCCAGAAGCCATACCAGCCCCTTATTATCACAGTAATGTCAATAGCGATGAACTGCTCTATTATGTAAAAGGAAACTTTATGAGCCGTAAGGGGGTACAGGAGGGTTCGATTACACTCCATCCTGGGGGGATTCCTCATGGCCCTCACCCTGGAAAAGTAGAAGCTAGTATTGGTAAAAGAGAGACATTGGAACTTGCTGTTATGATTGATACCTTTCACCCTTTAAAAATGGTTAAGTATGCTCAAGAAATAGAGGACCCAGGCTATATGTATTCCTGGTATAAATAATGAGAGGGGCAATCCATCGAAATTCGCTGGGTTGTTTTTTTTCATTAGAAGAAAGTGGTATTGTAGTATTAAGCATTCTTTGTAATACATATAGAGTGAGGTGAAATTATGGATTTAGCTTCCGTTTTATTTAAATTAAATAGTCATACGCCCAAGATATTGGGCAGTGAAAGATTTTCAAAATATGCTGTCCTGCTTCCATTATTGCAAAAAGAGGACGGAATTCATGTGTTATTTGAGGTTCGGTCACTAGAATTGAGGCGTCAGCCGGGAGAAATTTGTTTTCCGGGAGGCAGAATAGATGCACAAGATATAGATGAGCGAGATGCAGCCATCCGTGAGACAGTAGAGGAGTTAGGGATAAATAAACAAGATATTACCGATGTATTTCCATTGGATTATATGATTTCACCCTTTGGGATGATTCTCTATCCATATGTAGGTTATATTAATAACCCGGAAAAAATTCAGCCAAGCCCAGCTGAGGTTGGGGAAATATTTACGGTACCATTATCGTTCTTGATCCATAATGAGCCGGAAATCTATCGTGTGTCTCTGAAAGCGGAGCCGGAAGAAAATTTTCCGTTTGAGTTAATACCCGGTGGTGAAAAATATAACTGGCGGGCTAGAGGGATGGACGAATATTTTTATCGCTATGGCGGTAAAACAATTTGGGGACTAACGGCAAGAATTCTAGCCCATTTCATAGAACTGATTAGCTAAATCAGCAGAATAGGTTTAATAAGGAAAATAAGTAATAAAACAGTGATTTTTACTTGTGTATAAGCTTACCTCTTCATTTTTTTCTCGATTGTCTTTTTCACAAGGACAATTGTTTGTGATGAGCGGAAAAAACACTTGATTATTTTTTAAATTGTAATAAAATTAAAATTATATTTTTATAGAGTAGGGGATGTATCCATGAAGGTCGTAAAGTTTGGCGGATCCTCTTTAGCTTCCGGAAGACAACTAGAAAAAGTATTTCAAATTGTCACTGCTGACCGTGAACGTAAAGTGGTCGTTGTATCAGCTCCGGGAAAGAGGTATGCAGAAGATATAAAGGTAACAGATTTATTGATTGAATGTGCTGATGACTGCTTACAAAATAAGGATCCAAAGGAAAAGGTAGCGGCTGTCCTTGAGAGATATGCAGCTATTGCAAATGAATTAAATCTTTCAGATGGAGTGATCCAGGAAATTCATGATGACTTATTAACAAGAATTGCCAGTGACAAAAGCAAACCGGGTCGGTTTATCGACTTGCTAAAAGCCAGCGGTGAGGATAATAATGCGAAATTAGTAGCCGCTTATTTTCGAGCACAGGGTGTAGAAGCTCATTATGTAGACCCTAAGGAAGCAGGCCTTCTTGTCAGTGATGAGCCGGGAAATGCCCAAGCATTGCCGGAATCCTATTTACGACTAAATTCATTAAAAGAGCAGTCTGGCATTCAAATTTTTCCAGGATTCTTTGGCTTTAGCCTCAGTGGAGAGGTGTTTACCTTCTCAAGGAGCGGTTCGGATATTACCGGTTCTATCCTTGCAAATGCGCTAAAGGCAGACTTATATGAAAACTTTACAGATGTAGATGCGGTTTACTCTGTAAATCCTTCAATTGTCCAAAAGCCAAAGGAAATAAAAGAATTAACTTATCGGGAAATGCGAGAATTATCATATGCCGGATTCACAGTATTACATGATGAGGCACTTGTACCAGCTTTTAGAGCAGGAATCCCTGTTAATATTAAGAATACAAATAATCCATCAGCACCAGGAACACTTATAGTGAACGAACGTGACAATACAAATGGACCTGTCATTGGCATCGCCAGCGATAAAGGGTTTTGCAGCATTTATGTCAGCAAATACTTAATGAACAGAGAAATCGGATTTGGACGCAAGCTGTTAGGTGTATTAGAAGATTATGGTCTTTCATATGAACATACGCCTTCAGGTATTGATGATGTGTCTGTCATCTTACGGGAGAATCAGCTTGATGAGAAAGTCATGGATGAAGTGATTAATCGAATCAAAAATGAGTTACATGCGGATGAAGTGAAAGTTGCTCATAGTCTGGCCCTCATTATGGTGGTTGGAGAGGGAATGCGCCGAAATGTTGGGACCATGGCAAGAGCTTCGAAGGCACTTGCAAAGGCAAGGGTTAATATTGAAATGATTAATCAAGGTTCATCTGAGGTTAGTATGATGTTTGGTGTCAAAGAGGTAGATGAGAAGCGAGCGGTTCAGGCTCTTTATGAGGAGTTTTTTGTTCCTGTGACTGTTTGATTTTCTTTTCATTAAAAAAGGTACGTTAATCACGACGTACCTTTTTCAATTTCAGTTTTGTACGAATCAACGCCCATAAAGCGATAACAAGGCCGCCTAGAGTGTCAGCAATTAAGTCTGTCATTGTATCTTTATTTCCTCCGCCTTGCAAGGTCATCCCAAATAGCTGGTCGCAGCTAAACTCGTAGACCTCCCACATCACACCACCTAATGCTGCAAACGATGCGGTAAAAAGGAAAACAAACCAAGGGGAAATATCATTCCCTGCATCCCTGTGAATTAACCTTTCATATAATGCAATTCCCGCGAACGCAAGGATGGCACCGCTGACGAAATGCATAAAGGTATCCCACCACCCAAGTCCATACCAGCCTAATATTGAACCCAAATATTGTGAACCTACTAAGAAAATGATATAGGAAAAGACGATGGGCAGATTAAATTTCAGCTTAGTAAACAGGGCTAACAAAAGCGGCACAGCTCCACAAACAATTCCGCCAATTGCCACAGTTGATTTAAAGGATTTATCAATACTATGGTAATACACTGCCAAGATGGCCATGAATACGATATACAATAAACTGACTATTATCACAAGTTTTCTTTTCATTACAGCACCTCTATTTAATTAGACTTCTTTTCCTAAAAAGGGTATAAACCGCGGTGATAAGACCTCCTCCCAAACCGCACAGAAGATCGTACATGGTATCCTTATTGCCACCCCTTTGCATCGTGTGTGTTAAAGTCAAATCGCCTACAAACTCATAAATCTCCCAGAGGACACTCGAGGAAACAGCAAGTGAGAGGACAAACAGAACAAGAATCCCTACAGAAACATTCCTTCGTGCATGTTGTGGTATCCAGTAGTTATAAAGACTTATTCCCACAACCCCTACAAATATTCCTTTAAAAAAGTGCAGGGTAGAATCCCACCATTTATAATGCAAATAAAAGCTTGAGATGGAACCTAAATATAAGGAACAAAATAAGAAAAGATAATAAGAGATGATAATGGGAATGTTAAAGGGATTATTTTTCATCTTTAGTAAGCCAAGCGGCAGCAAGCTGACGAAAATGCCTCCAAGTGCTACTTGCCACCTAGTATGGTCATGTTTCATCAAGTAATAAATAAACAATGCAGTCATACCCAGACTAAATAATATGCTTAATGCAATAACAACCTTCCTTTTCACCTGCTCACCTCAAATCAAAATCACTCCTTACAATTATGTCCAAAAGTGATTAATTATAAAGGTATAGGTACGGCTCGCAAAGTGATAGTAGAAACGGTATAGTAATAATGTATGAAAATTTTCAAAAGATGAAACTTGGTGGTGGTTCAATGCAAAAGGCACAAATTCCAACATATGAACGGATTGCAATTGATTTAGCAAATAGAATCTACGATGGAAAGTTTAAAGTAGGAGAAAAGATTCATGGAAGGTCCACCCTTGCAAGTGAATATAAAGTCTCACCTGAAACGGTCCGAAGAGCAATCAAGATACTAGAAGATGTAGAGATTGTCCAATCCACTAAAGGAAGTGGAATTATCATCTCATCGAGGGAGAATGCTTATAAATATATTCACCGTTTTTCCAATTTGGCCAGTATAAAGGATCTAGAAAAACAAATGAACAGCCTCATTTCAGAGAGGAATAGGCTGGATGAGGAACTTTTTGATACGTTAAGAAAAATCATGGATTATTCAGGGAAGCTCAGGCACACCAATCCCTTAGCACCTATTGAGGTGGAAATTTTTCCAGGGTGCATTCATATCGGAAAAACAATTTCAGAAACGAAATTTTGGCAAAATACAGGTGGGACGGTTATAGGAATGAAGCGTAAGGGGGAGTTAATCATCTCACCCGGACCGTATGCACTAATCCTTGAAGGGGATGTTTTACTTGTAATTGGTGATGATGAGACATATGATAGGGTCGTTCATTTTTTAGAAGACTAATCGAAACACATAATTACATAAGCTGGACTATAACAAAGAAGCCGGTCAAGATGACCGGCTTTAATTATTAATTTAATAATCCCTCTTTTTCTAAAAATTCTTTGGCAACCTTAGCTGGAGACTGTTTAAGACTGTCAACCTTGTAGTTAAGTTCCCGCATTTTTTCATCCGTTAGTTTTCCGGATAAGCTATTGAGTACTTTTTTCAATTCGGGATGCTCTTTTAAAGTTTCCTCTTTTATAAAAGGCACCGCATAATACGGTGGGAAAAACTGCTGGTCATCTTTTAATACTTTTAAGTCAAACGCTTGAAGTAAACCATCGGTGGAAAAGGCATCAATAACATCGCTTTTATGATTTTTTAAAGCAGTGTAGCGCAAGCCGCCATCAATTGCTTTAACATCCTTAAATGCCATATTATAGGTTTTTGAAAGTCCGATTAACCCATCTTCACGGTTTGGAAATTCAATGGTAGGACCCATAATTAAGTTTCCACTTACCTTAGCTAAGTCTGAGATAGTATTTAGACCATACTCTTTTGCCGTATCTTGTCGAACGGCTAACGCATAAGTGTTATTAAATCCAAGCGGCTTTAATAGTTCAATTCCATATTTTTGCTTAAATTCTTTCTGCACATAATTATAGACTTTATCTGGATCACTTTCCGGAGGCTGATTTAAAATATTTACCAAACCTGTGCCCGTATATTCTACATACATGTCAATATCTCCAGAATTTAATGCACCAAAAGCGACCTGTGTACCTCCTAGATTTAATTTACGTTCTACCTGTATATCCGTCTTAGCTTCTATAACATCAGCCAGCATATTACCTAATATTAATTGCTCACTAAAGTTCTTTGAACCGATAACAATTTTATCCTCAGCTTGTGCAGTAGAATATGCTTTAAATCCTACAGCTGCAACCAATAAAATAGCGGCAAAGGCAATTAATGACCTTTTTGCTGTTTTTCCCTTTTTCGATATTGATTTTTGCTTGCTAGTATAAGAAAGAGATGATTCTAGTTTACCAACTGTGAAATCAATGAGCAGAGCGAGAATACAAGCTGGAATTGCTCCGGCCAAAATCATGTGATTATCAACAGTTTGAACCCCTGAGAATACCAGGTATCCAAGTCCACCTGCTCCAACGAAAGCCGCAATAGTCATTAAACCGACTGCTGTTACCGCTGAAATTCTGATACCCGCCATAATCATTGGGAAGGCCAGTGGTAACTGTACCTTTTTCATCGTTTGACTCTTGGTCAGACCAATACCTTTGGCGGCTTCCAGAATGTCTCCATCAATATTTGTTAAACCTGTATAAGTGTTTTTAACGATTGGAAGTAAGGAATAAAGTACAACCATTACAATGGCAGGCGTACTGCCGATTCCGATAAACGGGATGAGAAAACCAAGTAAGGCTAAACTTGGAATAGCCTGAATTACGTTTGTGGTCCCAATTATCGGTTTTGAGAGTTTAGGTTCATTTGAAATTAATATTCCTAATGGAATCCCAATAATTATGGCAATTAAAACGGACACGATACTTAAATATAAATGCTCTCCTAGTAAGCTAAGGATTTGACTATAGTTATCTGTAAGATAATTCCAAAATCCACTCATTAAAATGCCACCTCCAAATCAATTAATTGACTGCTTAACGCAGATAAGATACTGCTTCTTGTTATTAAACCTGTTAATTGGCTGGTACTGTTCACAACAGGCAGATATCCGATTTTATGTTCGTTCATAGTGGCTAACACTGAGATTAAATTGGCATCCTCTGAAACAGACAGGACATTTTGCTCCATAACCATTTCAATAGATAAATTTCGATTGAGTAATTGGATACTTTTTAATGTCACCAGGCCTCTTAGGATATTATGTTTGTCTGTCACCATTAAACTATCAACCTTATGATCCTTCATAACCTCGATGGCCTGCAAAACAGTACGCATCGCGGTTATCTTGACGGGATTTTGGATCATGATATCCTCGGCCATTAATAATTCTGGATTATTCCAAACCCTTCTTTTTCCAATAAAGTCTTCGACAAATTGATTAGCTGGATTTTTAAGAATATTTTCCGGAGTGTCATATTGAAGAATATCCCCATCTTTTAAAATACAAATCTTATCAGCTATTTTTATCGCTTCATCCATATCATGGGTAACGAAAATAATCGTTTTGTTTAATTCCTTCTGCATCTGGAACAATTCATCTTGAAGGGAGCTTCTGGTTACAGGGTCTAGTGCACTGAAAGGTTCATCCATCAGAATAATATCAGAGTTTGTGGAAAAGGCTCTCGCAACACCAATTCTTTGCTGCTGCCCGCCACTTAATTCTTTCGGGTATCGATGTAAATATTCTTTTGGCTCGAGGCCTACCAATTCCAGTAATTCATTTGTCTTTTTCTCAATGGAAGCAGGGTCTTCGCCCTTTAACTTCGGTATTAATTCTAAATTCTCCTTGATAGACATATGTGGAAATAGACCGGTGTTTTGAATGACGTAGCCAATATTACGGCGGAGTTCAATGGGATTCATTGAGGTGATATCAGTTCCATTTACAAAAATCTGCCCGGATGATGGTTGGATTAATTTATTAATCATTTTTAATAATGTGGTTTTACCGCAGCCACTTGGACCAATAAAGACAACTAACTGTCCCGCATCAATTTTTAATGAAAATGGATTGATAATGGTTTTAGTCCGATATTTCTTAACAATGTTCTTGAATTCTATCAATTTCATTCCCCCTTAAATTTATTAGATCAATATAGTAACAACTTAATTGTAACATATAAGTTGTTGGTTGTCGACCCCAGATGAAGCTAATGAGGATATACCCAGTTAAACTAAAAATGAAACCAAGATTTTTATAGTGAATATTTGCGATATTTTTTATATAAAATGTAAAATAAAGATATGAAAAGTTACGATAAAAGAGGAGAATTAACTTGGGCTTTGTCCGGGACAAATTCAGTGCGAAGTTTTTCCTTTTCCTCGCGATTGCCTTTATTTTGATCCATGTACCGATAATAGGAAACTATGTAAAAATAATTAATACACTGATCCATGAAACGGGTCATGCGATCATTGCTTTATTTGGGGGAAAGGTGGAAACCATTTCTTTATTTATGAACTCTGAAGGCGCAACGATTAGCGATCAATCAACATGGATGGGCAGTTTTTTTACAAGTCTTGCAGGCTATACCTTCGCATCCTTCATGGCCTTTTTGTCTTTTTTGTTATTAAGGAGAAAAAAGGAAATACTGCTGATTGACCTTTTACTAGCGTTTATTTTTTTGAATTTGATATTTTGGGTGCGTAATCCTTATGGGGTATTTTGGCTCTTCTCTTTTGCATGTGCCTTCCTGTTTTTACTGATTAAGGGGAGTCAGGGTGTTAGAGACCACCTTTTATTGTTAATTGCAGCTATTCTATTAGTGGATTCTGTACAAAGCACATATGAAATTTTATTCCTTAGCATTCTACAGCCACAAGCTGCAGGGGATGCCGCTAATCTTGCCCAGTTAACAGGGGTTCTTCCTGCGGCATTTTGGGGGCTGTTTTTCTTCCTGCAATCACTTTGGTTTTGTTTTTATGGATTTAAACGAGGTTATTACAAGGTAGGTATATAAACGAAGGCGGACCTAGCTCTCAACCTGAGTAAGTCCACCTAATTCAATAGTTACTTTTGTAAATCTTTTTTAGTGATTTCGCTGCGTATGCTAGTTTCTTTGGAGAATTCAGTATCCTGTTTTTTGTTGTTAGGATATTTATTCATACGCTCCCGATTATCATTGCGGTTAGTCATTAAAATTCCTCCTTTCTATATTTATGGTGCTTATTTTGCACCTGGAGTGTTTTTTTTATCTAGTTTTTATTTCTCGAACTAAGCTAAAAGATCTGAGCATATATTATCCAAAACGATAAAAGTCCGAAATGGAGTGATGGGTCAGGATGATAGAAGTGATTAGATCACGTAGAAATATTAAAAAGTTTAAACCGGATGAAGTGAAAGAGGAAGACCTTATGACTTGGCTGCAGGCTGCGTCAATGGCACCTAATCATCGCATGACAGAACCGTGGGAAATTCTTTTTCTCGGGAAGGAAACAAGAGAAAAATTAAACCATAAAACAAACTTTGGCAATGCCCCTGTGGTTATGACCGTTTTATCTAAGGATGGTGCGACACAAATAGAATTGATAGAAAATGCATTAGCGACAGCATGCTTTATTCAAAATTTTAACTTAGCTGCTTGGGCAGACGGTGTGGGGACATTTTGGTCATCAATCGGGGCTTCAGAGCGAAACAGGGAAATACTTGGAGTTCCGGATGGATATGAAGTCATCGGTGTATTAGGGGTTGGCTATCCGGAAATAATTCCAGAGCCAAAACCGCGAAAGCCGATTGCTGAAAAGATAAAAAGGTTACCTTAAAGTAAAATCCAGCCAATGTTATCGGGTGGCTGGATTTTATATTTAAGGATTTATGTTAGTGTTGAAGAACCAGAGCTGTTTTTCAAAAAATTTCGATACTCGATTGTGAGATTATCAATAATAGTTTGCACAGGTAATATATCTTTAATTTCAGCCACTCGTGCCCCCGCAAAAACAAGACCATTCTCGACATCACCATCCATGGATGTAAGCAGTGAATCGAGAGTACAAAAACGATAGGAACAATTCTTCAAACAATCTTGACATTTAGTGATTCTTACTTTATTTTCGCCGGAAATAAGGTTGGAAAAGTTATTCTTAATGGCCCTTCCTTTTAAGCCAACGGTTGTTTTAAGCAATACTAAATCCTCTTTATTTGCATTTACATATTTTTGCTTAAAGGCAATTGGTGCATCACATTCCACACTTGCTACAAACCGAGTTCCCATCTGCACTCCAGTGGCACCCAAGGCTATTGCCTTTGCAATATCTTCTCCGTTCATAATTCCACCGGCAGCAATTACTGGTATGGATACTGCTTCTACTACCTCTGGCAGGATATCAAACATTGGACGATCTGTGCCAAGATGCCCTCCTGCTTCAAAGCCTTCAACGACAACAGCAGAGGCACCTAATCGTTCTGAAATCCTCGCTAACTTCGCTGAGGAAACTATCGAGATAACAGGGATCCCTGCTTGTTTTCCCCAGCTGTACATATCCCTTGAAATGCCTGCACCGGAGATAATAAAATCAACCTTTTCTTCAAGGGCAGCCTTCATTTTTTCCGCAAAGTCATTCATGGCAAATAGAACATTCACACCAATAAATCCTTTATTTTTAATTAGGTCCTTTGCTTTTCTTATATGTGTTCGCATCTCCTCGACGGAAATACCAGTTCCGGAAATAATTCCAATACCTCCTGCATTAGCAACAGCTGAAGCTAGCTTGCTAAGCGAAATACCCACACCCATTCCTCCTTGGAGAATCGGAACCTTTGGCATCATATGCCCTATTTTTAGTTGTGGAAAATTCAAATGATTACCCCTTTTCATAAAAATAAGAAACTTCCCATGAATCTTATCATGGAAAGAGGAGTATGTAAGTGATAATTGTTACCTGGTCATAAATGTAAGTTATAGATTCTTGGTAAAAAAATATTCGATTTTATCTGCCATTTGCGATATATTAAGCAAATAGAAAGAAAAGAGTAAATCAGGATGTACTGAAAATTGAATAGGAAGCGTTCAACAAAAACAAAATAAGCGTTATGGAAATAAGATTGGATGGTGTCTTGTATGGTAAGACTTTTTACGGATATTGACTTAGACGGCCTAGGATGCGGGCTGATTGCCAAAATCGCCTTTGGTGATCAGGCGAATGTTTATTACTGTTCTTATCGGAATTTAAATAAACGAGTGGAAGCAGTTATAACACATCCTGGTAATAATCAGGAAGAAATTTTTATAACCGATTTAGCGGTGAATGAGTCGGTCGAGAAAATGCTTGAAGAACGATATCGGCATGGAAGACCTGTTCAGATGATTGATCATCATGTTACCGCCATGCATTTTAACGAATATAAATGGGGAAAAGTGATTCCAGAATATGATAATGGGAAAAAGACATGTGCAACCTCTTTATTTTATGATTATTTAATCGAACATAAAAAAATGGAAAGAAATATAGCTTTAGAGCAGTTTATTGATTTAGTCCGTCAATATGACACCTGGGAGTGGGATGAAAATAACAATGTCACAGCAAAGCGGTTAAATGACTTATTTTACATACTGAACAGAGAACAGTTTGAAGAAGAAATGCTAAAGCGGCTGACTGAAAATAAAGAATCCTTTTCGTTAACAGACACGGAAAATATGATTCTTGATCTTGAGGAACAAAAGATTAATCGATATATCCACTCAAAGAGCAGGCAGACGATACAGACCTTTGTGAATAATTATTGTATTGGAATCGTTCATGCTGAACAGTATTTGTCTGAGCTTGGGAACGCGTTAAATAATATTTATACTCATTTAGATATGATTGTCCTTTTAAATGTCTCGGGTAAGAAAATGGGCTTCAGGACCATTCATGATGAAGTAAATGTGGCAGAGTTTGCCCAAAAATTTGGTGGTGGGGGACATCCAAAGGCATCTGGAGCAGATTTGTCTAAAGAGGCCTTCGAAACTTTTGTTGTCGAGGTATTTGGCTTAAACCCACTGAAGCCAGACACCGACCGAAACGAATTTAATGTAAAGGAATCTGCAATCGGGACAAGTTATCAAAACCATAATGGGGAAATTTCTTATATTGTTCCAACGGGGGATGGGAATTTTTATATTGTCCATAAAGGGGAAAGGGAAGCACCGCTGTATTCCAGTTTCCCTGAAGCTGAGCGCTCTCTGAAAAGAAATCATGCTTCATGGCTCCGATTTGACCAAGAATACTTGAAACAGTTGTCAGCATTTCTTCATCTATCCATAGATGAGTTGAAAGAAAACTATAACGAAATCATTAGTAATAACTTTGTCGATATTATGAATATATAAGAGCTTAGGACTCCTAAGTTCTTTTTTTATGTTATTAAGGTTTTCTTAAGGTGTAACTGGTAAATTATTCTTAGGTAAATAGTATAGTTATTTTAGAATTGTAATTTATATGCAATAGTTGGTAAAATCTAATACATACTACTGTAATATTTTTATGCTATTCTTGGTATAAGGATAATTATCTTCATTTTAACAAAGTATAAAAGGTTTTCTATTGTGATGAGGATTAACACTAAATAGCTTATTACTATACCTTTTTGAACGAAAAACAACCGAGGTGATAAAATGGCTGCAACTTCAAAAAGGAGTAAATTCTTCGACAATGCCAAATTTATTTTAATTTTTCTTGTTGTTTTCGGACATATCATTAGTCCGCTTAAGGAGCAGAATGGAATACTTTTTACTTTGTATACGGCAATATTTTTATTCCATATGCCGGCATTTATCTTAATCTCAGGATACTTTGCAAAAGGGTATAAAAAGAAGGGCTACTTTAAGAAGTCAGTAAAGAAGATATTAATACCATATTTTATCTTTCAAATTATTTACTCCATTTATTATTATCTAATTGGTAAGGAAGAAAAGTTAGCTTTTGACTTCTTACATCCTCATTGGTCATTATGGTTTTTGTTAAGTTTATTCTTTTGGAATTTACTGTTATATGTCTTTGCTAAGCTAAAGTGGCTGGGGTTTGGAGTAGCGATCATATTAGGTATTGCGATTGGTTACGTAGAGGATGCCGGGAGTTTTTTAAGCCTTTCAAGAACCTTTGTCTTTTTCCCTTATTTCTTATTAGGCTTTCTACTAAATGCTAATCAGTTAAAAAGGGTTGTACGGGCTAAGTATTCACTTCCAATTGGAATATTAGTGATTATCGCGACCATGTTATTCTTCAGATTAGGCTTCCCAAAAGATGCAGTGCCATGGCTGTTAGGAGATACCTCTTACTCGAATATGGGCGGGATGCAATGGTCGGATGGCCTTGTGCGGATTATGCAGTATGCTCTGACATTATTGGTAGTGTTTGGATTTTTAGCGTTAATTCCTTCAACACAATACAAACTTACAAAGATTGGTGAAAGAACATTATACGTCTATTTATTCCATGGTTTTATTATAAAATCAATCCAAGTAATCGTGCCGGATGAAGGTTTAGCTTTTCTATCAGGAAACTACATTTTACTTTTCTTTCTGTCGTTTTTCATCTGTCAAATACTCGGCAGTTATTTTATAAAAAAATATACACGGCCACTGGTGGAGCTTAAGGTTAAAACTGGATAATGGAACATAAAAAGTCGAACGTACGATACGTTCGACTTTTGAATTATAAAAAACTTAAAAGACTGCTCATTAAATTCTTCTTTTTCCGTTTAGCTTTTGTTTGGTCAAAGACGATAGGTTTTTCAGTTTGTAATGGTGAGTTCAATTCGTTCAGCTGGCCTTGGAGATGTTCCATTTTCTGGGTTAATTTTTTAACTTGATCTTGTAACTCCTCTATTTCCCGCCGATGCTGCAGCAATTGATAGGAGGCAACGGAATCTGCTTTTGCATGTAAACTAAGCTCTAACTCTCGGACCTTCTCAAATAACTTTTCCATTGCTTTATCATTTTCAACCGCCTTTACAGTCCCTTTTCGCATGCTTTTTTTCTCACCAACTGGGCTGATTTCATGAAGAAGTGTTCCGGCCTGCAGTTTTTCATGAATTTCTTTTAATTGGTGAATATCCTCGCTGCTAAAATGATAATGTCCTCGTTCATTTTTTTCCATAGGCAGTTCAAGCTGCTTTACCCATCGCTGGATGGTGCTCGCGGATACTCCTAATAATTTTGCTACTTCACTAGTATTCATGCCGCATCCCCCTTAATGATAGAATAAGCCTAAAAACCAAGAGTGACGAACGATAATTAATCCTAAAAGAATAAAGGAACATGACAATAAATAATAAGTAATGAACTCATGTCCAAAACTTCCACCATCTCTTTTCTTTTGCAGCGGCTACATCACGAAAATTGGTTAACATTTGTTGGAAGGCTAATTCCCTTTGGGTAACTTCGTTTCGGTATTGATTTCGCTCTTCAATCAGGATTTCACGGTCTTTTGTGATGGCTTCAGCTAGACCAGAGATTTCGTTGTTAGTTACATCCACATAATGTGAAAGTTCTTCAGAAGTCTCCGACAGCTGCTTTGAAATTGAAAAGATTTCTTCTGAGGTTTCTAATGATGCATGTGTCACTTTATTTGCAAGCTGCTTCAAGCTGTCTGTCGTTTCCTCTGATATTTTTTCTACAGACTCCGATAATTCTTGAATCTCCGCCTTAGTGTTCTCTGTGGATTTATAAATGGAATCAGAGATTGATTTTACGGTTACATAAGTACCTTTCGTAATTTCTTTTCTCACTTCGTCTAGAACTTCTTTGCGCATGACACTTCGAATTTCATCCTTTACTTCACTTAAGAACGTTTTTTTGTAGGTTTCCATAGCCTCAAAAAAAAGTTCTGTATTTTTCATGGCAATCTCCTCAATTGGCACCGGTGTTATGGCCTCAGCAGTGACAGTTTCTAAAGGTATTTCGTGATCGGGAGCGCTGGACTTTTCTAGGGGAATGTCTAAAGAGAGCTCAGGTTCCGAGGGCATGACTTCTTTTAGGAACATTTCTGAAGAATCCTCTTGCATAGCTGGTATCTCGACATCCTCAGGCTCTTCAATTTTTTGAATTTCTTGACGGATGGCTTCTTTATTAACCTTTTTGTCAGCCATCTGTTTTATTTCTAACAATAATTCAATTTCTAAATCCGTATATATTCTAGCTCCTTGTTTTGTACGAGGGATATCAAGTAAATCTTCAAAGTCTTGTTCCCATTTTCGTAATGTCCCAGGAGATACATTTATTTTTTTAGAAACTTCTTTTAAGGTATAGGTCTTCATAAGATTCATTCCTCTCTCTATTTATATAGGAAAATTTTTGGTCATATATCTAGTTATTCACCATCGGGTATATACTTTTCCTGCCGCTTGACAAAAGCTATCAAAACAAGACTGAAACCACGAAATAACAACATTTTTTTGCAAAAAAGGCGCTGAATACAAAAAGAAGAGAATTGGGGGGTTTTGGGGGGGGGGTTTGGGGGGTTGTGGTGGTTTTTTTTTTTTGGGGGGGTTTTGGTATTAAATTTTT
>NZ_JASATK010000032.1:0-47320 GCF_038440275.1 Bacillus sp. OTU2372
GTTCATCACCAAAAGGCAACTTAATTACTATACCATGTGAAATTATTAAAGTCAATAACTTTTTCTTCTTATTCCATCCCTTTACTGAGGACTTTTTTTATATTACAGAAGATTGATAGATTAGTCAATACTTTTCCTGAATAATTATATTAATAAAAAAACGACTTAAATACCTCCACAAGTTAAGATTCTTAACTTAGACTTCCTCTCGGCCAAATTAACAGGTTCTTATGATCTTTCGCTCCTATGTTACTTTCAAGAAAAAACCCTTATCAAAATACAAATGGCATATGGGTTATTTTTTCACTTTTTTCATTTTTTCGTATAAGCCCAATCATGCCTGTCCTAAGATTCATATATTATACTGTAGTAATAATTTGTAAGGAGAACGAAAAAAATAACCATAGATTATTATGAAAAATTAATAGTTGATAGGTTACTAATTATACCTTTCTTGATTCGATCCATATATATAATCTAAGGGATAAAAATACATGATTTTAGGAGGTAAACATGAAAATTGCTGTCGTGGTTGGGACAAGACCCGAATTAATTAAAATGGCCATTTTAATTAAAAGATTAAAGGAATTAAATGAAGACCACTTATTCATTCACTCTGGACAGCACTATGACTACTTTATGGATGGGACAGTAATCGATAACTTTTCCCTGCCTCAGCCGGATTACAATCTAAAAGTCGGTTCTGGATCACATGCTATAACAACATCTAAAGTTATGAAGGGTGTAGAAGAAATAATTGATAAAGAAAAAATCGACACCATTATCGTACATGGGGATACCAATACAACGCTTGGAGCCAGTCTTGCAGCAGTAAAAATGAATATTAAAATCGCGCATGTTGAAGCAGGTCTCCGAAGTTTTGATCGAGGAATGCCCGAAGAAATTAATCGACTTTTAGTCGATCACATAGCAAATTATTTATTTACACCAACAGATATTGCAAGTGAGAATTTGAAAAAAGAAGGTATTACAAATGGAGTCTATAGGGTGGGACAAACTCTAGTGGACGCTTTGGATTATGTTAGTAAAAATTTTGAGTCGATTGATTTTTTAAACTCTTTGTCTTTAGAATCCAAGAATTTTTACTTTGTCACTGTACATCGACAGGAGAATACAGATGATCCATTACGCCTTCAGTCAATTCTAAAAGCACTTCGTTATATTGCAGATCAATCAAATAATCCAATTGTGTTTTCGCTTCATCCAAGAACTAAGAGAAAAATAATAGATTATCACCTATTTCATCTCATTCAGTCTAAAAACATAATGATCCTAGATCCACCTACTAATTTTATAAACTCTGTCTTACTTCAAAAAAATGCAAAAGCAGTTTTAACGGATAGCGGCGGACTACAAGAGGAATCATGTATTCTTGGTACTCCATGTATAACTTTAAGAGAGAATACAGAAAGACCAGAGACAATTGAATGTGGAGCTAATAGATTGGCAGGCTATTCCACTGATAAACTAATTCATATTGTAAATACTATTGACAGTGACAACAAAATTTGGAGCCATCCATATGGAAATTGCGGAGTTAGTCAAAAAGTGCTAGAAATTATCAATAATACACATAAATGATTAGCAAATTAAATAATTAACAATCACCAGCCGGCATTATTCCTATATACACGAGGATCTGTGCCGTTTTTTTGTGAATAGTTATTCGTTAGGATTTTTCCTGAAAGTATGAGTGTTTTGTCAGACTAACCTAATAAATAAGACAATAGAAAACACCTCCTAAATGGTGCACTATAATAAGTCCATTTATAGGAGGTGTATAGTATGAGAGAAACGTGTATAAAAGTAAAATTAAATCAGATGCGAGGAAAAATAATCAAATAACCTATTTTCAGATGGAGTATCAAATATTAAAAAAGTATTTAGAGATGAAAAAGGAGTGGATAAAAGATTAGTGGTACAGTTAGTTGGGGCATTAAAGAAGAAGTACACTATTATAGCGGTACAGAGAATTATTGAGGGCAACCTCTATCTTTATAGATTAATCACTTGTAATGGGAGTTGTCCGTTAATTTATTGATTACGCTCCGTCCTGTAATTCTCCTTCCCTTTTTATGAACTCGAATAAATTCCCAAAATTAATCAATTCAACGGTTTCGTCAACCCATTCCACGATACCCTTCGTGTCGAAAACACGGGCATGATTCATGTCTGAAAATTTTACACCCGATAATCTAATAAACTCGTTATGATCAGTTAAAACTACTATTAAATCACTATTCACCACAGCTTTATTTATATCCTTCTCAACAAAAGGCATCGACACATGTGGATCATAAACGCGGATTTCATAGGTCTCCAGTGCCATTAACTTCTTATAAATAGACAACGCAGGACTCTCTCGGATGTCATCAATATTCCCTTTATAAGTTAGTCCAAAAATAGTTATGACCGACCCTTCTATTTCTTTCATAAGGTGAAGAATAATGTTTGTCACATAATCAGGCATAGTAGAATTAATTTCACGCGATAGGCCAATTAGCTTTGCTGTTTGGGGAGATTTAGACACAATAAAATATGGGTCGACCGCAAGGCAATGTCCCCCAACACCAGGCCCAGGCTGATGGATATTTACACGTGGATGCTTATTTGCGATACGAATCACATCATATACATTAATGCTTAATTCATGACAAATCTTGGATAATTCATTTGCTAATGCAATGTTGACATCACGAAAAGTATTTTCCATTACCTTTGCCATTTCAGCTGTTTTCGCATCCGTCTTAATGATCTCCCCATTAACAAAAGTTTGATACATTTGACATGCTCTTTCTGTACATGAAGGCGTTATTCCCCCTATAATGCGATTGTTATTTATTAACTCAGATAGGATTCTCCCTGGTAACACTCTTTCAGGACAATGTGCTAAAAATAAAGTAGACCCAATTACATATCCTTCGTTCTCTAATACCGGTTTTATTTCATCCTCCATACTTCTAGGAGCAATTGTAGATTCTACAATAATGAGGTTCCCCTCTTGAATGTAAGGCAGTAGTGATCGAAGGGCCGCTTTTACATAGCTCAGATCACATTCTTTTGTTTCACCTTTTTTAAAAGGAGTTGGCACCGCTATAATAAACGCATCTGCTGCTTCTGGTGTTTGTGATACCTTCCATGTCCCCTTGTTCCGTACTTCATCATAGACCGTTTGTAATCCAGGTTCTTCTATCGGAACTCGCCCCTCTTTCAAGGTCTGAATGACTGCTGGATTAATATCTACTCCTATTACCTCAAAACCCGATTGAGCAAAGATGATTGCAGTTGGTAATCCTATATATCCCAAACCTACTATACATACCTTCATTTTGTTCCTCCTTAACAATTTATCTATTAAAACCTACTATAAATCTAAAATAACTACTTTGTTGTTATGGCAAGGACCCTAGTTCCTCTATTACTGATTTCAAGAATAATTATTCTCCGGACATATCCATTTTAAATAAATTATGGATAGTCAGAGAGAATACGGTACAACGTTTGTCCACTGTAACGTAATGTTTTCTTCTCCATTCCTAACGATTATTAAAAAAGCCGCTGGGACACGGGGGGTTGTGCAAGCGACTTTTAGTAGGCATCACTAGTGGCGAAGACCTCCAAGTATAAAATGAAGGATTTTTTCAGAAACATTTGGATCCGTGTACCCTTCAGGCATTTCCCAATCCGTTTTTGCATTCATCATCAGTTCCACAGATCTTACAATATTTTCGACATCCAATCCAGATACAACGTTGCTGCCGCACATAACAGTTTCAGGCCGTTCCGTGCTGTTTCTGATGGTGACTGACGGAACTCTCATGATGCAGCTTTCTTCTTGGACCGTTCCACTGTCGGTAATCACGCATTTAGCATTTTGCTGCAGCCAAATAAAATCAAAAAATCCAAACGGTTCACAAAATTTCACTAAGGGATCATTATTTGCGATACCGAAATTTTTCAACCTATCTCTAGTTCTTGGATGGACACTACACACGATTGGGATACTATACTTTTTAGCAATCAACGATAGGCTTGCTATAATATTATTTAGTTTTTGCTTGTTGTCGACGTTCTCCGCTCTGTGGGCCGTGACCACAATATATTGTTTACTTTGTAAGTTCAATTCGCTTAATATTTTGCTGTTAGCTATCTCGTCACGAAAGTTAGTTAATACTTCAAATATTGGGTTTCCTGAGACCCAAACTCTTTGAGGGTCAATTCCTTCCCGTATTAAGTTTTCCTTGGAGATTTTAGTGTAGGGAAGGTTAAAGGAAGATATGGCATCTATGACCTTTCGGTTTATTTCTTCTGGAACGGAATGGTCGAAACAGCGATTTCCTGCTTCCATGTGATACACAGGTATACCATATCTTTCACCCAGAAAAGCACAGAGTGCACTATTGGTATCCCCGAGAACCAGCATTTTATCAGGCCTATGTTGCATAATTATTTGTTCCACTCCAGTAAAGATCTCTCCTAATTGCGCTCCAATAGAATAGTTCGATAATTGTAAATAATAATCCGGCTTCCGAACTTTAAGTTGTTCAAAAAAAATGTCGCTTAGTTTTTCATCATAATTTTGGCCAGTGTGAACTAGTAAATGTTTATCCGCATATTGATCAAGTTTAGTAATAATCTTGCTTAAGCGTATAATTTCTGGCCTTGTACCCAGAACTGTCATTATTTTCAACATCCTGACCTCCTGTTAGTTTTTAAATTGCTTCAATATTTCCATCGCTTCTTGTTCTGCTAATATACTATTTTTTTTAGAAATGATTTTCGGAAGGGTATTTTTTTGATGGATTATATTAAGGAAGTTTCTCTTTTGGATAATTTCATGCTTCAGGGTTATTGCTCCTGCGTGGCCACCAGGAAGTGTATAACGCTTTCCTTGTATATAATCTTTGACGTTATAAACAAGAGTATAAAACTGAGGTGACTCATAGTGAATAACTGCCACCTGCTGGGTGGTGATATCATACAAATATCCATTTTGATTAATAATTACTTCAGTTTCAGGTTTGTGCCGAAACTTATGCAATTGATCGATATATGTTTTATGGTACATATCATCTGAATCAATTCTGACTAAATATAAGTAATCAAAACCTTTTATATTTTGTGATAAAATTTGATGGAACTCTTTTTTTCCAGTAAATATAATATTATTGGGCAATTTTTCATATTTTGAAATTGCATTTTCTATAAGCTGCTTTGTTGAATCCTCATAGCGGACTAAGGTTAAAAAATCTTGATTTGTTTGCGATTTTAAGCTTTGTACCGTGTATTTCATAAATAAATCTATTCTATTATTTATCCATTCCTCGGTTAAACGATCATTAGTAAACCCAAACGTATTAAAAGCAATATGGACAATTATTTTTTTCTTCATTGAATCAATTCCTTTCATCTTGGAAGTTGCTTTTAAGGCTTAACGAAAGTATTGGTGATATAAATGACAATGTTTCTGCATCCATTTATAAAGCTCACTAATCATGTCTTTATAATCTTTAGGGACAAATGGTATATCTTTTCTGGTCATTACCAAACTCTTATCTGATATGATTTGATCATCAGGGAGGATTGTTACATCCTTTTTTGCAAAATTGACTTTTAACAGATTCAAAAGATCATATTTTGATATTTTGTTTTTTGATGTCAAATGAATTAGCCCACTAACTGGATTAGCAAGTATCCTCTCGATGGTCTTTGCAAGCTCCAATGTAGTGATTCCATTCCAGAAAACTTTTTTATATCCCTTAACTTGTCCAGTTTGGTGCATGAACCAATGGAACAGCCCGATCCCATCACTTTTTAGCTCCGGCCCGATGATGGATGTTCTGATGGTTAGATTTTTTGAATCCACAATTTCACCAAGACTTTTTGTTTGTGCGTAGACAGAACTTCCATCCTTAGCATCTTGTTCACCATAGTCACCCTTGCTTCCTGAGAAAACACAATCCGTACTTATGTGAATCAAGTAAAAATTTAATTGATAGCTTAATTTCGCTAAAAACTGAGGCAAAATACTATTGACGGTAATAGAATCAAGAACATTCTGAGCCGCTGAATCATTTAAAATTCCAACGGCATTTATAACTACATTGGGTTGGAGGTGTTCTATAGTCCTTTTAACAGCATCTCGGTTTCTTACATCCAAAATAACGGAATTTGCATTTGATTCATCTATTTTCCTGGTTGTCCACCATACTTCATGCTGTTTTTGTCCTGAAAAATATTCTTTTATGAGATGACCGGCCATGCCAGTACCGCCTAAAACTAGGATTTTCATTAAATAAATCCACCTAACTTTAACATTTCGGCAATCTCTTTTTTGGACATTAAAAAGTCATTGGATTGGTATCGTGTAAAGCTAACCTTTTCATAACGATTATATTTATTGACTAGGTTTTGTGAAGGATTGGAGGGAAGGATAACATAGTATTGTGAATCATATTGATGAGTAAACGGAGCTTCGTGTGCAGCGACTAGTACCTCATGCAATTTTTCCCCGGGGCGGATGCCTATTTCTTTAATGGTTACTGGTTTTGTTGCGAGTTCTTCAATCATTACTTCCGCAAGATCCAAGATATTGCAAGCTTTCATTTTCATAACATAAATTTCGCCGCCAATTGTTTCTTCTGTAGCCTTAAGTAAGAGTTCAATGGCTTCTCCAACAGTTAAAAAGTATCTTGTCATCTCCTTTAGAGTAATCGTAATATCATCGCCATCTTCAATCATCTTTTTGAAAAGCGGGACTACACTTCCATTTGTCCCTAACACATTACCGCCTCTAATACAAACGAATTCCGTATGATTACTTTCTCCATTTGCCTTCAGCATGAGTTTTTCTCCTAAAGATTTGGTCATCCCATAAAAATTAATAGGATCAACCGCTTTATCTGTTGATACATCAATTACTTTTTTCACTTTATTAGCAATACTTGCTTTTATAACATTCTCAGTTCCTATTACATTTGTTTTCATTGCTTCTTCAGGCTGATATTCACAGATGGGTACGTGCTTCAATGCAGCTAAATGAAATAAATAGTCAATACCTTCACATGCTTTTTCTAATGCTGCATAATCCCTTACGTCTCCAATAATAAATTTTAGTGAAGGATGATTATTAAATTTTCTTTGCATTGTCACTTGGTTAAATTCATTTCTTGAAAAAATCCTTATTTCCTCAGGTTTTTTTAAAAGAAGTTGTTTGGTAAGCTCATTTCCCCATGAGCCGCTACCACCAGTAATTAGAATTTTTTTGTTTTCAAACATGGTAACCCTCCCTATAAAAGATAAAAACTTTTTGAATTTTGCTTTCTAAATTTCAACGTATTCCTCAGGTTTACTGAGTTTGTCCATTTTTTCAACACTACCATTTTTCAGATTAATAACTCTTGCGTTGTTATACCGTAGAAAATTAAACATATCACTTGAATATATTTTTACTTTTAAAGTCTGACAAGCATTAAAAAAACTTTTATCAATTTCTAGTTCATACTTTAGATCCTCTTGAAACATTATCTTTTTCATAATGTCCTTCTTACAAATAAAAGCCGATCCATGGACATTTTTCACAAACTTATTTTCTTTCTTTTCAAAAATCTTGATTAACGTATCCTTTTGGCTCAAATATTCAAAATAAGCGCCTTTGCCTACTAAATCCGCACCAGAATATTCGAATGCATGCATCAAGTCCTCTACATAGTGAGACCCATAATAGCAATTTTCGTGTATTTTCGATACAAAATTGTAAGTGGCGTTCTTTATCGCAATGTTATAACACTTTCCGATTGTGCTCTCAAGTGGAAGGTTTATAAACTTGATTGAAGTATCTCTACCACATAAAGCTTTTGATTTTAAAAAAGAGTCCCGATCCCATCCTTTTGTTACGATGATTAATTCAGTCGGATTCCAGGTTTGGTTCCAATAGCATTTGAGTAATGCATCTAGTTTCTCGGGGGAGGATAAATGGCAAAATAACGTGACTCCTCTAGATGCTTGTTCCATTTTAATGCCGATTTTATCTAAAATTTCATTTAATCTATGTCTATATAAATGTTTTGAATAGATTTGTCTAATTCCACGCAAGCTATATTCTCTACTTAAATGAGTATTGGTAAGAAAATTCTTAATTGCTTCTTTAACTTCCATTTCATTCCTGCATAATGGCACAACGTCCGAAAACATATTTTCTAATGCTTTAGAATAAGAACTCACTACGTTTGTTCCGCATGCCAGTAATTCGCACACCCTTCTTGAAAACATAGTAGAACTATTCTTAACTGAATTGACATTTAAAAATATTTTGTACTTTTTATAATATTCGCACAAATCAGTATAATCTAATGTTCCTACTACATTAGTTTGGAATTCTTCGGGAAAATGATAATTCTTGACAAGGAACATTCTGTCATAAATGTCTAACCCAAAAGGCTTTGCCGCACTCAATAACATTTTCATATCTATCATCCGTTCAGGATGTTTATTAGGATAATAGGTTCCCGCGAAAGCAATATTTTTCTTTTCTGCAAGTTGGCTATTAATAGGATTATGCAATTGAGGCTGAGCTGCAAAGGGTAAACAAAAAATGTTATTATGCCCTACATACTTTCTATATTTTGGGATACTTTCTTGATCTGTTGTAAAAATATAATCAAATAATTTTGCTGTATCTATAAAATATTCAAAATTGGGCGGGTCTTCTTTATTCCAGAAAACCGTTATGATTTTATTTTGTTTGCAATAATTAATCAACTCTTGTATTACGGATGGTACGTAATACGATTTTACATTAGCTATTTTATTACGCCATTCCTTATCCACTCCTTTCCAAGCAGATTCTACCAGTAAGAGTGACGGTTTTAATTGTATTAATTGCTCTTTCCATGTATTAACTTTCAATTGTTCTAGTTCACATTCATGCTTGAACCCCTCATAACTAAATTCATCAAGTATACAGGCTATCCTTAGATTTTTATTTTGCATTTTATCACTAATCCTTACGTTTTTGTCTTTCCATTAAATCATTCAAACGATCTTGGAGGATTTTAATTTTTTGATTTAATTCTTTCTCCCTTTCAAAAAAGGCAGATTCAGCAAAAGTTACTGCTTTAACTGGTACATAAGTAAGTGCTTCCTCGACTTTTTTTGTACGTTTCTTTAATACTACACATAACCATTTACCGATAATTTTCGTTTTTTTAATTGTAAAAAAAGGATGAGTTTGTTTTAGCAGATTGAAAAGATAATAGGTTTGTTTATGATCTGGATGATTGTTAATTCCAAAAGGAACAGTAACTATTAAACAACCATTTTTCTTTAATCCCCCCCAAACCTTTTCCACAACTAATTCTGGTTGGATAAAATGTTCAAGGACTTCCCCCAATATTACGGTATCAAATTGGATATCAAAATTGTATGTTAACACGTTAGCATGAATAAAAGTTACATTAGCTCTTGTGTCAGGCTCTTCTTTTTCCAATTCTTTATTTGCATACTCTATTGCTTGCTCTTCTCTATCAATACCTGTGACTTTGAAGGCTTGTCTCCCCAGTAGGATAGAAGTAATCCCCTGGCTGCAGCCGACATCAAGAATATATTCCCCTCTAACCCTTTCGCAAATCCACAGGATTCGTTCTCTTAAAAGCTGCTGAGTTCTTTCGTTAAATAACGAACCATAATAAACTTCATTAACTCTATCATGATTTTGATCCATGAGCCTCCCCCTTTCTTCATTTACTGTTCTCATAATTGTAATTGGTTTACATAGTTTTTAGATGGCCCAAAAAACTATGGTTTTATATCGTTAAAATCTCTATATTTATATGTATATAAAGCTTTGTCGTACACGGCTATCTGCCTTATTTTAAAAAAATGGATGATTTCTTGTTCTCTTGATCCCCGTCTTTGAGCAGACCGTGCGGCCCGTTCAAACTATCCAGTTCAGTTCTAAAATGCAAGCAAGTGGTAAAGCTTGAGGTCATGCCAAAAGTACGCGAGCTGGTAACGGATATGCAGGGGTCGCGATTACTAAAGAACTGATACAGCTTCCCATAATCCGCCCCACCTTCTACTTTCTTGCTTTTATTTTATGATGACGGGAGGATGATTTTTAGTAAGCAATGTCACCAATGTAAGATGACAAATGTCATTTTGTTTTTTGAATATAGGTATAAAGACCAGGTAGGTTTGCGAAATGAAAGGGTTTTTTTCACAGGTTATTAACATATTGGGAGAGGCTATCCACAATTAGAGGTAAGATATCAACAGTTTCCCACTATTTATTCACAGTTTATGTGGATATCTTCTGAATTTTTAGTGGTTTCTCAAAAGTGTATTTAGTTGCCCACAAATAAAACTGAATTATTCACTAAATTCACAATTTTATCCACATTTTCAAGGTGTCTATCCACATTTCACTCCGATTTGTCCACAAAAAAACCTAGATATAGATCTAGGTCTTTTCACTCACTTTGTTGTTGTTCATCTTGGCTTGCTGACCCGTTAGTTTGTTCAACAATTTCTGTTAGTTCACCAGTATCACCCTTTGCGTTAATAATCTCGAAGATCTGATTAAGACCTTGACTTGTTTCATCATTAATTTTTTTCATGTAGTTCTCTCCTTTTTTATGACTATTTTCCTCTTTTGAGGGATGTCGAAAACATTCTTGTCCACCTTGACAATTTTCTTCTATTTTCACTTTTAGTATTTGCTATTCTTTAAAGAAATACTAGATGAGGGGGCAAATTAATGTACTTTGAATCATTGTTAGATGCCGTACTAGGAGAACGACAAATATTCCATATTATCGAATGCCCTGTCTGTGGCTTTGAAGAAATTTATTATGAGCATAGCGTGACAAAGAGATTAATTGGCCGTGCCTGCCGCAATTGTAACTTTGTTCAAAGGTTTGAAAAAATAGAAAAGCCTAGGATTGGTTCCTAGGCTTCTCTACTTCAATCATTTTTATGGTTTACATTTTTAAGCCAATTTCGACTGCCTTACTGTTGTGGTATAGTGCTTTGACTTTTAGCTTCATTCTAAGCTCCTCGTTTAGGCAATCCTGCTGCAACAGTTGATGGTGCCGATGCTGGAATAAATGATAGTAGTATTTGATTTTTATTAACAGTTTTAACACATGAAAACCTCCTAAATGTTGTTTACATAAACCGCAGGAGTTTGTCGTGTTCGGTAACTGGCGAGCATCGTCTAGAAAAACCTTAGCCCCTGTAGTTTTGCGTCACCATTTTTCAATGGTTTTGCCGTTTCGTACGATTTATGTGCTTATAAAAACTATAAGGAACGTATTTAGAAAATAAAAGAGGCTTTGGTCCCATCATTCCGTATCGCATTCAAAGACACCGCTTTAGTGGATGTAGACGTTTTAAAGTCTTTCATTGTGTCAATGATATTAAGGAAGTGAATTTGTTAAAAAGGACGTTAACTATGACAAAACTACCTTTATTGATAGTCTTTATGATGGTAATTGGATCCCCGCTTGCCGGCTGCTCATTGAAACAGAATTTTGTTGAAAGTCAGCCGACTGCTCCCAGTAAAAATGTGATGAATGCGAAGAATTTAAACAATAAGAAGAGTATTGAGGTTGTCGCCAATCCCTCAGCCATACCGGTCCTAGTTAATAAGTATAATAAGCTGCCCGATAGTTATAAACCGAGTGATTTAGTTGACCCTGACATCCCGTTTATTTTTAAAGAGAGAGTGGAAAAACGGTTGATGCGAAGCAGCGCGGCCCGAGCAATTGAAAAATTGTTTTTCGGGGCGAAGCAAGATGGAGTCAGCCTCCTTGGTGTTTCTGCATATCGTTCTCATGCTGTCCAAACCGCTTTGTTCAATCACTATGTAAGTATTGATGGGGTTAAAGCAGCAAAGACTTATAGTGCTGTGCCAGGCACTAGCGAGCATGAGACAGGCCTTGCTATTGATGTAACAGGCGGTGACGGAAAATGTGCGGCCGAGGATTGTTTTGCGGGGACAGCTGCTGCCAAGTGGCTGGAGAAACATGCAGACGAGTTTGGCTTTATCATCCGCTATCCAAAAGGAAAAGATGATATTACAGGCTACCAATATGAACCATGGCACCTCCGCTATGTCGGCAAAAAAGCGGCACAGGAAATCACGAGTCGAAAAATCACTCTAGAAGAATACCAAGAAACAATCCAGGTAAATAACTAGCACTAGCGGTGCCTGTCACCATTTCTAATACCCTAGTAGGGGGAATGGTGACAGGCACCATTTCTAATACCCTAGTAGGGGGAATGGTGACAGGCACCATTTCTAATCTCAATATAATAGAAAACGGGGGTCGCTGCTGCGTTTAGTTTGCAGTGGGGACCCCCGTTTTTCGAATCTCTGGAGTGCTATTCTTTAGTGTTATTTGTTGTTCCTTTTATTTCTAATAATTTTACGCGCAGGTCGTTTTCCATGTTGGCGAGTTCTTGTTCGGCGAGCCGGCGTTTGTGGCGGCCTTCTTCTTGAATCCGCATGGTTTCTTCTAATGTTGAAATTAAGCTTTCTTGGGTTTTCTTTAAAGTTTCAATATCAACGAGGCCGCGTTCATTTTCTTTCGCCGTTTCAATGGTATTGGTTTTTAACATTTCTGCATTTTTTAATAGAAGCTCATTGGTGGTCTTCGAAACCTGCTTTTGGGCTTCCACTGCATGCCGCTGCCGGATTAATGTTAACGCGATGGCTACTTGATTTTTCCATAAAGGAATCGCGGTCATAATTGATGACTGGATTTTTTCTACCAAGGCTTGGTTGGTATTTTGAATCAATCGAATTTGCGGCGCACTTTGAATCGTGATTTCCCGGCTTAATTTCAAGTCATGAAGACGCTTGTCTAATCGGTCGGCAAATTGAATCATATCATTGACTTCTTGAAACTTCATTTGGTCGTTGGCCGCTTCGGCTTCTTTTTTCAACTGCGGGATGATCTTTGTCTCCATTTCTTCGAGCTTGATTTCCCCAGCCGCAATATAAATATTAAGGGCATGAAAATATTCTTTATTGGTTTCATAAAGCTGTTCTAGCAACTTTATGTCTGATAAAAGCACATTTTTACTGCGGTCCAGCTTCACACTAATCCGGTCAATTTGCGCACCTGTTTTTTGGTATTTGGAAAGAACCTCTTGGATGGAGCCCGATATTTTTCCAAACATACGGGCAAATAAGGATGGCTTCCCATCCTTTAATTCATCTGGATTGACCTCATTCAACCTTTTCATTAAATCATTAATAATTTCGCCTATTTCCCCAACATCCTGTTTCTGTACATGCTCGAGCATCGTATGGGAGAACGATAACAGCTTTCCTTGGGCTTGGGTTCCGTAAGAAATCATCGCCTGGTGATTCGTCGGATCAATTTGCTCGGCAAGCTGGTAGGCCTTGGCCCTATTTTCCTCTGGAATCACATCTATCAATTTAACAGGCCTTGCTTCACTTGTTGACGGTGTCTGCTTTTTAGCAAGATCAAATGGTTCGGTATCACCAAAAGGATTGGCGAGAATATCATCTAACAAATCCCCTGACTTAGGGATCGGATTTTGTTCACTCATTTTAGCCACCTATTTTCTTCAGGAAATTTAAGTTCTTTTTTCTTTTGAATCGTATGTTTTGCGACATCTATTTCGAAATTTAACGTATCGATATCATCCGAAATAACCCGATATAAATCCTCTTCTACTACTTTAGATAATTCATTTAATGTTTTTCGAGTTTCAATGAGTGATTGGCCCATCTCGCTATTTTGTTTTGGCTGTGAAGAAAGGAAACTATATTTTTCTGTCAGCTCAACGAGTGAGTCAAGATGGGAAAAATAAAATTCTTCCGCCTGGTAGAATCGCTTCGGCTCTTTCGTAGTCATCTTGTGTATTTTTTTGGTGATTCGATTAATTTCAATTCGCTGCTTTACAGAATAAATATCACGAATCTTAAAGATGCTTTTATTCAAACGTTTCATTTTTAGCCTTGCCTCTTTTAGGTTCTTCTTAATATAGCGATATTCCTTCCTCGTAAGCTGATGCTTCTTTAAATAGCTGGTGTTTTGAAATAACGACAGAATCATATGGGTAAGAGCCCCGCCAAGGATCGCAAACAAGGTGGATGACCAGAATGTAAAATCGAGCGGGATATAACAGACAAGCCATGTAATGATAGTGACGGGAACAGCCACAAACGAGCGAATTAGGAATGCAACAATTGGGTTCATAATGGATCGACTCCTGACTTAATAATCCTTTATATAGATACGAAATAAGTAAATAAATGTTTCACAAACTTGAAAAACACCTTTCAAATTAGAAGAATATAACATTTACTACTTCCACAATACACGAAAAAACTCCTTCCTGCCATAGACCACAAACGGAAAGGAATCTAAGACTTAAGACGTATTTTTTATGGTGAAGGTTACATTTAGATGGTGGGATTCAACGGTAATCATTGTATTCGCAGTGCTAATGGTGACAGGCACCACTCGTGGGGGCCTTCTTCCTGTTTTGGTGTTAGTTGAGCCGAGTTCGGGCTGATACCCAAGAATTATTGGAGTTGGTTCATAGGCTATGGTGAAAATAGCGTAAATTGGAGAGAAGTATGGAATATTGTATTTTCATTATATAGATCCTATGCATCATCATGGAATGAACCAGCAGCTTAGGAGCCATCATCTTTTTGTGGGGAAATCTCATCTCGAGAACTCCCACCATTCCTAGTTGACCATAGTAGAAATGGTGACAGTCACCGTAGTTTTTTTACCGCTCATAAAGTTCAATGGGAAGGCCGTCAGGGTCTGCGAAGAAGGTGTATTTTTTGTTTGTGAACGGATCGACACGGATTGGTTCTACTGAAATATCATGCTTCACTAACTCAGCCACTTCTTCCTCTATATCCTCTACCTCAAAAGCTAAATGTCTTAACCCAACGGCTTCCGGACGATTCGGCCTCGCTGGCGGGTTTGGAAATGAAAACAGCTCGATTTGGTATTGTCCTCCGACTTCTAAATCCAGCTTATAGGACTCCCTTTCCTCTCGGTACACTTCTCTTATTGGTGTAAGACCTAAAATTCTTACATAAAAATCCTTTGATTTTTGGTAATCGGAACAAATGACAGCCACGTGATGAATCTTCTTTAAGTTCATATGCTTTATCCCCCTTATATAGTTATCATATCAAAACTCCTGCGCTCCAATTAATAGTATATAAAAAAAATGCCCCCATATGTGGAGGCTTTACTGAATCATTTATACTATGTTTTGATTTACTTATTAGTCGGAAAGACCTTATACCATTTATCCTTATCCAGTTCCCAATAAAATATTTTCTTTTCATCCTTAAACACAATGATATGTTCACCATTCGGAAGCTTACTTGCCATTATCGGATCTACATTCTCAAGGTTATAATTAGTTGGTCCATACCAAGGGAAGCTATCTTTATTGTTGTCTCGCAGCCAAAATCCAATTCCACCAGTTTTTAGTTTACAAATCACACCAAATTGACCTGAATTATTTTCAAAAAATATAGGATTTCCGATAACACCTTTAGCAAACGTCTTACTTTTATTCCATTTCCCATTAGGATCCTGATAATAGTGGACCAAGGAGGAACCTGATCGAACAACAATCTCTGAATTCCCAAATTTACTTTTAATTGGAAGAGACACTGAGTAATTATTCGAATTATCTTCATACCATGGGTATTCCTTACTTTTATACAGTTTTGTATTAAGTTCATGTTCCAAATTAAGGATTAGTTTCCTGACAGGATCAGCTTGATCTCGAATGACAGGATGACATAGACAACTATTCTCGGCTTTATTTAGATAGGAAATCATTTCTTTCACGGTAAAGTAAGGCCGATATCGTATCATCTTTTCGTCCATTTTGTTTGGATAGCTTTTTACCCTGAATCCTAGTTCCACAGCCATGTTTACGTAAAATACTTCATCCGTACCAAAAGAAATTGTTTCTATTAAAGCATTTTTTAACTTTTGTTTTCTTTCTGGATCTAGTAATGCTTTAACCACTGGTCTGGAAATTACCTGTCCCACATTGAAAACTCCGTAGAAGGGTTTGAGATTAAATATTGCTTTCCACCTTTTTCTATCTTTCTTAAGTTCATTTCCAATATACCATTCTTCTTCGGGAATTCGTAGCTTGACCGCCATATAGTCGGCATCCTTCATTTGAGCTTGAATAAATTCTTCATATCCCTTTTTAACGAACAGTGCATCGGAATCGATATTAATAAAATATTCATACTCAATTCCCAATTCTTCTAACCATTCCATTATTTCGATAAAATAAATGGTCGTCCATCCCCGCTCTAACTTACGGCTAGTTGGACAAACGGGCACACCTAACCCCTCACAAAGTGTTGGATCATTCCCCCCGTTGTATAATACCATTGTACTGTTGGGGCAATAGTATCGGACATTGTCAATTAACTGCTTGACTAAGTCCCTATCTTTATGAACAAGGATTGCAAAACATATTTTACTTTTTGGTGATTCTGGTAAAATATTTTTATAATTTTGATTTTGTTCTTGTTTACTATTCCGTTCCTCAATGAGCTTCTTCATTTTCTCCTTATTTCCGCTAGCACGTTCATAACGGCCAAGAAGTTTACCATTGGATTTACCGTTGGGATTTGTTTTATAGCTTGAAGCTGGGTGCCATAAATGAAATACTTTCCCTTCCAGATTTATTAGCTTGCCACAAATTGTCCGAGCTGCATGGGAAAAGGCATCATCTTCCCCGCCCCAACCAATAAATCGCTCATCAAAACCTCCGACTGCTTCGAAGTTTTCTCTAGAAATAACAAAGAGTTTTCCAGCAAAACCTTCATAGACCCAATTTGATTTATAATATTCTCCTGATTTTAAATCTAAGGGCCACTTTGGTTTTGTTTTAAGTAATCTCTTCGTACCATCGAACTCAACATTATAGACTTCTGTAAAAGGTACTACAAAACCACCTTTTTTGAGTACTTTTATTGCTTCCTCAATCAGGTTAGGATCATATACCACATCCGCATCCGCTACTACGAAAATATCTCTTGTGGCTTTTTTAGCTGCTAGGTTAACCGCCTTGGATTTATTAATTTCCTTGTCATTCATTAATCCTAAACATATCTCTGCTTCGGGCATAACACGTGCATAATACTGTTTAATCCATTCAAATGCCTTAGCTCTTGGGCCGGAATCCGACTGGAAAGGAATAATAATTGAAACTTTGTCTAACACAAAAACTCTCTCCTTTTATGGGATTTAGTCGATTTATTTTTTCATACTCATTATTTTCATGAGTTCTACATATTCCTCTAAATTACCAATATCGTAACGATCCCCAGATACGATTTTTCCATATATAGGTTCGATCCTCAGCAAAAATTTAATGGCATCTGTTAACTGAAGTTCTCCGTCAACACCTTCCGTTAGATCCTCTATACATTGAAAAATAGTTGGAGTAAGAATATATCTTCCGATAACAGCTAAATCTGAAGGGGGGTCTTGTTTAGGCTTTTCCACTATATTTTCAATTTGAATGAGATTAGTATTAGTAGCACCCTGGATAACTCCGTAGTTTTTTAATTGTTCTTGATTTACCTGTTTTAATCCTAAAACACTACTATTTGTCTCAGTATATACATCAATTAATTGTTTAAGAGCGGGGCTTCGATCGGATAAAACAAAATCATCTGGTAATAGAACTCCAAATGGTTCATCTCCTACAAATTCTTTTCCTAGTCGTATAGCGTCCCCTAGTCCCTTAGCATAATGTTGTTGGATATAAGTGATATCTATTTTTGGAAGTTCTAAATGTTTAAGCATATGTTCCTTATTATTGCTTTTTAAAAAGTCCTCTAACTCCACTGAACGGTCAAAGTAGTCCAAGATAGAATGTTTTGAATTGGAAATTATGATTAATAATTGTTCAATACCTGATTGAACCGCCTCCTCAACGATATGATGAATGGCCGGTTTTAAGCCTAAAGGAAACATTTCTTTAGGTATTGCTTTTGTAATAGGAAGATTCCTAGTACCGTATCCGGCGGCAGGGACAATTGCTTTCCTCACCATAAGTTTCCCTCTCCTTTTTTGTAATTTTGGAAAAATATAATCTTTCCAGAAGTATAGATTAATTACACTATACTGTTAGCTTTATGTATCTTGCTATGAAATGGAAACGGCTTGTATCACAGTTTCACCCAAAAATTAGTTATTCAAGAAAATAGCTTGTTACCGTCAGACAATACAGTTAATTTGTCCCTGTCAAATTTACTCTGACTTGCATTACATAAAGTAAGACACGATTACAGTTGGGTTGTTTGTCTAATAGAGTGCAGGCAAGAATCTGATAAGGGAGAGATGTGACTTGAAATTGGGTATTATGTGTGGGATGCCGCTTAGCGGAAAATCAACATACGCCAGATTGCTTCAAGACCAAGGGTGGGTTCGTGTATCTCTGGATGATATCAGGCTAGCTTTACATGGCGAAATTTATAAAGCAGAAGCAGAACCGCTCGTATGGGAAAGTGCCGAACTTATGGTCAGGTCTTTACTAAAAAGTGGACATAAGGTAATTGTTGATACTACAAATAGGACAAGGGGGCGTCGCAAAAGATGGATAAAGGTGGCTAAAGAGTTCGGACTTACATTAAGTATTTACTACGTTGATACGGACTACAAAACATGCAAAGAACGTAACAAACCGTTGAAACGACTATCTCAAGATGTATTAAAACAGATTTACAACGAATTTCAGACACCTACTCCAGATGAGGGGGAGATTATTATCGTAAATTAGTAAAAAACCTTGATCGGCAGTTTGGAATATAATTTGAAACTCCAGTATTCATTAAATTACTTACTGAACTGAAGAGCATTTTAAAAAACCAATAGCTATCAACTTAAAAATAGTAATGAAATTTATATTGTCATGAATATCCTAATAAAGTATGAATTTATAAGGATCCCAACCTGCGAAGACTAGGGGGAGTGAAGTGAAAAAGTATATTGCCTTTGACATCGGTGGGACAAAAGTTAAGCACGGATTATTACTTGAAAATGGAACCATACTTTCAAAGGGAAGCTATGGTACCCCCTCCTCAAACTGCGAAATGTTTATTGAAAAAATGGTAAATACGGTTAAAACCTATACAGAAAATAATAGTGTGAGTGGCGTTGCCATTAGTTTGCCGGGTTATATTAACCCCCATACGGGTTACTCAGAACGAGCGGGAGCTATATCCGTATTAGATGGGCAGAATCTTAAAAAGTTATTAGAGAAAGAGATTTCTCTGCCCGTTGAAGTTGAAAATGATGGAAACTGTGCCGCTATTGCAGAAAAAACAAGTGGGAACGCAAAAAATTGTACTGATTTTATCTGCGTAACAGTTGGAACTGGAATTGGCGGCGGAATTTTTATAGACGGGAAACTTGTACATGGGCACAGTTTTAGAGGCGGTGAGTTCGGTTTTATGATTACCCAGTCAACAGAAGATGTATTGAATAACAATGCTTCTACAACTGCCTTAATTAGGTCCTATAAAAAACTAAAGCGTTTGAATGAAACTGAAAATGTGGATGGCGAGACCATTTTTCATAAAGCCGAGAAAGATTATTCAGTGAGAAGACTAGTGGAGGATTGGGTTAAAATCCTTAGTTATGGAATTTATAATCTAGCTGCAACATTAAATCCACAAAAAATTTTAATTGGCGGCGGGGTAATCAGCCAAGAAGGTTTAATAAAAATGATTAACAAACAACTTGACCGCCTTTATTGGTGGAAAGATATTAAGATTCCGGTTGAAAGTTGTAAACATCAAAATGATGCGGGAATGATTGGAGCTATGTATCATTTACAACAAAAGCAATACAGGGAATCGGACACCCACGAACAGGACATTTGAATAAAGAGTTAAGATACTTAAAGATGATTCCTTTATTGAATAGGGATCGTCTTTTTTTATATTCCATTGTTCATTAGCCATTTACCAACTCCTTGAATCAGTTCTTTATACCCGAAAAATTCATCAAATTTTCATCCAATTTTAATGATTTAACATGAGACAATTTCCCATTCGCATGCCAAGGAATATATTGCAGAGTGAATTTTAAAATCAACCAAGAGGTGATATTTTGAAAAAAAAGGCCCTTTTTACCATACCGATTAGTTTACTGCTTATTGCGGTAATTATTACCTCCCTTTTCCTAATAAATATTAAACCAGCCGAAGGAAAAATTGCGCAGGCGCAGAAGCTTGCTGAATTTACAAAACCGGCAGTTGTAAGAATTGTCGATTATACAGTGGTCAGCTGGCAGTTTAACAATCCCGATGATCCTGAAGTGATCGCCATACTTGAACAACTAAACAATCAATCGGTAGTGGGCGGATCTGGGTCTGGGGCCATCATAAGTTCGGATGGCTATATTGTCACAAATGCCCATGTAGTGGAAGCAACCCAAAAGAAAGATGAAGACATTGCTAATGAAGCATTTGAACAACTAGTTTCTATTGTGGCTGATTATTTTAAAGTGGATTATGAGACTGCCTATAATTACATGGTGGCTTATACCCAATACACGGATATTCAAAGAGTATTAAAGGTTGTATTACCAGGTGGAGATATCCTCGATGGAGAGGTTAAAAGCTACGGCGCCCCTATTAATGAAGGAAAAGATGTCGCCGTTTTAAAAATTGAAGACAAAAATCTGCCTACCATCCCACTCGGTAATTCAGATGATATTCAAAATCAAGATAATATTTGGGTAAGCGGATACCCTGCCGCAGCTGATTCTGATCTTTTATCACCAGATTCATCATTGGTTTCAACAATGACGGCAGGCCAAATTTCCGCTACATCGAAAAAGACCGATCAAGGGAGCCTGGTTGTTCAAATTAATGCGGCTGCAACCCACGGAAACAGCGGCGGACCAGTCATTAATGATAAAGGGCAAATCATTGGATTATTAACCTTTAGAGGCGATACGGTTAATGGACAAGAGGTCCAAGGATTTAATTTTGCTGTACCGGTCAATACGGTGAAAGAATTTGTCAATCAAGCCGGGGTAAGAAATACGAAGAGTGAAACGGATAAGCTTTTCCAGGAAGGTTTGGAATTGTATTGGGGCGGCTATTATAAGCATGCCTTAGAGAAATTCGAGGCGGTTCAGCGGATCTATCCGAATCATTCGGAGATCAAACAATATATTGCCAATGCTGAGAAGAAGGTCGACAGCAGTAAAATGCTATGGTCCGATTATGCTGCCACCTTCTATATCGTCGATGGCGTAGCAGGATTGCTCGTTCTCATTCTTTTAGTGTTTACGTTTGTCGGAGGTAAATCCAAGAGTTCCGCTGCAGTGGTCGCTCCACCTGCCGCCGGGCCTGCTCCGACATCAGCGGCACCTGCTCCAACACCGCCGGCAGCACCGGAAAACACCTTACAAGATCTCAACATCGATGGGAAAATCGACGTCCAGGACATCCTCCTTGCCCTCGAAGAACACCAGAAAAAGCAACAGAAGAAGGACGAAGAATAAAGTTGGCAATAGTGGGAATGGTGCCTGTCACCATTTGTAACGGGGGTGCTGTGTTTAACACTGCATCCTTTTATTTTTGGGCGTTGCTATAGGTATGCCTCTCTCAGGATGGTAACAAAATGTTCAAAGGTTTGGACTATATATTGATAGCATCCTGTCTAACTTACGGGGCTTTTGTCCTTTAAAGACGGCCAACCTTGATTTTTACTATAAACGTATAAAAGGTCCTAAGTCTTAATATTTATGTATAAGGTAGAGGAAGTTACCCACACTTACTTCCAACGAAGGGGGAATGTCTCTGAAAATTGTAAGAATGACTCAGCGAATTATAGGTGCCATCCTCCTTGTGTACGGAGTCTACCTCATTTTTGGTACACAGGAGTTTTTCGGTACGGTTTTAATTATCCTGGCCTTCTTAATCTTCCCAAGCCTAAATAAAGAAAAAAGCAAATCCTACAGTACTCATAATGACTATAACGACCACTATCAAGAATCATCCTCCGACCATGATCATTTATACGAGAGCAGTAATTCAGCCGGAGAAAGCAGGGACTAATTCCCTCTCCTCCAAGAGCTCAGATCCACAAAAATGCCCCCATTGCAATTTCTCAGGGGGCATTTACACTATGATTTCGCTTTTGTAAAAAAATACAAAAACCATACAGCATGATTTTGTTCATCAACCGCCGCTCTTCTGAATGCCCCTTGAATCATCGGGTCAGTGGCCTTATCGGCGATTTCCATATAAAAATCCACCGTCTTCTGTTCATCCTCAATCGCAAACTTTAACCCTTTCACATAACTGTTTGGACATTCTTCCGTGATTTTCGGCTGAGGGGGACTTCCCGTTAATCTTTGATAAATATGAACAAACTGTTGATAATGCCTGACCTCATCCTCACGAATCTCCAAAATCCGCTCCCGCTCTTTCTTACTTGAAGCCAAATTGGCCAACCTTGTATAACATTCAATAGCGCTATATTCTCCATTTATTGCCTGTTCAATTTCTTGAATCAAGACATTCGTCTGTCTATATACCGCATCGTAATAATTTGTATATGGATACATAGGGGACCTCCTAATTGTTTCATTATTCATTCTATGAATAATCCTTGATTAGGTGTCTGCCCTTACAACCCAACTGCACATGGTGAAATATAAAAAAAGCCGCGATTTACCGGAGGAGATCCCCTAAATAAGCCGCGGTTTGGTGCCTGACACCTTTTACACTTCCTGGATGTTGATTTCCGGATTGTTTTCGTGTTCTTTGATGAGTTCTTTTAGGAATTGAATAAGTTCGTCTTGGAGTTCTTCTTGCTGCAAGGCGAATTCGACGGTCGTTTTGACGAAGCCGATTTTTTCACCGACATCAAACCGTTTTCCTTCAAAGTCATAAGCAAACACGCGTTGAATTTGGTTGAGCTTATGAATCGCATCCGTTAACTGGATTTCACCGCCTGCACCTGCTTCCTGCTGATCAAGATACAAAAAGATCTCAGGAGTTAAAATATATCTCCCCATTATCGCAAGATTAGAAGGAGCTGTTCCCGGTGCTGGCTTTTCAACAAAATGTTTAACCTGATAACGTCTGCCTTCCTGCTCAAACGGGTCCACAATGCCATATCGGTGTGTCTCATCCTGTGGTACATGCTGAACCCCGATGATGGAGGAGAACGTCGCTTCATACTGATCGATCAGTTGCTTTAAACATGGCGTATCACTTTGCACAATATCATCACCCAGCAGCACTGCAAATGGTTCATCGCCAATAAAGTTTCGCGCACACCATACGGCATGACCCAGCCCCTTAGGCTCCTTCTGACGAATATAGTGAATATCCGCAAGATTGGAAGTATAGTTGACCTTACTTAATAAATCCCATTTTTCTTTTTCCATTAAATTTTTCTCAAGCTCAGGGGCAAAATCAAAGTGATCCTCAATCGCACGTTTCCCTTTACCCGTTACGATAATAATATCCTCAATCCCTGAAGCAATCGCTTCTTCCACAATATATTGTATCGTTGGCTTATCCACGATCGGCAGCATTTCTTTAGGCATGGCTTTAGTCGCTGGTAAAAAACGTGTCCCCAGCCCAGCAGCCGGGATAATCGCTTTACGAACTTTTTTCACAGCTATCGCTCCTTCATTTTTAACATATGTATATATGCTAACAATATTTTTAGCTATTCTCCAAAAATTGACTGCATTAATTATATCATAAAATAGTACTCAATCACCCAATTCATTGACGGACTCCATTAGGTGTATTCTTCCACAATTCTCTTAACAATCTAAGGATACCTGAAACTCCTCAAACGTAATCGGTTCGCTGATAAATAATCCTCAGGTCTCTTTCATAAGAGTAACCTAAACTACTACAGCCATCAATAACCAGCAATCTCCTAATACCAGAAACGGTAAAACTAAAAAAAGCAATGCACCGTTAAAAATGGGGCAATGCTTTTTCACTAAATTAATATAGTTGATTCTGATGCCATTTCCAGGCATCGGCAATAATTTTCTCAAGATGACGCTCTGCTTTCCAGCCTAGCTCAGTAAAAATTTTATTAGAAGAAGCTACTAATCTAGCAGGATCCCCGGCACGGCGGTCCGCCATTTCTACATTCGCCTTAATCCCCGTAACTCGTTCGCAAGTCTCAATGACTTCTTTAACAGAATAGCCTAGACCGTTGCCTAAATTATACGTTTCAGCGGATTTCTCCCCTGATAATAAAGCTTCCAAGGCAAGAATATGAGCATGTGCTAAATCGGTGACATGGATATAATCGCGGATGCATGTACCATCCTCAGTGTCATAATCAGAGCCAAACACAGAGATTTTTTCCCGAGTCCCTAACAACTGCTGTAGAATAATCGGAATTAAATGTGTTTCCGGGTCATGACTCTCGCCAATGGCCGCAGATTGATGGGCACCTGCAGCATTAAAGTAACGCAGCACGACATAATTCAATCCATACGATTTTGAAAAATCAGCCAGCATTTGCTCAACCATTAACTTAGATTGTCCATAAGGATTAATCGGAGCAGTCTTGCTCTCTTCATCAATTAGCTTCACATCAGGAATACCATATGTAGCAGCAGTGGAAGAAAAAATAAAGTTTTTCACTTTAAATTTAATCATAACTTTTAACAATGTTAAGGTAGAAGCCACATTATTTTCATAATATTTCAATGGGTCAATAACAGACTCTCCGACCAAGCTATAAGCAGCAAAGTGCATAACGGCTTTAATAGGATAACTTCTGAACACCATTTGCAGGTCTTCCTCATTACCGAGGTCCCCTTTAACAAAAATGGCACGCTTATCAACCGCTTCACGATGGCCAGTTGATAGATTGTCCAGCACAACAACATCCTCTTTTTCTACTAATTCCTTTACGAGATGGCTACCAATGTAACCAGCTCCGCCAACGACGAGAATCATATTCATTTCCCCTTAGCTAGAATTAAAAACCTTTTCTATTATAACATTATTCAAAAAAAACAGCTCACATTGAGGTATTAACAATAATTACCTCTCAATCAAAAAAAGGCCGGATCCCAGTGAATCCAGCCTTCTTCTTAAAATGAATCCCCAGTTTTTACTTTAGTAGTAGAGGGCGGAGCCACCGTAATCCCCGTCGTCTCTTCAAAATTGAATAAGCTTGCCGGTATATCCGTAAACCGCTCCAACTCGTTATACGCCGGAATACCATGGTAGGACATATCTAAGCCCTCTTCTTCTTCTCGCTCAGTAGCGCGGAGTCCAACCGTCTTCTCGCATACCTTCGACATAAACGTCCCGCCAATTAAACCCCAAGCCATTACAACAACCGCGCCTAATAGCTGAACAAGGATGAGTGAAACATGACCAGTTGTCAATAAACCGTCCGTTTTATCAAACAATCCAACCGCAATCGTTCCAAATATCCCGCCAAAACCATGAACAGCCACCGCGCCAACTGGATCATCTACCTTTAAATAATCAACAAAAAGCGTAGCATATATGACCAAAATGCCGCTAACCGCCCCAATTATAACCGAGGACCATTCGGAAACATACGCACACCCTGCCGTAATGGCAACCAATCCTGCTAACACACCATTAATCGTCATACTCGGGTCCGCTTTACCGAATTTTTTCATCGTTAAAAATAAGGCAGCTGTTCCTCCACTCGCTCCAGCAAGCATCGTATTAATCGCAACCGGTGCAAGCACGGGACTCGATGCATCCAATGTACTGCCTGCATTAAAAGCAAACCAGCCAAACCAAAGAATAAAGGCTCCTGCCGAAGCTAATGGGATGTTACTTGGCGCAAATACATTTACGCTGCCATCCGAATTAAACCGGCCCTTCCTTGGCCCGAGCCATTTAGCCATCGCCAACGCCGCAAAGCCGCCAACCGCATGGATTGCTGCTGATCCTGAAAAATCCTTCATCCCAAGCTTGGCTAACCAGCCGTCACTATTCCAGATCCAGTGGCCGGAAAGAGGATAAATCACAATACAGATGAGTGCTGCCGTCACCACATAAGCTTTGAAATTCATGCGTTCGGCGACTGCACCTGAAATAATCGATATGCTGGCAACCGCAAAACCCATTTGAAAAAGAACAAAGGCAGTACTAGGCAAATGAACGGCAAGTTGGATTTTTTCAGGACTTCCAAACAAGTTCGTTCCGATGAATCCAAAGGCATCTTTCCCGAACATAACGCCAAATCCAACCATCCAAAACGCCAAGGCTCCAATCGTTAGGTCAACGAAAATTTTCATCGTCACATTCACCGCGTTTTTCGTCCGGACAAAACCGGCCTCCAGTAAGCTAAATCCACCCTCCATAAACAAGACCATTGCCGCTGCCAAAACAATCCAAACTGTATTGATATACGTCAGTATCATTATAGTCCCTCCTCCCGGTTTACTAAATCGTCAATATCATCATCAAATTTTCCTGTGCGAATGTTATAGGCTTCTAGAATTGGATAGACATAGATTTTCCCATCGCCTTCTTCTCCAGTCTGCGCAGCCTTTACAACCGTCTGAATCGTAGATTCAACTAAATAATCGGAAAGAACAATTTCTAATTTCACTTTAGGGTGCAGCGTCACTTGATAATTTTTCCCGCGATACACACCTTTTGTATCCTTTTGTTTTCCTCTTCCCACTACCTGAGAAACCGTAAAACCTGTGATGCCGATACTCTTTAACCCCTTAATTGTCTCAGTGAGCCTTTCGGGCCTGATGATTGCCTCTATTTTTTTCATGGAAACACCTCCATGTTATATTTCCTAACATTGATATGATAAAATATATAACACATCCCCACTCAACGTCAATTAATATTTTTAACCAATTTTTATATTCTGAATTATTTTAAAAAGCCATGTTTGTCAAATTTAATAAAAACTTAAGTTTTGAAAATTTAAATAGCCTAACTGAATGAGAACTTGTTGCCAGGAGGCAGGAACAATGAAACGGTCAATCCGCAAAAAAATATCCTGAATTTAGTAAAAGTCAACCTATTGTGGTTGGCTTTTATTGCGTTTTATGGCAAATGTACAGGCCCGTTGACAGCTTATCCCATACAATAATTTGTAGGAACATTTTTATAAGGAGGAGATAAGATGAAACTTTATTTGGATCCAGGTCATGGTGGTAATGACCCCGGGGCCCAATGGAGTGGTTTAAACGAAAAAGACGTAACCTTAGATATTGCTCTTAAATTGCGGGCCATCTTACTCAATAACTTTCAAGATATTGAAATAAAAATGAGCCGCACAACAGATATCACGAAAAGCTTGAGCGAAAGAACCAATGAGGCAAACAGTTGGGGTGCAGACTATTATCTGGCGATTCACATCAATGCTGGAGGAGGCTCTGCAGAGGGATATGAAGATTTTATTTACAGCGGCCTTTCAGACACATCCACCTCATCAAAGTATCAGGATATCATTCATGCTGAAGTCATCAAGTTAAATCAATTAAAAGACCGCGGCCAGAAAAAAGCCAACTTTCACGTCTTACGTGAATCTAACATGGCGGCCCTTTTATCGGAAAATGGTTTTATCGATAATTCCCATGATGCTGCTTTAATGAAGCAATCTAGCTGGCGTCAAAACGTCGCCCAAGGCCATGCCAACGGGATCGCTCTAGCATTTAATCTTAAAAGAAAACCGGCCGATCCTGGGACAGGCACCCTATACAAGGTCATTGCCGGATCGTTTCAAGCAAGAGAAAATGCTGATGAGCGGGTAGCCTACCTTTCCTCTAAGGGCATTGATTCATTTGTGACAACCGTCACGATTTCCGGACAAACCTGGTATCGTGTACAAGCAGGGGCCTATGCCAACCGCGAAAATGCTGAAGATCGTTTAGACGAGCTGAAGCGGGCAGGTATTACCGACACGTTTATTATTGCTGAATAATTTTCGGGAATGGTCCTTCATCAACATGATGAGGGGCTTTTCTTTTGCCAACTATGTATTTTTTGGACAATAGCCTTATTCAGTCTTAGAAAAATAGGAAAAAATAAGGATTACCTATTGATAGTCGCGATAAAAACGAATATTATAGTAAAGTTGCTAAAAATCGTTCGTAATTTGGAGGATTCTAATGTTTAGATTGAAAGAAAATCATACTAATACAAAAACAGAACTAATGGCTGGGATTACGACCTTTTTCACTATGGTCTATATCGTGGTCGTCAATCCTGTCATTCTAGCCGATGCTGGTGTACCATTTGAACAGGTATTTTCCGCCACCATCATCGCTGCCTTAGTGGGAACCCTATGGATGGGGCTTTTCGCTAATTACCCCATTGCCATCGCACCGGGAATGGGTTTGAACGCCTACTTTGCTTATTCAGTCGTCGGCGGCCACCAGGGGATTAGCTATCAAACCGCCTTCGCCGCTGTGTTCGTAGCCGGAATTATTTTTGTCATCTTATCATTAACACCGTTTCGTGAAAAATTGATTGAGGCGATTCCAGAAAATTTAAAGCACGGAATTACGGCTGGAATTGGTTTATTTATCGCATTTATCGGCCTGCGTCAAACCAAAATTATTACCGCTCATCCTTCTAATTTAGTGGGTTTGGGTGACCTGCATTCTTCGTCAGCCCTTTTAGCAATAGTTGGGTTGGCTGTTACATTGATTTTAATGGTTCTTAGAGTCAACGGGGCATTGTTTTTCGGGATGATTGTTACCGGGGTGATTGCTTATTTTACAGGTCAGCTTTCCTTCGATAAAGGACTAATGTCGCTGCCATCCCTTCCGGAAGGGCTGATGATCGGAAATCCTATCACAGCATTCGGCAATGTCATCGGGCACAGTCTTTATGCCGTGGTCTTTTCGTTTATTCTTGTGACGATTTTTGATACAACGGGAACGATGATCGGGGTAGCCAATCAAGCAGGGTTAATGAAGGGCGACAAGCTGCCGCGTGCCAGACAGGCCCTCCTCTCTGATTCAATTGCAACAATGGTCGGGTCTATTTTTGGGACCAGCCCGACAACTGCTTTTATTGAATCGACCTCCGGTGTTGCGGCGGGCGGACGGACTGGTTTAACCTCCGTTACAGTGGCGGTTTTATTTTTGGTGTCAGCTTTCTTCGGCCCACTTGTTAGTGCCGTGTCCGGAATTGCTGCGATTACAGCGCCAGCGTTGATTATTGTCGGTAGTTTAATGATGGGCAGTATCGCCAAAATTAATTGGAATGAACTAGATGAAGCTTTCCCGGCCTTCCTTACGGTATTAAGTATGCCGCTGACCTCCAGTATTTCAACTGGAATTGCGCTCGGGTTTATCAGTTTTCCCATTTTAAAATTGGTGAAAGGGAAATGGCGCGAGATTCATCCATTACTTTATGTGTTTGCAGTATTGTTCTTTATTCAATTAGCATTCTTGCAGTTCTAATAAGAAAAGCGCAAGGCGCCCGTCTATCGGCGACAAGCACAAGACGAGCCGGCCGAAAGGTTGTTCTTTAACCTTTTGGACGGATTGATCTAAATGTGGAGGCGACTGTTCTGGGACTCTAGGCTAAGACGCACACTGTAAGAAGGCGGTTTTTGCCTTCGTCAGGGGGCGGCTTATGACTCAAGTCCCAAGGATCCGCAACTGGATAAGCTTGTGACCTCGAGCCGATGGCGCCTGGAGCTGGACAATTCTCGAAGTCGAAATTTATACTTTTTTATCTTTGAACAAAAGCGCAAGCGCCTTGAACAGGGAAAAAAGTAGTTCATTTTTTCCTAGCCCCTCGAGGTCATAAGACGCTGGAGCTGGATGTAAAAAAAGAGTCCGAATCCGGACTCTTTTTTATGCCGTTATTTCACTTGGCTGCTTTGCTTCCTGGCGTTCTTCTTTAACAAAAATTCCCCCGATTAGCCCGAGAAGCGAGAAAATAACTGGAATCATAAATCCATTATGATACCCAACACTTGCGGAAGATGTATGGAAATGGTCTAATACTTTCCCAAAAATACTTGGCAGGAGAACCGCACTTAAAAAGCCCCCAGTATTGGCGAAGCCCGAAACGACACCGACTTCCTTCATCTCAAATGAATTTCTCACGATTGCAAACGTTAACGAGCTCGAACCATTCCCATAGCCAATCAGTAAAAAGATAATGACGAGCATATAGTATGGCGGTTTGCCGCTAAAAAATAAAACAAGCCAGCTGACAAATGCAATCACATGTACCACGATAAACGGACGCTTTATCGAATCGAGCCTGCTTGAGATCCAGCTTGTCAGCGGTGCGCCAACGAGGGCACCGATTAAACCGATCATCACAAGCTGACTTGATTGCGACCGTGTCATATCATACACATGCATTCCATAAGGAACCGCCCAAGAACCGATGAATCCCACGTAGGTCCCCACTAATCCAAAATGACAAAAGAAGGCAGCCCAGGCCTGACGGCTTGAAAAAATACGCCGCAGGACGACGATTGTTTTTTCGCGTGGTTTCTTTTGTTTCACTTTCACAGTATCATTTTTAAATAACTGCTTCGATTTTTTTTCGAGGACAAAGTATAGCAGCACGGCGCTTAAAACTAGAACGATCCCTGTTATAAAAAAGGGCGTGCGCCAGCCTGATAAAGAAATCCATGCTGAAAAAGGAACAGTTGCAAGCAGGAAACCAAAGCTTCCGGCCATTCCAGCGATTCCGAGTAAACCGACGAATTCTCTTACTTTAAACCATTGGCTTAAAATCAAGACGAGGTTGACCCAAATGGTGGCATCTCCTAATCCTGCCAATAATCTCGCCACAAGGAGGAAAAACGCATTCGGTGCGAGACTGTAAATTAGGGTACCAATCCCGTTCAGCAAGGCACCGATGATAAGGAAGAAATTCGGCCCAAACCGGTCAGATAAAATTCCAATTGGGATTTGAAAGCCGGCATAGGCTAAAAATTGTATGCTTGTCAGCAATCCAATCGTTGCCGCGGTTAAATTGAAGTCTTTCATTAATTGGTCAGAAATTAAGCCCGGTGCTGTCCGCTGGCTGACGATTAAAAAATACGTAAACAAGACCGAGGCAAAAACGACCCATCTATATTTGCTAGTTTGTTTTTCCAAAGTTCACTACTCCTGTTGATAGAATCTATTTCCTATTATACTCCAATTTCTTAATTAGATTTTACTAATTTAGCTTGAGGACGTTTTCATTAAAAAAATGATGAATTAGCCTCAGGAAAGCTCATTATTGAGATCACTTTCCTCGTTCTTTCTTTTCACTCTTTCAGAAAAATACAAAATTTTTTTCAACATCACGTGACAGACATCGCAAATAGGATTAAAATCATCAATAAGTGAGAAAAGCGCAAGCGCCTTGGTCAGGGAAAAAAGTAGTTCATTTTTTTCTAGGTGCTGAAGCTGGCAATAATTAACGCTCAAAGAAATAGGAGGACATCCACATGCATCTTAGCAGTGAGGAAATTGAAATCTTAAAAATCATTGAAGAAAATAACAAATTACCTATAGAATCCATCGCCTTAATGGCCATGTGCAGCGAAGAAACCGTTAAGGCCACCATCGAAAAATTAGAACAATCACAAATTATCATCAGCTACCCAACCTTAATTGACTGGAGCAAAGTCGAGGGCCAAGAACACGTCGTGGCGATGATCGACGTGAAAGTAACACCAAAACGCGGGGTCGGTTTTGATGAAGTAGCCCAACGAATCGCCCGATTCCCTGAGGTATCATCCCTTTACCTCATGTCCGGTGCCTACGACCTTTCCGTCACCGTCGAAGGAAAATCGATGATCCAAATTTCTCAATTTGTCTCAGAAAAATTATCGACGATTGAAAACGTCATCTCAACAACCACCCATTTCATGCTAAAAAAATACAAACATGACGGCGTTGTTTTTAAAAGTGAGAATGATGATAAAGACCGCAGGATGGTGGTTACACCATGAGGCATGAGCATGCTCACTATCTATCCCAAACAGCCAAAGAACTGCAGCCTTCCGGGATTAGAAAGTTTTTCGACCTTGCCGCAAGCATGGAAGGGGTTATTTCACTAGGTGTCGGTGAACCAGACTTCACCACCCCATGGAGCATTCGCGAAGCGACCATTTTATCACTCGAGGAAGGCTATACCTCTTACACAGCAAATGCAGGTCTGCTCGAATTACGGGAAGAAATCACGAACTATTTAGTCACAAGGTTCGGTGTAGCATATAATCCTAAAAACCAAGTAATCGTAACGATCGGAGCAAGCCAGGGGATCGACCTTGCCTTTCGCGCTATTTTAAACCAAGGCGATGAGGTTTTAATTGTCGAACCTGCCTTTGTCTCCTATGGTCCATTAGTGGCGATTGCCGGGGGGAATCCTGTTCCTGTTTCCACCTCTCCGGAAAACGGCTTTAAGGTAACACCGGAACAAATCGAAGCTGCGATTACCCCAAACACAAAAGCCATTTTACTATGCTCGCCAAACAATCCGACTGGCAGTATGTTAACGAAAAATGAGCTAATTGAAATCGCCGACATTATCAAGAAGCACGACTTACTTGTGGTCTCGGATGAAATTTATGCCGAGCTTTCCTATGATGAGGAATTTTGTAGTGTTGCCTCCATCGAAGGCATGTATGAGCGGACCATTCTAATCAACGGCTTTTCCAAAGGGTTTGCGATGACGGGCTGGAGATTAGGTTTCCTTGCAGGACCCGTCGAGTTTGTGGAGGTAATGTTAAAAATCCACCAATATACTACCATGTGCGCACCGCATATGCTTCAACACGGCGCAATTGAGGCCCTACGCAATACGTACGATGAAGTGATCTCGATGAGAAACAGCTATCGCCGAAGACGGAATTATATGGTGCAGACCTTGAACAAAATGGGTCTCGATTGCCACAATCCCGGCGGCGCCTTCTATGTATTTCCATCGATTCGCTCAACCGGCTTAAGCTCTGAACAATTTGCCGAGGAACTGTTAATGCAGGAGAAAGTCGCTGTCGTACCGGGGCATGTTTTTGGTGAAAGTGGTGAAGGCTATATCCGCTGCAGTTACGCCGCTTCCATGGAACATCTCCAGGAAGCACTTAAACGAATTCAGCGTTTTATCGAGTCAAAAGGCGTTTACCCGGCTAAGGCAGAAGTGAAAAAGGTAGAAGTAGAATAAGAAAAAGCCCGATTCCAAAAAAATCGGGCTTTTTTTCTATAATTCCAACATCATAAAAACACTATTGGGGTCGTCGAGATAATCCGCAAACGGCTTACAATATCGGAAACCAAAACTAGCATACAGACTTCTAGCCGGCTCAAAAGCAGCCATTGATCCTGTTTCCAGACTTAAGCGTCGATAGCCGCGCCGCTTAGCTTCATCAATAATATGCTGAAGCATTCGTCTCGCAACACCCTTTCTCAAATGCTGCGACGACGTCCGCATCGATTTGACTTCACCATGCTGGTTATCCAATTCTTTCAGTGCGCCGCATCCAAGTAACTCCTTACCTTCCCATGCACTCCATAAGGTAATCTCTGGACTTCGCAGCTTTTCAAGACCTAGGGCGTGAATACTCTCAGGCGGTGAATTCAATGTCATACTATGTAGATGCTCTCTAATCAATATTCCGACTTCAGGCCCCGTTAAATCATCTATTTTTATTAACATAAAACACCACCCTATCTTGGGTCCGGTCTCTGGCTTTTATACGTATTAGTTTTCATACCCATTCGGATTATTTTTCTGCCATCTCCAAGAATCCTCACACATTTCCGTAATTCCCTTTGAAGCCGTCCAGCCAAGCTCATTTTTTGCTTTGGATGCGTCAGCGTAACAAACAGCAACATCTCCTGGTCTGCGGTCAACTATCTTATAAGGTATATCGACGCCAGAAGCCTTTTCAAAAGCAGCGACAATCTCAAGCACACTATAGCCTGTACCCGTTCCAAGATTATAAGCCTCCACACCTGTTGCAGGAAGTATTTTTTCAAGCGCCTTTAAATGGCCAATGGCTAAATCGACGACATGAATATAATCGCGGACACCTGTCCCATCGACGGTTGGGTAATCACTGCCAAACACTTGTAATTGCTTTAACTTGCCGACTGCTACCTGGGTAATGAACGGCATTAAATTGTTAGGTATTCCATTCGGGTCTTCGCCGATTCTGCCGCTAACGTGAGCCCCAATCGGATTGAAATAGCGTAATAACGCAATACTCCATTCTGGATCAGACACATACAAGTCACGTAAAATCTCTTCAATCATCAGCTTAGTCCGGCCATATGGGTTGGTTGCCCCTAGCGGAAAGTCCTCTGAAATCGGCACCCGCTCCGGCATTCCGTATACGGTTGCTGAAGAACTAAAGACCAGATTTTTGACACCATACTGCTTCATGACTTCACAGAGAATCAGTGTTCCAGTGATATTATTATGGTAATAGTGAAGTGGGATCGATACCGATTCACCCACCGCCTTTAAACCTGCAAAGTGAATGACCGCTTCAATTTGATTTTCCGCAAAGACCTTCTCAAGGCCAATCCGGTCAAGCAAATCCACCTCACAAAAAGCAAAATCCTTACCTGAAAGCTCTTTTACTCTTTCTAAGGATTCCGGTTTACTGTTTGAATAGTTGTCAACGATGATAATTTCATGGCCGGCATTTAATAGTTCTATACATGTATGGCTGCCGATATATCCGGCTCCGCCTGTTACTAACACTGCCATATGATCTCTCCTTTGTTTCAGCTTTCTAAAACTTTCTAAATTCTATATCTTCTTGCAAACTACATCTATATTACCAAAAATTTTGTAAAATAAATACAAGTACTAAAAAAATAGGGGCACCTATGCCCCACTAACTTAAATATTAAGACCCTTCCTGAATAAATAAGTGATAGGATCAGTTTTTCCCGCTCCGGCAATTCATCAATCAATGCAGCTAATCGTTTTAGTGAATAATATTCTTTATATCACTTGAAAGCTGATGAATATTGATGTTCTTATCACGAACATTAAGCAAAATCGCCATAATAGTTTGATCCTTAAAAAATACATGCAGCGTTTCCCAGCCGCCAACTACGCCCCTGCTATAAACCTGATTGTCGGAAATGTAGACACCCTCTCCATACTTTGATGGGGATCCAGGTGTCAGCATTTCCTGTAAACTCCGTTCAGTAAGGAGCTTCCCGCTTAGTAATGCCTCATCAAACAAGCATAGATCAAGAGCCGTGGAATAGATATCCCCACAACCGAATAGCTTGGACAAATTTAGTATATTGACTGGCAGCGCATAATCCCCCGTCTTTATATAACCTTTCGAATTATAGGGCACCGGCCTGTTTTGCGTCATAAATCCGGAATGCTGCATCGAAGCTTTGTCAAAAATATTCTTTTGGATATAGTTATGCAGTGATTCTCCTGATGCTTTTTCAACGACTAGTCCTAACACGAAATAATTGATATCATTGTAATCCCACTTCTTACCGGCAGGAAATTTAACGCTAATCCCTTTCAGCATATCTTTTGATTTTCCATGGAAGAATAGATTCTCTTCTATTCCCGACGTATGGTTTAATAAATGGATTAGTTTAATACGGCTGCCATTTGGGAAGTTAGGAATAAACGTTGATATAGAATCCTCCGTGCTCAGCTTTCCCTTTTCCTGAAGCTGCAAAATACAGGCTGCTACAATCACCTTAGTGACGGATCCAATGGGAAAAGTCGTAGAAGGCAGGTTCATTCTCCCAGTAGCTCGATTGGCTAAACCAATTCCCTCGTTAAAAATCACCTTATTTTTCTTCACTACAGCAATGCTCCCATTGACATGTTTGGAAAGCAGATAGGCTTGAATCTTTTCCTGAACTTTTTGGGTCTGGGCACCAGTATTCCTTGCACCAATTTTCGAGCTTATGGAACAGCTTTGAGCGATTAATAAAAGGGTTATGACAAGATATTTTAATTTCATGTGATCACATCTTCCCTTAAGTGTCCATGTGATTATTATGCATGAAAAGATCAATAAATAACAAAAATATGTGGAGAAACCTTATCCTTAAAGAAAACGCTGGAATTCCAAATATCTATTGATTTACCTATATATAAATAGTGACTTTTTGGAAAGACGTTGAGACAGAAAAAAAACACGAGTATAATAGGAAGAAGTTTGACATTAGTTACGCATATAGGAGGACTACATGAAACAGAAAGGTTCACGATCGATTGCCCTGCCGCTGACGATTTCGATTATTGCGATTTCGTTTTCGGCTATTTTTGTGAAGTGGTCAGACGCGCCGGCCTCCATTCTCAGTATGTACCGGATGTGGTTTGCCAGTATCTTAATGCTGCCAATCGTTTGGAAAAAACGTCATGAATTTAAAAAAATCGTTAAAAAAGATTGGTATTTTCTATTTTTTTCAGGCCTCTTTTTGGCGTTTCACTTTGTTCTCTGGTTTGGTTCATTAAAATTAACGACGGTCGCAAGTTCCACTATTATTCTGGCATTGCAGCCGATTGTTTCTTTAGTTGGTGGATTCTTTTTATATAAGGAACGCACCACTCTGTCAGCCTTGCTGACAATGGGCATTGCCATTATTGGCGCGATGATGATTGGCTGGGGTGACTTTGCTCTGAGTAAAGGTGCAATTATGGGGGATATCCTCTCCTTTTTTAGCGTGATCTCTGTTGTCGGTTACCTATTAATTGGTCAGACGACAGTAAAAAAGGTTTCTCATTGGCTATATAGCTTTTGCGTCTTTTTCTCCGCGGCTATTGTGCTTACCATTTATAATCTTTCAACTGGAGTTGAGGTTATCGGCTACCCGGCAAAGGAATGGGGCATTTTTCTATTGCTCGCAACGGTTCCAACCGTCAGCCATGTCATTAATAACTGGCTATTAAACTATGTAAATGCGACTACGATTTCGATGAGTATCTTAGGAGAACCCGTTGGGGCTACGATATTAGCGTTTTTCTTGTTGCACGAACATCTAGCAGGCTGGCAAATCGTCGGCGGACTGCTCGTGCTGGCTGGGGTCTTTTTCTTTTTAACACAGAAGCAGCAAATGACTGTCCCGGAAGTGGTAAAGGAAGGGACATATTAAGAAAAGCGCAAGCGCCTTGGTCAGCCCCGATATAGGGCGACTTGTCGACTGGCCAGCGAAAGCAGGATCAAAGACTAGTCGCCCTTAATGCGTACAGAAAGCGATAGCTTTCTGTAGCCAAACACAAGACGAGCCGGCCGCAAGGTTGCTTTTTAACCTTTTGGACGGCTTGGCTTGTGACCTCAAGGGGCTAGGCGCTGGAGCTGGACAATTCTCTAAGTCGAAATTTATACTTTTTTTAATGTCTTTGATTTTTTGTTTTTTCACGAAAGTAGTGCATGATTCTGGGAATAGATACCTTTTCCAATCTGCCATGCCAATGCTTCTGCTTTTTTTCATGTCGGTGATAATATTTACCTACTATAATCAAAAAAAGGATGATGAGCGTAAAAACAAAGATGACTTCCAAGATGCTCCCCCCAAAAACTTCTATCTAAATAATAGATATTATATCTGACTATTTTCCTATAATGATACTTATTTTTAATAAAGCAAGAATCAGGTCTATTCACATTGTCAAATTATTTCCATGGTATTTTAACTTGTTAAACATAGAAACAGAGGCTGTCATGGAATCATGACAGCCTCTGTCTGTTAAGTTAAGCATCCTGAACGATTGGCTGGTCAATGACATCGCAATCAGGAGCATTTGTTGCACTAACTCCGCTAATGGTTAAAATGTGCACACCTGTATTATCAGACCCGGCGCCAATTGCGGCTTTTGAAGCACTTTTAGGAGAAACAAACAAGGCGCCTCCAAATTGCACGATCCCGCCGCTTACGGTATCAATCTTGACTGGGGGATTAAATGACATGGTTGAACATCCTCTACAATTGGATTTCTTAACTTAATTTATGTCAGACTGGTTTTTTGTGTGCTCATTGTTGTTTTATATTCTGTTGACGCGGAAATCCAACCGGATTCTCACAGCAAAAAATTATACAGATTGCCAATTCATTTTCCCATAATCTTCCATTGTAAACTATAATTCTAATAAAGTATGATTTTGTAAGTAAATATATTATTTATGAGCGGAGGAGAATAATTGAATAGAATAGTAGTAAGTTTTCTTTCCTTTTTCTTACTATTTAATCTTTTTATTTCAGGTGCATCGGCAGATACGATTGAACCAAAATTGCAGGTTAAATTGGTCAATTATATAGGAAACCAAACACAATTAACCATTAAGCCTACGGGGGATTATCTTGTCCAAGGGTCCAATCTACGTTTAACAAATGGGACTTCTTATGTGGTCAAATATGATAATAATAGAATCATATTATTAGAAGGTTCAACCACTCTTATTCAAAGTGATTCCGTAAACCTAATCCCTTCATTAGAAACAAACTATTTAACCATTAACAATCGTCCCTATTTAGGTTCATTTCGGCTTATCCCTGAGAATTCAAAATATGTCCGGCCCATTAATGAGGTTTTTATAGAAGATTATTTAAAGGGTGTTGTACCTTTTGAAATGATGGCAGGCTGGAATAAAGAAGCATTAAAATCTCAGGCAGTCGCTGCTAGGACCTATGCGCTATCCTATTTAAATAGAGTGATGGATGACACGATCAATTATCAAGTTTACGGAGGCTACGCCTGGCACCCTAACAGCACAGCAGCTGTAGATGAAACGAAAGGTGAAGTTTTAAAATCAAATGGACGCTTGATTAGTGCTGTTTTCTCTGCAAGTAATGGAGGGAAAACAGAGTCTAATGCAAATGTATGGGGAACGTTGCCTGTTTCTTATTTGACGATCAAAACTGACGAATTTGATGCCAAAACAGCATGGAAGTATTCTGTAAAAACACAGCAAATCGATCCAACGATCCAATCATGGGATCAAATGAAAGAATTTGATCCCACAATCACTACCTCGATAAAATCCTGGATGCTTACACACGGTTATACAGGGAAAGAAATTAAGATAACTGCCATCCCTATTTTGTCTTTAAATACACCTACCTCTGGTGGTCGTGTATCAAAAGGGGATATTACAATTGAATTTTTCACAAAAGATCAAGTAGACCAATATGGTAAATTTCTACCACAAAAAATTGAGTACAAAAACGTATCTGCTACGCAAATACGCGCGATGGTTGGCATTCGCACCATGTTGAGTTATTTAGTTTCTAATATTACTCAAACATCCGACAACATCACGGTTTCCGGACTTGGTGATGGCCATGGGGTGGGTTTAAGTCAATGGGGTGCGAAAAATCGTGCAGATGCAGGTCAAAATTATAACGAAATTCTTGCGTTCTATTATGATGGCACAACTTTAACAAAAGAATACACGGATCGACCTCAATCGGTCGCACAACCTTCACCGGAACCGATCGATCAAGCAGAAGTTCCAACGACTATACCTATCGTAATTGAAACTCCTCCAGCAGACACGACAGCTCCACAAATAAGTGCTGTGAGTGTCAATGTCGATAATGCAAAAAGCAAGGCTGTCATTTCTTTTAAAACGAATGAAAAGGCGAAAATTTCCGTTTATATCAAAGATAGCACCGGAAAAATTCTAACCTATTTATCTCAAGATGCTTTAACTGAACCTGGAACAATTAACAAAGAGTTCAATACCTCTACTCTAGCAAATGGTAAATATTACGCAGGCATTATTGCGATGGATGGTTCGAATAATCGATCATCCACGTTGCCAACATTTGAAGTAAAGAAAATTGTCCCTGTAAGAGATACAACAGCTCCAAAGATCAGCAGTGTAAAAACAACAGTGGATAACACGAATAACAAAGCTTCACTTACTTTTAACACCAATGAGACCTCGAAACTAACGGTCTATATTAAAGACAGCAAAGGAAAAATCCTTACGTATTTGAAAAAGGATGCCTTAACGAAAGCTGGTGCGGTTAAGGTGGATTACAGCACCAATTCTTATGCAAACGGAAAATATACAGCAGTGATCATTACGATGGATACAAGCAATAACAAATCTTCTGCCACAGCTGCTTTTGAAGTCAAAAAGGCGAAAACAGGTAAAGTATTGGTTTCATTATTACACGTACGTACCTCTGCTTCATCTAAAGCAAAAATAATCGGGACAATAAAGAAAAACCAAACCGTTACCATTCTTTCCACAAGCCGTGGCTGGTATCGAATCAGCTATGGTAAATTAACAGGCTATGTTCCTCAAACAGCTGTTAAATAGCAAAAAAGGTTGTATCCCTTTTCAATAGGGTATACAACCTTTTTTTATTTAATAATTTTCCGATTACTCCTGTTGATCCTCTTTTTAAAAAAGTAACTAATTAAATACTTAAATAACTTCCTTGTTGGCGGAAAAAGCATCAGAAAGCCAACGATATCGGTAATAAATCCTGGAGTTAATAAAAAAGTCGCTCCTATTAAAATGCAGACGCCATCTAAAAGTGCATCCCCAGGAAGCTGGCCGCGGCTCAACTGTTCTTGAACCTTACGAATCGTTTGCAGTCCTTCCCTTTTCGCTAAATAGGCGCCAATAACTCCTGTCATAATAATAAGCAATATCGTGGGCCATACACCGATGGTTTTACCGGATAATAGCAAAAATCCTATATCAGCTGCTGGTATGATGATGATTAACAAAAATAAATACCGCATGGAATACTCCTTCCTCTTATCCTCTTCCAAACTAGAATCCCATAACAACTTCTTGTATACAATAGTACCAAAATAAATGGAGGGACAAAACTATGGGGACTTGTGAACTTTGCGGACGGCAACAAGTGGAAACGACGGTTCATCACCTGTTTCCGAAAGAAATGGGCGGAACATTCGGGGCCACCGCCAACCTTTTCATTTCCTGTCATAAGCAAATCCACGCGCTCTACACCAATGAGGAAATCGCTGCCTGGCTGACAACATTACCTGAACTGAGAGCGGATGAAAAGCTTGCCAGCTTTATTAAGTGGATTCGTAAACAACCACCGACCAAATTCATGAAAATTAAAAAGTCGAGAGAACGAAGACAAAAATAATTGCTAAAACCCAATCAATCGTGTACGATTAAATTGTACACGATTTAAATTTACTTTGGGAGGGAAAAACATGACAACCGTTTATGATTTTAATGTAAAAATGCCTAACGGCGAAATGAAGTCATTGAAAGAATATGAGGGGAAACCGTTAATCATTGTCAATACAGCCAGCAAATGTGGCTTTACACCACAATTTAAAGGCCTTCAAGCACTAAATGAAAAGTACAAAGACCAAGGCCTTGAGATTTTAGGGTTCCCCTGCGATCAATTCAACAACCAAGAATTTGCTGATATCGACGAAACCACTCAATTTTGCCAGGTGAACTACGGTGTAACCTTTCCGATGTTTGCTAAGGTTGATGTAAACGGAGAAAAAGCAGATCCGTTGTTTACTTTTTTAAAGGATCAGAAAAAGGGCCTTCTCTCAAGGAATATTAAATGGAATTTCACAAAGTTTCTAGTCGATGCCAATGGCCAGGTCGTCGACCGTTACGCCCCAACTGTCGATCCAAGCAGGATGGAGCAGGATATCAAAAAATTATTTTCTTAAAGGTGATTATTTGAAAGACTTCTTCACGTTAAAAAATCAACTATGTTTTGCCATCTATGAAACAGCTAGTGAATTTACAAAACTGTATTCGACCGTACTTCAACCATTCGGATTAACCTATCCGCAGTACTTAGTCCTCTTGGCTTTATGGGAAAAAGATGGGGTAACGGTGAAAGGCTTAGGTGAAAGATTAAATCTTGGGACCGGCACCTTAACGCCGATGATTGCAAGAATGGAGGGGAACGGCTGGCTCCGTAAGGAACGTTCCTCTGAGGATGAAAGAAGGGTTTTTATTTTTTTAGAAAAGAAGGCCTATGAACAAAAGCAAGCAATCACCCAAAATGTCGGCGAAAAAATTGAAGCCTGTAACATTGAGATAAGCGAGTATGAGCAGCTGATGGAACATTTAAATAGGTTACACAACAAGCTGCGACTGCAAAAATATTAAAGAGATACGATCTAGGCAGGTGCCCGCCCATTCACTGGACATCTATCATGCATACATTACAGGTAGTATGTAGCTATTCTTGCCACTTAAACATATAGAAAAAAGGAGATGTATGCGCATGTTTGGAGGACATGGCGGGTATCATGGAGGCTACTATGGCGGCTATCCTGGAGGATATCATCACCATCATCATGGATACTATCACGGGGGGTATCCATGTTATGGATATGGATATGGCGGCTTCGGTTCACCGTTTTTAGGCGGCTTCCTCGGTGGGTTAACAGCCGGTGCCTTAACGAGAGGATCCCCTGCACCTTATCCGCATTATGGCGGTTACCCATATTATTAAAAAAAGAAGAAGATCGGTGAGGCGTAATTCAATATGGCAAGCTGATCTTTACTTTATTGGTAAATGTGAAAAAACAGGCAGAGGGTAAAGCCCTCTGCCATTTTAGTAAATTCTTTTACTAGAAAATTACGATTCACCTTCTCTGCAATCTCTTGATGTTGGGAAAAAAACTTCATGTATGTAAATACTTATGCTGTTAGTTCTTCTATTAAACCCATTTGGAGGTTAATTAATCTATCAAGTCTTTCACTAAGTCTTACCGTTTCGGCTGAGGTAAAGCCCTTGGAAAGCCCTACTGTTATCATTTTTAATCGTAGATTTTCAATTTGTAAAAATAGATCCTCATTCGTCATGATCGATAACCCCTTATATTAAAAACTCCCTGTGAAATAAGTTTACTAGTTGTAAGCGTATTCAAGGAACTTGTTTTCATCATCAAATATCGACACTTTTTATGTTGATTATGTTGATAATTGGCAAGAAAAGTCCACATTCCCTAATTATGCTATAAATCTTAACGAAGTACCTCAGAATTTGGCGGAACTTGGGAAAATTTTAATTCTATGAAATTGTTTGCTAGAGTTGGTAAGGTTGATATTATTCCTTGGTGCTTGATGTCACATGAATATTATGGTCAGAGCAGAATACATACATAAGAAGAAGAGGGCTTTTTTGAATGTGATCACAAACTGTAAATGGAGGTCTTAGCTATGAAAAAATGGTTGACTGGTTTGTCTGTTGGTCTCTTATTTCTTCTCAGTGGCTGTTCTTTCTTCAACCTTTCGTACGACACGCTTGACTATGCAAGAGATGCCTCTAATTATCTAGACAAGGTAACCCAATTTGCCGCTGACACCCCCTCATTGGTGAAAAGGGCTGTCAACAATCCAAAAGCAGCAGATGAATTAAAAAGGGAACTCCAGCAAATGAAACAGGAGATTTCAAAGTTTAATAATCTGGATGCACCAGAAACGGTTAGGGAGTTTCATCAACAGCTAATCGAACAAAATAACCGCTTAGTTTCCCAAATTGACCTATACCTAGCGCAGCTAAAAAACGGCCTGCTCGATCCCTCCTTCCTCAAAAACAACCAACTACTCCAACCCGTTCAAGAAATTACCAACATCGTCCAACAAATCAAAAAACTCAACAACCAAGTAAACGAAACGCTCAGTGTCTCACAAGGTGCCTGACACCAATATTACCGTTATGACAATGTTTATCGTTAGTTTTCGGCTATTCCTGATATTTTCCGAAAGTTACCGTCATAATTTAGCGAATGATGGAATATAGATAGTATCAATCAACTAATTATAAGGGTGGTATTGGATGAATACAGAAATTGTACGTTATGACGGGAAGCTTTTTATGGTTATCTATAAATATAGTTCCGGCTATTGGGAAATTAGAGAGAAGGACAGTAAATTTAATGTGCAGCTGGTACATGAATCGGAAGTTCAAGCTGTTGAAGAGACCGTTACCTTTTAAGGTGACGGTCTTTGACATGCTCCGTCTTAAGAAAATTGGACTTTTACTCTTACTCTGTTTATATTTTGTTGAAAAACCGATGGCAAATTTATTTCAACCGTTTAATCCTTGTTCAACAAATCTGCCCCGATTACGGAATAAGAAACATATTTCTTATTTTCTATATAGTTGACATAAGTAAGGATGATCGGCAGTTAGAAATGCTATTTTTTGGTATTCATTGCATACAAATAAACAACATAATCAGTCATAACCCCAGAATAGCCTAACTGTCGCAACATAGCTGTTATATTCCCACGATGATACGTTCCATGATTAACAACATGCTGAACCAATTCAAAAAAATTGGTTTCCAGCCGACCAAAAGCAGGATGCTCTGGGGAAATGGATTGATCAAGGTTCTCTTGACGATCAAAAAATGCTTTATATCGCTCGGATAAGCTAAAGAACATCCTCTGCATTTCATCTATACCTTTTCCTTTTGTTGACTCCCTCAGTTGTGTCCTTGATTTTGCGATTTCATCAAAACTATCACCGGACATGACCCATAACCATATCGTATCGGTAGCATAAATATGCGCTACCACTTCTGATATGGAAGAAAAAACACTTTGAATCTCCTTATGGTAAATATCCTTTGGCAGTTCTTTTAAGTGCTCAAACACTCTTTGATTTGCCCATACGTGATAATCATACAATTGTAATGCATGAGGCTTCATTGGAATTTCCTCCCTATTCTGAAATTTGTAACCTATATAGGTTATTCCCCATTGTTTTCTAAAACACCTTCAAAAAAATTAGCGTGCCATGTGCTTTCGTCATGACACGCTTTTTGAAACTTTATTATAACAAAGCAAATTGAACACTGATCCTTGTTACAGGAATGCTCCCGATTGCTCCTTTTACACGGGTGATTTCAACCTCAAGACGGGGTTGGTCTCCCGGTCTAACTTGTTGTTTAAAACGACAAAACAACATTAAAACCTCAATAGTGTCACCATTTTTCTAGGTAATAGTCAAAAGACTTCACAATGGTGTTGGCGCTGTGACTTGTTGATCAAAATTTATTTGTAAAAGTTGACCTGCATGAACCAAACCAGCTCCAAAACCATACATTAGAACATGGTCTCCATTTTTGACTTTTCCATTACGGATTCCAAGGTCAAGTGCTAAAGGAATTGTAGCAGCAGAAGTATTTCCAAAGTTGATCAAGCTATAAAGAGTTTTTTCCGTTGGGTATTCTAATTTTTCACAAATTGGCTCTATCAAACGTAAGTTAGCACTGTGAGGTATAAACCAATCAACTTGATCTAAACTCGTTCGCGTTTTTTCTAAAATCAGTCTAATACTATCGGGAACATTCCTTACAACCCATCGAAAAACTTCTCTACCATTTTGTACTAGATATTGCGTATCTATTAACTCAATCTCATTGACCCTTTTTGATAGTCCAGAACAATATACATGTTGTGCTCCTCTTCCATCACTTCCCAGATGGAATCCAATGAAACTTTTTGATTTTTCATCCCTTTCAACTAATACCGCTCCAGCACCATCACCAAATAAAATACATGTACTTCTATCGGTATAATCTGTAATTTTTGAGATTGTATCTGCTCCAATGACTAGTACCTTTTTGTGGAGACCAGAAGAAATTAAACTGTGTGCTGTATGCAATGCATAAACAAATCCTGCACATGCTGCACTTAAATCAATGGCACCTGTTTGGGATATTTTCAATCGGCCCTGTATGATACTTGAGACAGATGGAAATGGAAAATCCGGTGTGCTTGTTGCCACAATAATCATATCTACATCTTCGACTGTTTTATTATATCTTTGCATTAAATCTTTTACAGCAGAGACACACAAGTCGCTAGTAAATTCATCAGGACGGGTTATTCTACGTTCGTGAATTCCGGTTCTTTGAATAATCCACTCATTATTTGTATCAACCATTTGCTCAAGGTCAAAATTTGTTAATCTTCTTTCGGGTACATATGTCCCTATAGCTGTAATTCTTGCCCCTATCATTCACTACACCTCTATTTATTGTTAGTTAGTTCTAATACCTGGTACTAATTATAACCATATTTATCCTTTTTTCAAGAAAAAGAAGACTTCTAATTATTCTGTAAATGATTTGGTAATCTGGTCTGGTTCTGCATAATAAATATACATTTCACGCAGTATATAACCCTTACCAATAGCTAAAAATAACCATACAAAATTAAAGGGGTAAAAGGTAAATGCAGCAATTTATAGTGAATTTAGACTTAGGAGCAAAGGGATTATGGTTTCCTGTTACGGCAAGTATTTTATTTGCACTAACAGTCCTAATAATCTCTAAAAAACATATTTCTTGGAGAGAAATTTATATTACATTTGGGATTGTAGGGTTTGTTACTTGGTTTAGCGATGGTCTAATAGCCAGGGAACTCGACCTTTTTGATATTGGGGACCCGAATAAAGCTGGAATTGGGGATGTTCTTAGTTATACCTTTATTCCAACCTCACTTGCAATACTTTATTTAAATTACCTTACAAAGAATAATAAATGGAAATTGACATTATATTTCACTTTAATTGCACTTTTAATAGAATTTGGGATGGTCTATGTTGGATATCTGAAATTTAAAGGATGGAATTGGTTAGCTTCAATTATTGTTTTTCTTCTCGCTTTCGGTTTTTTATTACCAATTCATATTAAGTTAATTAGAAAAGAGTAACTTATTCTAGATTTTATAAATCCTCAGTCATCTACTTGAAAAGCCATTTTTAGATTTGCCAAAGGGATTATCACAGTTTCTACGGTAAAAGAAGACGGTTGTCACACCGACCCACACTTTACCAATTGTACGAAAACTTACATCTTTCAAACCCTATTTCCAGCTATATACACTTTATAATCATGTTAGGAACAGTTCTTTTCTATCTATGATTATGGAGGATCTATATGAAAAAAATCTGGGCAGTGTTGGGCTTATCACTTGTATTATTGGCTGGCTGTTCATCTAAGGCTGCGGATAAGACGGAAGTATTAGATGGAGAGACGCTTTATGGAAATAAGTGTTCAGCCTGTCATGGCGGTAATTTGAAAGGTGCTGTCGGACCATCTGTTTTAAATATGAGCAGCAAATACTCAGAAGACGAATTATTTAAGATGATCACCGAAGGGTCCGATAAAATGCCAGGACATCTTCTGACGGATGATGAATCTAGAGTCGTTACTAAGTGGTTGATGAAGAAATAGTATCCATATAACCATCATGCAAATACAAATAAAGGTGTCAGGCACCAAGTGAAGAAATTGCAATGTGGGGAGACCCATTATTTTTTTATAAAAAAGA
>NZ_JASATK010000033.1:0-44902 GCF_038440275.1 Bacillus sp. OTU2372
TAATAAAGCGAACTCGTTTTTACTTCTTCTATATATTATCTAGTTTTGAGAGAACGAACTTCTTTCAATTAAATAGTCTGGCAATAATGGCGAGAAGGTCACACCCGTTCCCATATCGAACACGGAAGTTAAGCTTCTCAGCGCCGATGGTAGTTGGGACTTTGTCCCTGTGAGAGTAGGACGTTGCCAGGCTTTATATGGAGGATTAGCTCAGCTGGGAGAGCATCTGCCTTACAAGCAGAGGGTCGGCGGTTCGATCCCGTCATCCTCCACCATATACCTTGCCGGTGTAGCTCAATTGGTAGAGCACGACCGAATAAGCTTCCTGAATGAACTTCAGCATACTGACCGAGCTGCTACTTGAATAATCTTTCTGAGGTCAGGATGACGTTAACAAGACAGCGTATATGAATTTAATATTTTCCAAACTTTACGCCGGGGTAGCTCAATTGGTAGAGCAACTGACTTGTAATCAGTAGGTTGGGGGTTCAAGTCCTCTCGCCGGCACCATGCTTCTTACTTCTTCGAGTTACATCTGAGGATGCATACGCGAAATCCCGAAGGGAATTTAAGCATATTAAACTAGTTATTTTTTACTAAACTGAAAATGCGGGTGTGGCGGAATTGGCAGACGCACCAGACTTAGGATCTGGCGCCGCAAGGCGTGGGGGTTCGACTCCCTTCACCCGCACCAAGTTTTTTTACGAAGTAAAATAACTTATCATATATATGCGGAAGTAGTTCAGTGGTAGAACACCACCTTGCCAAGGTGGGGGTCGCGGGTTCGAATCCCGTCTTCCGCTCTCTTTTGCCGGGGTGGCGGAACTGGCAGACGCACAGGACTTAAAATCCTGCGGTAGGTGACTACCGTACCGGTTCGATTCCGGTCCTCGGCATCAAAGTTTTTTTGCGAAAGCAAAATAACTTTCATATTTCGGGAAGTAGCTCAGCTTGGTAGAGCACTTGGTTTGGGACCAAGGGGTCGCAGGTTCGAATCCTGTCTTCCCGACCATGAAGTTCTTATAGAAAATGGGGTCTTAGCTCAGCTGGGAGAGCGCCTGCTTTGCACGCAGGAGGTCAGGGGTTCGATCCCCCTAGACTCCACCAATTACTTCTTAAAATAATATAATGGCGGTGTAGCTCAGCTGGCTAGAGCGTACGGTTCATACCCGTAAGGTCGGGGGTTCGATCCCCTCCGCCGCTACCATTAGTATAAATATGGTTTACTAAAAATGGAGGAATACCCAAGTCCGGCTGAAGGGATCGGTCTTGAAAACCGACAGGCGGGTTAAACCGCGCGGGGGTTCGAATCCCTCTTCCTCCGCCATTTTTATATTCATTGGAGGGGTAGCGAAGTGGCTAAACGCGGCGGACTGTAAATCCGCTCCCTCAGGGTTCGGCGGTTCGAAACCGTCCCCCTCCACCACTTTAGGGGCATAGTTTAAAGGTAGAACTAAGGTCTCCAAAACCTTCAGTGTGGGTTCGATTCCTACTGCCCCTGCCATAATTTTTTTGATTATTAACACATGCCGATGTGGCGGAATTGGCAGACGCGCACGACTCAAAATCGTGTTCCGTGAGGAGTGTCGGTTCGACCCCGACCATCGGTACCAACTAGAATATTTATTCTGATGCGGGTGTAGTTTACTGGTAAAACCTCAGCCTTCCAAGCTGATGTAGTGGGTTCGATTCCCATCACCCGCTCCATAAGTTTTAAATTATGGGCCTATAGCTCAGCTGGTTAGAGCGCACGCCTGATAAGCGTGAGGTCGATGGTTCGAGTCCATTTAGGCCCATTAAAAAATGAATGAATCATACCGAACAGGATCCTGTTCGGTATTTTTTGTGTCTATAAACATTTATACTTCATTTTCTTTTTTGTTACGGGGAACGATACTAGGAAAATGGATTGTGGGAGGAGACCGATATGCCTGAGCTTCCGGAAATGGAGAACTATAAAAACCTGTTAAAAGACAAAATTGCGAATCAAGTTGTAACAGATGTTCAAATAAACCGTGATAAATCCATTAATATCAATCCTGACCTCTTCAAAAAAACGGTTCAGCACCAGCAAATCGTCGATATCAAACGTCGAGGAAAGCATCTCCTATTCCAGCTGAAAAATGAGCAAACACTTTTATTACACTTAATGCTGGGTGGATGGATGTTTTTCGGGACTGAATCGGAAAAACCAAACAGAACAATACAGGTCCGACTATCATTTGGACAAAATCATCTTTATTTTATAGGTCTACGGTTAGGATATTTGCATTTATATAATCAAACTCAAACAGAGGAAAAGCTGTCGGACTTAGGGCCAGAGCCATTGAATCCTGAATTTACCGTAAATGAATTTTTAAAAAGAATAGCTTCAAAACATGGCCGTTTAAAAACTACTTTACTCGATCAATCATTTATTGCTGGTATCGGGAATTGCTACTCTGCAGAGATATGCTTTCAGGCTGGGATCAAACCGACCAAGGATATTGACGACATTAATGATAGTGACCGAAGCAGACTTTATGATTCAATGAAAAATGTTCTTCAAGATGGGATTAAGCACGGTGGGTATATGGATAATCCAATCTTTAAGGGAGACACGTTAACCGGTGGGTTTAATAATCGTTGCCAGGTTTATAACCGCGAAGGTCAACCATGCTATCGGTGTGGCGCAACTATTGTTATCGAGGTGATTTCCTCTAGAAAAACTTATTATTGTCCTAATTGCCAGAGCTAAAAAACTCCTTACCGTATTAGGAATACACAAAAAAGGGCACAAACGATTTAACTTATAATCGCTTGTGCCTTTTTTATTTTGGCGTCAAAGGTGTAATTGTGTTTTTTTTAACAAATACCTATTTCCCTTTACACTTAAATGTTATATACTAAATAAAAATAAGTATAACACATTTAAAGTAATTACATATATTATATTATGTTAATAGGATAAAGGGGGTGGTGAAGATAAAACTTTCAAAGCGTCAGGACGAAATCTTGGAGATTGTAAAACAAAATGGACCAATCACAGGAAAAGAGATTGCAGACAAGTTGTCATTATCAAGAGCAGCATTAAGACCGGACTTAGCCATCTTGACCATGTCAGGCAATATCGATGCAAGGCCGCGTGTCGGTTATTTTTATAATGACAAATTTAAGGTTAAGCGCCAAGCGGAGAAAGTCCTGCATCATAGTGTCAATAATTATAAAGCGCACCCTATTGTAGTTGGTAAATCAACCTCCGTATACGATGCCATTGTCCAACTATTTTTAGAGGATGTCGGCACACTTTACGCGGTTGATTCTGATGGGCATCTAGCTGGGGTCATTTCTAGAAAGGATTTGCTCAGAGCATCATTAGGTAATCAAAATCTTTCGGAGTTACCAGTCAGCGTCATTATGACGAGAATGCCAAATATTATTACCATTTATCCGGAAGAAACCTTACTCGAGGCAGCAAAAAAAATGATCCAAAATCATATTGATTCGCTTCCTGTTGTACGAGAAGCCGACGAACAAAAGAATACATATTTGCTAGTGGGGCGAATTACGAAAACAACGATCACAAAGGCATATTTAGAAATGATGGATGAAAAATCAGACTAAGGGAGTGGCAGTAATTTTGGCAGAAAAAGAAGTGGTCTATGTGGTTTCCGACTCAGTTGGGGAAACGGCTGGGTTTGTTGTAAAAGCAGTTGCAACCCAATTTAATGGGGGCCAAGTTGATATTCGTCGTAATTCCTACGTGGAAGATTTTGAAGATATAGAGGATGTCATTCTATTAGCGATTAAGGCTAATTCAATAATTGCTTATACGATTGTTATACCAACCTTAAAAGATTATTTAGACCGCCGGGCAGCTGAAGAAGGCATCATGGCAGTTGATCTACTAAGTCCATTGATGAACGCTTTCGAAACCAAATTTAATAAGGAACCTCATCACCGGCCAGGACTAATGAGAAAACTTGATGAGGAATACTTTCGAAAAATAGAAGCGATTGAATTTGCCGTTAAGTATGATGATGGCCGTGACCCAAGAGGCATAACAAAGGCAGATATCGTTCTGATAGGTGTGTCGCGCACCTCCAAAACGCCGCTATCGATGTATTTGGCGCACAAGCGGTATAAGGTGGCCAATGTTCCGCTCGTCCCGGAAGTTCAGCCTCCGGAGGAGTTATTTCAAATACCAAGGAAGAATTGCATCGGGCTTATTATTTCACCTGATAAGTTAAATGAAATCCGCAAAGAACGTTTGAGAGCGTTGGGGTTAGCTTCACGTGCTAACTATGCCAGCTTTGAGAGAATACTAAAGGAACTAGACCATGCAGAAAAAATCATGAAGCGGGTAGGATGCCCTGTTATTGATGTCTCAAATAAAGCAGTAGAAGAAACAGCAGGCTTAATACTAGATATATTAAAAAAAGAGAGGAGCTTTTAGAGATGGAGAAATTTGTTTACTTATTTCATGAGGGAAAAGGAAATATGAGAGATTTACTTGGGGGTAAAGGGGCAAATCTTGCAGAAATGACTAGAATTGGCCTGCCAGTGCCATTTGGTTTTACCATAACGACTCAGGCTTGTAATGCTTACTATGAATCTAGCAAAACCATTCCACTAGAAGTGGAGCAACAAACACTGGAAGCACTTAGCCGCTTAGAGGAAAAAATGGGAAAAAAACTGGGTGACTCAGGAAACCCTTTATTAGTTTCAGTCCGATCTGGCTCTGTTTTTTCCATGCCAGGTATGATGGACACTATCTTAAACCTCGGAATGAACGACGAAACGGTAGCCGGTTTAGCAACATTAACCAATAATCCTCGTTTTGCTTATGATTCGTACCGCCGTTTCATTCAGATGTTTAGTAATGTAGTCTTAGAAATCGATACATTTTATTTCGAGCAATACCTAGAAGAAACACGTGAAGAGAAAGGGTATAGTACAGATCCAGAAATGTCTGCAGAAGATTGGCAGGAAGTAATTATTGGCTATAAGGCCATTGTCAAAAAGCATACAAGAAAAAATTTCCCACAGGACCCAAAACAACAGCTTTTTCTTGCGATTAACGCTGTCTTTAATTCATGGAACAATCAGCGCGCCATCGTCTATCGCCGCCTGAATAAAATCCCAGACCACCTTGGAACAGCCGTTAATATTCAAAGTATGGTGTTTGGCAATATGGGCAATGATTCTGGAACTGGTGTTGCTTTTACACGAAATCCTTCAACAGGCGAGCATGTACTGTACGGAGAATACTTAATAAACGCCCAAGGAGAAGATGTTGTTGCTGGTATTCGGACACCACAGCCCATCGCAACATTAAAGGAAGAAATGCCGGTAGTATTTAAGCAATTTACGGATACATGTAAAATTCTTGAACAGCATTATCAGGAAATGCAAGACATCGAATTCACGGTAGAACGCGGCAAGCTTTTCATCCTGCAAACCCGTAATGGGAAACGAACAGCGCAAGCAGCGATTCGAATTGCTGTTGAGATGGTTCAAGAAGGAATTATTGATAAAAAGACGGCCTTGTTGCGAGTAGACCCTGACCAATTGAATCAACTACTCCACCGCCGGATTGATGACAAATTTCAAAAAAATATTTTAGCTAAGGGATTGCCGGCATCACCGGGAGCAGCGACAGGTCAGGTAGTATTCGACGCAGATGAAGCCGAAAGTTTAGGAAATGATGGAAGAAAAGTGATCCTCGTTAGACCTGAAACAACGCCTGACGATATTCACGGTATCGTCGCCGCGCAAGCGATCTTAACTAGCCGCGGAGGAATGACCAGCCACGCTGCAGTTGTTGCACGCGGAATGGGGAAAGCTTGTATCTGTGGATGTGAGTCGTTAAAAATAGATTTACGAGCAAAACAATTTACCATAGGAGAAACGGTAGTAAATTATGGTGATATTATTACCATCGATGGTTCCACAGGGGAAATTATGCTTGGTGAAATACCAATGATTGACCCAGAACTTTCTGATGAATTCCAACTCCTTTTAGCTTGGGCTGACCAGGAGCGGAAAATTGGCGTTCGTGCGAATGCAGATAATCCGGAAGATGCAAAGAAATCCTTTGAATTTGGTGCTGGTGGTATTGGCCTATGCCGTACGGAGCATATGTTTATGGATTTGAAGCGGATTCCTATCGTCCAAAAAATGATTTTAGCGGAAAATTACAATGAAAGAATGGATGCATTAGGCCAATTGTTACCAATGCAGCAAGGCGATTTTGAAGGGATATTCGAAGCCATGCAAGGTTTCCCGGTAACCATTCGTTTACTAGATCCGCCCCTTCATGAATTTTTACCAGATAAAGAGGAACTGTTAGTAGAAGTGACAAAGCTTCAATTGACAGATCCTCAATCAGCAGACTTAAAGAAGAAAGAACAATTGCTTAAAAAGGTGCGTCAATTAGATGAATTTAATCCAATGCTCGGCCACCGCGGCTGCCGTCTTGGAATGATCTATCCTGAAATTTATGAAATGCAGGCAAAAGCCATCTTTTATGCTGCAGCAAAATTAGCTGAAAAAGGGCTGGAAGTGCAGCCTGAAATTATGATACCACTAGTTGGTCATGTAAACGAGTTAAAGCAAATGCGTCAATTAGTGATTGATGCTGCAGTTGTTGTTCAGCAAGAAACCGGTAAGTGTTTTAATTATACAATTGGTACGATGATTGAAATTCCACGTGCCGCCCTAACTGCGGATCAAATTGCAGAGGAAGCAGACTTCTTCTCTTTCGGAACCAATGATTTAACGCAAACCACGTTTGGATACAGCCGTGATGATGCAGAAGGCAAATTCCTGCAAGCGTATATTGAAACTAAAGTACTGCCGGATAATCCATTTGCTGTACTTGACCAAGATGGGGTTGGCAAATTGGTAGAAACAGGTGTGAAGCTTGGCCGTGCGACCAAACCGTCCTTAAAAACAGGGATATGCGGAGAGCATGGCGGAGAGAAAAGTTCGATTGATTTCTGTTACAGAACGGGTCTAGATTATGTCAGCTGCTCGCCATATCGTGTGCCGCTTGCCCGCTTAGCTGCCGCACAGGCAACCATTCGTCATGATCTAAATAAAAAAGAGGTATATACGACGGCTTAATAGAATAAGGAAGGGGATGTGTGTGTCGTGCACCATCCTCTTTCTTTTGCTCAAGGATGATATCATTGTTTTCAGCAAATACTATAAAAAAATGTAAAAGGGGATTAGTATGGGGGCAATTGAACGAAGTGGATACCGATTTGTACCAGAATATAGTGTCATCCAACAAAATGGAGCGATTCATGTGTATAATCGAGAGAGCTTTATTGAAGAAATCCAATTTCAGTTTTCCGGAAAATATCCTGAACTGGATCAAATCGAGGAATTAGTGGATGCATATTGTAATAAACATAATATTTAAAGAACGCTTGTTCGATAATTTGATTAATGCTATAATGAACATGCAATAGCATAGTTTTCTCAAGGGTGGACGGCACATCTCCTAATAGAAAGGGGGTGATGCTTTTGACAGTTTTTCAGGCATTGATGTTTAGCTTATCGTTTGCTAGTCTCATTGTCACGATTCTGTCCTTCCACAAAAAAAAATAATCCACCCTTGAGCCGGCAAGCAGAAGCGGTGGATTATGGTCCGTAACGCCGATCCCCAAAAAGGAAAGCAGCTATTGCATGACCGAGCCGTATTTGTCGTCATGCTCGGTCTTTTTTACTATACGATAATCTATACTCACATTATACATAACTTTGAGAAAAAAGGAAAATCAAATTTTCTAGGAGGGATGAGAATGAATAAATTAACATCTATTTACCCTCAAGCGATTGAACAGACAAAAGTCAAAATCTATGAAGATATCGATCGATACCTTGAAACCAAAGAGTCTCTGCCATCTTTCGAACAGTATTTAGTTGATCGTGGTCATTATAGTGAGCAAATATGGGTAAATGTCTGGTTGAACAAAGTAACAAACGATGTGCCTAAGAACGAAAAAAAGCAATTTTTAAGTGAACAAGGATTTGAAGTTCAAGGCATTGATCGGAAGCTCCTCAATAAACTTTTTCGTGATGAAATGAGAACCTATTTACCTTTTAATGCTATGGAATGGCTTCGAAAACAATTTGAAGCTCAGAAGGAAAAGTGGACTCACCGCTATCATGTTGCCAAGGAGAACTTCGTAAAGCGGGAGGAGCAGAAAAAACTAGAAGCTCGGAAGCACTCGATTCAGACGGAAATAGAAGATGTAGCTGTTGGTATCTTGGAAGATCAATACGAGCTCTTTTATTTATATGTTCGATACTTTGCAGCCAAACAGCTCGATGCTGACATAAAAAATAATGTAAAGTTCCAATCGGTTGATACCTTTGCCCTTGAAGAAAAATTGGTCGACCAGGGTGCATTTAATCCGTCTTCCTATACAACAGTTGCCACCTTTTTTGAGGAGCTAACAGGAGATATTCATAAAACCTTGCATTGGGGAAGGAGCTTCTATGAATATCAAACGTATTTTTTTGTCTATGAAAGCCTAATTTCCGATTATTTATCAGACCTAATACCACAGAAAGTACTGGAACAACTTCCGGAGGAACTTAAGGAAGATTTTTATGAAACCTTTCATGAAAAATTATCAGCATCCTTTGTTAAAGGAAGCATCGCACAGCCTTTATACGATGTAGAGAGTTATTTTATTGAAGATATTCAGCAGGAATATCTTATAGATTTATTAAAATTAGCAGAGATTCCGTTCGACGAGAAGATTCATTGGGAAATTTTTGAGAAGGATTACGAGGAACGGGAAGTAAAGAAAAAAGCGGAGCAGGAAGAATTGCAGCGCAAAAAAGAGGCAGAAGAACGGATGATGCGGGATATTTTTGGGGAAGAGTATGACCCTTCGTTAAGGATGAATGTCCGCTATGTTCTGCATATTGGCGAAACTAATACCGGAAAAACCCATCATGCGCTTGAAAAAATGAAGGAGGCGGCCAATGGTTTATATTTAGCACCGCTTCGCTTATTAGCGCTCGAGGTTTACGACAAATTAAATGCTGAAGGAATACCTTGTTCATTAAAAACAGGAGAAGAAGAAAAAATTGTTGCCGGTGCCGAGCATATCTCGTGTACCGTCGAAATGTTTCATGAAAAAGAGTATTACGAGGTTGTGGTTATTGACGAAGCACAAATGTTAACAGACAAGGACCGCGGTTTTGCCTGGTATAAAGCGATCACCAAGGCAAATGCAGCGGAGGTCCATATCATTGGCAGCCGTAATGCCAGAACCATGGTACTGCAATTATTAGGTGATGCTAATATTGAAATTCATGAATATAGCCGCGACACACCGCTGGAAGTGGAAAAGAAAGAGTTTAACATCAAACACGTTAAAAAAGGTGATGCCCTGATCTGTTTTTCAAGAAGACGCGTGCTTGAAACGGCCTCAAGGCTGCAAAATGATGGCCATTCCGTCAGCATGATTTACGGGAGTATGCCTCCAGAAACGAGGAAAAAACAGATTGAGCAGTTTAATACAGGAAAGACCAAGGTGATTGTCGCGACAGATGCCATAGGAATGGGATTAAATCTGCCAATCCGCCGAATTGTTTTTCTGGAAAATGACAAGTTTGATGGCACAAGAAGAAGGCTGTTAACTTCACAAGAAGTGAAGCAAATTGCCGGTCGTGCAGGTCGGAAAGGGATTTATGATGTCGGCAAAGTCGCTTTCACGAGTGATATTAAGAAAATGCGAAATTTATTGGAGCAGGAAGATGAACCGGTTCATACCTTTGCCATCGCTCCAACCAATTCTGTTTTTGAACGCTTTCAACGTTATTATCATGACTTGGGAACATTTTTTGAACTATGGGATAAATTTGAAAGTCCAAAGGGAACGAAAAAGGCCTCATTGTCAGAAGAAAAGTCTCTATATCATCTGGTTGCTGGGACTGAAGTGGAAGCTCGGCTTTCATTAATGGACTTATATGGATTTTTACACCTGCCTTTTTCAAAAAATGAATCATTGTTAACCAGACAATGGGAAGATACAATGTACGCCCTCATTGAAGGAAGAGAGCTCCCGGAGCCAGGTGTAAGGGAGAGAAGCTTGGAAGATTTGGAATTAAGCTATAAAGCAATTGGGTTGCACTTGTTATTTTTATATAGGTTAGGTCAGCGAACAGAAGCGATTTATTGGGAACGTCTTCGTGAGGAAGTGAGTGACCGGGTCCAAGATCGGCTTAAAACGGATATAAGAAAGTTTGTTAAAAAGTGCAAAACCTGCGGTAAAAAGCTGCCATGGGATCATAGCTTTCCAACCTGTGATGCTTGTCATGCAGCCAAGTATAAACGATATCGATATGGTGATGACTATTAAATCATGATAACGTAAATAGACTGTGAATTAATGAAATAACTAGACGCTAAATTAATCAGTACAGGGCGATGAACCTGAGTTCTTTTTGAGCTCGGGTTTAATTTGCAATAATCTGTAAAGAAAGGGATACACTCATAAAAAAAAGGAAGGCTGGAATTTGGTTTGATTAGATTAGTTAAAAATACTGTGATTATATTAACAACGATGGTTATTTCCATAACCCCCTACACACAGGTGAAGGCAATGTCTGGTTATGGAAATATGTCTCAGCAACTTAATCAAATCATTATGAAAGATCCGGTCTTACAAGGGGCCATTGCCGGAATAAGTGTCAGGTCTGCCGCAAACGGTACAATCCTATATGATTACCAAGGTGATGTCCGCCTACGGCCTGCTTCTAACATGAAACTATTGACAGCTGCCGCAGCTCTCAAGGTACTGGGTGAAAACTATACCTTTGCCACAGAAGTACAGACAGATGCAAAGGAAATCAAGAAAACCATTCATGGAAATCTATATTTAAAAGGAAATGGCGACCCGACATTACTTAAAGATGATTTTGACAATATGGCAATGGCGATTGAAAAACTCGGTGTAAAAAAAATAAAAGGAAATTTGGTAGCTGATGATTCCCGTTACGATCATGTTCGCTATTCACTCGATATGCCATGGAGTGACGAATCAACCTACTACGGTGCCCAAATTTCCGCTCTAACGGTCTCTCCAACAAAAGACTACGACTCAGGCTCCATTAAGATAAAGGTGAAACCCGGATCGAAAATCGGCGAAAAGGCTAAAGTAACGGTTACCCCGCAAAGTAATTACGTAAAAATTATTAACCGAACCGTAACACTAGCTGAAGATGGAAAAAAAAAGATGAAGATTGAACGGGAACATTCGAAAAATACAGTAACAATCGAAGGAACTCTTCCACTCAAAACTAAAGCAGTAAAGGAATGGATTGGGGTTTGGGAGCCAACCCGTTTTGCGGCAACACTTTTTAGACAAGCATTAGCTGATCATGGGATTACTGTTACAGGAAAAATTAAAACAGGTACAGTCCCAGAACAGGCAAAACTATTAACCAAACATCAATCTATGCCTTTATCGGAATTGCTTGTTCCATTTATGAAACTCAGTAATAATGTCCACGCCGAAATGTTAATCAAGGAAATGGGTATGGTGAAAGAAGGAGAAGGCAGCTGGGAAAAGGGGTTAGCGGTTTTGAAATCAGAAGTGGCAGAGTTAGGGATAAACCCGAATACGATGGTGATAAGGGATGGGTCCGGCATCTCACACGTTGATTGTATTCCCGCCAATCAACTTTCTTTAGCTTTATTTTCAGTCCAGAAGGAAAAATGGTTTCCAGTCTATTTACATGCACTTCCAGTCGCAGGTAATCCTGAAAAAATGGTTGGTGGTTCGTTAAGAAAACGCATGAAGGGTCCGAGTACGGCAGGAAAGGTAAAAGCAAAGACAGGTACCATTTCAACCGTTACTTCCTTATCTGGATATGTGAATACGAAAAGTGGGCAAACCATGATATTTTCCATCCTGCTAAATAACATGCTGGATGAAACAAAAGGGAAAAAAATTGAGGATACCCTAGTGACTATTTTAGCTAATCAATAATTTAAAAAATCAATAACCTTCTATCGTATAGAAAGCGCAGCTGGTGCAAAAAATATCCCTTATTATAGTGTACGGATGGGAAGGGAATAACTTATGATTTTCGGCAGTCATGTTAGCATTAAAGATGGATATTTAGGTGCTGCAAAAAGAGCGGTTGCTAATCAGGCATCCGCTTTTCAATATTTTCCGAAAAACCCAAGAAGCCTGACAATCAAGGATTTCGATCAAGAAGATGCGAAAAGCTGTAAGGATTTCTGTTTAGACCATCAGCTTTGTTCGGTTGCCCATACCCCGTATTCTACGAGTATCACCCCCTCAAAAGACAAACATGATCTAACGATTGCCTCTCTTCTTAATGATTTAGAAATAACGGACGCCTGCGGTTCGATTGGGGTAGTTGTCCATTATGGCAGTCAAATCAGTAAAATAGATCCGCTTGCTAGTTATCATTTAATGTTAGACATACTTAACAGTGTTCTTAGCCAGTGGAACGGCAGCTCTTTAATTCTAATAGAAAATAATGCAGGGACGAAGGGAGCACTTGGCACAACCATCGAAGAACTCGTCCAGATTCGAAATTTACTTGAGTATCCTGAGAAATTAGGCTTTTGCTTGGACACTTGTCATGCGTATGCAAGTAGTCTTTGGAATGGGGAAAATACCGAGGAGTTAATTGAAAAGGGTGAAGGCTTAGGGTATTGGGAACATTTAAAAGCAATTCACTTGAATAATTCCAAATATCCAACAGGCTCCAAGAAGGACCGTCATGCCAATATTTTTAATAACAGCAATGGATATATCAACGCGGAACAGTTGGAACAACTTGTTAAGTCACCTGTTTTGGCAGGAATCCCGTTAATCTTAGAAACACCTGATGATGAGGGGGTTAGCCACAAAGAGGAAATCAAAATGCTGAAACAAAAATGGGAAAAGTAGTTTCTTGAAAATTTTAAGTATTAATTTTACTATTAAAATAATGAATATATATAATAGCCTTTGTATTGAGGGAGTAGGGAAATATGTATAAAAAGCAGGGACAACTTTTGTCAGAGCGTTTTGAGGTAGCCTTCAATCAGGTTCATGATGCCTTAAGGGCTATCGTTCAAATAAATGATGAGAGATTCGTAGTATTAGTGAAAGTTGGGGCAAAAAAATATCAAATTATCGATACGTTTAAAAAAGATTTAGAGCAATATGCGAGGCTGAGAAATGCGATCGTCCATGAAAAAATGGAGGTGGGATTTTATATTGCTGAGCCGAATGCCAAGGATGTTCATCATATTGAAAAAATTGCCGATGTGTTAAACCGCCCTAATTACGCCCTAAGCATCGCTACCAAAAAGGTTGTTTATTTTGACCATCTGGACAGCATCTTACATGTGATGGATGCGATTAAGAAGTACGGTTATTCTAAATTCCCAATCTATAAAAATAATAATTGTATCGGCCTTTTGACTGCTGGCACCATCATGAAATGGATGGTGCAGAATATGGAAAACGGCATGGTAAATCTATCAAATATTCTTGTTGCTGACATCATGGAGTTTGAAAAAGAACATTCGCTTGAGATTGTTGCGAAAGATTTGAATATTTTTGAAATAGAAAATATTTTTGAAAAAGCCCATAAAAAGAAACGTAAAATCGAAGGCGTGATCATAACTGAAAACGGAAAAATGGATGAAGTTCCCTTAGGGATCATCACTGCCTGGGATCTGATTCAAATTGATTATACAATTGATTAAACTTGGGGAAGGCGGAAGTCCATTATTTAGACTCGACCAACCCCAAGCCCTTTCTATATGGTTTAACGATAAAAAAACGCATGGCAAATCACCATGCGTTTTAGGTTATTTAATTAAAAGTCAAACTCGCTTAATTGGTCCATGTGGCTGGCAATCATGGCAATTATGGTAGACGCTTCTTCTTTGCTAAAAATAAAGTGGGATTCGTCCTTGATCAATTCATCATCAGTGGTCCAAATACGGTTAACTCGTTTTAGCACACCATCACCAGTTTCCTGCACAACCCCAAACTGATAAGTTACCTCCACTTCGTCTTCGTGCTTGAAAGCAGTCACTTCAGGTGTGGACCAGTCAACGTCAATTTCCTCAAAAATATCATCTTCATTAATTTGTTCCGCTTCATAATATTCTTCGTCTATGTCGTCTTCAGTGGTCTCGCAGTCTTCCTCATCAAATACTTCTTCTGACTGAAGATAGACCCCATCATCAGTATAATGGTCATCGCCATTGATGTAGTCATGGAGGCTTGCATGCACTTCATCGATAATCTCCTCAATATCTGAAAGGATGATTTTCGCCGTGTGTCCGCTGTCAACATCGAAGCTATCGACGTAAAACTCTTCATTCTGCGGATCAAAGAAAAGTGTGCAGAAAAAATCACGATCGAGCTCTTCTGTATCAACATCTGCAGTGTCTACAAAGAACTCAATCCTTGGATGTTTGGCAGCTCTTTCAATGGTCATTTGACCAACTTGATCATATTCTTCACAAATTGACTCTAGGTGATCTTGCAATTCAGCACATACTCTGTCAAACCATTCTAACGACATCAAACATCCCATCCTCTCAAGGTTATCGGGGTTATTATTTCCAACCATCAACTATTTATGTTTATATTTACATTATTATGGAGGAAATCACTATCCAAGAGAAAAGAAATAAACCTTTAGTAAACTTCGATGAGCACATTGTATTGGTTTTTAACTTCTTTATGATACTATGTAGTAACTTACCAATGAATAACGAGGTGTAAATATGAAAATTGAAGTTTGGTCTGACTATGTTTGTCCGTTTTGTTATATTGGAAAACGCCGCTTAGAACTGGCGTTAGAACAATTTCCACATAAAGAGCAGGTTGAGGTAGAATTCAAGGCCTTCGAACTAGATCCTAATTCCCCTACATATAATGGGGAAAGTATTCATGAGGTATTGGCTAATAAGTATCGAATGAGTGTTGAACAGGCAAAACAAGCCAATCAAAATGTTGGAAACCAAGCCGCAACTGTCGGTTTAACGTATAATTTTGATGGTATGAAGCCAACCAATACATTTGATGCCCACCGCTTAGCGAAGTTTGCTAAAACGAAAGGGAAAGCTGCGGTCGTTTCTGAAAATTTATTGCAGGCTTATTTTACTGAGGCAAAAAATATTGGGGATTTTGACACATTGGCAGACATTGCTGAAGCCTCAGGATTAAACCGCCAAGAGGTATTAAATATCCTTCATGACAAAACCGCTTTTGCCAATGAAGTCCGTGCTGACGAGGCAATAGCCCAGCAATACCAAATTGGCGGGGTACCGTATTTTATCATTAACTCAAAGTATGCCATATCTGGCGCACAACCACTGGAAACATTCATGGGTGCCTTACACAAGGTTTGGGAGGAAGAAGCACCTAAACCGATGTTTCAGGATCTGTCAACCGAGCAGGATGTCAGCTGTACGGATGGAAACTGTATAATTCCTGAAAAAGACTAGATGGGGTATAAGGTTATAATAAAAATGGGAAAGGCCCATTAGATCCTTTCCCATTTTTATTGGATTACCACGTTTCTATGGGTCTTCTTCTAACTCGATATTCCCACATATTTCCACCATACCAACAGATTTTTGTCTGGGTTTTCCCATTTACAGAGTTTTGCCATTGGGAGTTTCGACAGTCATTTGCATGTTTTACTGATGAATGGTTTGATGGTAATTGGTCTGAGCCATGATCCCCCGAGGATAATTTACTTGAAGATGACTCTTGGGGGTGGTGAACATGGGACCCTAACATAAAATCCCAGAAGTTTCCTCCTCTTACCTCTTCTGCCTCATTTTGAAATCCTCCTGTCGAAGATTCACTCATACTTGTGCACCTCCTTACAAGCTAGAAAAGAGAATAACAATAACCTGCCTAACCTTCACTCTTCTTTTACCAATTTACGTATAAAAGGCTGTCCAAGTTTGGGACAAAAGCCTACCAATATGAAAAAAAGGTGACAATAGTGGAAATGGTGCCTGACACCAATTATAGAAAAGGTTCAAACTTGCCGACAATTTTAGCGAAATCTGCCAAGAATGCCAATGCACTTCTAGTAAAACACTAATGCTAAAAAGGGGTGCTTAACAGTGAAAGATACTCTCAATTCTAAAGTAATTTCGGTCTTAGAAGACAAAATTAAATTAATTAAAACGGATAAAGGCGCCATCTACTTGGTAGGCCCCATCCGTCTACCGGTAAATTTGTATGGGGAAACGGTTGTTTTTAAATGGTATTGTTGGCTAAATTGTGATGAAGTAACAGAGGATTTTCAAAAAATCATTGAAAAATTATCTTCGGCCAATTTAGCGGAATTCCAGCAATCCAGCGTCCTCGCTTACGGGGACTTTGAATATGGGGATGATGCGATTATCCGTTTTCACTCCATTTGCCATACAGGAGATATCTTTGGAAGTAAGCGGTGTGATTGCGGCTTTCAATTAAAGCAATCCATGAAGATGATTGCAGACCACGGAATTGGAGCATTATTTTACTTAGCGAACCATGAAGGAAGGGGAATTGGTTTATTCAGTAAGGCAATGGCCTATATTCTGCAAGAGAACGGCTACGACACAGTGGAGGCCAATGAAGCACTTGGATTTGTAGATGACTCCAGGAATTATGGAGATGCGATTCGTGTCCTTAAAGCATTACGGTCTAAACCAGTTACTCTAATCACGAACAATCCTAAAAAGCTCCAAGCATTAAAGAATGCTGGTTTAGAGGTTTCAGGCAGAGAATCTCTATGGGGGGATATATCAGAATACAATGAGAAGTATTTGAAAACTAAAATCAATAAGTCTGGTCATTTGAACGATGATGGGACTTGTTGTAATGATTAAAAGTTCACAATAAGAGCAATAAATGTGCAGGGCTAATCTTTAGATAAAGATTAGTCTTTTTGTTTTGAAAACGCTTACCAACAAAGGAAGGATATTATCATTTTTTATCGAATTATAAAAATGTAAGTTTATTCCACGTGAAAGAGGGCGAACGGATGTCTCTTGATCCACAAACGAAAATGTTACTTGATTATTTAGCTTCTTTGGGTACGCCGCCATTAGAAACTTTAACACCAGAGTTGGCAAGGAAAGCATTTCAGCTTCCTAAAAGTGAAATCGAGCCAGTCGGCAATTTAGAGGACCGGACTATCCCTGGACCAGAGGGTGATATTCCTATTCGAGTCTATTATCCAAAAGAGGCAGAAGCCAACTGCCCGGCACTTGTTTATTTCCACGGCGGCGGCTGGGTGGTCGGCAACCTAGAAACACATGATAATATTTGCAGGGCTTTAACAAACCTTGCAAACTGTGTAACGATTTCTGTTGATTATAGATTAGCACCCGAGCATAAATTCCCAGCGGCTGTTTATGATTGCTATGCTGCAGTCGAATATGTGTCTGCAAATCCAGAAGAGTTTCAAGTAGACCCTGGTAGAATTGCCGTTGGAGGGGATAGCGCAGGGGGGAATCTTGCGGCAGTAATATCAAATTTGGCAAAAGACAAGCAAAAACCAGCGATTTGCTTCCAATTACTCCTCTATCCAGCAACAAACATTTGGGGTGAACCAACTCCGTCGATGCTTGAAAATGCAGAAGGCTACTTTTTAACCCAAGGGACAATGGAATGGTTCCTTAACTGCTATTCGAACGGGGAAGAAGAGGATAAGGGTAATCCGCTCTTAGCTCCTATTCTCTATGAAAAATTCACCGGTTTGCACCCGGCACTTGTTATTACGGCTGAACATGATCCGCTCCGAGATGAAGGAGAGCTTTATGCAAGGAAACTTCAGGAGGCCGGGGTGAAGGCAGAATTGGTCCGCTACGATGGGACCATTCATGGTTTCATGAGCATGGCTTCTGTTATTGCACTTGGAAAAGAAGCACTGGAAAAATCAGGTCAAGCACTAAAAGAAGTGTTTTATCAAACAAAAAGCCCTATCAAATAACTCATCTTTTTGAAAATATATGCTTGGCTTGCATATGTTGTTTTGAAAGTGCTTCGAGGAAAAAAGGGAACGACGGTAAAATTATTATATGAATTTTCAAATCATAATAAGGAGTGGATTACATGTTTTCACCACTAACCCCACTTGATTGGAAACGGAGAGCGATCAAGTATTATCCGAAAAAGATCGCAGTAATTGATGGTGATAAAGAATTTACATACGAAGAATTTGGACAACGTGCCGACCAGCTTTCAACTGCCCTGCATCATGCAGGAATTCAAGAAGGAAATCATGTAGCAGTGATGCTGCCAAACACCCATTACATGTTGGAATGTTTCTATGGAATTTGTCAGCTTGGTGCAGTCATGGTGCCCTTGAATTATCGATTATCTGCAAAAGATTTGGAATATATTATCAAACACAGCGATGCAAAAATGTTAATTGTGGATGAGGAGTTCACGAAGCCAATTGAGGAAATCGTCCATAATCTAGCATTGGATGATATTATAATTGTCCGGGTTCCTGGACACGAGACTACATTAAAAGGTGTAGATTATGAAGATTTTCTTCATCATACAGCAGAAAAATCCGATTTTCCTGTGGTTGAAATCGATGAAAACCAGCTGCTAACGTTGAATTACACTAGCGGAACCACTTCACATCCGAAGGGTGTCATGCTGAGCCATCGTAGTAACTATATGAATGCGGCTAATTTTATGTATCACTTGGGAGTAAACTGTGATGATGTATATCTTCATACATTGCCAATGTTTCATGCTAATGGCTGGGGCGGGGTCTGGGCAATTACAGCAGCAGGTGGTACCCATGTTTGCTTACGCAAGGTTGATCCACCAGTAATCCTTGATTTATTTGAAAACAAGGAGATTTCATTGCTTTGCGGAGCACCAACCGTGGTAAATATGCTGGTAAATGAACCTAAAGCAAAAGAAATAAAAGTGAAGACGCACCCGCGTATGGCGACAGCCGGTGCACCGCCAGCAGCCGCATTAATTCAGAAAGCGCAGGAGATCTTGGGCTTAAAGATGATTCATGTTTACGGTTTGACAGAAACCTCACCATTTATCCTTTATTGTGAATGGAAAAAAGAGTTTGATGCAAAATCTGCTGATGATCAAGCAACGATTAAGGCAAGACAAGGGATTGAACTCGCTTTTAATGGGGAAACAAAGGTCGTTCGACAGAACGGAGAAGAAGTGGCCTGGAATGGAAGAGAGCTCGGTGAAATCGTGACCCGTGGAAATGTCGTCATGTCAGGTTATTATAAAGACCCCCAAAATACGGCAGCAGCGATTAAGGATGGCTGGTTTCATTCAGGAGATTTAGCGGTCACCCATCCGGATGGGTATATTGAAATCCAAGATCGTGCCAAGGATTTGATTATTTCTGGCGGGGAAAATATTTCTTCAACTGAGGTAGAAGGTGTGTTATATAAGCATCCTGCTGTATTGGAAACGGCAGTTATTTCCATTCCAGATCAAAGATGGGGCGAGGTGCCAAAGGCTATTATTGTACTGAAACCAGGAGAAGTGGTGACGGAAGATGAGATCATTCAATTTTGCCGAAGCAACATGGCCCACTTTAAAGCACCTAAAACAGTCGAATTTGTGGAGGCGCTGCCAAAAACAGCAACTGGTAAACTACAAAAATATCGTCTCCGTGAAATGTATTGGAAGGGGCCCAAGAAAGTAAATTAAGGATTAAAAAAAAGGCAATGATTTTACAAGAAAAATCACTGCCTTTTTTTAATTTATTCTTTTATGATTTCTTTCGTGCTTCTTACTGTATCAATTGGGCGCACCAATCTTTCAATTTGTTCGCGTTTAGGTTCAAGGAATGGTGGTAAGGATAACTTCTCTCCAAGTGTTTCATATGGTTCGTCACCCATAAATCCAGGTCCGTCAGTGGCAAACTCGAATAGAATTTGGGGCGCTACACGAACGTATAAGGAACCAAAGAAGTAACGGTCAACAAAACCTGAAGTTTGAAAACCAAAGCCTTCCATTCTTCGAATCCATTCTTCCAATACAGAGCGGTCCTCCACACGGAATGCAGCATGATGAACAGTACCAAATCCTTGTCGTACAGGAGGAAGAATCGCGTTATACTCGACTACAACCTGAGCCCCGTTGCCGCCTTCACCGACTTCAAATAAATGGAACGATCCTTCATGGGCAATTTCCTTAAACATGAGGACTTTTTCCATCATTTCCTTAAAATAATCAAAATTCGCCACCCTTACAAAAATCGGTCCTAGTGCTGTAATTGCAAATTCCAATGGAATCGGTCCTTTTTGCCATGGAGTTCCGGCAGCAACACCTTCGTTATTTTCATCTGAAATTAATTGATAATGTTGATCATCAAAATCTACAAATGACAATGTTTTTTTTCCAAACTGTTCTTTTATGCCAGTATGTTTGACTTCTAAACGGTCAAACCGCTTAACCCAGTATTCTAATGCCGTATTACTTGGCACACGGAAGGATGTTTTAAAAATTTCATTTGTACCATGAACACCTTTAGGAATCCCAGGAAAATCGAAAAAGGTCATATCAGTACCAGGATTACCGGTATCGTCGGCAAAAAATAAATGGTAAGTTTGAATATCATCTTGGTTAACGGTTTTCTTAACAAGCCTCATCCCTAATATATAAGTGAAAAAGTGATAGTTTTTTTCGGCACTGCTCGTAATCGCCGTAACATGGTGAATACCTTTTAGTTGATTCATCTATATACACTCCTATAAGTCTATTTAGTAATTCTTATTGTTCCAATTTTAGGATAAACCACTCAAGGATTATCTCAAGATAATTTATCTTTAATTCGAGATAAATATATCATGAATAGGATTGGTTGTCAAAAACGAAATCGCCAACGGTTCTTAAAGTTTTCACAATTAGAGGCTTATTAATGATGTAAATCACAATCTAATAAAATTTTAAGTGTTAAATTATTAATAAAGTTTCTCAATTAAACAGTTACATTAAGGAGAATATCACTATGAGTGAATTTATTAATAATCGTGAAAAACTGATTCCTATTTATACAGATCGCATAACAATCATAAAACAAACCTTTCAGGACCTCCATAATGGCAGAAACCTTGATGAGGTAAAGGCACATTTTGATGCTTTTGTTGGCAGTATAACCATCGCAGAGATCACGCAGCTTCAGCAGGATTTTGCTGAAGAAGGAAGCATTCCTGAAGGGGAGCTAATGCAAATCTACCATCAGCACTCCGACATTTTTAACGGCAAGATAGAAGAAGAGCCTCGAGCCGGAAGGCCGGAAGAGCAGCCGGGCCACCCTGTACACACATTTAAATTGGAAAATCGGGAAATCGAAAAATTACTTGAATCAAAGTTAGAGATACATTTAGAACAGTTTATAAAGGAAGATTCTACTGACCAAATTTATCAGCTGATCGAGGACATCAACCTGCTTCTAGATATTGATAAGCACTACAGCCGGAAAGAAAATTTAATTTTCCCTTATCTTGAGAGATACGGGATCCATGGGCCAACCACTAACATGTGGAGAATTAATGATTTTATCCGTGATGCCATTAAAGATGCTAAAAAAAATCTACTTCACTATAAAGGCGGCAAACAAGCAGTAATCGACGTCCTTCAGTTCGTCATTCGAGAAGTAACTGGGATGATCTATAAAGAGGAAAACATCCTCTTCCCAATGGCAATAAAAAATTTCACAGAAGATGAGTGGGTGAAAATTGCCCATGAGAGTGATGAAATTGGCTATTGCTTAATTGCTCCTGCTCAAGAATGGAAGCCTGAAAGAAAGGGACTAGATGAGAAGGCGTTGACAGAAGGATTTATTAAGATGGAAACCGGAATTTTATCATTAAAACAACTAGAGTTAATGTTGAACCATTTACCTATCGATATTACTTTCATAGATCATGATGATGTGGTTCGTTACTTTTCACATGGTAAAGAAAGAATCTTTGCCCGAACGAAAGCGATTATTGGCCGCACAGTCCAGAACTGTCATCCTCCACGGAGCGTCCATGTTGTTGAGGACCTTCTCAGAGACTTTAAAGCTGGAAAAAAAGACTCAGAAGAGTTCTGGATACAGTTTAAGGATAAATATGTTATATTCGCTACTTTGCTGTTCGTGATGAAGACGGTGCTTATATTGGTACCATGGAATTTACGCAAAATATTGCTCCTATCAAAATGATTGATGGAGAAAAAAGAATTCTATCATAAGAAAATTCGCCTTTTACACCGATTCAACAGGTGTGGAAGGCGTTTTTTATTTTTTGTGAAAATATGACAATAACAGCCATTTTCTAGTGGTTCACACTTTTTCTGTCGATAAAAAAGCCTCAATCCTTCACTAAACTGTAACAGGTTGACCGGGAAAAAGGAAAAAATCGGAGATAATAAAGGTATAAGTACTACAAAATTTACCTACACGTACTAATGGCTGAAAAAATGAAGAGGAGGAGGTAGACGATGAAAAAGCAAAAGTGGATTGCACTACTGTTGGCTGGTGGAAAAGGAACAAGATTAAATCTGCTTACCAAAACGCTGGTGAAACCTGCCGTACCGTTTAGGGGGAAGTATCGCATTATTGACTTTGCTTTAAGTAATTGCCGGAATTCAGGAATTGAGACGGTAGGGATTTTGACACAATACAGGCCGTATGAGCTGCATGCTCATCTTGGCCGCTGTAATGATGGGAATTATTATAACCGTTATGGCGGACTTACGATTCTCCCGCCCTATCAGCGTAGTGATTCAGGGGTAGAATGGTACGAAGGAACCGCACATGCTGTATATCAAAACATTGAATTTATTGAACAATATAATCCTGAAAATGTCTTAGTAGTTTCGGGTGATCAAATATACAAAATGGATTATTCAATCATGTTAAAGCAGCATATCGAGACAAATGCAAATTGCACAATTGCCGTGGTGGAAGTTCCTTGGGCGGATGCCAATCGTTTTGGGCTGATGAGGATGGATCCGACGACTTATAGAATAACAAGTTTTGAAGAAAAACCGAAAAAACCGACTTCGAATTTAGCGTCTATGGGCATTTATATATTTAAATGGCCGATTCTAAGAGAATATTTACGTCGTGAAGAATTGAAGGAATTTAGCAATAGGGATTTTGGGAAGGATATTATCCCTTCGATGTTAAGTGATGGTTTACAGCTTTATGCCTATTATTTCAATAATTACTGGAGGGATGTTGGCACTATTCATAGTTATTGGGAAGCAAACTTGGATCTATTAACAAGTGAAAAAAATATTTTTTTACAAGATCCAGAGTGGAGAATTCATACCGCCCATTATGACGAGCCTCCTTTATACTTTGATACGCAGGCAAAGATGTATCAAAGTATTGTGAGCGACGGCTGTGAAATTTACGGGACCATTGAACATTCCGTTTTATTTAGTGGCGTAAAGGTAGGTAAAGGGGCGCGGATTAAGAATTCCGTCATCCTGCCTCAGACCGTTATTGGAGAAAATGTTTGGATTGAAAATGCTGTTGTTGGAAGTCAAACACAAATTATGGACGGGGTCATCATCGTTTCTAAGAATGCCGATGCTCATTTAATGGTCGTCGGTCATAATGAAATGATTGATCCAGAATTGCAAGAATTTCCCCTTACAAACAAGGTAATCTCTGTGGTATCCTAATTTTAAAGAAGGTGTGTGAATCTTGGAATCACATACCTTCTTTATTTTTTGAAATAAAAGAAATATTTTGTTTTTAACTCGTAAAATGGTAAACTATTAAAAATAATCTTACTAGAGGAGTTTGCAAAATGATAAAAGCGATTTTTTTTGATTTAGATGATACACTTCTATGGGACCAGAAGAGTGTGAAGGAGGCCTTTGCTGCTACGTGTAAGGTGGCCGAGGAGCGTTATGGTGTAGATTCAGAGCAATTTGAAGAGGCTGTACGTGAGGCGGCAAGAACCATTTATTCGGCCTATGAATTTTATCCCTTTACACAAATGATAGGGATTAATCCGTTTGAGGGACTATGGGGTAATTTTTCTGATGAAAATCTTGAGGATTTTAAAAAAATGAAGGTGACCGTACCAAATTACAGAAGAGATGCTTGGACTGCTGGGTTAAAGAAGATGGGTATCGATGATCCTGAGTTTGGTTATGAGTTAGCAGAGCGTTTCCCTGCGGAGCGCAGAAAGAGCCCGTTTGTATACGAAGAAACGTTTGAAATTCTCGATTCTTTAAAAGGAAACTACAAGCTTCTCCTTTTAACAAATGGTTCACCAGAACTGCAAAACACGAAATTAGAAATCACTCCAGAGCTTGTTCCTTATTTTGACCAAATTGTTATTTCTGGTGATTTTGGTAGAGGAAAACCTGATCCGTCTATATTTGAACATGCTTTATCCCTCATGGAATTACAAAAAGATGAAGTGATTATGGTAGGGGATAATTTGATGACCGATGTACTTGGGGCAAATCGCGCCGGCATCAAAACCGTATGGATTAACCGTCATGACAAGGAGCGCAATGAAGTGATTCCTACTTATGAAATTAAGCATTTGGAAGAACTTTTTCCTATCTTAGCTGAATTAAAGGGAAAATAAACCAGTTATTTTTTGTAACTTTCCCCCCTTTTTCTACGACTATTTAGCTGATACTAAAAATAAATCGTAGAAAAAGGGGATTAATATAAATGAAAAAGAAATTGCTACTTGTCATCGGTTCGGTGCTGCTCGCAAGTTTTTTGTCCGGGTGTGGTGCAGGTGATAAAACTAATGCAAGTTGGGAAGTCAGCAAAAGTGTACCTCCTAAACAAAATGAAATTGCTGCTGCGTTCCTTCCGCAAATAGTCCTAAGAGACGATAATGGAAAAATATTAGTCCGCTATACCGTGAAAAATATCTCTGGAGAACCTAAGAAACTAACGTTTCGTACGGGGTTAGAGGCCGATTTTATTGTCTATGATGCTTCGGGGAAAAAGGTTAAACAATATTCCGATGAAGTGATGTCCACTCAAGTGATTAAAGAGATGACGATAGAAAATAATCAAACCATCACCAAGAATTTTACCATTACCGATTTGCCTAATGGGAAGTATAGGCTTGAGGTGTTCTTGACCGCTAAGGAAGAAGAAGCAAAGGCTGTTACGGATTTAATCATTAAGAATTCTTCTCCAAATGGGCAGCAGGCAAGTCAGTAAATTATCAACTCCACTCCGGTGGAGTTTTTTTGTGACCTATTCATTTATTTAGTTGTAATCCGTTATAATTATGATTATTTAGTTCATTGACATGAGGTGTTGGCTATTGGAATTAAGACAACTGAAATTATTTTCTGAAGTGGCAAAACATAAAAGTATTACCAAAGCTGCCGAAGCGATGCATTTGTCGCAGCCTGCTTTAAGTAAGTCGATTATGGCGCTTGAAGAGGAACTCGGCATGACCTTAATCATTCGCACCAATAAAACGAGTGATTTAACCGATGCAGGCAGAGTGGTGCTTGACTATGCACAAAAGATGAATGGTCTGTTAGATGAAATGAAAACCACCCTAAACGATATGACCAATTTAACAAGAGGGCAGATTAATATTGGACTTCCTCCGTTTATTGGCAGCTTGTTTTTCCCAAGAGTAATGGCAAAGTTTCACCATACCTACCCTAATATTGAACTCAATATCACCGAATATGGCGGTGCAAGGGTCGTAAAGAGTGTAGAAGAAGGGGAATTTGAACTCGGTGTTGCCGTCTTGCCAATTGATGAACAACTCTTCGATATTTACCCCATTGTGGAAGAGGAAATGAAGCTGTTAGTTTACAAAGACCACCGATTGGCGAAGCGAAAAGTAGTCGATATAGAGGAATTGAAGGATGAGGAATTCATCTTTTATCACGAGGAGTTTGCCCTCAATCAAATAATGAGGAACCATTGTATCGCGGCAGGTTTTGAACCTAAAATTTTGTTTAAAAGCTCTCAATGGGATCTTATGACAGAGATGGTGGCGGCAAACCTTGGAATTACCATCCTTCCACATTCTATCTGTAACCGGGTTTTTAATAGCGAGATTGAGGTGATTGACCTCAAACAAAAAATTCTATGGCGGTTGGCAGTGCTTACAAAAAAAACTCGGTATATCTCGAAAGCAGGCAAGACCTTTATTGATTTTATTTTAAAAGATCCATTATAACTTTTGGTTATGGAATTAATTCGTAATATGTATTTTACGAATGATAAGAATGAGCGTAGGATTACTCTATAGTTAATTTCGTGAAGCAAAAAGGAGAAAATGACTCCTTTTTTCATATAGAAAGGATCATGACGATGAGACTAGGAGTAATCGTGCTACAAGTACTATTTTTGCATGTGTTTTTATTTTTAGGAGCTGCACTTAAAGAAGTGATTCCACTTCCGATTCCAGCTTCAATGTTTGGCCTATTCCTTCTGTTTCTTGCGCTTTTCTTTAAAATGATCAAGCTTGAGTGGGTAGAAAAAGGGGCCAATTGGTTATTAGCTGAGCTGTTGCTTTTCTTTATCCCGTCAGCAGTCGGGATTGTAAATTATGATGAAATTTTAAGCTTACAAGGAGCCGAGATTGTCGGGTTAATAGGGATTAGTACGATTATAGTCATGGGTATGACGGCCATAACGGCTGAGAAAATGAGTGGACGAAAAAGGAGTGAGCAGCATTGATGATGTTTGTATATACCATAGCGACATATCTTATCTATCGTTTTTCAAAAATAGCCTATGGAAAATGGAGCATGCCGTTTTTTCATCCATTATTGCTATCACCGATTTTGTTGATTGTTCTTATTTCCGTTACACATGTGTCTGCAAATCAATATCTGCATGCCTCAAAATGGCTGACTCATTTACTTGGTCCTGCGACCGTTGCCTTTGCGGTGCCCATTTATAAAAACTTAGCAGTTATTAAAAAATATATTGGGACCATCCTTATTAGTATCACTTGTGGATCACTTGTGGCGATTTTTTCTACCTATGGTTTGTCAAAATTGTTCCATTTGAAGTCTGATTTTATTATTTCAATTTTGCCAAGGTCGATCACAACTCCAATTGCGATCGAGGTTTCAAAGGAAATTGGCGGTCTGCCAACGTTAACAACAGTGTTTGTCATTATTACAGGGATCGTTGGGGGTATGGTTGGCCCATCGGTAATTAAAGGACTGTCGATTAAAACACCAATTGCCAGAGGACTTGCATTAGGCATGGGGGCACATGGTGTTGGAACCAATAAGGCGATGGAATACGGAAAGCAGGAAGCTACTTTTTCTTCGTTAGCGATGATTTTTGCAGCATTGATTACCTTAGTTTGGGGAGCATTATTGATCCCTTCTTTAATGAATTTTCATCATATCTTTTAGAAATTTTGGCTGTCATTTTATAATGGCGGCCATTTTGTTTTTTATAGCATATAGTGGATATCATCATATTTATTTTGAAAAAATGGTATTTTTAATGGGCTAAATGAAAAGTTGAAAACATAAAATGAAGGGGTTGTTCAGAAAATCGATTTGCTTGGAAACAAGGAGGAAGATTAATGATCCGAAATGTCATAGTGGTCAGGGATAATGAGGAAAGTGTCAAGAAGGCAATCCGAGAGATATTACGTTCAAAGCATAAGGGGCATGAATACGCCCTTGATTTGACAAGGATAACGGATAGAGAGAGAAAAAGAGAGATTATGAAACAACTAACAAGGTTTTAATACTTGAGTCTCAAGAAGTTTATTGCATTAAAAAAGGGAAACAAGATTGATGAATTCTTCATTTCCCTCAAAGTAAGTATTAGTCTAGCAGCCCTAAGAGATGACGGACTGCATAGGCAAACCCGTCTTCATCATTGGTCTTCGTAACTATATCTGCTGCCTGTTGAACCTGCATTGGGGCATTTTCCATTGCTACAGCGGTTGTTGCTACCTCAAATTGAGCAATATCGTTTCCTCCATCACCAAAGGCGATAATCTCGTCAAATGTGAGGTTCATTATGTCTTGGTAGCGTAGAAGGGCCTTACCTTTATGGGCCTCATTTGAGGTGATCTCCACATTATTTGGATGGGAAGACGCCATCGAGATAGGGAATTTCCCCCCTAGTGCTCTTTTAACCTCGTCAATTATTTCTAGTTGATCTGGGTGAACAAGCGCAATTAGTTTGTAAATTTTTAAGTCCTCAAGTTCAAGTATTTCATCATAGTTGAATTCATTAAATAGTCTGTCGAGTTCCTGCTTACTTTTTTCATGTAACGGTGGCAGTGTTGAAGGCAATCCGCCATGATTTGTGTAAACGAGGATTCCTACATCCATTTTTCTTAAAATTGAAAAAATGTCCTTATACACATCAGTAGTCAAGGTTGCTTCGAAAAGCAGTTCTCTCTCGGCTGAGAACAATACAGACCCATTGATGCAAAAGATAGGCATCTTCATCTTTTGGACTGCCTCTAATTTAATCACATCTGCATAAGCACGACCAGTGTTTAATATTAAACAGTGTCCTTGAGCCTCAAGCTCGTTTAAGACTTTCACACTTTCCTCTGTAATCTCATGCTCAGAATTTAACAACGTACCATCTAAATCAATTGAAATACATTTCATAGGTATCTATTATTCCTTTCCATTATACATAAAATTACTATATCAGATTAAAATAGGACTGCCAATTGATACCTTATAAAGATGTTCCTTAACACAAGGAAATTACTACCATTATATGTGTGTTATAGTGAATAATGGTGACAGGCACGTTTGAAGGAAAAAAGGCAAGCCTTTTTACAGGCTTGCCTTTTGATTTATATGGAGATTTATTAACAGGTGCGGATATTAACCGCGTCTGCCGCCTCGGCCACCGCGTTTTGTTTCGGTGTTCCGTTTGAGGCTTGATAAATTCTCTTCACTAGACTTTAAGAACTTAGCCATTTTATCTTCGAAGCTTTCCTTTGGTTTGAAGTTCCCTTTTGAACGGAAGTCTTTCGAACGGCTATCTCCTCTACCTTGACGCTGTGGGCGCTGTGAATAAGAAGAAGTTTGTCCTTCAGGCTTATCGATTGCTTTTTTGATGGATAGGGCAGTTTTTCCGTCTTTCTCACTAATTACTTTTACCTCAACTACATCGCCAATCTTAAGATGATCATTAACATCCTTTACGTAGCTATCTGCAACCTCACTAATATGCACTAAGCCGGTTGTCCCGCCTGGCAATTCCACAAATGCTCCAAAATTAGTAATTCCGGTTACTTTACCTTGTACTTTACTGCCTACTTCAACTGACATAAAAATATGTTTCCCCCTCATAAATGTTAAAGACACTTTATTATAACAAAAACTTTAGAAAAATAACATATAGTCTATTTCTTCTATTTTGCCAATTCATACCTAGTTTCGACAACAGCTTTTTAAATATAAATTGGAACCTCATACACGCTGCTCCCAGCCTGACATAAAAGGTTCACAGGAATGTAACATCTATACTGAAACACATGGAAAGGGGGGGAAATAATAGTAGTGTAATGAGATGCAATAAAAGTAAAAAATTCCGATTGGAGTTTACTACTCTAGAAGGAGATGGATTCGGTTCTCTCAAGAAAGTTTGGATATATTGCCGGTAGAAAGGAGGTACATTTTTCTATAAAAAATCCGGTAAACAACATAAATGAATCGGAATTTAAGGGTCTAGGCTGATTGTTTTGCATTTCATTCAACATTATGGCGGGGGTTTATGTATAGTTGGTCATTTGAGCTTTCGTCATAATCGCAAAACCTTATGTCTAAAATAGTTGCTTGCCATAGTAACGACACGATAACGGAGCAATAACAACTTAATAAAATTTTCGGTCAATCCAATAAAATGCCTCTACTATAACAACATCTGAAAACTAGGGAAATGAGGGATGATGCCAGGGGAATGAACATTTTTTGTAGCGAGTCAGCCAAAATGGCCGACTCGCTTTTTAAAAAGGTTATGAATTATAGAAAAGTCACGTATAAGTAGTATGAATATGGAATGACCTATATTGAAAGGGGAAAATGATTTTGACCAATCAATCAGGACCATATAATATTTATAGCTACTTCGTGGGATACAATCCTCCAACCTCCATAAATCCCAATCCTATTTTTCCAAAAATAAAAAGAACTGCTTTTCTTAGTCCCTTCACCTTTGTGGTCGGAGATGTGACGATCCGCGATCATACCTATGTGGGGCCTTTCGTGAGCATTCGCGCGGACGAGGGAACTCCGTTTTATATTGACAGAGATTGTAATCTCCAAGATGGTGTCATCCTGCATGGCCTGAAAAATAAGCATATGGATGTTAATGGGAAAAAATATTCAATCCATATAGGACCAAGAGTTTCTTGTGCCCATGGTTCATTGATTCATGGTCCCTGTAAGATTCATCAAGATGTGTTTGTTGGTTTTAAGGCAATCGTTTATAACGCTCAGGTTGGAGAAGGAAGCTTTATTTCCACAGATGCAGTTGTTACAGGAGGTGTCACACTGAAGCCACACAGCTTTGTACCGCCTGGTGCTCATATCGATTCACAAGCAAAAGCGGATTCTTTATCCCCTGTTCCAATAACTGAAGAAGAGTTTGCTAAGGAAGTACAAAGGGTGAATCAGGAATTTCCATCTTCCTATTCCTTATTGTTCGGGAAAACTAAATGTTCTTGTGGGTTATCGTATTGATTTTTTTTTAAGAGGAATAAGATACTTTTCCCTCGGTGAAACTACCTTTTGTTTACTATTTGATGAAATGGGGACTAACTATGAAGGAAGTTTTACAACAGGTAAAAGAAGAATTAGAAAAGGCGTATGACCATCCGCAATCGACTGACCTGGATCGTTGTATTGTCCAGCTTCAGCAAGCTTTGAAACAGAATGGCGATAAAGGAACAATGATTGAGGATTGCATCCGTTCTTTAACGCAAGCGAGAAATGCAGTGGGGGCATTGGAAAATGCAGGAGATGTCTCGTCTGCTGCAGCCTTTGGGGAAGCCTATAATGCCTTGGATCAGGCAATCGAGTCCTATACCGATTAAAAAATGTGATTAAACCTCTAAAAATAGCTAGAGGTTTTTTTGGGGAAATTATTATAAAATTTTCGCTTGTGGATAACTGTTAATAAAAGGACTGTTGAAGTCCAGCTCCAGCGCCTAGCCCCTCGATGGTCTACAGCTACTCAGGGAATGAAGGCAAAGAACGCCTTCTTTCCCTGAGCGTCTTATGCTTGTCGGGGCTGTTCAAGGCGCTTGCGCTTTTGTATGTATAAAAGAATGAGCAGGTTGAAAAGGTCCATAATAAAACGTAAAGGAGGCGTGAGCTATGGATGGAAAATATAATACTAACGATGACGCGAATGTTGAGTTGAAAAAGGCTCTTAGAAATAGCCCACCGAAGAAAAATCCAAATATGAGTGAAGCAGAATATAAATTAAAGATTTTAGGATTAGGGAAGAAAAGTTAATTAAGCCAAGTGTTCCATGGAGGTGATATTATGCCGCGAAATAATCCGGTTGAGTATACAGGCAGAGTCCTAGACCAAAGAAATGATCTTACCGGTCCTAATGATCGTGACGGGAAGGCAACATATCCTGAACGTCCAAAAACTGTGCCGATCCAGGATCCGAATAATAAAAATAAATAACTTCAACGAGGCTGCCAATTGGCAGTCTTTTATTTTTTCAAAAAAGGGCTGTCACAGTTCATTTAGCACAACCTAAGCATATGAGTTTGTTTCCTTTATTTCAATTGATACTATAGTAGTAAATCTTCAACATGAAAGGATATTTATAATATGGCAACCATTCATATACCTGTTTCGGTTTTAAATCTTGCCCCCATCCGCGAGGGACAGGACTCCAAACAAGCGATTGAGGCAATGGTAGACCTTGCTCAATCCGTAGAAAAAATGGGCTATCAGCGCTATTGGATTGCGGAGCATCATAATACTTCAACACTGGTCAGTTCAGCGACATCTATTTTAATACAACATACATTGGAACATACGAGTCAAATTCGAGTGGGATCGGGAGGAATCATGCTTCCAAACCATGCGCCCCTAGTGGTTGCCGAACAGTTCGGCACAATGGCCACGATGTTTCCAAACCGTGTCGATCTGGGCCTAGGCCGCGCACCAGGTACCGATATGATGACAGCAAGTGCTCTAAGACGCTCGAAAAATGATTCTGTCTACACCTTCCCTGAGGACGTACAGGCATTGCTTACTTATTTCGGACCAATCGAGCAGCAAAGTTACGTCAAAGCATATCCTGGGGTCGGGACCAATATTCCAATTTATATTCTCGGGTCCTCAACGGATTCTGCTTATTTGGCAGCAAGTTTGGGTTTACCATATGTATTTGCCTCCCATTTTGCTCCGAGATTTATGGAAGAGGCAATATCAATTTATCGGGAACGTTTCCAACCGTCCGAGTATTTGGAAAAACCATATATGATGGTTTGCTTAAATGTGATTGCGGCTGAAACAGATGAGGAAGCGAAATGGCTGTCAACAACCAAGGAGCAATTCTTCCTAAATGTTGTCCGCGGGACACAAAATCCGTTACGCCCTCCTGTCGAAAATATAGATGAGCTATGGAGTCCGGTGGAAAAAGAAATGGCTTCTTCGATGTCGAGTGTGACGTTGTTGGGAAGCAAGGAAACCGTCCGTCAGCAATTAACGAATTTCCAAGATAGATACCACGTTGATGAAATTATGGCTGTATCTTATATCTTTGATGAAGAAAAACAAAAACGTTCTTATGAAATCTTTAAAGAGATCGTGGATGGCAAATAAACCTTGTTAAAAAAATCACCCTCTAAAAATTTAGAGGGTGATTTTTTTTAGTTATTTTCTTTTTGAAATTTAGTCATAAATTCACTGAAAGCTTGGCAAGCTTCAACAGGAACGGCATTGTAGGCAGAAACGCGGCATCCGCCAATAGAACGATGTCCATTAACCCCTACGAAACCTTCTTGTTTTGCCAGCTCTAAGAATTTCTTCTCCAATTCAGGAGTTTTTATGTTAAAGGTAAGGTTCATTAGTGAACGGCTGTCCTGGTCCGCATGGCCAATGTAAAAACCATTGCTATTGTCAATAACTGAGTAGATGAAGTTTGCTTTTTCTTCATTTCGCTTAGCGATTGTCTCCAAACCACCTAAACCACGTGCCCAGTTAAGAACTTCTCCAAGCATATAAATGCCAAAGGTTGGCGGTGTATTGTAGAGTGAATTATTTTTCGCATGTGTGCTGTATTTTAACATTGTCGGAATGTTCGTGTTCGCACGCTCAAGCAAATCTTTGCGAATAATCACAACTGTTACACCTGATGGACCGAGGTTCTTTTGCGCACCCGCATAAATTAGGGCAAATTTGCTGACATCAATCGGCTTAGAAAGGATATCGCTCGACATGTCAGCAATCAAAGGCACATCTCCAGTATCAGGGAAGTCTTTCCACTGGGTCCCATAAATCGTGTTATTGGAGGTAATATGCACATAAGCATCTTCCTGGTTGTACTGTAATTCATCAAGTTTAGGAATGCTGCGGTAGTTTCCTTCTTTTGTTGAAGCAGCCTGGTAAACATCTCCAAATAATTTAGCTTCGGAAAAAGCCTTCTCTGACCAGGAACCTGTCATAACATAACTTGCTTTTTTTCCTGACTGTAAAAAATTCATCGGGATCATCGAAAATTGAAGGCTGGCTCCGCCTTGTAGAAATAGAACTTCATGAGTATCCGGTATGGCTAATAGTTCTCGTAAGCTGCTAATCGCCTGATTATGTACTTCCTCATACGGGCGGCTGCGGTGGCTGAGTTCCATAACTGACATTCCAGTACCACGGAAATCGATTAACTCTTCTTGAGCTTTCTCTAGAACTGAAAGAGGTAAAGCAGAAGGACCGGCATTAAAATTGTAGGCGCGTTGAACTTGTAATTTCACTTTTCTCACTCCATCTGTTTTTGTTTATTTGACTATAACATAGATTCAATTTTCGGAAAATAAATTTTACCCCGCGAAGGAAAGATATTTTAAAAAAATTAAATGAAAGCGTTTCATCTTACAGGTTATGTAAAAATGAACTTCATTATTTAGGATTTACATTTGTTCTGTCTAAATCCAGCCATTATGGTAACTATACATAAAGAGTAAAATGTTTATTCATTACACTATTGTTAGGAGGACACAACATGGAAGCATCCCTGAAAGTGGGGGAAATAGCCCCGGACTTTTCACTGCCGGCTACCACAAAGGAGAAAATTTCCTTATCGGACTATCGCGGCCAGAAAAATATTGTCGTCGCTTTTTATGGAATGGATTTTACCCCAGGCTGAATTAAAGAAATAGCCTCTTGGAAAGAGGATTATAAACAGTTTGATCAAACGGATTCAGAGGTTTTATCGATTAGCGTTGATCATATTCATTCGCATCGGGTTTTTGCAGCAAGCATGGGGACTTTACCATATCCATTATTATCGGATTGGCATAAACAAACGGTAAAAGACTATTTTGTTTTTAACGAAAAAGGAGGGACTGCCATTAGGTCCGTGTTTGTTGTTAATAAAGATGGAATCATTACATATTTAAATACTACATTTAAGGCAGATAAAAGAGAGGATTATGAAGCCGTATTTCATGAACTCGAAAAATTAAATGTTCATTAGAAAACCAAACAATAAAATTAACTAAAATAAAAGACCATTGAGAAGTGGTCTTTTATTATTTCATATCCAAAAATTTTCTAGATTAATAAAACATAAGGAATATTTAATAAAATTTGTCAAAAATTATAAATCAGGTGGTGATGTAGATGTCATTATTTCGGAAAATGAAGAAAGCCAAGATCAGTGTCAAAAATAGACCATTTACTATCCCTGATCAGGTTTTAGATGGAAAAAGTAAATTATCTGCGTCTCTAAAAGAAACGGAGTCATTAATAAAAAATGTTTTAGGTGAAAATGATGATTTTCAGGTAAAACATTTTAAAATTTTTGGACAGTACCATGCGGCCATGTTTTATTTTTCTAATTTAGTTAACCAGGACCATGTTAATAAAGATATTTTAAGACCTCTTATGTATGTTCCTGAGCATTTAATTTCAAAAGAGAAGCCACTTAATCAATTAATCGACATCATCATGCATGAAACCCTTTATCATGGTCAAGCCATGGTAGAAGAAAGTTTAGATAAACTAATTGCTGTTCTTTTACGCGGTGAAACCGTTATTTTTGTTGATGGCATCACAGAAGCTATCCATGTATCTACAAGGGAAGTGGAACATCGTTCTGTCACTCAGCCGGAAACAGAGCAGGTTATTTTAGGTCCACGCGAAGGATTTATTGAAAATATTGATACCAATATTGCGATGCTGAGATACCGCCTTCCAACAGCCGATTTTCAAGTTAGAACGATGGAAATTGGAAGATTGACGAAATCCACTGTTTGTTATTGTTATATAAAAGGTATTACAAACGAGACCGTTATAACCGAGGTCGAAAATAGACTTTCGGCCATTGATATTGATGCCATAATGGATGCTGGGTATTTAGAACAATTTATTGAAGATAATCACTTTACACCGTTTCCCCAAATACAGACAACAGAACGCCCTGACAAAACAGTTGCCAATTTAGTGGAAGGCCGGGTTGCTATCCTTGTAGATGGCTCCCCTTTTGCGCTGTTAGTCCCGGTTGTTTTTAACCAATTCTACCAAACGGCAGAGGATTATGCTTCAAGGTTTTTGATGGGTACTTTTGCGAGGTTTGCTCGCGTGTTGGCACTTGTCTTTTCACTGATCTTTCCTTCACTTTATGTGTCGTTGATTGCGTTTAATCCTGAATTGCTACCGACCGAATTTGCTGTAGCCGTAGCGGGCGGGAGGGCAGGTGTCCCATATCCTGCTGTAGTTGAGGTACTTATAATTGAGATATCTATGGAAATCTTGAGGGAAGCAACGGTACGGCTGCCGAGGCAAGTGGGTGGCGCCCTATCCATTGTAGGGGTGTTAGTTGTCGGGCAGGCTGCGGTGGAAGCCGGTTTGGCAAGTCCAATTACAGTGGTTGTTATTGCTTTAACGACTATAGGCTCATTTGCAACACCAGCATATACAGCCGCCTTTGCCCTAAGAATGTTAAGGTTCCCAATCATGATTTTAGCGGGAATATTTGGTCTTTACGGAGTCATGATCGGAATTATCCTTACTTTCAATCATTTACTGAATCTTAAATCCTTTGGAGTACCATATATGGCACCAGTTTCTCCAGGAAGTACACAGGGAATGAAAGATGTTGTCACACGGAGCCCTCTTTGGTCGATGTCGAAAAGACCTAGTTTCCTTCAACCTGCGAATCGTAAAAGACATGAACAAAATGATAATGAACAGTAGGAACTAATCAATGGGAGGGTACTTGCAATGGAAAACCATAGGGAAATCACCACCGTACAAGCCTCGACGATCCTAATAAGTACCATCATTGGTGTGGGAGTACTTCCATTGCCGTTGTTTGCTGTTCGAGGCGGGGGATCAGGGGCTCCGCTTGTCACGTTAGCCGGAATCATCCTAGCAGCAATAGGGTTATTTATTATTACAATATTAGGAACCCGCCATCCGCAAAAAACAATTATCACCTACGGCGAGGATATTGTCGGAAAATGGATTGGGAAAATGTGCAGTATGATTGTGATTTTCTTTTTTGTCATATTATCGGCTTTGGCTGCTCGTGAATTTGGAGAGGTTGTTGTTTCGGCTGTTTTGAGAGAAACACCATTGGAAGTAACGGTGTTTGTTATGCTGCTGATTGCATGCCTGAGTGTAAGGTACAATATAAACACTTTTGCTTATATTCACAATTTTTATGTACCAGCTATTTTGGGGCCAGTCTTAATTATTGTTGCATTTTCGTTAAAAAATGCAAATCCCTTATACCTGCGTCCTCTAATTGAAAATGATTTCTATTCCATGGCCAAAGGAATGTTAACGATTGCTGCTTTGTTTCAAGGTTCCTTTATCGTTACGATGATTATACCTTTTATGAAAAATCCAAAAAAGGCAATAAAGGCAAGCTTTTGGGGCATTTTTATATCAGGAGGGGTTTACCTTTTAATAGTGATCGCTACCATAGCTGTATTTGGAACGGAAGAGATTAAACAGATATTCTGGCCAACACTCGAATTAGCACGTACCACTGCATTGCCGGGAAATATCCTGCAGCGATTAGATGTCATCTTTTTAGCTGTTTGGGTGACAGCTGTATTTACTACTCTTTTTTCAAGCTATTATTTTACAATTTATTCTATAAAACAAATTGCTAAGTTAAAAGACCACCGGATGTTGTCGTTTTTTATAATGCCTTTTGTGTTTTTTTTAGCTATGCTGCCGCAAAACATTTTGCAATTGTACGATGTTATTCAAATCGCTGGAAGAGCAGGATTATTAATAACCATTCTTTACCCCGCAATGTTATTAGCCATGGATCTCTTTAGGAGTAGAAGAAGGAGGAAAAAAAGTGACGTACAAGAATCATAGCTTACGATTAGTCATCATTTTTTTTCTCCTTTTTCCTCTCCTTTCAGGGTGTTGGGACTCACAAGAGATCGAACAGCGTGCAACTGTATTAGCAATAGGTATTGACCAGGCTTCCAATAAAGAAGAAAATCAGCAATCTGAAGGCGGTATAACCCATTTAGACAAGAATTCCTCAGAACCAAATGAAGAGTTGATTAGGGTGACTGCTCAAATTGCAGTCCCTGGCCGCATTCCACTCGGACCGACACAAGGCCAAAGTTCGCATAATTCGGTGTTGATTGTCCGAGTTGTAGGCCACACCATTCAGGACGCCATGCTCAATCTTCAACAGCAGGTGGCTTACGAAACGTTCCTCGGACATTTACGGATTATTGTTCTGAATGAAAAGATAGCGAAAAAGGGGACGCAACGATTTAATGACTTTTTAAGGCGTAATCCGCAGATCCGCAGAACAGCTTCACTAGCTGTTTCAAAAGAGCCAGCAGAAGATTATATGAGGCTTGTCCCAGAACTGCAACGAATACCATCATTGTATTTAGCGGACATGGTCGATAATTTATCGGCATTAGGCAGATTTCCCCCCAGTTTTATTGGTTTGTTCTGGACCATACTTTCTAGTAAGGGACAAGACCCGTATCTTCCCTATCTTACCATCAAAGATAAGAAGTCCATTCAATTAAGTGGACTAGCTTATTTTAGAGGAGATAGGATGGCAGGAAAGACATCACCCCTTGAAATAGGATTTTATATGGCTATCAGAGGGATTGGGAGAGGCGGATATAGCGCTTTTATTAAAGTGCCGGGAAAAGAGGAATTTGTAATGGTTAAGGCCATCTCTCGAAAAACAAAAGTTAAGGTAAAATTAAAAGATGGGAAACCACATGTGGATATCAAGGTTCGTTATGAGAGTGAAATAGAAGAAAAGACAAGTCAAAGTATTTATATTAACGATTCAACTATTATCGGGAAAATACAAAAAGAAACTTCAAAAGAAGTAGAAAAATCTCTAAAGAAGTTTATTGCCAAAACACAAAAAGCTGAAAGTGATATTTTTGGTTTTGGAGAACATGTCCGAGCAAAATATCCGAAATATTGGACCAAGGAGATTGGAACGAAAGAAAATTGGAAAAGAGTATATAAAGACATTACTTATGATGTTCATGTTGATACCCGTATTCATCGGGTAGGAATGAAAGCAAAGTAAATGTGGAGGACTAGATAGGATGTTTATTGGTTTTTTACCATATGTCATTGTTATCTTCATCGCAACAGGGCTTTTCATTCTACTGGTCGATGCCAAAATGTACAAAAAAGAAAAACAGAAAAAAGAACATAAAGCATCATTAATTTTCGGATGGATGAATATAGCCCTCGGTCTTGGATTGTTTTTGGTTAATTGGATTTACAACAATTTTATTTGGTAAGGAATGTATTCAAAACAGATATTGGAGGAGTTAATACATGGAACATAATGAAAAAATGGAACAATTACTTCGCGATTACGGTTATCCTGAGCAGTCTATTCCAAGACTAGTCCAAGAAATAAGCTCAATGAGCTTTGATAAGGTAAAAAAGCTGATTCTTCCATATAACGATATTACAGCAGACAAATCATCAAGAACTTAATGAAAAACTAAACAGGACAACAAATAAGACCCGGTTTATTCTGGGTCTTTTTCATTTGCTTAAAGGGAAAGTATGAATATTTTCAATTATACATCTGTATAATGTTTTATGAACAAAAATTATGCCCAAAATACTTTAATGGTCTACTGTACGAAAGGGAATGAGTAAATATCAACAATATATTATAAAAATAAGATTTAGAATATTTTTATAATATATTGACATAAAAAAGACAAGCATTTATATTAATAGAATATTATACATAAATATACATGAATTTAGAGGGTGATTGATATGTTCGTAACGGTTGGCCCCGGGCAATATCACAGAAATGCTGGTATAATATCTGATTCTGGTTTATACATAAAGAGGTTTGGATCCACCGCCGTTCTAGTCGGAGGAAATACAAGTCGCCAAGTTATCGATGGACCGCTCCGGCAAAGTTTATCCGAACATGGAATGACTTTGAAACATTCACTTTGGTTTGGGGGAGAATCCTCGCAAACGAATATTGATAGATTGGTAGAACAATTAAAGAATGAAACATTTGACGTACTTATTGCAACTGGTGGAGGAAAGGCGCTAGATACAGCGAAAGCTGCAGCCTATTATCTGAATAAACCGTTAGTGGCCATCCCAACGATTGCCGCTACCTGTGCTGCTGCAACCCCGATTTGTATTCTCTACAGTGATGAAGGAGAATTCCTAGAAATCAGCCGAAATTCCAAAGTACCAGAATTAGTCTTGGTAGATACAAATGTTATTTTGAATGCACCTGTCCGCTATTTAATTGCTGGGATAGGCGATACATTGGCGAAATGGTTTGAAACCAAATGTTCGATCAAAAAAGCAGTGCCAAATGCGATTAATCAAACGGCCATTGCAATTGCTGGCCAATTATATCAAACCTTAATTCAAAAAGGAACAACGGCAGTAAGCTCGATTCATGAGCAAAATATAACGGATGCACTTAATGACATCATTGATGCAATTATTTTAGTCAGTGGCAGCGTAAGCGGCTATGGCGGAGATGATTGCCGGACAGCAGCAGCTCATGCAATTTACTCAGGATTGACCATCTTCCCTGAAATTCACGATACCTACCATGGTGAGATTGTCGCATTTGGGATTTTAGCGCAGTTATGTATGGAAGGCACGGAAGAGCAAGAAGTAAGAACGTTAATTAATTATTATCAACAAGTAGGTTTGCCTTACACATTAGAACAGATGGCAATCAAAAGTTTAACCGAAAATCAATGGAAAGCGTTAGGTGAAATTACCGTTACGATTGAAGATATGGCGAATATGCCATTTGAGGTGACACCTGATATGGTCATAACATCCGTCAAAAAGGCAAATGAGATTGGAACAGACATGTTAGTAGCAACTAAATAAATTAATAGATAAAATAGGGGGATTTATTCATGAAAAAGTGGTTAGGTTTATTATGTTCAATCATGTTGTTAGTTGCATTAGCGGCTTGCGGGAAAGACGAAGCATCCAGCACTAGTGCGGATGGAAAGAAATCATCGGAACCTTTAAAGGTAACACTGCCTACATGGACAGGCTATGGTCCATTATTTTTAGCAAAAGAAAAAGGATTCTTTAAGAAAAACGGAATTGATGTGGATCTTTCTATCGTAGAAGGTTTAGCGGAGCGTAAACAAGCATTAGCTAGTGGGAAAATTGATGGTATGGCAACAGCCCTCGATGTTCAAGTCACACTTGCTGCATCAAAGATTCCTGTTCAAGTTGTTTGGGTATTAGATGATTCCCACGGCGGCGACGGAATTCTTGTTAAAAAAGGCATCAATAGTGTTAAAGACTTAAAAGGTAAAAAAGTAGCATTTGAAGTAGGCTCAACAAGTCATATGCTGGCATTAACAGCATTAAAGCAAGGCGGATTAACAGAAAAAGATGTTGAGGTTGTCCAAATGTCTGCAGGCGACGCCGGAGCAGCATTTGCTGCAGGTAAAGTAGATGCAGCCGTAACTTGGGAGCCGTGGCTATCTAAAGGTTCTGAAGCAAATGGAAAGGTGTTATTATCGACAAAAGATTTACCTGGTATCATTGTTGACACCGTTAGCTTTAAGGAAGATGTCATTAAAAACCGCCCGGATGATGTAAAAGCATTTGTTAAAGCTATGGGTGAAGCAATGCAATATTGGAAAGATCATAAAGATGAAGCAGATGAAATTATGGCCAAGGGCTTAAAAATTGATACAAAAGAATTCGTTGGAACTGAATCAGGTTTGAAGTTCTTTACAAAAGAGGAGAACAAAGAACTTTTTGGTACTGAAAGCAGCAATGGTTCAATCTATAAATCAACCGAAAATGCGATTCAGTTTTATAAAGAGCAGGGTATTATAAAAACTGAACCTAAAACGGATGAGATTATTAACCCAAGTTTTCAGTAATAAGTGGAATCCAGTACAGCCTAATATATGAGCTTCTCATATGTTAGGCTTTTTAAACAGATTGATAGAATGGGTGAGTATGATGTTGGAAAAATTGTTTACGCCTAATAAGGAGATTCCCAAAGGGTTTTATTCAACCGCGGGGTTTGTTACCTTTGTTATATTTTTAGCGGTTTGGTGTGTACTAACATATGGTGGAATTGTTAATCCGCTGTTTTTACCGACACCAACTGCAGTATTATCAACTGGTATTGATTTATTTGTGAATGGAGATCTTCTTTCTGATATTGGGATAAGTTTTTCAAGGGTATTGGTGGGATTTCTTGTTGCTGCTGTTATCGGCATACCTCTCGGGATATTAATGGGATCTTTAAAAATCATGGAAGGCGCCTTTGAACCAATTATTGGATTCATTCGCTATATGCCGGCCTCTGCCTTTATTCCATTATTAATCTTATGGATCGGACTTGGAGAACCGGAGAAAATGAGCGTTATTTTTCTAGGAACCTTTTTCCAGTTAACCCTTATGATTATGGACGTGACGAAAAATGTTCAAAATGACTTAATTGAAGTTTCTTATACGTTAGGTGCCAAAAAAGGCCAAATGTTTACCAAGGTTATCTTACCGGCAGCACTCCCAGGGATTGTTGATACCTTAAGAATTACCTTTGGATGGGCATGGACTTATTTAGTCGTCGCGGAAATCGTCGGTGCTTCCAGTGGATTAGGATATATGATCATGCAGGCATCCCGTTTCCTGCAGCCGGATAAAATTATTGTTGGTATTTTAATTATTGGTTTACTGGGGCTGTTAACAGATATGGTCTTTAAAGCCATTTATCGCGCTTCGTTTTCATGGATGAGAAAGGATGGTTTGTAAGATGGTCATATCAGCTGCGAAAAATGTGGGATTTGATAAAAATCAACCAAAACTGGCTACACCAAAGTTAGAAATTAAAGAGGTAGGTAAAGTTTTTAAGACAAAAAGCGGTGAAACTACGGCCTTAGAGAAAACATCCTTTACTATAAGTGAAGGTGAGTTTGTTACGATTTTGGGACCTTCAGGATGTGGTAAATCTACCGTTTTACGGATAGTAGCTGGTTTGGAGGAAGCTACATCCGGAGAGGTATTACTCGATGGTCAAAAAATCAATGGTCCCGGACCTGACCGTGGGATGGTGTTTCAATCCTATACGTTATATCCATGGCTAACGGTAAAGGAAAACATTACATTTGGCTTAAAATTACAAGGCGTTTCGCAAAAGGAACGTGACGATGTTGCTCGTCATTATCTTCAGTTAATTGGGTTAGAAGGATTTGAGAAGCATTACCCCATTCAATTGTCAGGCGGTATGAAGCAACGGGTTGCTATTGCGCGTGCCTTGGCGAATGATCCTAAAATTCTCTTAATGGATGAACCATTTGGTGCACTAGATGCGCAAACGAGAAATATCATGCAGGAAGTCCTTTTAAAAGCCTGGGAAGAGTCGAAGAAAACGATATTGTTTATTACCCATGATGTAGAGGAATCGATTTTCCTTGCTGATTCTGTCTATGTGATGACTGCTAGACCAGGCCGTTTAAAGAAAAAGGTACCAATTACATTGGATAGACCAAGGGATTTCAGTGTCAAAGGATCTGTAGAATTTGCAGGTTATAAGGAAGAATTGCTGTCGTTGATTAGGGAAGAGAGTCTGAAGGCAATCCATTAGGCAGTTTGACAATTTAATACTGTCAAAACTAAGGTGGATTCTACAAAGCAAGGATGGAATTCTACAAATGTATGAGGAATTCTACTAAGACTGCTAGGAATTCTACAAATCAAGAAAGTAATTCTACAAAAATTGGAGTATTTTTCAAAATAATTTCTTTAAGGATTAGCGGAAGGTGTTTATCAGGTGAAAATTGATTCATTTTTTTCGAATAACATAAAAAAGGCACTTAAGAACAATCCGCCAGGTGAATGGATGCCTGCGCTTCCAGAGGAATGTATCCGTTTGAGTTCGGGCTATCCGGATCCCGTACTAGTCCCTTCACAGCAAATTAAGGAAGCAGTAGCTAAACTAATTGAAGAAGAACAGGATTTACCTCTTCATTATCTTGGAAGTCCACGGATTGATTTGCTCAAGCAGCAAATCCAGAAGCGATTACACCAGCGTGGAATGAAGGTATATGAGCGAGAACTATTAATAACTTCAGGAGCTTGTCAAGCGCTTGATTTAATTGCCCGTGTCATTATTGACGAGGAATCGGTTGTGGCGGTAGAAGCTCCAACATATATGGAAGCATTAGAGATATTTCAAAACTATACGAAGCAGATTATTAATATACCTGTAGATGAAAACGGACTTCAAACTAGCTTATTAGAAGAAGTATTAAAGGAAAGAACGCAAAAAGGTCTACCGTTGCCCCGGATTATGTATACAATCCCTACTGCGCAAAATCCGACAGGGACAACAATGGATTTGGAACGCCGGAAGCATTTGTTAAAATTGGCCGGCGAATATGATTTCCTCATTTTAGAAGATGATGCATATGGGGAACTTTCATTTGGAGATAGTCCAATCCCGTTAAAAGCAAACGACACTGAAGGAAGAGTCCTTCACGTCGGCTCTTTATCCAAGGTGGTTGCTCCAGGGATGCGGATAGGCTGGGTAGCTGGCAGTGAGGAATTCATTACTGCATTTGCTTGGTTTAAAAAAGACTTAGATCACCCATTTGCACAGGCATCAGTGGCCTCGTATTTAGAGGAAATTGATTTTGAAGAACGGCTTAACATGTTAAAAGAAATATATAGTAAGAAATGTGATACGTTAATCGATGCCCTGCAGATTTATTTTCCTGAATCTGTTACTTGGTATATGCCAAGCGGGGGTTATTTTGTTTGGGTTCATATTCCTGGACTAGATACTTCGGAATTGTTAGTACGGTCCTTGGTAAAGGGCGTTTCTTTCATTCCAGGGGAGTATTTCTTCTTAAAGCCACAGGATGGGACTGAGTATTTCCGTCTCTCGTTTTGTTATGAAAGTGAAGCTGAAATTACTGAGGGTATAAAACGCCTAGGACAGCTGCTTACGGAACGGTTAAAAGTTAATTCTTCATTATTAAAATGAGCAAGGGGATGTTCCTTCTGTTAAGGAATGTTCCCTTCTTTATTTGAGATAATAAATCTGCCTGAGATTAATAAAATGGAAATAATTTCTGATTGTATACAATTTATATAGGTGGTATTATATAAAGATCGCCTCTGAAAGAGGAATAAAAACATAGTCTGGCAATTCTGGCGAGAAGGTCACACCCGTTCCCATACCGAACACGGAAGTTAAG
>NZ_JASATK010000034.1:0-42997 GCF_038440275.1 Bacillus sp. OTU2372
ACTATGGCGAGTTTTGCCTTTTTTATATGCCAATTACAATGTCAAAACGACTGTCAATTCGGGCAGAGTAAGCACCTCAACAGGGAACCCTTTAGAATAAATCTGCCAGCTTCCAATTTATCGTTTTTGCAATTCCTGCTGCAACAATTTATTGACCAGTTGTGGATTAGCCTGTCCCTTAGTAGCTTTCATCAGCTGACCAACAAGGAATCCAACGGCCTTATTTTTTCCATCCTTGAAATCTTCTACTGATTTCGGATTGGCATCAAGTACCTCTGCAATAATCTTAAGAAGTGTGCCTTCATCAGAAATTTGTACAAGTCCTTTTTCCTTAACGATTTTTTCCGCATCGCCGCCATTTTCAATTAACTCTTTAAAAACAGTTTTGGCAATCTTAGAAGAAATCGTTCCATTTTCAATCAACTTAATCATGCCTGCTAACCCTTCCGGAGTTAACGCCACCTGATCAAGTTCCTTGCCCTCAGCATTTAGGTATGCAGACACATCACCCATAACCCAGTTCGAAGCAAGCTTCGCATCAGCACCGCCGCTAACCGTTGCCTCAAAGAAATCAGCCATTTCTTTCGTTACCGTCAATACTTTGGCATCATAAACAGGCAAGCCAAGTTCTTCAATATAACGCTTTTGGCGCTGGTCCGGAAGCTCAGGGATTTCAGCACGAATCCGTGCTTTCCAATCCTCATCTATATATAAATCAAGTAAATCTGGCTCTGGGAAGTAACGATAGTCATCAGAACCTTCTTTAACCCTCATTAAAATTGTTGTCCCTGTAGCTTCATCAAAACGGCGTGTTTCCTGATCAATCGTCCCGCCTGAAGATACTACTTCCCGCTGGCGTTTTTCTTCATACTCGAGACCTTTACGGACAAAGTTGAATGAGTTCAAGTTCTTTAATTCGGTTTTCGTTCCGAACTCTTCTTGTCCGACTGGACGGATGGAAATATTGGCATCACAGCGAAGCGAGCCCTCTTCCATTTTACAATCGGAAACACCTGTATATTGAATAATTGATTTTAATTTTTCAAGATAAGCATAGGCTTCATCCGGAGTACGGATATCCGGCTCAGAAACGATTTCGACTAGCGGCGTTCCTTGGCGGTTGTAATCACACAAAGAATATCCTTTTTCGTGGTTCAGCTTGCCGGCATCTTCTTCTAGATGAATCCTTGTAATCCCGATCCTTTTCGTATAGCCGTTTACTTCAATCTCAATCCAGCCATGCTCACCAATCGGCTGGTCAAATTGCGAGATTTGATAGGCTTTCGGGTTGTCTGGATAAAAATAGTTCTTACGGTCAAATTTTGTATGTGTGGCAACCTGACAATTTAAAGCCATCGCTGCCTTCATTCCGAACTCAACTGCCTTTTTGTTAAGGACAGGCAGTACACCCGGATATCCAAGGTCAATTACACTTGTATTGGTATTCGGCTCAGCCCCAAAGTGGTTCGGGCTTGCTGAGAAGATCTTCGATTCTGTTTTTAACTCAACATGGACCTCAAGTCCAATTACTGTTTCAAATTCCATCGTTTCCACCCCCTACAATTCTGGCTTCTGTTTATGAAAGTCTGTTGCCTGCTCAAACGCATGGGCAACACGATAAATGGTTGCTTCATCAAAATGCTTGCCAATGATTTGTAATCCAAGCGGAAGACCTGCATCAAAGCCGCATGGAATGGAGATTCCAGGTACGCCGGCAAGGTTAACTGGGATTGTTAAAATATCATTGATATACATGGTTAACGGATCATCGATTTTTTCGCCAATTTTAAACGCAGGTGTTGGTGTTGTTGGTCCAACAATGACGTCATATTTTTCAAAAACATCTTCAAAATCCTTCTTAATCAACGTCCGGGCCTGCTGTGCTTTTTTATAATAAGCATCATAGTAACCGGAGCTAAGTGCAAACGTACCAAGCATGATCCGGCGTTTTACTTCATCACCGAAGCCTTCTGCACGTGTCTTTTTATATAATTCAATTAAACTTTCTGCATCTTGAGTTCGATAGCCATAACGCACCCCGTCAAAACGAGCAAGGTTTGCTGATGCTTCTGATGAGGACAGCAAATAATAAGTTGCTAAGGCATACTTGGAATGCGGTAGAGAAACTTCTTCCCATTCAGCGCCAAGACTCTCAAGGACCTTTAATGAATCCATTACAGATTGGCGGACTGCATCTGTCACACCTTCGCCTAAATATTCTTTTGGCACGGCGATTTTTAGACCCTTAATGTCGCCTGTTAGAGCAGAAGCAAAATTTGGAACATCAACATTCGCAGAAGTTGAGTCCATTGGATCTAAACCAGAGATAGCTTGTAATAGATAAGCATTGTCCTCAACCGTTCTTGTAATTGGACCGATTTGATCAAGCGATGAAGCAAAGGCGACGAGACCAAAACGAGATACACGGCCGTAAGTTGGTTTCATTCCAACGACGCCACAAAAAGACGCAGGTTGTCGGATGGAACCGCCGGTATCAGACCCTAAGGAGAAAAGCACTTCTCCTGATGCGACAGATGCTGCAGAACCGCCTGAAGATCCGCCAGGCACCCTTTCAAGATTCCATGGATTACGTGTTTTTTGGTAGTGGGAGTTTTCATTTGAGGATCCCATTGCAAACTCGTCCATATTTAGTTTACCGATTGTAACGGTTTCTGCTTGCTGCAGTTTTTGAACAACCGTTGCATCATAAATCGGGTCAAAATTTTCTAGAATTTTACTCGCACAAGTAGTACGCAAACCCTTGGTAACGATGTTATCCTTCACGCCAATCGGCATGCCAAAAAGCAAACCTCTGGAATCTTCAGAATTCAACTTTTCATCTTGTGATTTTGCAGTTGCCCGGGCTCTTTCTTCATCTAGGGTTAAAAAGGCCTTGACCTTGTCTTCAACCTGGCCAATACGTTTATATGACTCTTCTACGAGATCGGATACGGTTAATTCCTTCTTATGTATTAACTCATGAAGGTCCGAAACTTTATAATCAAATAGACTCAATTTTTTCACTCCCTACTCTCCCAATATCGATGGTACCTTAATTTGACCGTCCTGATGCTCAGGTGCATTTTTCAGCACCTCTTCACGCGGCAGCCCTTTTTGTGAAACGTCCTCGCGCAATACATTTTTCATATCAAGGACATGGTATGTAGGCTTCACATTCTCCGTATCCAATTCATTTAACTGTTCTGCAAAAGTAATAATCTTATCCAACTGTTTTGTAAATTTTTCGACTTCTTCTTCCGTAACGGCTAATCGCGCCAAGTTGGCAACGTGTTTTACTTCTTCCGTTGAAATTCGTGACATGCTTTTAACCCCCTATCTCAATATTATTTTATAATTGATAATACCAAACTTTTTCGCTTTACCGCAATGATTCCTTCTTCATTATTAACAAACAAAGAGAGTTTTAGATTATCATTTAACATTTTAACAAAAATGAAACCTGACAGCGTCAAGAGACGTCATTTATAATATTCAAATAAGCTAAGAATTTGGGAGAGTAATTGTAATGAAAAAGAAACGAAAACGGAAGAAATGGAAAACCTTTTTCGTGCTGTTTTTGCTTTTTTGCGGATTGGCTTGGGTTCAAATTCACTTTCAAAAACAAATTTCCCCTCCGCTCGTGAAAACTGATACTTTTGCAGCGGTAAAAAAATATACGCCTTTTATCCATGACGAATTAGCAAAATATCAGCTCGAGGAGCACACCCCTGTACTTGTTGCCCTGATGCAGCAGGAAAGTCACGGCCTTGGCGGAGATCCGATGCAGGCCTCTGAATCGGCCGGTTTGGCTAAAAATACGATTACTGACCCTAAACAGAGTATCCAGGTCGGAGTAAAGCATTTTCAACGCGTCCTGGCTTATGGAACTCAAAAAAAGGTAGATTTTCCAACGATTATACAGGCATATAACATGGGGGCTGGCTATATTGACTATGTAGCGCAGCATGGCGGGAAACATAGTGAGGAACTGGCAAAGGATTTTTCCCTTCTACAGGTAAAACAAAAACCAGCCCTATATAATTGCGGCGGAGACAAGGATAATTTCCGCTATCCATATTGCTATGGTGATTTTACCTACAGCACCAAGGTGAATAAGAATATTCAATTGTTAGTGGATAGTGTTCCTGTGACAAACAGCGAAAAAACACCTAGTGGATCTTTTTAAAGAATCATTAGGTGTTTTTGTTTTGTATACTTTTCACAGTTGTCACTTGAAGGATTTTGAACGGGATATAACCTAATATCCCACCTAGGGTATTTAAAATAAGGTCATCGACATCAAAGCTGCCAAATTCAAATACTAGTTGAATGGTTTCAAACGTTAAACTCAAGATAAAGGTGGTAATGGTAACCTTGCTAAGTTTCTGGAACCCTTTTGAGAGCAATGGTAAAATAAATCCAAATGGGGCAAATCCGATGATATTCCCTACTAAATTCTCAATTCGGATAATTAAATTAATATCAGCTAAATACATGTAGAAATAAATGGTTTTGAAGGGAACGAAGTTATTGTCACGCCAGTGGTAACCATCGTATGTAAAGTTAAAATGTTCAATAATTTGCGATAACGGGATATATTTAAAAAGGATTAATTTTGAAAGAATAGCAATATAAACACAAAGGATAAGTGTCAGGATTAGTTTAAAAATCAGCTTCATTATCACTGCTCCATTTTTAAAGTGTCAAACTCTACCATACCATAGTTTTAAGCTAATGTGATGAAAAATAATTAATTGGAGGAAATTAGTATGGCCGAACATCACTTCCATTTAAAAGCCAACTGGCCTGGCTTGCGTAATGATATTGGCGAAATTGAGGCTGGGAATTTAAAAACAAAGGTATCCATTCCGCCCGAAATGGACGGGCCCGGTGTTGGTACAAATCCGGATGAAATGCTGCTTGGAGCAGCGGCAACCTGTTATATTATTACGCTTGCTTCGATGCTGGAGCGTTCTGGTCTGGAAAAGGAATCATTAACGATGGATTCAGAGGCTATTGTCGATGTGACGGGCGGCGTTTTTACCTATAAAAAAATTATCCATCGCCCATGTGTAGTTTTGAAAAGCAATGCTGGTGCAAAAGATTTGTCATTGGCTAAGAAGCTGGCGCAAAAGGCCGAAACTTCTTGTATGATTAGTCGCGCGATTCAAGGGAATGTAGAGATGGAGCTTGAGGCATTGGTTGAAGTTGCAATTGAATAGGTGCTCCTGAGCCGAGCACCCTTTTTTCTAGTAAAATTCCATATGTCCTTTTTCCTGTTGGTAGTAATCCAATCTATCTTGAAGCGTACCAGTATGAAATTCAAATTTATGCCCATCTGGGTCGGTGAAATAAATAGATTTCTTATCCCTTTCATCCCGCTGCCGGCCAGGCAAAATATTCACGTTTAGCTTCTCAAGTTTATTGCACATTTTTGAGAAATCCGCCTCATCTATTGAAAATGCAATATGGGTATAAGATTGGTTGAACTCATTACGGGGGATGCCCTTTTCAACGTTAAGGGCAACCCATAGACCATTTAAATCAAAGTAAGCTGTGTTGCTTCCTTTTACTAATAGTTTGGCCTCAAGTACATTTTGGTAAAATTTAATTGATTTATCTAAATCAGACACCGAGAAAAGTAAGTGATTTATTCCTTTAATTGTCATACATTCACCTTTTTAAATTTAATTTTATTGCCTATCTTAAAAAAATAAAAGTGTGTGATCCATATTTGAACCACACACTTAGTTTCACCGCTTGAACAACTTAGCAAATAGACTTTTTTTCTCTGGCAGCTTTTCAGGTATTTGGACTTTTTGGCTAATAAATATATCTTCCTTGTCGATCGCAACGCTCATGGCTAATACTAAACCGATGTCTGTATCATGCTCTTTGTTGGTCACAATCTTATGTTCCATTTTATTTTTTGAGGCTAGTTTTACATATTTAGATAACTCTTCATATGCCATGTTTCCATTTAGAAAAAGCTGTGCCTTTGGATATTCCTTCATGAATTGCTCTACTTGTGGATATATTTTGGTTTCCGCTACCTGGCTTTTGGTTAGTGCGACTATGATTCGTTCACGTAAGGTTCCTAGGTATTTCCGCCGCTCTTCAGGTTTTGTTTCTAAAGGTCCATAGATGCCTTGCTTCAGGACATCCTCTACAGTTTTCCTTTCCAAGCATATCAACTCCATCTAAAAGGCTATTATTATGTATGATAATACCTTAAAAAAAGTGCTGTTCCAAAAAACATGAAAACTGGTTTTGCCTTATTCACAAGTTGGCTACCCTTATCTGCAAAGTTAGCCCCCTAGCCGCAAGTTAGCTCCTCTTATCCGCAAAGTTAGCCCCCTAGCCGCGAGTTGGCTCCTCTCATCCGCAAATTGATTCCTTTTACCCGCAAGTTGGCCCCTCTCATCCGCAAGTTGGCTCCTCTCATTCCCAAGTTAGCCCCCTAGCCGCGAGTTGACTCCTCTTATCCGCAGGTTAACCTCCCACCAACAAAAAGGATCCTCCCCTCCATACGGAGAGCAGGATCCACACACACAACTTTATTTATTACTACTAAACTGCTCTACCTCCGTTGACCCCTTCAATGCCGTAGTCGAAGACGTACCACCTGTAATAACCATCGATACCTGATCAAAGTAACCCGTACCAACCTCACGCTGATGCCGTGTCGCAGTGTAGCCGTATTGCTCGCTGCTAAACTCAGCCTCCTGCAACTCCGAGTAAGCTGCCATGCCGCGCTCCTTATAGCCGCGGGCAAGCTCGAACATGCTGTGATTCAAGGCATGGAAGCCGGCAAGCGTAACGAACTGGAACTTGTAGCCCATTTCGCCAAGCTCCTTTTGGAAATTTGCAATCGTTTCTTGATCCAGTTTCTTCTTCCAGTTAAAGGATGGTGAACAGTTATAGGCTAATAGTTTGCCAGGGAACTTCTCATGAATCGCTTCCGCAAACCTTCTAGCTTCCTCAATATTCGGCTCAGAAGTTTCACACCAAATTAAGTCGGCATATGGAGCATAAGCTAAACCGCGGGCAATCGCCTGATCAATTCCTGCACTAGTACGGAAGAAGCCTTCCGGTGTCCGTTCACCTGTAATAAACGGAGCATCATTCATATCGATATCACTCGTAATCAAATCCGCCGCATTCGCATCCGTCCGGGCAACTAGTACAGTTGGAACCCCCATCACGTCTGCAGCCAAACGAGCCGCAATCAAGTTGCGAACCGCCGTTTGTGTTGGCAGCAGTACTTTTCCGCCCAAGTGTCCGCATTTTTTTTCGGAAGACAACTGGTCTTCAAAGTGAACCCCTGAAGCACCTGCTTCAATCATCCCTTTCATCAATTCAAAACAGTTTAACTGTCCGCCAAACCCAGCTTCTGCGTCAGCCACAATCGGTGCAAACCAGTCAATGGAATTATCGCCTTCCGAATGATGGATTTGGTCCGCGCGCTGCAGGGCTTGATTAATCCGCTTTACCACACTTGGTACACTGTTTGCAGGATAAAGGCTTTGGTCCGGATACATATGTCCTGATAGGTTTGCATCGGCTGCCACTTGCCAGCCGCTTAAGTAAATAGCTTTTAATCCTGCCTTTACTTGCTGGACAGCTTGATTTCCTGTCAACGCTCCAAGGGCATTCACATAATCTTCTTCATTTAATAGCTTCCAAAGCTTTTCAGCACCTCTGTGGGCTAAAGTATGCTCAATATCAATCGAACCGCGGAGTTTGATTACATCTTCTGCCGTGTACGGTCTAGTAATTCCTTTCCAACGGCTATCCATTTCCCAGCTTTCTTGTAATTGAGCAGCTCTTGAATCTGTCATTTTAAAATTCCTCCTATTAATCTATTTAGATATTTTTATAAAAAGAATCCCTTATAACTGCTGATACCCTGGCAGTGTTAAGAAGTCAATAAATTCATCATTTAAGATCAAACGGTCAAATAGTTGAACAGCTTCGGTGAATCTGCCCTTTTCAAAGTTTTCAGCGCCGACTTCCAGCTTAATCTTCTCCAACTCTTCTTGCTTTAATTGCTCATACATTTCGGCAGTCACTTTTCTGCCGTCGTCTAAGATACCTTTTGGATGGCGGATCCATTGCCACAGCTGTGCACGTGAGATTTCAGCCGTTGCTGCGTCCTCCATCAAATTATGGATTGGGGCAGCACCTCTGCCATTTAACCAGGATGCCACATATTGAATGCCAACATTGATGTTTGTACGGACTCCTGCTTCCGTAATTGTGCCGTTTGGTACTTCTAGTAAATCCTGTGCTGTAATTGTTACCTTCTGCTGTTTAGCAGTATGGATTTGGTTCGGCGTTGGCATTTCACGGTTGAATACTTCCATCGCCACCGGCACTAGTCCTGGATGTGCAACCCATGTTCCATCATGACCATCACGGGCCTCTCGTTCCTTATCGGCACGAACACTAGCAAACGCTTCCTCATTGGCCTGCGGATTATTTTTTATCGGTATTTGCGCGGCCATCCCACCCATTGCTGGTGCCTTGCGGCGATGACAAGTTTGAATTGTTAATAGTGAATAGGAACGCATAAACGGTGAAGTCATCGTTACTTGCGAGCGATCCGGTAATATAACTTCCTTTTGATGGCGAAGCTTTTTAATATAGCTGAAAATATAATCCCAGCGTCCGCAATTTAATCCTGCGGAGTGTTCCCTTAACTCATAAAGAATTTCATCCATTTCAAACGCAGCTAAAATAGTTTCTATCAATACCGTTGCTTTGATGGTTCCTTGAGGAATCCCCAGCTTCTCCTGTGTATACACAAATACGTCGTTCCAAAGCCGTGCTTCTAAGTGACTCTCAAGCTTTGGCAGATAAAAGTAGGGGCCTGAACCGTTTGCAAGCAATGTTTTTACATTATGGAAAAAGTAGATTCCAAAATCGAAAAAGCTTCCAGAGATGGGCTTGCCATCTAAGAGCACATGTTTTTCTTCGAGATGCAGCCCTCGTGGTCTAACGATGAGAACCGCTGTTTCTTCCTTAAGCTCATATGTTTTTCCATTTGGATTTTCAAACGATATTGTCCGGTTTATCGCATCTCTTAAGTTGATCTGTCCTTCAATGATACTTTCCCATGTCGGTGATGTGGCATCCTCAAAATCAGCCATGAACAATTTTGCACCTGAGTTTAACGCATTAATGACCATTTTGCGGTCAGTCGGCCCGGTTATTTCTACCCGGCGATCTTGGAGATCCTTTGGCAGCGGCGCCACTGTCCAATCACTGTTCCGGATATGCTTGGTTTCAGGAAGAAAATCAGGAAGCTTGCCTTTATTCATTTCCTCTTGGCGTTTATCCCTGTACTGCAACAGTTCGATTCTGCGGTGACCAAATTTACGCTCTAACTCTTCGATTAAGTTTAATGCCCCGGGTGTCAAAATCTCATCATACTGGGCTTTTAAAGCCCCAACTACTTCAATACCTGTAGTTTGCGTCGACATGTACTCGTTCACCTCTTTGTTATAATACAGTACTTACCTTCGTTTTGTATTATATAACAGTATTTTGGAAAAGGGAACCATTTTTTCTGAAAATTTTTAAAAATAGGTAATTATCCCCTGCACTTATAGGGGTAACTTTTATAGAACGGAGCAAAACCTTGATATCTATACGTTTATTCAATAGGTATATTTTCCTGCCCACGACAAAAAAACGAGTGCCTTTAAAAAAGGCACCCGCTTTTACTTTAATTCCTCATATAAACGCTGGAAATCCTCCGCGCGATTTTGACTGTTTAAAAAATCCTCGCTAACCATTGCTGTTAGTAATTTTCTTTTTAAAGCTGGATCTTTCACTTCCTTCAGAATCCATTGCCGCGCGGTAAAAAGAAATTCAAGGTATTCTTCATATCGTTCATCAAATATCTTTTCTAACTCCGCGCGTAATTTCTTGGCAAGTGTTGGACTTGCCCCTCCAGTCGATACCGCTATACTTAACCGACCCCGCTGCACATGTGCTGGCAGATGAAAATCGGAAATGTCCGGGTCATCGGCAACCGTCACCAGTTGTTGCTTCTCGGCCAAGGATTTTACGGATTGATTGATGTCCTTATCGTCAGTTGCTGCAAAGATAAGAGCCGCACCCCGAAGGTCTTCCGCTGAAAAAAACTTTTTTTCCCATACAATTTTTCCATCTAGAAAAAGGGTTTGGATTTCTCCTGTAGCTTCCGGGCTGATCACCACCACCTGAGCCCCCGTGCCAAGCAGACCTCGAACCTTTCGCTCGGCCACCCTGCCGCCGCCGATCACTACTACTTTTTTCGTATCAAGTTGTAACATAATCGGATAGTTTGTCCTCATTCCTCTACTCCCTGTAATGGATGCTCTACCAAATAGTTTACTAACGCTTCCTTCGAAGGGCTGACTGGCACCTCGGGAGAACCAAGCCCAGCATTTATCGCAGCTGATTGCGTTAATTCTCCCATAGCGATTACCTGCTTACCATTCAACAGCTGCCATGCATTTATATCACATTCTGCTAATGCTGTCATAAACGGTTTAACGGAGGCACTGCTTGGGAAAATCATCGTATTGATCTGTGCTTCCTTAAGCATTCGTTGAAAAATCGGCAGGAATTGGCGATCCAACTCCTTGTTGCTTGTTACCATAACCTCTGCTTTATGAAAGTTTGTCTGTAATAATTGAGTATCACCGACAATCAGCATTTTTTCTGAGTCGACAATCTCCGAAGCCAGTTTCCCGATCAATCCTCGCTCACGTAATGCCTTTAACGTTTTGCTAGACATCGCAAAGAGTTCCGCACGTATGTTGCGAACATCAATTTTCTGTTCAATAACAGCCGCAAAAAATTCTGCCGCATTTTCAGGTGATGTAAATAATATTTTTTCAAAGCTAGTAACCCTTCGGAGATCAAGCGGTATCCTTGTTACTTTCCATTTTGGAAACTCAATTACATCTGCCCCTTGTACAAGTAATTCCTTTGCTAATTCACTTGGGCTTGAACTTGTCCGTGCTAACAAAATTTGCCGGCCATACAAAGGCTTTTTCTCAAACCAGCTTATTTTTTCACGAAGAGAGATAACGTCTCCAACCAAAATAATCGATGGATTGCTGAACTTTGCCTTTAGCACTTTCTCGGAAATATTAGCTAATGTTCCTTGCAACGTTTTTTGCCGGCCAAAGGTACCCCAGTGAATTAATATCACCGGTGTAGAGGAAGGCTTCCCATATTTGATGAGATTTTCACAAATAAACGGTAAATTCCCAACCCCCATGTAAAAGGCAATCGTGTCCACACCTCTGGAAAGTCCTTCCCAATCAAGGAGCGGCTTTCCATCCTGAGATTTGTCATGGGCAGTAACGACCGCGAAGGATTCCGCATGCTCACGATGGGTGACAGGAATTCCTGCATAAAGGGGGGCTGCAATCCCCGATGAAATGCCAGGAACGATTTCAAAAGGAATTTGGTATTCAGCCAGGGCAGCTGCTTCCTCACCTACTCTGCCAAATACGCCCGGATCTCCGCCTTTTAACCGCACCACGATCTTTCCTGCTAATGCCTTTTTCACTAGGAAATCATTAATGCTCTCTTGGCGCAAGGTATGACGGTCAGGCAGCTTTCCGCAATAGATGAACTCACAATCACTGCCGGCGTATTCTAATAGCTTGGGATTGGCAAGCCGGTCATAAAGTATGACCTCGGCTTGCTTAATCGCCTCTAATCCTTTTATTGTGATTAAACCCACATCTCCTGGTCCTGCTCCTACTAAAAATACTTTTCCTGTTTTCATCCTGCTGCAGCCTTCCTTCCCTTTTTATAAAACTATAAAAATGATATCTTCTTTGACTTCTACCTTAAAGGTTCTCACCTGACCTTCATCAGGAGCCTGAACCTTTCCATCTACTAATGAGATTTTCCAATCATAGACCGGACAATACACATATTCGCCGCTGATCAGACCTTCAGAAAGGACCCCGCCCTTTGGATGGGGGCTGCGGTTTTCTAATGCATAAACCTGACCAGTTGTTGTTTTAAATAGAGCTACTTCTGTCGTGTCAACTTTGATAGAATACCCAGCTCTTGCTTTTACATTTTTATAATGTGCTACTGGAATTCGAGTGATAGTTTCGATCATTTGGATTCACTCCCGACTGAAATGTTATGTCTAGTATAATATTTATCCTTTATTTCTTCATTTTGAACTGCTTCATTCCATGGCTCAATATATTTTTTTAAGGTTTGATCCATTCTATCGTTCAAGCCTCTACGTGTTTCCTCGTCCGCCAATACTTCCTTGACATGATCCAGTCCCATCCGCTCAACCCATTTAGAGGTCCGCTCCAAATAGTTAGCTGTTTCGCGGTAATACTGGAGGTAAGCACTTGTCATTTCCATTACTTCTTCTTCTGTTTTCACGGTACATAGCAGATCGCCGGCCCGAAGGTCAACACCGCCGTTACCAGCGACATAGATTTCCCAGCCTCCATCAATTCCGACGAAGCCGATATCCTTGATACCTGCCTCTGAACAGTTTCTTGGACATGCAGATACGCCCATTTTCACTTTATGTGGTGTATCCAGACGTTCAAATTTCTTTTCCAGCTTGATGCCAAGTGCCATTGAATCTTGTGTACCATAGCGGCAGAATTGTGCTCCAACGCAAGTCTTAACCGTTCTTAGTGTTTTTCCGTAAGCATAACCAGATGGCATATCCAACTCCTCCCACATCGCCGGAAGGTCTTCTTTTTTCACACCGAACAAACCGATTCGTTGTCCACCCGTTAATTTTACTAAAGGAACGTTATACTTTTCAGCAACTTCAGCTATTTTTTTCAAATCTGCTGCGGTTGTGACACCGCCATACATTCTTGGAACAACAGAATACGTTCCATCCTTCTGAATATTAGCATGCATCTTCTCATTCACGAGACGGGAATCACGGTCATCCTTATATTCATCCATATGAATCATGCCAAGATAATAGTTGATCGCCGGACGGCATTTCGTACAACCTTCCGTATTATTCCAATCAAGTACGTTCATGACCTCTTTTACATTTGTTAGTCCTTTTTCCTTGATTTCAGCTACCAATTCCTCACGGCTTACTGTAGTACATCCGCAAATGCTTGTTTTCTGAGCTGCGGCCGCATCAAACTGATCACCTAATGAATGGGCAAGAATTTGGCTGACCATTGGTTTACAGCGTCCGCAAGAACGGCCCGCGTTAGTGCAATGGCTTACTTGGTCTAGTGTTGTTAGGCCTTGTGTTTGGATTGCTTCGACAATCGCGCCCTTTGTGACACCGTTACAGCCGCAGACTAACTCATCATTTGGCATAGATGCAATATCGTCCGTGCTGCTTTCTCCAGTACATTCTGTATGGAAAATAGAAACCCCGCTGATATCTTCTTTTTTGGTCAGCATTCTATATAATCTAGTACTATCTTTTGTATCACCATAAAGGACAATTCCTACTATTGTGTTGTTTCTAGTTAGTACTCGTTTATAGAGTCCCTCGTACTCATTGTAAACCATAATAGATTTAGTAGTGCCATCTTCAAAAATTTCACCTGCAGAGAATAGGTCCACGCCAGCAACTTTTAGCTGTGTACCAGTCACAGAACCTTCATATGGTTTCGATTCGATTCCGCAAATATGACTGGCAAGGATTTTTCCTTGTTCATATAATGGGGCAACTAGGCCATAAACAATTTCTCTGTGTTCCGCACATTCGCCGACTGCGTATACATGAGGGACACTTGTTTCCATATAGTCATTCACAACAATACCGCGGTTCACATAGATGCCGCTGTCTTTTGCAACTTGTATGTTCGACTTAATTCCAATCGCCATAACAACCAGATCGGCTTCGACTTCAGAACCATCTTTAAAACGAAGTCCTGTTACACGCTCATCGCCTAAAATTCCAACGGTTTGTTTCTCCATAAAGAAGTTCATGCCTTGTGATTCTAGCTCTGTTTTAAGTAAAGAAGAGGCGATTGGGTCAAGCTGGCGTTCCATGAGATGCGGCATAAGGTGGACAACATCGACTTTCATGCCAAGGTTTAGGAGCCCTCTTGCTGCTTCAAGTCCAAGCAGCCCGCCGCCAATAACAACAGCCTTTTGGTATTGGCCTGCTGATTTGATCATCATTTCACAATCTTTGATATCACGAAAACCCGTTACACCGATTTTGTCTGCACCGGGAATAGGCAAAATAAATGAATTAGATCCTGTTGCAATAATGAGTTCATCATACTCAACTTCTCGACCTTGATCACTGATGACACGCTTACTTTCTACATCGATGCTTACAATGGCTTCTCCTGTGTACAACTGGATATTATTTTCTTTGTACCACTCAAGCGGATTGATAATAATATCATCAAAGTTTGTGTTACCCTGAAGAATATTTGATAATTTAATACGATTGTAGTTTGGATGCGGCTCTTCCCCAAAGATGGTAATCTCAAATTGCTCGGTATTCAGTTTAAGAATTTCTTCAATGGTCCTTACTCCAGCCATTCCGTTACCAATCATTACTAGTTTCTTCATATCTGGTTGGCTCCTTTATAGTTAATAATAATGTGTTTAATTTTCACTTAATAGTTTTTCTCTATAGATAGATTGTAAAGGGAACACCCCTAAAAAATTGTGACGTTCATCACATCTCACACGTTAATTATGACATTTCTAGTAAATGTAAATGCCCAATTGTGAGAGACTACCATATCTACCATACCCACTGTAATAAAACGTCCAAAACAAAAAAGGGTGACAGGCACCCTTTTTACGTTATGCAGGTTGTTTATTTTTTCTTAGTGCGAAATGGGGGTTGATGATGGCATTGATGACGGGTACTAATATGCCGATTAGGAGCACAGGGGCTAGCTCCCATAATTCCAACGGTGGTGTGATAAGGATTCCAGACTTGTGAATGGCAAAAAGGCTGAGAAAATAGGCAAAACTGCCAATGAGTCCAGCGAGCCAGTTGGTTCTTCTAAACAATAGAAAGGCCAGTGGAATTAGGATAATTGTCATCGGTACGTAGGAGGTAGGATATTCTACTGCTGCAAAGATAGCTTTTCCAATAAATCTTAAACAAATGTATAACAGGGCTCCCATAAATGGAATAGTAAAATCACGTAATATACGAATCGTCACAACCGTTAATAGCCCTACCATTAAGACAGAATAAATCGGATACACATATACTGGGATTCCGCCAAAGATTTGTGATGCGGGGTCAGAGATTAACTCAAGAATTTCCTTCGAAGCAATCGATTTTCCATGCATGTATTGGTCATAAGAGATCGCTCCATTTTCCTGCTGCATATTCGGAAACAACAAGCATTCAAGCAAGAACATCATAAACCACGTATGCATTGACTTCCATGTCGGTACTGTATGCCATGTATACAAATTATATCCATGCCATACACCAAATATCATGATGTCTGTGGCAATATAGTAAATAAAATGAGTTGGACTCCAGGTCGTTAAATCGATCCCATAGGCAATATGGTAGGTAAAATCAAGGGGAATACCGATAAGAAACAGCCCATATCCGATCGTAATGAGATTCCTTGAAAAACCGTCCATGTAAGTAGAGTGTCTCCACTCCTTAAATAACAGGATGCCCCCTAAGGCAAAACCCATGGTATTAACAATATGGGGAATAGAGTATTCTTCAAATAAATATTTAAAATGATAAGATGCATCCCAAGCCGACCCAATAAATTTTAATAAAAAAGCAAGGACCCACAAACGGTAATATTTCAATATTTCATCCCCTCTCAAGCTTTTATCTGTATTTTGTTCCATTAATCAGGCACTTAGTGAAGTTTGCTTTCAGATACAACTTCGGTTCATTCAAATTATCCTAACAGGTCAAAAGGGTCTCCAATTATGGCTATTAAGATATAATTTATCGCTAATGCCATTCCAAAAAGAATACCAGCTATCTTTACCTTTTTTTGCGTAAACAGCTTATACATAAAGACAATACCAGAGATGACGACAAATGCATTACATGATAGAAAGGTCCAAAGCAAGCTCTCACTATGCGGTACTGCTGTAACATGAAACAAATATAATGGGATCAAAGGTCCAAAACCTCCAAGAAGACGATATACTAACTAGGTCTTTTTAGTGATGACATTTTAAAATATGCTCTTTATTAATGACGTATTTCATTTTATAAATGTTTCCTTTTCATCTTGTTTTCTTAATATTATCATAGCGGGTATAAAATTTTACATAAAATTCTTTCGTTGTCTTTATTAGGTATATTGCTATTAGCAATAGATAACACTTTTAAAATGTCCTATAAAACATATTGTTATCGCTATCCATTAATTTATGACAATTCAAGGAAAAAAACCCCTCCTCACTTAGAGAAGGGGTTCGTTCATTCTTTTGTTTGAACTAATACATTTCTGAAGTTGTTTTCGCTTGCATATGAAGAAGCAAGTAATCAGGTCCGCCTGCTTTCGAGTCAGTACCAGACATATTGAAACCGCCGAATGGCTGGTAGCCAACAATGGCACCTGTACATGAACGGTTGAAATAAAGGTTACCAACATGAAAGTCTTCACGAGCCTGTTCTAAGTGGGCGCGGTTATTAGTAATAACGGCCCCAGTTAAGCCATATTCCGTATTGTTGGCAATATCAATTGCTTCTGTGAAATCCTTTGCTTTAGTAAACCCAACCACTGGGCCAAAGATTTCTTCCTGCATAATTCGGGATGTAGGGGAAAGTTCTGCAAAAACAGTTGGCTTGATGAAATATCCTTTTGAATTATCACCTTCGCCGCCAGTCAGCAACTTACCTTCTTGTTTCCCAATTTCAATATACTCAAGGATTTTTTTATATGCATTGTTGTCGATAACAGGCCCCATGAAATTGCCTTGCTCAGCAGGATTTCCTATTGTTAATTGATTGGTTAACTCGACAACACGATTTAATACTTGTTCATATACATCCTCAACGACTACTGCTCGAGAACATGCAGAACATTTTTGGCCAGAAAAACCGAATGCTCCAGCAACGATGGATTGGGCTGCAAGCTCGAGGTCCGCCTCTTTATCGACAACAATGGTATCTTTTCCGCCCATTTCTGCAATTAAGCGTTTCATCCAAATTTGACCGGGGCTTAATTTAGATGAACGTTCGAAGATACGAAGACCCACATCACGAGAGCCTGTAAAGCTGATGAATCGAGTATCTTTATGGTCAACCAAATAATCGCCTACTTCAGCCCCACTGCCTGGAACAAAATTTAAAACTCCTTTTGGCAGGCCTGCTTCCTCCATTACTTCAACAAATTTGGCTGCGATAATTGGAGTGGTAGATGCTGGCTTTAATAAAACGGTATTGCCTGAGACAATGGCTGCAACAGTTGTTCCTGCCATAATGGCAAATGGAAAGTTCCATGGTGAAATAATAATGCCGACACCAAGTGGAATATAATCATAGCGATTGAATTCATTCGCTCGGCTTTGTACAGGAACCCCACCTTTTAAAGACAGCATTTGCCGTCCGTAATACTCAAGGAAGTCAATTCCTTCAGCCGTATCTGCATCGGCTTCTTTCCATGGCTTACCTGCTTCTTTTGTCATTAAAGCTGAAAACTCATGCTTACGGCGGCGAATAATTGATGCTGCCTTAAAGAGGACATCAGCGCGCACTTCAGGTTTTGTTTTTTTCCAAGTTTTAAATGCTTCTACCGCCGCTTGCATGGCTTTTTCCGCAAGCTCTTGGTTAGCCTTTGAAACCTGGCCAATTACTTCTTCTTTATTTGCTGGATTATAGGAAATGATTTTTTCTTCTGTTGTGATTTTTTCTCCGCCAATGACTAGAGGATAATCTTGCCCCAAATAACCTTCTACTGTTTTTAATGCTTGTAGATAGGCCTGACGGTTATCTTCCACTGAAAAATCAGTAAACGGTTCATGCTTGTATGGCTGTATCATTTCTAACCCCTCCTATGTATTAAAACGGTTACATACAGAATCATTCTAACATGATTAAGAATGATTAGGAACTACAATGAACGTAGACTTAGATGGACTTATCTCTTTAAAAATTGAAAAAGACCCAGCAAAAAGCTAGGTCTTATTGATAGATATAGACAAATGGTTCCGTTGCATCAGCCTTTTTGACAATGAGTGCCTCAGGACCATCCACGGACGTTACACTAACCGAAACAGAAAGATATTTAGGGAAATGCTCCATCACAAGCCCCGTCACATATTGGGTAAAACCAATCCCCTCTGTCTTTCCATAAAATTGAATTGGAATAGTGATACTCAAGTCCTGCAGTTGGTCACCTACATAAAAGGCCTTGCCAATCACCCCATTATAATTAGGAAAGTATTCCTCTACATCTTGTTTAAAGTTAAGAAAGGCAATCGTATCATCACGATGGTCATTTTCAGCGTCGGTAGAAGGGAACAAGTAGTATTTTTCATCAACCTTTTCCCAGCTATTAAGATCGGAGCTTCCTTGATCCACCGTTGAATACGTGAAAAAGTTGCCTGGTACGACTGATGTTTTACTTTGCTGTTCAAATAAAGCAATTGTGATTGGGATATTACCTAAATTCTTCATGGACCGAATACGTTTTACTACTTCTGCGGCCATTTTCTTGCCTTCCTGTTCCATTTCTGCAAACGGAATTTTTTTCTCTAGGGTATCGCCGTCTGATTGTAATTTATAATAGTAAATCGAGTTTAATGCCAGACCAATCGTGATTCCTGCAAGAGACACATTACCCTTATCGTCTTTTGTTAGATAATCATGTTCTAAGATATGAGCAAGATAAACCGGGCTTGAAGGCGGACTCCCAGCCGGACTGGTATTGACTGGATTTAAACCAATATTGTCCGCTGCTTTCATATTATTTTCCTTAAGCTGTGCAGCCGTATACTGACGGCTTAACCACTGTTTTATGGTCGCTGCCTTAATTTGCTGGCCCTCTTGAAAATAATACTTATCCGTGTCAAAACTGTTCTGGGCGATTCTCATCAAGCCCATTTCAAATTCATTTAAGTCATATCTTGTATTAATATTGTTAACCACTAATCCGCGCGCTTCCCCCGGTTCAAATGGCAGGATCGTCCGGTAATAATTATTCGAGATATTATATTTAGGAATAATCGCTTTCCCCGTTGTCTTCACCTTTGTTTGAACTGTTTCATTTTGCTTTTGGAAATTAGGTGCACAAGCACTAAGCAAAAAGACCATGGAGAGAGCGAGCAATGAGATTTTTCTCACGTCGATCCACCTCTTATTTATTTAATTCTACTAAAAGCCTCTCCTCGTCCCACACTTCGATACCCAGTTCTTGTGCTTTCGTTAACTTAGAACCCGCATCTTCACCCGCGATGACGAGATGTGTTTTTTTACTAACACTTCCAGCGACATTACCGCCAAGGGCTTCAATCTTTTCCTTCGCTTCATTTCGGGATAACTGCTCCAGTTTCCCTGTAAGGACAACCGTTTTCCCAGCAAACACACTGTCTGATTCTTCTACAGAAATAGGTCTTGCCCCTTTATATTCCATATTAACGCCAGCCGCCGTTAACTCGTTTATAAGCTCCATCGCTTCCTCTTGTTCAAAAAATGACACAATCGAGTCAGCCATCTTATCTCCGATTTCATTGATACTGATTAACTCCATTTTGTCGGCCTTGGCTAATTTTTCCATGGTCATAAATTGTTGGGCGAGTGTTTTTGCAGCCTTCGCTCCAACATGGCGGATACCTAGTCCAAATAACAGCTTTTCAAGAGAATTAGCTTTGGAGGCTTCAATCGCTTTTAGCAAATTGGTGACAGACTTTTCACCCATTCTTTCCAAGGCTAAGAGCTGTTCACGTGTTAGTTTATATATATCCGCAACATCACCAATTAATTTTTCAGCAAAAAGCTGACTGATCACCTTTTCTCCAAGACCCTCAATGTTCATGGCATCACGGGAAACAAAATGAATCAATCCTTCGCGTATTTGTGCAGGACATTTCGGGTTAATACACCTGAGGGCTACTTCCCCTTCTAGACGCACAAGTTCACTTTCACACTCTGGACAATGTGTTGGCATGTGAAAATCTACTTCATCACCTGTTCGCTGGTCTGCCAGAACATTAACCACTTCCGGAATGATATCGCCTGCTTTTTTCACAACCACTTTATCACCGATTTTAATATCCTTTTCACGGATTAAATCCTCATTATGCAAGGAAGCCCTCTGTACGGTTGTTCCTGCTACTTTAACAGGCTCGAGAATAGCTGTCGGCGTAATGACACCGGTTCTCCCTACACTTAACTCAATCTCTAAAAGAGTCGTCACCACTTCTTCAGCTGGAAACTTAAAAGCGATGGCCCAGCGCGGACTTTTGGCCGTGGTACCAAGCTCGGCCTGCTGTTCTAGAGAATCTACCTTAATAACAATTCCATCAATTTCATATGGAAGGTGCGGACGCTTATCAACCCAGCTGTTAACAAACTCAATAACATCTTCAATCGATGCACATTTTCTGCGCTCTTTATTGGTTTTAAAGCCAAGATGATCTAAATAATCAAGCCCTTCACTATGGGTTACCACCCCGGTTTGACCGGAATTGCCAATCCCATATAAAAACACATCGAGTTTTCTTGATGCCGCTATTTTGGGATCAAGCTGACGAAGGGATCCAGCTGCCGCATTTCTTGGGTTGGCAAACAGCTCCTCGCGGCGTTCTTCCCGCAGTTGATTCAATGCTTCAAACGAACGCTTTGGCATGTAGGCCTCACCGCGCACCTCAAGCGAAACATTTTCCCGCAGACGAAGCGGGATGGATTTTATCGTTTTTAGATTTGCCGTTATATCTTCCCCAATGGTACCGTCGCCGCGGGTTGCCCCTTGAACAAATAAACCATTTTCATAACGCAATGAAACAGCAAGTCCATCAATTTTCAATTCAGCAACATAAGAAATATTGCCGCCTACAGCTTGACGGACTCTGCGGTCAAAATCCCTTAGGTCTTCCTCGTTGAAGGCATTGCCCAAACTTAACATCGGTGAACGATGCTCCACCTTTTCAAATAGATCAAGGACCGGACCGCCGACACGGACCGACGGAGAATCAGGTGTTTTTAGCTCTGGGTACTTTTCCTCCAGCTCTAACAGCTCCTGCATGAGCTTGTCGTATTCGGCATCAGGTACCGAAGGATTGTCCAACACATAGTATTCATAACCATATTGATTTAAGAGGCCTCTTATTTCCTCGTTTTTTTTCGCAGCGGTTTGAAGATCCATATATTCAGCCCTTTCACAAAGGTAATCTCAAATTATCCAAGCAAGCCTTACGCCTTAGTAATTGGCGCAAATTTAGCTAATAGACGCTTAATCCCCACAGGACTTGGAAAAGCAATATCCAGCTCTATTCCCTCACCCTGTCCTTTTACACTAACAACTGTCCCAGTCCCCCACTTACCGTGTTCAGCTTTATCGCCAACCTTCCAGCCGATATCCTCTCCGCCAGATGCTGCGGAAACAGGACGCATGACAGGTTTTCTTGGTGTAGTTGGCGTGGTAAACGTACTCCTTGGCGAACCAAATGAAGTACCTGAGGAGCCAAACGAGGTTCCTGAAGATCCAAATGATCTTCCGCCGGATGATCTTCCGCCGGAGCCAAAAGAACTGCCCGTCCGTTGTTCCGGTACTTCGCCGTCAATTAAATCCTCGGGAATTTCCGAGATAAACCTAGAGGCAGGGTTCATACTTGTTCTACCATACAAAGTTCTCATTTGGGCATTAGTTAAAAATAAGGTCTGTTCTGCCCTTGTAATGCCTACGTAAGCAAGACGGCGTTCTTCCTCCATTTCGGCTTCTTCCATCAAGGAACGGCTATGCGGGAATACGCCTTCTTCCATTCCAATTAAGAAGACAACTGGGAATTCTAGTCCTTTTGCGGAGTGCAATGTCATGAGGGTAATGGAGTCAACCTTTTCCCCATCCTCATCAAGTGAATCAATATCAGCAACAAGCGCCAAATCTGTTAAGAAGGCGACTAGAGTTTTATCATCACTTGCGTCCTCAAAATTTTTCGTTACCGATAATAATTCCTCAAGGTTTTCGAGTCGGCTTTGAGCCTCAATTGATTTTTCTGCCTTCAGCATTTCCCTATATCCTGATTTATCTAGAACTTCTTCAACTAATTCTGTTACGGATAGGAATTCCTGCATATTCGTATAGTTACGAATCAAATCACGAAACTGAGCTGCGGCTTTTGTAATTTTGGGGCTCAATCCAAGCAATTCGACTGACTCTAAAGCCTGATATAAAGAAATATCATGCATTGCTGCAAAGTCGGCAATTTTATCTACTGAGCTCGAACCAATCCCGCGTTTCGGAACATTAATCACACGCCGCAAGCTGATGTCATCGTCTGGATTAGAGATTAAACGTAAATAGGCAAGCATGTCTTTGATTTCTTTTCTGTCATAGAACTTGATTCCGCCGACAATAGAATAATCAATATTTGATTTTAAAAGTACTTCCTCCATTACACGGGACTGTGCGTTAGTCCGATAAAGAATCGCAATGTCGGATAGTTGATAGTTTTTATCGCGCGTTATTTCTTTAATTTTTCCAGCTACGAACTGTGCTTCGCCTTGCTCACTATCTGCACGGTAATAGACAAGCTTGTTTCCTTCCGGATTTTCCGTCCAAAGATTTTTCTTTTTACGGTTTAGGTTATTTTCAATTACCTTATTGGCCGCTAGAAGAATCCGTTTAGTTGAACGGTAGTTCTGTTCGAGAAGAATAACTGTTGCATTCGGATAGTCTTTTTCAAAGGATAAGATATTGGCAATATCGGCGCCGCGCCATCTATAGATGGACTGATCGGAATCACCGACAACACAAAGATTACGGAACCTGCTGGCAAGCATTTTTACCAGCATATACTGCGCCCGGTTTGTATCCTGATATTCATCGACGTGAATATATTGAAACTTGCGCTGATAATATTCAAGAACTTCCGGAACCCGCTGAAATAATTGAATCGTCATCATAATTAAGTCATCAAAATCGAGCGCTTGGTTTTTTCTAAGCTGCTTTTGATAGTCTTTATAAACTTCACTTACCGTTTGTTCAAAATAACCCCCGGCAGTTTTTTCATATTCTTCCGGACCAATGAGTTCGTTTTTGGCTGAACTGATGGATCCTAAGATTGCACGAGGATCATTTTTTTTCGGATCAAGATTTTTATTTTTGAGGATCCCTTTTATCACTGATTGTTGGTCAGTTGTATCTAGAATGGTAAAGTTTCGGTTAAAGCCCATTCGATCGATATCGCGCCGTAAAATCCTTACACACATCGAGTGGAAAGTGGATATCCATATTTCCTCAGCCGCTCCGCCCATCATTTTAGCAATACGTTCCTTCATTTCTCTTGCTGCTTTATTTGTGAAAGTGATTGCTAGAATGTTATAAGGGTTTACACGTTTTTCCACTAATAAATACGCAATTCGATGCGTTAATACTCTTGTTTTACCACTTCCGGCACCTGCCATTAGAAGAAGTGGACCGTCAGTTGCCTTAACAGCACTTTGCTGCTCCGGATTAAGTCCGTTTAGAAGCTTATCTGTTAAAAATTGCACTTATTCCACCACCGTTACAAACATTTGTTCTTATTTTTATTTTAGCGTTTTTATCATTGTGAAGCAAATTTCTATCGAACTGCCTTTACAGTTTCAAGGGCCTTTTGGAAATCTTCATAAATCACGTTTCCGACGACAATCACATCGGCATACTTGGCCATTTCGGCTGCTTGTTCAAAGCTTGTGATGCCGCCCCCATAGAAAAGCGTTGTTTTCTCTAGCACCTTTTTCGCTGCAGCTGCTACTACCGGATCACCATATTTACCGCTATATTCTAAATAGAAGATTGGGAGATGGTACATTTTTTCAGCCATCATCGCGTATGCCTTAACATCCTCGACTGTTAAATCGGCATCCGCTTTAGTCAGCTTTGCCGCCTTACAATCCTCGTTTAAGATACAGTAGCCTTCCATAAAGAATTCGTTCCAATCCATGACTTCTCCAAATTCCTTAACGGCTTGATGATGCAGACCTGTAATCCATTTAGGATCCCGGCTATTTAAAATGGTTGGGATAAAATAAAGATCAAATCCTGGTGTTACGCTCTCTATACTAGACACTTCAAGGACACATGGAACGGTATAACGGCGGATTCTTGCCATTAAATCGAGGACATTTTCGAGTGTCACTCCGTCTGTCCCGCCCACAATCACTGCATCTGTCCCTGATTCGCAGATTGTTTCTAATTGGTCATCTGTTATTTCTTTATTAGGATCGAGTTTAAAGACATGCCGCCACTCGCGAATATCATACATTGAAGGAATCCTCCATTCATCTTTCCATTACACCATTATAGCATTAGCCGTTTGTAATAAAAAAAGAAAACCATAAATCTTATGATAGAAATCATATCCAACTGCTCCTGAGAGCCGATACAAAAAGAAAAACCGAAGATTTTTGTCTCCGGTTTGTTTTATTCTTTTTCAGCTTTACTTTCTTCCTTAATGCGTTCAAGTACCATTTCATAAGTATCATTGCCAAAATTTAAACAGCGTTTTACCCTTGAGATGGTTGCTGTGCTTGCCCCTGTTTCAGTTTCAATTTTATGATAGGTGTTTCCTTCGCGCAGCATTCTTGCTACATCTAAACGCTGTGCTAACGATTGAATTTCATTAATCGTGCATAAATCATCAAAAAAGCGATAGCATTCTTCGAGATCTTGTAAGGAAAGTACAGCTTGAAATAATTGATCAAGCTCTTTTCCACGTAATTTATTAATTTGCATATTCTTTACTCCTTTATTGGAATGTTTATTGTGCATGAATTGAAATACTTGTATGCAGTCCAGGGTTGGCCGGAACAACATTGACCCACGTGTGCCCTTGTACGAATGGTATTTCTACTCCATTTTTTATCGGAACAATTCTTCCATCCTTATTAGCCCATTCTACCTCGTTCACTTTGCCCATTTGGAGCAAATAGGCTTTCCCCCCCGACTCTAAGTCAATATCTCTCAGACCATATGAATCAATGAGCTTGTGCACCGCTTCTATTATGAAAACATTGTCAAGTAATATCGGGTCACCTGTTTCCAAATCTACGGTTTGCTCTCCGGCGGAGAAACGCTTATATTTTCCGAGTGTTTGATCAAACTCAAATTTTGAATTAAAAGTTCCTGTCTTTGAATAAGTGATGCTGACTGACTTAGCCGCTTGCCCCGTTATTTTTTTGCTCTCTTCCACTGAGTAAAAAGTGAAAGCAGGCGGACTGTTTTTCATCGTATATCCTTTTTGCTCAGCACCTTTTAAAATGTTGTCATAAGTGATATAGGAGTTATGAGGCGGTTTTCTCGAGCTAGATCGCTTAAATAATGTACCATCATATACCATCCCGTTTAAATTATCTACATAGTTTCTTTCGAGTAATTGTTTGGCCTCTGGACTGTACCCATGTGCAATGTAGAGAGCATTTAAACCTTTGGCCAGGTTAATATAATAATCCCGAGCACTTCTTACAGGACCAATATTTGTTGGTCTCTCACTCTGAAACACAGCCAGGAAACGGGTAATATCACCCTCAGCCAGAACCTCGTAAACAATGTCAGCTTTGTTCAGCCCTGATTGGGGTCTTGCTTTTGGATGATTATTGACCATAACAGCAACAGCACGTTGATCTGGTTTCGTATTAGTACCAATACCTGTTAACGGATAAAAATAAGGGTCGGCTTTTGCCACATTTTCTGGTTTATTCTCATGTTTCGTATCCGGTTTTTGTTCCTTAACAGGTCTTTTTACCGTTTCCTTACTGGAACACCCTGAAAGTAGTACAAGGAAAGCTGCCACGGCAACAGCCCATTTTTTCATGAAATGAACACCCCTATTTTATCCATTTTCCGAAATCACTTTCACGCTTTAACTCTTTACTTACTTACAGTTTAACGCATTATAGACGGAAAGAGTACTGATTTGTTCATAACATCATACATTCCTTGCTGGGTGATTCGAATGTATGGTAAATGTGTAGCTGAGAAAAAGGCAAGACTATATATCGGATCTGAAAATTTATAGTCGCGTTCTTTCAATTCTTTTAATAATGTTTTCTCTTGTTCTATTAATTTTTCAATGGGTATGCTAGACATGATTCCACTTAAGTTTAGAGGTACTTCACAAATTACTTGACCGTCCTCCATCATCACAATTCCCCCGCCCAATTCTTTCATTCTATTAAAAGCGTTTATGATATCATGCCTGTTTTTTCCAATTAAAATAATATCTCCGGTATTAGAATAAGAGCTGGCAAGAGCTGACAGGTTTGTTGCAAATCCCTTTAAAAGCGTGTTTATTCTCCATTTCCCATATCGGTCAACCAGCATAAAATAACATTCATCTGACTCTTCTGGCAGTTGGTCTGCCGAAGCATCTATTGAGATGGAATAAGGTTTCATGATGACGGAGTTCTCCATCTTGATTCCGAACGGCATGGAAAATTGCAGGTCGTCAAGCGATAACTGCCAATCCATTTCCATTGGTTTAAATCCATATTCATTCCAGTTAATTTCACCATACATTCCTTCCACTTTAACACCGTCTCGCTTTACCCATTTACCTTTGGCTAAAACAGAGACCGGTGTTGGATTTTCAATACTTGATAGGAAGTTAATGTTGGCTATACGTCCGGTTGCAATCGCCCCATGAAGATGTTCAATTTTATAGTATCGTGCAATATTTACGGTTGCCATATTATAGGCATCTATAACGGGAACTCCCTTTTCGATCGCAATTCGAATCATTTGGTCGATAATCCCTTGCTCGTAAAAGGTGGAGGAGGAACCATCTGTATTAAACATGAGCCGGTCATAGGCCTCGATTCCTAACCGTTTCATATCATCTAAGATCTCTGGAAGGTCAGGCCGAATCGATGAATAGCGTAATGAAACCATATAGCCTTGCATAAGCCTGCTGTAAACTTCTTCACCGGTCATGGCCTCATGGTCACTATCGGCCCCTAGCAGCATCATTTTTGCTAATGTTTTTTCGGAAGCACCAGGAAAATGTCCTTCGATTTGCTTACGCATCCGTTTGGCTTCCTGAATCCAATGAAGCATCATATCATCGCCATCAAGGAGTTTTGGCCAGCCTGTTAATTCGCCGCCTTGAAGGACTGCATCGTGCTCAAGCCAGGCCTTTACATTACTATGTGAAAAAATCTCTTCTTCATTCATTAATTCGGTTTGTGAATCAAACCGGCCCCACCAATACATGGAAGTTGGGATTGAGCGAAGATCTCTTAGTAATGAAAACGCTTCCCTTTTTTCTAAATGTAAAATTAGCGCCATATTATCATTAATTAGCGTCGTCGTTCCAAATTGGGATGCATAGGCGGCTAATGTCAGGGGATTATATAATTGAAATGGATGTGCATGTGGTTCAATGTATCCTGGTACAATGATTTCATTGGTGCAATCAATGATTTCACAGTTTTCGATATAAGAAGGCATATTATCGCCAACATAAACAATGCGGTCTTCATAAATCCAGATGTTCGCTCTCATCCATTGGCGAAAGGTCTGATTTAAGTACAGTGCATTTTTCAATAATATTGTTGGGGATGTTTTCCCTTCTAAAACGGATACATGCATGCGTAATTGTTTGTTTTTCCAGCGGTAGCGTTGTTCCAGCATACCATGTCCCTCCTCTAAAAAACTATCTATATAATAATAATAAGTTGATTTAACAATAAAGAAAGCCCTTACAAAAGTTCTTTGATACTTATCTTAACATATTTTACTTTTTAAAGCAGTAAAGTATTGATAAAAATTGTAAAAATGTTGTGAAGGAGTGAACAGGTTGAAAATTACACCAAACATTGGGATTTTGAATGCATTAATTCGGATTACTTTTGGATTAACGATTGTGGCTTGGAGCACTTCAAAGATGGTCAAGCGCCCTTGGAGGGATTCTTATCTGTTGGCTGCTTTCTGTGGCGCGATGAAGGTTGCTGAGGGAATTGTCCGCTATTGTCCTGTGACGGCTTTATGTGAACGGTGGTCGGATATGGTGAAAGAGCATCAGAATGCGACTGATCGGACGGTTGAGACGGAAGGGTTAGCGGATTTGGATGTGCCTTATAATCCGACTTGAACTTCATTGGGAGTTTTCGTGGTCAATTCATTGACCTCGGGAGCTCTTTTTATCGTTTTTGGTTATTTAACTTACCTTTATTTACCTAATAGTGTCTTGTTTTCTTCTTTTAGGGCAATGATACATCTATTCAATTTCCTAAAAGCATCACGATTACCTTAAGGGGCAATGTCATGACAAATGTCCGCATGAACCTTTCATGCGGACATTCCCTATTCTATCAAAATTTAGCGAACCACCGATACAATCGCCTTCGCACCAATATCCCTGCGATAAAAGGCGCCATCACAATCCAATTTCTCTAACTCCACATAAACCTTCGCTTGTGCATCAGCAAGAGTCTCAGCCTTGCCTCCAACAAGAAGCACCCGGCCGCCTGCTGTCAAAAACTCACCTGCGTCATTTTGAACCGTGCCCGCATGGAAGGTATAAACTTCCTCAGAAAAATCTGCTAATCCCTTGAGTACAGCACCCTTTTCGTAGTCCCCAGGATACCCTTTTGCCGCAACAACTACACCAACCATTGCCTGCGGGTCCCATTCAAGTTCTGGTCGCTCCCCATTCAAAAGAGCTAAGATTACCTGAACCAAATCAGATTGCAGCCTTGGTAAAATAACCTGTGTTTCCGGGTCGCCGAAACGGGCATTAAACTCAATTACTTTTGGACCTGCTGCCGTTTTGATTAACCCAGCATATAAAATCCCACAGAAACTGCGTCCCTCTTGAACCATTGCTTTTGCTGCTGGAATCAAAACCGTCTCAACAGCAGTTGCTACCGTGTCCTCACCGATTTGCGGAACTGGAGAGTAAGCACCCATTCCACCAGTATTTGGACCTTGGTCGCCATCATACGCGCGTTTATGATCCTGAGCGATTTCAAGCGGGATGACTACTTCCCCATTCACGAAAGCCATCAACGAAAATTCCTCGCCGTCTAAAAACTCTTCAACCACAACACTTGAAGAAGCCGCTCCAAATTTCGCACCAACGAGCATCTCTTCCACACTCGCTAGAGCTTCCTCTAAAGTCATGGCAACCGTTACACCTTTTCCCGCAGCCAACCCGTCTGCTTTAATCACAATCGGAGCGCCTTTTTCCTGGATATAATTACGCGCCTCATCAATCGAGGTAAAAACAGCATAATCTGCAGTAGGAATATGATATTTTTTCATTAAATCCTTAGCAAAGGACTTGCTTCCCTCAATCTCTGCTGCTGCCTTCCGCGGTCCGAACACAGCCAAACCAGCTGCCTCAAATTTATCGGATAGCCCTTCAAGTAAAGGAACTTCCGGTCCGATAATCGTTAAGCCTACCTCTTGCTCTTTCGCAAAGGCAATAAGCTCATCATGCTGTGATTCCTCAAGCGCAATCAATTCCGCCACATCTACCATTCCAGCGTTACCTGGAGCAACAAATACCTTTTCAACCAACGTGCTTTCGCTGACCTTTCGGCAGATCGCATGCTCGCGTCCGCCACGGCCAATGATTAGTACCTTCATCCATTACACCTCATTTTAATGTTTAAAGTGTCTAACGCCCGTAAACACCATGGCGATTCCGTATTCGTCTGCTTTTTTAATCGAATCAGCATCCTTAATCGATCCACCAGGCTGAATAATGGCAGTAATTCCTGCTTTTGCTGCCACTTCAACGGTATCATTCATTGGGAAGAAGGCATCAGACGCAAGGGCCGCTCCTTCTGCTTTTTCACCCGCCTGCTTAAGAGCAATCTCCGCTGAACCAACGCGGTTCATTTGACCCGCGCCAACCCCAAGCGTCATGTCTTTACTTGAAACAACAATGGCATTGGATTTTACGTGTTTAACCACTTTCCAGCCAAGTTTTAGAGCTTCCCACTCTTCTTCAGTTGGTTGTCTCTTTGTTGGAACAGTGATCGTAGCATCCTCTAATGAATAACGGTCTTGTTCTTGAACAAGTAATCCGCCTTCAATTGTCGTCATTTTCAACTCAGGTTTTTTTACATCATTAAACGGAATCGTTAGCAGACGAAGATTCTTTTTTCCTGTTAAAATCGCTAATGCTTCCTCTGAGAAAGATGGCGCAATGATAATTTCTAAGAAAATTTCATGAAGCTTACCTGCTGTTTCAGCGTCTACTTCACGGTTAAAGGCAATAATGCCGCCAAAAATGGAAACAGGATCAGCTGCAAATGCTTTTGTAAATGCTTCAAAGCCGGTTTGACCAGTTCCAACACCACATGGATTCATATGCTTAACCGCTACAGCTGCAGGTTCTGAGAATTCTTTTACGATTTGCAAAGCAGCATCAGCATCATTGATATTGTTGTATGAAAGTTCTTTTCCATGAAGCTGAACGGCATTGGCAATTGAGAAAGTTGAACCTAACGGCTTTCTGTAAAAAGCAGCTTTCTGATGCGGATTTTCTCCGTAACGAAGTGTCTGCTTAAGGTCATATGTAACCGTTAAGGTTTCAGGTGTTTCTTCTTGTGCAAGGTTTGTCATGTATTCAGCTATTAAAGCATCATAAGCGGCTGTATGACGGAATACCTTCGCTGCCAGCTTTCTTCTTGTTTCAAGCGTCGTTGTACCGTCTGCTTTAAACTCCTCAATAACCGTTGCATAATCTGCAGGATCAACGACAACCGTTAAATATTGATGGTTTTTAGCTGAAGCGCGCAGCATAGAAGGACCGCCAATATCAATGTTTTCAATCGCATCTGCTACCGTAACATCTGGTTTTGCGATTGTTTGCTGGAATGGATAAAGATTGACGCAAACTAGTTGAATAGGCTGAATTCCGTGCTCGTCTAGCTGTTTTAAATGATCAGGATTATCATGCTTAGAAAGTAAGCCGCCATGGATAAATGGATTTAACGTTTTTACACGGCCTTCTAAAATTTCCGGAAAACCTGTTACATCACTAACACTAAGTACAGGGATTCCCTGCTCTTGAAGAGCCTTTTTGGTACCGCCGGTTGAGATCAATTCAAACCCTAGGCTTACCAGTTCTTTCGCAAAGTCGGTAATTCCATTTTTATCAGATACACTAATTAGCGCGCGCTTTTGTGACATTGATTACATCTCCTTGTGTTAATAGCATTTGAAGTATCTCTGGATATAGTTTGTGTTCGATTTGCTGTATTTTCTTTTGCAGGCTGTCTCTTGTTTCATTTTCTTCCAATCTTACACGTTCTTGAATAATAATGGGACCCGTATCCATCCCTTCATCCACATAATGAATGGTGACCCCGCTCCACATTGCTTTGGCTGCCAGCGCCTGACCGATTGCATCTTTACCTGGAAAAGCTGGAAGCAGTGATGGATGAATATTGACGATCCGGCCTTGATAGGCACCTAGCAAGGTTGAGCCTATCAAGCGCATGTATCCTGCAAGAACAATGAAATCCACATCATATCTCTTTAATTCTGTTAAAATGGCTTGCTCATATGCTTCCTTACTAGTATAGTCCTTTGCTTGGAAAATAAAGCTTGGGATTTTCGCTGCATTGGCACGTTCTACCGCATAGGCACCTGGTTTGTCACAGACTAACAGGGAAATTTCCGTCTCTAGTTCGCCTGACTTGACTACATCGATGACAGCTTGGAAATTACTCCCATTACCAGAGGCAAACACTGCTATTTTTTTCATAGCCGTCCACCTTGGCCCTTAATCTCAATCCCAGCCTGATCCGTCACAACACCGATTTGATACGCTTTTTCACCGCACTGTTCGAAATGCTGAAGCACATCGGAGGCAATTTCACTATCTACTGCGATGACCATTCCAACGCCCATGTTAAAAATATTATACATCTCCGCATAGTCAACTTGCCCATGAGAAGAAATCAATTGAAACACTGGTGGAATCGGCCAGCTTTTTTCATCTATCTTTGCCCCAAGACCCTCAGGCAGCATCCGCGGGATGTTTTCGATAAAACCGCCTCCGGTAATATGGGCCATACCTTTTAACGGGAACTTTTTCAATGCTGAAAGAATTGGTTTAACGTAAATTTTCGTAGGTTTTAATAACTCTTCACCTAGTGTACAGCCGAGCTCATCAACAAAATCTAGCAATGACCAATTATTAAAAACTTTACGTACAAGGGAATAACCATTACTATGAATACCGCTTGAAGCTAAACCAATCAGAACATCTCCAGCCTGGATGGTTTCACCTGTAATTAACTGTGATTTTTCACAAGCTCCAACCGTAAAACCCGCAAGATCGTACTCGTTTTGGCTGTATAAGCCCGGCATTTCAGCTGTTTCGCCGCCAATCAGAGCACATCCAGCCTGCTCGCAGCCGTCGGAAATACCTTTTACAATGGCCTCAATTTTTTCAGGCTCGGCTTTTCCACACGCAATATAATCTAAAAAGAACAATGGCTCTGCCCCTTGAACAACGATATCGTTCACACACATAGCCACTGCATCAATCCCAATCGTATCATGTTTATCCATCCAAAACGCAATCATCAGCTTCGTGCCCACTCCATCGGTGCCTGACACCAATACCGGCTCCTTTAATTGCAGTGATGATAAATCAAACATGCCGCCAAAACCGCCCAATCCGCCAATAACACCGGCCCGAGCTGTTCTTTGGACATGCTTTTTCATTCGTGAAACAGCCTCATAGCCCGCTTCAATATTTACGCCAGCCTCTTCATATGCTTTAGCCATGCTGTTCCCCACCTTATTTTTGATAATAGTATTGTAATGTATCAGGATAAATCTCTGTTGGATAATTCCCAGTGAAGCAACCGAGGCAATAGCCATTCGTTCCTTCCTGGCCAAGTGCCTTCATCATCCCTTCGACACTAATAAAGGTTAATGAATCTGCACCAATCAGTTCTCTAATTTGCTCAACGCTTTTATCAGAGGCAATTAATTCCTCTTTTGTCGATGTGTCAATGCCATAAAAACATGGATTTTTAATCGGTGGTGAACTGATCACAACATGAACCTCTGTTGCTCCGGCTTCCTTCAACAGGTTCACAATTCGTCTGCTCGTTGTTCCGCGTACAATTGAGTCATCCACCATGACTACACGCTTTCCTTCAACAACACCGCGGACCGCGGAAAGCTTCATTTTTACCCCTTGCTCCCGAAGTGATTGCGACGGCTGGATAAAGGTTCTGCCGACATATTTATTTTTAATTAATCCCATTTCATACGGAATCCCTGTTGCTTCTGCATAGCCGATGGCTGCTGAAATACTAGAATCAGGAACCCCGGTCACAACATCCGCTTCAAATGGTGCTTCCACTGCTAATTGTTTCCCCATATTTTTACGGGCTGTATGAACATTGATTCCTTGGATGTTACTATCAGGTCTTGAAAAATAAATATATTCCATCGTACAAATCGCTTTTGTGGTACTGATGGCAAACCGCTCAGATGTTAAACCATTTTCATTAATAATTAAAAGTTCACCCGGCATAATATCACGGATATATTCAACGCCAATTACATCAAAGGCACAGGTTTCTGATGCCACAACATAAGCATCCCCAAGGCAGCCAAGGGACAGAGGACGTAAACCATGTGGATCAAGAGCAACCATAAGCTCTGTTTCTGTCATGATTAAATACGCGTAAGCACCCTTTAACATCGATAAAGCGTTTTTTACTTGATCCTTCAAATGAGGATAACCGCTTCTTCTAATAAGATGAGCCAAAACCTCTGTATCAGAGCTTGTTTGAAAAATACTTCCCTGGGATTCAAGCTGGTACTTTAGGGAATTAGCATTAACAAGATTACCATTATGGGCAAGCGCAAGACTTCCGGTTTGCGAATGAAATAGGAGCGGCTGGACGTTTTCGTAGCCTCCGCCGCCTGCCGTAGCATAACGAACGTGACCGATGGCAGCACTGCCTTCTAAGTCCTTCATTGCTTCAGTAGTAAAAATTTCCGATACTAGCCCTTCGCCTTTTACACCTGTAAGCTTTTTTCCATCGGAAACAACAATGCCGGTTCCTTCTTGGCCGCGGTGCTGCAAGCTATGAAGTCCGTAATAGGTTAACTGTGCAGCATCCTGGTGTCCAAAGACACCAAAGATACCGCACTCTTCGTTTAATCCCTTTATTTCAGGCAGCATGGGATTGCTCCTTTCCAGGCAGCCTTCAGTTCTGCCACCGATGCTTTAAGTACAGATGCATCAGCATTTTTGATTTCCAATATTGAGGTTTCAGTGACAGTACCAATCTGCACTGCTTCTACTAATCTTTCAAACTCATCTTTATGTTCTGGTTTTACAGTCAATAAGAAACGTGATTGAGTCTCACTGAATAAAGCAGAGACTGAATTTCCTACAATCGATACTTCTGCTCCCAGCTTTTCATTTGCGAAAAGACTTTCAGCTAGCGCAACCGCTAAACCACCTTCAGATAGGTCATGAGCAGATTGCACGACTCCTGTGCGGATTGCCGCAAGCACTTGATTTTGTCTTTCCTTTTCCACTGTTACATCTAGTTCAGGAGCCTTTCCGAATACACGTCCGTTCAGAAGCTTTTGAAGCTCACTGCCGCCGAATTCGTCCTTCGTTTCCCCTACTAGATAAATAAGGTCGCCGTTTTGTTTGAAATGCTGTGTTGTAATATGGTCAAGATCCGTTACTAAACCAACCATTCCTACTACAGGTGTTGGATAGATCGCGGTTCCACTAGTTTCGTTATATAAAGAAACGTTTCCTCCGATAACTGGTGTCTCAAGGACACGGCAGGCTTCGCTCATGCCATCGGCTGCTTTTTCAATCTGCCAGAACACTTCTGGCTTTTCCGGGTTACCAAAATTTAGGTTATCTGTAATCGCTAAAGGCTCTGCACCAGAACATACAATATTACGTGCTGCTTCAGCTACGGCAATTTTCCCGCCTACTTCCGGATCCAAATAGACATAACGTGAATTACAATCCGTTGTCATCGCCAGTGCTTTTCGTGTGCCGCGGATTCTTACAACTGCTGCATCTGATCCTGGAGCAACAACTGTATTGGTACGTACCATATAGTCATACTGCTCATAAACCCATTCCTTGCTAGCTACTGTTGACTGGCTTAAAAGACTTACTAATGTTTCTTTCAAATCGTCCACTTGAGGAACTTCATTTTCCATTGCTTGGAATTCTGCGAAATAGCTTGGTTCTTTAGATGGCTTGTGATAAACCGGTGCATCTTCCGCTAATGCATCAGCTGGAACATCTGCCACGATCTCTCCTTTATGGAAAAGGCGAACCTGTTTATCGCTAGTTACAGTCCCAATACCTACTGCCTCTAATCCGTACTTTTCAAAAAGATCAACGATTTCTTGCTCTCTGCCTTTTTTAACAACAATCAACATACGTTCTTGGGATTCAGACAGCATCATTTCGTAAGCAGTCATGCCTGTTTCCCGCTGTGGAACTAAGTCCAAATTCATCTCAAGTCCCATTCCAGCTTTGCTGGCCATTTCCGCAGACGAACTGATAAGTCCTGCTGCACCCATATCTTGAATACCAACTAGCGCATCAGAATGAATCAATTCTAGACATGCTTCTAACAGAAGCTTTTCCATAAATGGGTCACCAACCTGAACGGCTGGACGGTCCTCATTAGATTGTTCCGTTAATTCTTCAGAAGCAAAAGTGGCACCATGAATTCCGTCGCGTCCTGTTTTTGCTCCTACGTACATAACCGTATTGCCCTCACCGTGTGCCTGGCCTTTTTTAATGTCCTTATGGTCAATGAGTCCAACACACATCGCGTTAACTAGTGGATTTCCTTCATAGCATGGATCAAACTGAATCTCTCCGCCAACCGTCGGAATACCGATACAGTTACCATAGCCGGCAATCCCAGCAACAACCTCTTTGAATAAATAGCGTACGCGGGCTGAATCTAGTTCTCCAAAACGCAGTGAGTTCAACATTGCAATTGGACGGGCTCCCATCGAGAAAACATCACGAATAATACCGCCTACACCTGTTGCTGCACCTTGGTAAGGCTCAATTGCGGATGGATGATTATGACTCTCAATCTTAAAAACAACCGCCTGCTCGTCACCGATATCGACGATCCCTGCGCCTTCCCCTGGTCCTTGAAGTACCCGTTCACCTGTAATAGGGAATTTTTTTAGAATAGGTTTTGAATTTTTATAACTGCAATGTTCCGACCACATGACCGAGAAAAGACCTGTTTCGGTATAGTTTGGTGTACGTCCAAGAATGTTTTCAATCAGTGCAAATTCTTCGTCGGACAAACCCATTTGCTGATATACTTTTTCTGCTTTGATCTGAGTAGGATTTGGTTCAAGCGTTGACAACATGTGCTTCCCTCCAAGCTTTTACAATCGATTGAAACATTTTTAAACCATCGGCACCGCCCAATAATTCATCAACCGCTCTTTCCGGGTGCGGCATCATTCCTAGGACATTGCCTTTTTCATTAGTGATTCCTGCAATATCCGCAAGACTTCCGTTCGGATTCTGATTATAGGTAAAAGCAATTTGGTTGTTTGCTTTCAGTTTAGCTAGTGTTTCTTCGTCACAATAATAATTTCCTTCTCCATGCGCGACAGGGATCATGATGCTTTCCCCTTCGCCATATGCGTTTGTAAACATCGTCTGATTGTTTTCCACCTTTAACTCAACTGGTTTACAAATGAACGATAGGCTTTCGTTCCGTCTCATTCCCCCCGGAAGCAATCCTGCTTCAAGAAGAATCTGAAATCCATTACAAACACCAAGGACTGGCTTCCCGGCCTCCGCTGCTTTTACTACCTCTTTCATCACGGGGCTAAAACGGGCAATCGCGCCTGTGCGCAGGTAGTCACCAAAAGAGAAACCTCCAGGCAGCAAAATGGCGTCAAACTCGTCTAGGTTATCGGCATCATGCCAAACATATTCCACTTCTTCGCCAAGCTCATCCTTAATCGCATGAAACATATCAACGTCACAATTCGATCCTGGGAATACGATCACCGCAAACTTCACTGTGTCACACACTCCTCTACTTCATAACGGTAATCTTCAATAACCGGATTGGCTAATAGGTTCGTACAGATTTCATTAACGACTTCATTAATGTCACGATCTGATTTTTCAATCGTTAACTCCATGAATTTTCCGATACGGACATCTGTTACTTGCTTATAGTTTAAAGAATGTAAGGAATGAGTTACGGCTTTACCTTGTGGATCTAATACACTCTCTCTTAATGTTACATATACCTTTACTTTATACATGCTGATGTCCTCCCAATTTCGCTAAAATAGTTTCATAGGCTTCTGTTAAACTTCCTAAATCCCGGCGGAATACATCCTTATCGAGCTTTTCATTGGTTTCTTTATCCCACAGTCTGCAGGTATCTGGAGAAATCTCATCGGCAAGTAAAATTTGCCCTTCATTGTCTTTGCCGAACTCGAGCTTAAAGTCGATTAAGCGAATCCCGAGCTCATTGAAAAAGCTTGATAAAATTGTATTGATTTCAAGTGCTTTATTCTTTAGGATTTCAAGTTCCTTGACGGTTGCTGCTTTTAGTTCGAGAATATGATCCACTGTCACAAGCGGGTCGCCCAAAGCATCGTCTTTAAGATAAAATTCAACGAGTGGTGTAGACAGTTCTTTTCCTTCCTCGATTCCTAAACGATTAGAAAGTGTTCCTGCTGCGACATTGCGTACAACAACTTCAAGAGGAATAATCGTTACTCTCTTCACCAGCTGCTCGGTTTCTGAAACTCGCTTGATAAAGTGCGAGTCAATGCCTTGCTCTTTCAGCTTTAAAAATAACAAACTAGTAATCTCGTTATTCAATCGGCCTTTTCCAGTAATAGTCGCCTTCTTTTGACCGTTAAAAGCAGTTGCAGAATCTTTATATTGAACCAGTACAACTTGTTCATCGTCGGTTGTAAAAATCTTTTTAGCTTTTCCCTCGTAAAGCATTTCACTCATCCTAACGCACCTCTATTCTTAATATTGGGAATCTTCGGGATATAGGAAGGGCTGATCTTTGCTCCCTTCCTATCCACTTTTTTATCCGTTCAACCCTAAGCGGTCAAATATTGTATCCACATGCTGAAGATGATAGTTATAGTTAAAGCAATCAGCAATCTCTTCTGGTGAAAGCAATGAAGTAATCTTATTCTCCGTCTCAATTAAACCGCGGAATGGAACTTGTTTCTCCCATGCTTCCATCGCTTTTGGCTGTACGGTATCATAAGCTTCTTCACGTGATAACCCCTTATCAATTAAAGCCAATAGGACACGCTGAGAGTAAATCAACCCTAAAGTACGATCCATATTGCGTTTCATATTCTCTGGGAACACCGTTAAATTTTTAACAATGTTACCAAAGCGGTTTAACATATAGTTCAATGCAATCGTCGCATCCGGAAGGATAATCCGCTCTGCAGACGAATGTGAAATATCGCGCTCATGCCATAGCGGCACATTTTCATAAGCAGTCATCATATAGCCGCGAATCACGCGTGCCAATCCTGTCATGTTCTCTGAACCAATTGGATTCCGTTTATGCGGCATTGCCGAAGAACCCTTTTGACCCTTTGCAAAGAACTCCTCCACCTCGCGTGTCTCACTCTTTTGCAGGCCGCGAACTTCAACCGCGAACTTTTCAATTGATGTCGCAATCAGAGCTAGCGTAGACATATAGTGGGCATGACGGTCACGCTGTAAGGTTTGTGTTGAGATTGGCGCGGGGCTGGTGCCTAATTTCTCACAAACATATTGCTCTACAAATGGATTAATGTTTGCATAGGTCCCGACCGCACCGGAAATCTTACCAAATTCAACTCCTGCAGCTGCCTGTTTAAAACGCTCAAGGTTGCGCTTCATTTCTTCATACCATAATGCAAGCTTTAAACCAAAAGTGGTTGGTTCAGCATGAACCCCATGTGTCCGGCCCATCATAACCGTAAATTTATGTTCAATGGCTTTATTTTTTAGGATTTCAATAAAGTTTTCGATATCTTTCAATAAGATTTCGTTAGCCTGTTTTAAGAGATAAGATAACGCCGTATCCACCACGTCTGTTGAAGTTAAGCCATAATGCACCCATTTCCGTTCTTCGCCTAATGTTTCCGAAACCGCGCGGGTAAATGCCACTACATCATGTCTTGTTTCTTCTTCAATTTCTTTGATTCTGTCAATATTGAAAGAAGCATTTTCACGTAATTTCTTTACATCTTCCTTAGGAATTTCCCCTAGCTCAGCCCATGCTTCACAGGCAAGTATTTCTACCTCAAGCCAGGCATTAAAACGATTTTCCTCCGTCCAAATAGCTCCCATTTCTGGTCTTGTATAACGATCAATCATTCATTTATCCCCCGATCTTTTGTTTAGCAGTTTCCCAGATGCTGCTTTCATCAATTTCCTTAAGAGCCGTCTCTACGTTCTCACGTAAAATAGTCACATGGCCCATTTTGCGTTTAACCTTAGCTTCCTTCTTGCCGTACAAATGAACTTTCCAGCCATTCATGTCCGGAATTTCCTTATACAGGTCCTCGAGATGCTCACCTAATAGGTTGACCATTACGGCCGGTTTTAACAACTCTGTACTTCCTAAAGGCCAATGGCATATAGCCCGGATATGCTGCTCGAACTGCGACGTCTCACAGGCCTCAATTGTATAATGGCCGGAATTATGAGGCCGTGGTGCCAACTCATTAATAAAAATGGTACCATCGCTGTTCACGAACATCTCGACAGCCAGTGTCCCAACAAGCTCTAGCGAATCCGCAATTTGCTTTGCCTTTTGAATCGCATCTAACTCAGTTGCCTCCGAAATTCGCGCCGGAACGATCGTTTTGTGCAAGATATTTTCCTTATGAATGTTTTCAGCTACTGGAAAAATAGCTGTTTCCCCATCCAGCCTTCGTGTCACAATAACTGATATTTCTTTTTCAAAAGGAATCCATTTCTCTAACACACAGTCACCATGCGCTAGAAGAGGCTCTGCCTTCTCTAAGTCCAGCTCTTCTCTAATGACGAGCTGGCCCTTTCCATCATAGCCGCCTCTCGACGTCTTTAACACAGCCGGATACCCAATCTCGTTTATTTCTAAAAATAAATCCTTAGAGGTTCTAATGACTGCGTATGGTGCCACCTCCACACCTGCTTGTTGGATGGTTGCCTTCTCCTTAATCCGATCCTGCGTGATTGTGAGCAGCTTTGGCCCCTGCGGTACATAGGCTTGTTCACAAATCCAGCTTAACGTATCCGCATCTATATTTTCAAATTCATACGTTATGACATCACTCACTTCAGCCAAACGGCTGATTGCCTCGCGGTCATCGTAGGCACCGATCACTTCTATATCTGCGATTTGTCCGCACGGGGAATCCGATGACGGTTCTAAAACCGCAATTCTGAAGCCTTGTGCTCTTGCTGCCAAAGCCATCATTCTCCCAAGCTGCCCTCCACCGATGATTCCAATCGTTGCACCTGGTAAAATGGTCTGCTTATCCAAGTTGATCACTACTTTCCAATACCTCTTGTTTAGTGGCTTCTCTTCTGGCCTCTAATCTGCCGGCAAGTTCTTGGTCTACCGTTGCGATAATTTGTGCAGCTAGCAATCCCGCATTGACTGCACCAGCTTTTCCAATTGCCACAGTGGCAACCGGCACACCGCCCGGCATTTGGACGATGGACAGCAGGGAATCTATCCCCTTTAACGCTTGGGTTTGAACAGGAACCCCAATGACCGGCAAGGTTGTTTTGGCTGCAACCATTCCAGGAAGATGTGCCGCACCGCCGGCTCCTGCGATAATCACCTTTAACCCTCTGTTTCTAGCTTCTTCTGCATATGTGAACATTAAATCTGGTGTACGATGTGCGGAAACGACCTTTTTTTCATAGGCGACCTCTAACTGGTCTAAAACTTCACATGTATATTTCATGGTTTCCCAATCCGATTTGCTTCCCATGATGACACCAACAAGTATAGTCATTCTAGATCCCCCTTTATAAGGCAAAATAAAATGCCCGTAACAAATAGCTTCTCGTTGTAAGAGAAAGCCATTTGTCCGGGCATGAAGACGCAAGGAAAATAAAGGGACAAGCCCTTATCCGAACATATTGACTTTCCCTCATAGTCCAATAATTTACGGTTATTGGGTAGAAACTTATGGGCCATATTCCCATGGATATACGAGGGTAAAAATTGTTGTTTGATCTGATAGCTTTATCTTACCAACCATCACCTTAGTATGTCAACAAATTTGTCGAACATTATTTTTAAATACAACTATAATGTTCGTGTTTTACTCAATTAATCTTGCCTCAAAGACAATTTGACGACCTATAGGTTCATAAATGGTTTCACCGGCATTTTTTACCTCTTGAAAAATTGGCTTTTCCGTACGCCTGATGGGAGCATATCCCTGCTGTTTCATCCTATTCAAGCAATCCTCAATACTTTCATTTTCTTGTACCTCAAATTGCAGTTTCTTTTTGCTCATATCAAAACCTCTTTCTAATTTCTGTACACACTATATAAAAAGGAGGGTTTTCTTTGTTAAAAAATATTCTAGTTTTAATGCTCTTCGTTATTATTATTCCCACATGTCACACTGCTTACGCCCAAAACACGTCTAAAGAGTTAAAAGCAGCTTTTATCCGTAATCACGATTTATGGATTAAAACGGGAGATAAGGAACAGCAGGTTACCATTGGAGAGCAGATAAGCTATCCTAAGTGGTCTCATGATGGTAATTGGATCGCCTATTTAAAAGGAAATAAAAAAGACAGGGTGTTTGAGCTTTGGTTGTATAACTCAAAAATGAATAATCACTTTAAGGTTAAAGCCAATGTGGATAACAACTTCCAATGGTCCCCGAATAATAATCGAATAAGTTTTATAATTAATAAAGAATTATACGTGCTTCACCTCGATCCTGCAATTCCCTTTTTAATTTCAGAAATAGCGGAAAATATTGAAAATTCCGCTTGGCTTCCAAATGGTCATGGAATGCTAATTTCGCAAAAGATAAGTCAACAGATTCATTCGGATCTCATCTTATCACAGATTACCCTTCGAACAACCAAACCTATAGTTAAGCCATTTTACACTATTCCTGTTAATGAAGCTGAATACTATGTCAGTACAAGTCCATTTAAATGGTCATTCGATGGAAAATGGCTTAGTTTTTTATTAATTCCGACTGCGTCTTTATCAGCTGATAGTAATACATTATGTTTGTTATCTGAGGATGGACGAGCCTTTCAGAGGATAGTCAATATGTTAAAAGAGGAAGAATGGTTTCAATGGGCCCCTTCGAAAAATATTCTTGGGTATGTTAAGGGCGTTGGAAGGGAAGCCAATCTGAATAAGCAGGTAGAGGTTGCTGATGTCCTTTCTCTGAAAAAAATCCTACTTACCCCAAAAGGATATGTAGATAGAGACATTTCATGGAAAAACAACAAGGTTATTTATGTCTCCCGCGCCATAGAAGACACACATGCAGATTTAAATAAAAGGCCACTGCCGAGTATTTATCAAATTACTCTTTCTTCTGGTCAGCAGAATCAGGTCACTTTCCCGAATAGACAAGAAGGAGATTTTGCTCCACATTATATAGGTGATACACTTGTTTGGATAAGGACCAATAAATATTTTGCCACTGTATTTAAGTCAGATGATAAAACCGGGGTTATGTGGATAAAACAATTAACTATGGCTAGTAGTTATTATGATCGTTGGAATTGGGATGAGGTGTTTTGTATTTACAGAGGTCGCTAATTAACATTGGAATCATTTGTATGAGAAAAACAAAAAAAGACAGTCACTTAAGACTGTCTT
>NZ_JASATK010000035.1:0-41649 GCF_038440275.1 Bacillus sp. OTU2372
TTCGTCCTGAGCCAGGATCAAACTCTCCATGAAAGTTGATTAGCTCATTTTGTTACATTGGCTTAGTTTCTTGAGAAACTAATATTATTGTTTGTTGACGTTTTTGTTTGTTTAGTTTTCAAAGAACAATCATTTCGTTAATGCCTCAGCAGAAGCAACTTTACTAATATAACACATCGTTAAAACTGAGTCAATAACTTTTTTGTTTGAAATTGTTATTAACTTTCTCTCAACGACCGCTTAAATATAATACCACCATGATTAGTTTGGGTCAATACTAAATTTCACTTTTTCATTTCTTTTCTCCTATCAATTAAAAAAAAGAAGCCAGCCATTCGGCCAGCTTCTTTTTTAAACCTACTTAGTTATCTTAACAATACCTTCTTGTTTCATATTAACTTGACCCGACTTCTCAATTACCACCTTTTCGCCTTCAGCTAGGTTTGTAAATACAACCGGAGTAATGGTAGAAGTTGCATTTTCTTTAATATAGTTAATATCGAACTTCAAGAGTGGTTGACCTTGCTCAATGATTTCATTTTCTGTTACTAACGTTTCGAATCCTTGACCTTTTAAGTTAACCGTATCAATCCCTACATGGATGAGGATCTCACGTCCAGTATCAGAAAGAATGCCAATCGCATGTTTAGTTGGGAACAAGTTAACAATCTTACCATTAACAGGTGATACCACCATACCTTCTGAAGGTACAATCGCAAAACCATCACCCATCATCTTACCAGCAAACACTTGGTCAGGAACTTCCGTAATTGGCTTGATTTCGCCCTTAAGTGGTGCAGCGAATACTTCGTTTTGACGTGCATTCTGCATAGCATCAGTAGTAGTCGTCTGAGCCTGCTTTTGTTCAGGAGCCGCTGCACGAGGACGTTTCCCTGACATGATATCTTTCATTTGACCTTTAATGGTTTCAGAACGTGGGCCAAAGATAGCCTGAATATTGTTACCTACTTCAAGTACACCTGCCGCACCAAGTCGTTTTAATTCATCTTTGTTAACATTTTTAATATCTTTTACCGATACACGAAGGCGTGTAATACACGCATCAAGATTTGCGATATTATCCCTACCGCCCATAGCATCTAAAATATTAGAAGCTAAATCTCCACCTGCAGCCTTTCCTGCTGTTTGTTCGCCTTCTTCTTCCTCTAGCTCACGACCAGGTGTTTTAAGATCAAACTTACGAATTGCAAAACGGAAACCAAAGTAGTAAATAACCGCAAACACAAGGCCAACTGGAATTACAAGCCATGCATGTGTCTGTGGATTGATTAAACCAAATAGTACATAGTCAATTAAACCACCAGAGAATGTCATACCGATTTTTACATTTAACAGATGCATTACCATAAATGATAAACCAGCAAATATAGCGTGAATACCAAATAATACTGGCGCAACGAATAGGAATGAGAACTCAATTGGTTCAGTAATACCTGTTAGGAAAGCAGTTAGTCCAGCCGAAGCCATTAAACCACCAACAAATACTTTCTTTTCAGGCTTGGCTTCATGATAAATTGCTAATGCAGCTGCCGGAAGACCAAACATCATGAACGGGAATTTACCAGTCATAAATGTACCAGCAGTAAGATTTTTCACATGATCTGAAATCTGAGCCATAAAGATACGCTGGTCACCATGTACAACCTGACCTGCCTTAGTAGTATACGTTCCGAATTCATACCAGAAAGGTGAATAGAAAATATGATGTAATCCAAATGGAATCAATGCACGTTCAATAACCCCGAAAATAAATGCAGAAAGAGTTAGGTTCGCATTAACCATGTTGTTAGAGAATGCGTTCAATCCAGATTGGATTGGCGGCCAAATAACTAGCATGATTAATCCAAGAATGATTGCTGTAGCAGCTGTGATAATTGGAACGAAACGTTTTCCTGCAAAGAATCCTAAATAGGATGGAAGCTCAATTTCAAAAAACTTATTGTACATAGTTGCAGCGATGATACCAACAATAATACCGCCAAATACCCCAGTTTGAAGAGTTGGGATACCTAGGACACTTACATAACTTGTTCCATTAATAGACTTTGCATCAATACCTAAAACTGTACCCATTGTTACATTCATAATTAAGTAACCAATGATTGCTGCTAGTCCAGCTGTTCCTTCTCCGCCAGCTAAACCTACAGCAACACCGACGGCAAATAACAACGGCAGGTTACCGAAAACAATATCCCCGGCGTTCTTCATAACAGATGCAACCATCGCAACTCCACTATTATCTAGCCAAGGTGCTAGATTCAATAATGCCGGATTGACTAACGCAGCACCTAATGCAAGCAAGATTCCAGCAGCAGGTAAAAGAGCAACCGGAAGCATCAGTGCTTTACCAACTTTTTGTAAAGTACCAAAAGCGTTTTTCATTTAAATGACCTCCTGAAAATTTTTAGCTCATAAAGCGGTTACACAATAGGTAAAAAACAACAAAAAAGGCATGAGTAAAAGTACTATTGAAACGAAGTTTAGGTATAGACTACCCCAAATCCTTCAATTCAATTAATACTTTTCACTCATGCCTGATCGAATCAGTAACACGTAAAAAATAATAAGTGCTATTTAAATTTGTTTTGAAGTCTCTGCAAATGCATCGTTAAATAAACGGCTTCTGCATCGAAAACCTTCATTTTTAATGTTTGCTGCATCACTTTAATGAGCTTCCATGAAAGATTATAACACACCGGATATTCAACTTTCAATAGGTTTGCAATTTTTTCTGGTTCCTCAACCTTCTCAGCTTTTATCACGCGCTCAATTGCGAAACGGAGATGGCGGACAAGCCTCATGTAATCAATACTTTCTTTGTCAATTTCAATATCAAATTGATCCTCAACCATGGCAACTAATTTGCTGACAAGCTGTGAGTGCTGATTAACATCCGATAAATTTTTATTGGTCAAGGCACTATGAATGTGTAAAGCAATAAATCCGATTTCCCCTACCGGAAGGAGTATTCCTGTTTTTTCACCAATGTGTTCAACAACCGTTGAAGCGATTTCATATTCATGCCGATAAAGCGCCTTTGTTTCGACTAAAAATGGATTCCTCATTTCCATTCCTTTCGATGCTCTTGTAAGGGCGAACATTAAGTGGTCTGTTAGGGCAACATGAATATGTTCATTTAAATCTGTATGTGTACGCTGTTTGATTATATCAATCGCAGAGATAATGACTTCTAAATAATCCAAATCAATAAACGGAAGCAATTTAATGTAATTTTCTTGCTCCTTTTCATCTTTCAAAACAAAAAGCTTTTCAACGGTTTCTGTTTCTATATAGTCGCCTCGTTTTCGATTAAACCCTATACCTTTCCCGATCAAGACAACTTCTTTGAAGGAAGGGTGTTCAGCAATTAATACATTGTTATTTAATACTTTATCGATTAATAGGTTCGCCAAACCTTCACCCCCGTTTCTCCTGCAAACACTTACTATTTTCATGTTATAAGAGGTTAAACAGGAAGTCAACGCCATTGTTCGACAAAGATTCAAATAAATGAATGTAGTCTGTCACAATTTCGCCAGATATACAAAAAGGGAACTGTATGGTCACAGTTCCCTTGGAGTATTTGATTTATTTTAAGATAAAATATAACACAAAGATTACAAAGAATAGGTACATGATTGGGTTAATCTCTTTTACACGACCCTTTACAATCATAGTAATTGGGTAGAAAATAAACCCTACTGCAATCCCGGTCGCAATACTGTATGACAGCGGCATCGCAATCATTGTTAAGAAAGCAGGCACCGCAATTTCAAATTTTTTCCAATCGATGTTTCCTAATGACGATACCATTAATACTCCAACAATGATTAAAGCTGGTGCTGTTACAGATGATGTAACCACGGATAATAACGGAAAGAAAAAGATTGATAAGATAAACAGTCCAGCAGTTACTAGAGATGCAAATCCTGTTCTTGCTCCAGCAGCAACACCCGCTGACGACTCAATATACGATGTCGTAGTCGAAGTACCCAAAATCGCACCAACAGTTGAAGCAATCGAATCTGAAATTAAAGCGCGGCCGGCACGTGGCAGCTTATTATCTTTCATAATTCCCGCTTGGTTTGCTACAGCTACAAGCGTACCTGCATTATCAAAGAAGTCAACAAATAAGAAAGTTAAGATAATACCAAGCATTGATGTAGTATAAAACGAACTGTCTCCAAAGGAAGAAAAGGCTGCACCAAAAGTAGGCGCTAAACTCGGAACTGTGTCTACTACTTTATCTGGCATCTTAATTTCACCAAAGATCATACCCACAATAGCAGTGATAACCATACCATAGAAAACAGCACCATTAATGCCTCTTGTCATCAAAATTACTGTTATAACAATCCCAAATATAGCTAAAAGTGTAGGACCTGAAGTTAAGTCTCCTAAACCAACAAGTGTTGCATCATTATTTACAATAATCTTAGCATCTTGTAAGCCGACAAAGGTAATGAACAAACCAATACCAGCCCCAACTGCGTGTTTTAAATCAACAGGAATTGCGTTAATGATTTTCTCACGAAGACCAGTAAGTGTTAGTAAAAGAAAAAATATACCGGAAATAAGAACGGCACCGAGTGCATGCTGCCAAGGGATTCCACTCCCTAAAACAACTGTATAAGCAAAGAAAGCATTTAATCCCATACCAGGTGCTAGTGCCAGTGGATACTTTCCAAGTAGTCCCATTACGATAGATCCAAGGGCAGAGGCAAGGGCCGTAGCTACAAATACTGCACCATAGTCCATTCTAAGGGCATCTGGATAGTCTTTTATAGAAGCTAGTGATAATGTTAAGGGATTTACCACCAATATATATGCCATCGCCAAGAAAGTCGTTAATCCCCCAATAAATTCACGGCGATAATTTGTGCCATGTTTTTCAAACTCAAAATACTTTTGCATTTCTTTTCCCCCTATAAATCTTTTCTTTATTATGCAAAAAAATGCTCCGGTATATTCTACCGGAGCATGACTATAGGCTCGTGCAATATAAGAGGAAAAGAGAGCCTCTTTATTTCACACTGCCTCGTAGTCAAGCCATTTACGGTGGCTCGGTAGAAACTCTTGGGCCATATTCCCAATATTATACGATGCAATTGATTATTTACCTTATTTCCATTTTAATTTTAACAGGTCGTAAATAGCTTGTAAATAAAAAATACGAACGTTGTTATTAAAAAAAATAGCATTGTTCGTATTTTTGTTTAATCCTTCCAAAATTCATCCCCATTCACCATAAATCGACATGAACCATAACCCATATTGTGCATCTAGCTCCATGCCGACATAAAAATAAGACGAGCCTGCTATCGGCTCGTCTTATTTTTTTGCCCTAATAAAGGCTATTTAGTTTATTCCCATTCAATGGTCGCAGGCGGCTTGCTCGTGATATCGTAAACCACCCGGTTCACGTGAGGTACCTCATTCACGATTCGAGTAGAGATCAGTTCTAATACATCCCAAGGAATTCGCGCCCAGTCTGATGTCATCCCATCAATAGAAGTAACGGCGCGGATCCCGATTGTATAATCATAGGTCCGTGCATCACCCATAACACCAACACTGCGGATATCTGGCAGCACGGTGAAGTATTGCCAAATTTCGCGATCAAGCCCAGCCTTTTTGATTTCTTCGCGTAAAATCCAATCCGATTCACGGACAATTTCAAGCTTGTCATCTGAAATCGCTCCTAAGACACGAATTCCAAGACCCGGACCAGGGAATGGCTGACGCCAAACAATATCATCAGGAATGCCGAGTTCCGTACCAAGGGCACGAACCTCATCCTTAAATAAGGTATTGAGCGGTTCGATTAATTTAAATTGCATGTCCTCTGGAAGACCGCCTACATTGTGATGCGATTTAATGGTTTGTGCTGTTGCTGTTCCACTTTCAATGATATCCGTGTAAAGGGTACCTTGAGCTAAAAACTCGATTCCTTCAAGCTTTGTTGCTTCATCATCAAACACATAAATAAATTCATTGCCGATAATTTTTCGCTTTTTCTCCGGATCTGAAACGCCCTCTAATTTTGAAAGGAAGCGTTCCTTTGCATCGACTTTAATCACATTCATATGGAAGCCTTCCGAAAAAGTCTTCATGACACTCTCCGCTTCATTTTTCCGAAGCAGTCCATGGTCAACAAAGATACATGTAAGTTGGTCACCAATTGCTTTATGAATTAGCACTGCTACAACAGAAGAATCTACTCCGCCGCTCAACGCACAAAGGACTTTTTTGTCACCAACAGTCTCGCGAATCTTGGCCATTTCCATCTCAATAAAGTTTTCCATTGACCAAGTGGCATTGCATTCACAAACCTTAAAGACATAGTTCTTTAGCAATTCATTTCCATATACGGAATGAAGAACTTCCGGATGGAATTGAACGGCATAAAGTTTGCGCTGTTCATCGCTCATCGCCGCAATTGGACAAGATGGGCTTGTTCCATTAACGGTGAACCCTTCTGGTGTTTCAACAACAAGATCCCCATGACTCATCCAAACAGTCTGTTCACTAGGCAGTCCAGCAAATAAGGTTGATGGTTGTTCAACGACCACTGTAGCCTTCCCGTACTCACGCTGCTGCGCTTTTTCAACTTTCCCGTTAAAATGTACGGTCATTAACTGCATTCCATAACAAATCCCTAGAATTGGCAAGCCCATTTCAAAAATGGCTTCATCACAGCGGAATGAATTTTCATCATAAACGCTGTTTGGACCACCAGAAAAGATAATCCCCTTTGGATTCATTTTGCGAATTTCTTCTGCAGTTATCGTATGTGGATGAAGCTCACTGTACACACCGAACTCACGAATGCGGCGAGTAATCAGTTGATTATATTGGCTTCCAAAGTCTAACACAACAATTAAATCTTGCTTTTCCGTCAAAACAGTCACCCCTCAATTTCTAAATAATAATACTAGCTTATACAATTAAGCGGAAAAATAAAAAAAACTAGAATTCTCTTCCCAACATAAACAGGAAGGCAGAATTCTAGTTATCTCGCAAAAGTATCACTAAAAAAATTCCGCCTTCATAGTCAGGCCATTTACGGCGGCCCGGTAGATACTCTCGAACCCTATTTTCGAGGATATATGAAGGTATTCATACCCTATTAGAAAAGCGCAAGGCGCCTGTCTATCGGCGACAAGCACAAGACGAGCCGGCAGGAAGGTTGGTTTTTACCTTCATGACGGATTGGCTTGTGACCTCGAGCCGATGGCGCCTGGAGCTAGACATTGAATTAAAACTTATTGTAACAATAAGGCGTTTTTCCGGTCAAGCGATTGTCTTTTTAATTAAATTTTCCCACAATTTACGCGTTTCTTTCCAAGTTCCTTTTGGCAGACGTTGATGATAAAGATATTGTTCATAGCGTGCGGTTAAACGGGTCATTTCTCTTGTTGAAAAAAACGTATCAATATAACGTGCATAACTTCGAAGGGTTTGATCTTCTTTTCGCTTTAAACCATAACGCTCTAACTGATTTAATAATATCAGATACGCAGAGCCAAAATTTTCATCCTTTTTCTTGTATTTATAAAAGAATAGAATCCCATATGGAGCCCATCGTCCACGTAAGTGGTAAAGAAGGACCGCTATTCCAGCTAATAGAAGAGTAATAAAAAGAATCCTTCCCCAATGCAGTTTTACCTTATTCATGAATGCTTCCTTCCAATCGGATTGGTTAGAATCCTTCTTTGCCATTGTAGGATTTTTCTCTTCCTTCTGCGTTTTTTTTACGGATGAGGGTGTAATTGGCTGGTTACTTACGACCGAATCCCCTTCCACATCATAATTGATATTAACTTCATTGGAAAAGCCTACCGTCGGCTCAAATGGCACCCAGCCTAAATTGGGGAAGAAGGCCTCTACCCATGAATGGGCATTATTATTGGTAACTTCATAAAACTGCTTGGAAGAGCCCTCATCACCGTATGCCTGAAACTCACCTCCAGTGTAGCCCTTTACCCAGCGTGTAGGAATACCGATTGTTCTCAGCATGACCGCCATAGAAGTTGAAAAGTTATCACAGTAGCCTCTTTTGGTTTCGAACAAGAATTGATCGACATAATCATCCTTCTCACCCGGAACTGCAACATTTTTCTGATCATAGATATATCCGGTATTACCAAAATACTCTTCAACTGCCTTTGCCTTGTCATACCAGTTTGTCTTTCCCTTTGTAATTTCTTCTGCCAATTCTTTTACCCGCGGCGGCAAATCATTTGGCACCATCGTATATTTTTCATAAAAAGCCCTGTTCATCTCTGCAGGAAACGCAGTTGTCTTCAATAACTCAGAAGCTTTATATTTTGGAATATCAAATTCAACGGTAAAGGATTGGGGTACCACAGGCTGCTGATTGCTAGTAACAAAGCTAATTTTCTCATTGTGTCCATCGATTAAAAACTCATTTGTATTTTGGTTAGAAGGCTGTATAGATAATACCTTAGTAACCCCTGCTGGATACATGACATAATTAAATTTATAACTGCCGTTCAAAATCACACGGGCTGTTTCTTTTATTTTTTCCACTTCTGCCGGAATCGAATAAATAGGGACAAGATCGCCTTTTTTAAAAGATTGAAATGTTGATCCAGACGCAATCCAGCCCTTCCCCGTATACATATCTTTCGTTTCCATTTTCCAATAGTGTTCCCCATTGCCTTTATAGGCAAATACAGCCTGGTCATCCCCAACAAATGGACCACCTAAGGCTGTATCATCGGGACTATACCCGATTCGGTGCGGACCTGCTTCATGGCTGGATGTACCTGCCTTGTCGTTGCTAGCCGTCAAATACGGAACGGGATCCGGCCAGATTGGCGACGCTTTGGGTGCAGCTATCCCAACCAAAACACTGAAAAGAATCATCACGGATAGGGGAATCATCCACTTTCGAATCTTACCTGCGTCAAAATGAACCTTTTCTTTTTGGATGATTCGGTAAAAGGTCAGCATTCCCATAACCGCAAACCCCGCCACAACCGTTCGAATAATAGCTGTTTTCGCACTATAGGGTGTAAACGTATCTAGTACTGTTATATAGACCAGTGTCATAAAGAAAAAGATAAAGATCCGCTGTTTTCTTAAAAGCCAGTAGTGAATTAAGTAAACCATTAACCCTAGCAGGATAAAAAACAAAAGGGTTCGAAATTCATTTGATAGCTTGTACCACTGTCTGCCAATAAGGTAGCGGATATTATCCATACAATCCATCATGAAGGACGAGAACCAACTGATGTTAAAAAGTCCTTCCTCATAGTGCAGATGATGGATAGAAAATAGGATAAAAATGAGCATCAGGGTCGATTTCCAAATTCCCTTGAGATTTAGAAAAGATGCAGTAAAAGAAATAATTAAAAAAATAATAAAAATGCCCATATTACTAGTATCGGTTAATTGGTTGACCGGACGAAGCCATTCCCATAATAAGAAAAAACTGAACACGTATAAAAGAAACGTAGGAATATCCCTTTTCATACTCGTAAGCTCACCTCCGAAAAGGCTGAACTTTGCCCGCCTTCATTAACCATGACGACTCGAATTCCGCGGGCATTGGCAACCGTGATCAGAGAACGTTCATTGTCTGAGGCTGTTTCCTTTTTCCCTTTGATAAGAAAAAGGGTGATTGAACCTTTCCTTTGCCCAAGAAAACTTACCATTTCAATTAATGGTTTTGTCAACTGAGCCGTGACCAGTATAAAGGATACGTTTTGCTGAATAAACAGCCCCTCTGCTTCAATAACCTTTTCAAACATCTTTGAGCTTTTCGCCTCGATTTTAGCCAGATGATAAAAGAGTTGTCTAAGGTGTGGTTCTCCCCCGCTAATAGGAAAGTATGCCCTGTCTTTACTAAAGGTTAAGAATCCTGTCTGTGCACCCTTCTTTAAAACAGCTCGAACGAGTGAAGCCGTATAGGATACAACTGCCTCAAAGCACTTATCAGGTGCACAGTCCATAATCACCAACACATCGTGTGATTGGCGCTGTTCAAATTCCTTTGTCATGATTTCGTTTCTCTTAGCTGACGCTTTCCAATTAATCCAAGAAAAACGGTCTCCCGGCTGGTAATCTCTTACCCCAACCGCCATGGAAGTATCACGCTGGACCCGTTCTCTCGATGCAGTTAGGCCTTGATCGTATTGGTTCTCAAATGGCTGGTAAAACAGCTCGGAATAAGCAGGATAGACAATGACTTTTCCTTCTTGAGTAAAGGTTTTTTCTTTTTCAATTAACCCTAGAGGATCGCCAATTTTAAGTGTAAAAGAACGAAAAAAATGTTCACCGCGCGGCAGTTCATCGATGATATATTCATAAGAAAATTCTTTTTTCAAACCTGGCAGGATAAGGGCCTTTGCTTTTTTACGTTGTTGAGCTGATTTTAGAGGTTCATCCAATTGATCTTCGATAAGTAGAAAGAATAAGGGGAAGGCTTTCGTTCGCTTTACCTTTACGGTTACCTTTAAGGATTCCCCGTCATTGAAATCACTCTTTGGCAAAATCCTTGTGACTTCCAATTCATTTAATGAATATAGGGATAATGCAATGCAATAAATAGCAAATGGTAAAAAGCTATAAAATAAAAACCAGCTGACAAATCCTCCTTCGAACATGGCATATGAAAACGTGAGGAGAATCAGAATAGATAAGAGAATAAATCTCCATATTTTTTTAAAAAGACTCGACTGTCCTATCATGATTACTTCACAAGCCTTTGAACCGGTACAGGTACTCTTGCAATTACACGGTTGACAATTTCTTCTGCTGTGATCCCCTCAAATTTTGCCTCTGACTTCAAAATAATACGGTGTGGTAAAACAAATTGAGCTAAATACTGAATATCATCCGGCAGACAAAAGTCACGGTTGTACATAAACGCATAGGCCTGGGCAGCTTTCATAAGGGCAATCGATCCCCTTGGACTTGCCCCAAGATAGACGCTGCCATGCCCTCTTGTCCTGTTGACAATATCGACTATGTAACGCTTTATTGTATCATCGACAAAAACATTTTTAATTTCATTTTGGAGACCAATCAATTCTTCGAGGTTAATCACTGGTGTAAGCTCCTCAATCGGCGGTATCTTTTGGGCCCGGTTGAGGACTTCCATTTCCTCTTGCAAATCTGGGTAGCCCATTTTCATCTTTAGCAAGAAGCGATCAAGCTGCGCCTCGGGAAGTGGATACGTCCCCTCGTACTCAATTGTGTTTTGTGTAGCCATTACAAAAAAAGGCCGGTTCAATTTATGGGTCACACCATCAATGGTAACGCTCGCTTCTTCCATCCCTTCTAGGAGTGCGGATTGAGTTTTCGGTGATGTGCGATTGATTTCATCAGCTAGGATAATGTTTCCCATGAGAGGACCTGGACGAAATTGAAATTCCAGTTCTTTTGGATTGTATATGGATACACCCGTTACGTCGGACGGTAAAAGATCCGGTGTGAATTGGATCCTTCGAAAGTTGGCATTGATGGACGTGGCTAGGGCACGAACCATCATCGTTTTTCCGACACCAGGGACATCTTCAAGTAACACATGTCCTCCGGCAAGCAGTGCCACTAAACTTAATTCTGCGACATTCCGTTTTCCAATCATCACCTTTTCAATGTTATCTATAATTTTTTCAATCGTGGGGTTCATTTGTTCATGTGACAAGGTAATACCTCCTAGCAGTTTAACCAGTTTATGGCATTCCACTATGTATTCTCTTTTTTTCGGAAAAATCCTGTATAAAAAGACACATAGTTATTCAACATGCAGACAAATACTTGACTGAAATATGATGGTAATATTTCAAAAAATCTTGTGTTGTTCTCATTGATAGATACATATAGGTTTTTCCTTTTATGCTTGGCGGAATACAAAAAGACCCCTCCGATAAGGAGAGATCTCGCTTTATTGAAAGGGTATTACGGTTACTGTTGACACCTTTTCCCTTCTGTCATTACTACTTTTTCTAAAACTTTAAGTCATAGTTCCCGTCTTCCTATTTTTCTGACTCCTTCGGCAACGTGGAATCTGTAAGATTCTCTAATTCTTCGATGGCAGAAAGAGCATTAGAAAACAATCAAAGGTTAGCAGCCTTAAAGGTATCCCCGCCCTCAATGGTCCCGGTCCTAAACCCTTTATTAAACCAGCGCATTCTTTGCTCGGAGCTTCCATGTGTAAAACTCTCAGGAACCACATAGCCCTGTGCTTTTTTCTGAATATTATCGTCACCAACAGAGCTAGCTGCATTTAATGCCTCTTCCAAGTCACCCTTTTCGAGGTATCCCTTCCCCTGCGCGTAGTGAGCCCAAACACCGGCCAAATAGTCTGCCTGTAATTCATACCGGACAGAGTACTCATTTGTTCGCTTCCTGGCTGCGGAAACTTGATCTCCCGAATGCAAAAGCGTCTGTACATGGTGACCTACCTCATGGGCAATGACGTAGGCCATCGCAAAATCACCTGGTGCTTGAAATTCGTCTTTCAGTTCCTGATAAAAACTTAAATCAATGTACAGTTTGTGATCACCTGGACAATAAAACGGACCCACAGCAGCACTTTGAGATCCACAAGCTGATTGGACACTGCCGCTGTACAAAACGAGCTTAGGGTTTTCGTAGGTGAGGCCTCTTTTTTTAAATTCCTCAGACCATATATCTTCTGTATCTGCCAGAACGACAGAGACAAAATCCGCTTGTTCCTTTTCTTTTGCAGTTTCTTGGTATGGAGTATTGGTGTCAGATCCATTATTTGTTGACATGTTGTTCATTATATCCCCGGGATTTCCCCCAAGAAGTGTAAAGAGGAGCACGATGATGATACTGCCTATCCCTCCTCCAATAATGGTTTTGCCGCCAATTCCTCTACGGTCTTCAACATTCGAGCTTTCGCGTCTTCCCTTCCATTTCATTATTTTACCTCCCTAAAAATGATAGCGGGTTGCCATTTACTATTTCTATAGTGTTATACCCATTTAGGAGTATTAAAAGTATGTATATATTCTGAAAGTTATTATGTTAATGATCGTTACCATAGCCCTATCTTTATTATCCATTTTACCCAAATTAAGGAAAATAGTAGGTTGTTATTTTAATGAATATAATAATAGAATAGTAATGTATATAAAATACATAAAAAATAATAAATATACAAAATTAGGAGGTAAATAGGTGTGAATAAAAAGAAAAAGAAAAAAGCCGTTGCCGGCTTTCTGGTTGCGACTCTTGTTACCACTATTCCATGGGCAACAGGTTTTGCCGAGGGACAAAAGTGGACGAACGTTAATGCATACGAAGAGCAGGATGGAAGCAAGTTTAATAGTGAAAACTATGATTTTGTCAAGTTCTCTCAAATAGGCGCGATGCTGAGCAGCATTGAGAAACAATCCAACCGTGTGAAAGTGGAGGTTCGCGGAACATCAGCAGATGGTAATCCTCTATATGTGGTAACCATTGCCGATCCAACCACCCAAGGAAAGTTTGGTAAAATACAATCTTTACGAAAACAAATGTTTAAAAATCCTGGCAGGGCCCAGGATTGGATTGCCGCTAACCCGGATTTTAAGGTTCCGGTTATGATTAACGGTTCTATCCATGGAACTGAATTTGTAGGAAGCGATGCTGTTCTTCAGTTAATTGAACGCTTTGCTACACAGAATGATGCCGAGACCAAAAAGATTTTAGCCAACAATATTCTTATATTTAATGTTGTTCAAAATCCTGACGGCCGTGTCAATGCGACACGTTTTAATGGGGAAGGAATTGACTTAAACCGCGACTTCATTACGCAGTCACAACCGGAAACACAGGAAACCGTTGCACTGATTAAAGAGTGGAATCCAATGGTATTCCTTGATACACATGGATATGTAAAGAACTATGCTCCAAACCGTCAAGGGTTAATCGAACCTTGTACACCGCCGCATAATCCAAACTATGAATATGACCTTTATAATAAGTGGGCTTATCAGCAGGCAGAAGCAATGGAAGCAAACATTATGGCAGATAACGCTAGTTTTAAAGGCGATCTTTACAAGACCATGCAAGGCGTTTACGTTCCACAGCGTGATGACACAGCCGGCTGGGATGACTATCCGCCAATTTTCACTCCAATGTATGCCATGTATCATGGTGCCTACGGACATACACTAGAAGCGCCGACCAACGATTGGGATGGTGTCCGCTGGCAGTATGATGCCATTATGGGTGCACTGAAATTCGCAACAGAGAATAAGCAAGCAATGATTACCGATCAAATTGAAATGTTTAAACGCGGCATCAACTTTGACCATCCTTTCCACCCAGATGGCTTCTTCCCGAAGGCTTATGTTCTTCCGGTTGACGAAAAGGACTCAACAGTAACTGATAAAGCCGTTAATCATTTACTGACAAATGACATTGAGGTCGAGCAGGCTGCAAAAGCATTTACTGCTGATGGAAAAACATATCCTAAAGGAACTTACATTGTGAGGATGGACCAAGCCAAGGCCGGTTTAGCTAATACCATGCTTTGGGATGGTGAGGATATCACAAACGATACACCAGCCATGTATGATATTTCAGCATGGAGCCTGTCAGAACTTTGGGGATTTGAGGCGGTTCCTACACAAACTTCCGTCCATGTTACATCAACTAAAGTAACTCAAATTACTGAACAAGGTTCTGTTATTGGTAAGGGACCATTCTTAATTCCTAACAGTTCCGTGAAAGCTGTTAATCTAGCAAATACATTGTTACAGCAAGGGATAACTGTAACACGTGATGCAAAGGGTAACTTCTATACTGAAGCAGCAGCAAATCAGATTTCTGCAGCAGTGAAGGTATCCGGATTGAAGGTTGAATCAACTGCTAATGCACCTGGGGATGCAGTTCCTTTATCCGGCTTGAAGGTAGCTATTTTAAAGGATGGCGGGATGAGTAAACAACAATCTCACAGTGGAACAAAGCTTGCCCTAAAGCGTTTAGGTTTTGATGTCACTGAAGTGACCCCAGTGGAGGCCGCCGAAAAGGGCCTTACCGGGTTTGATGTATTTGTTTACAGCGGTACAGAAAGCCTTATTTCTACAAACTTATCTCCTGCAAACAAAGAATTTGGCTTCCAGAATGCTGGCCAGCTTGATTTATTCAAAGCTAACGTTAATGCTTTTATAGACAAGGGCGGTAAGTATATTGCCGTGGGTGCTGGAGCATCTAGAGCAACGAAAACACTTGGACTTACGGATGATACAATTAATACCGGCGGTTCTAACAGCAATGGAATTGTAAAGGTAGATTATGAGGGCACTGGTGTCACTGCAGGATATGCTCAGGATGACCTAGGCTTCGTGTATCGTCCAGTTTGGTATACGGGGACTGACAATGATAAGGTCGTTGCAAACCTAGCAAACTCTGAGGATTTCTTCATAGCAGGTCATTGGGCAGGTAATGCCGCTGCCAAGGGTCAGGCTGTCATTGTTAAGGAACAGAATAAGGATGTAACCCTAATCGGATTAGAAGCAGGCTTCCGTGATCATACTGATTACTTATTCCGCCTCCTATCTAATGCTATTTTTGAAAAATAAGAATACAGCGAAGGCCTGGTTCCTAGGAGGAGCCAGGCCTTTTTTAGCTAATTTGAGAGGAGATCAAAGATAACTGTTACAGCCAGAAGATCCGCTGAACCTCCAGGGCTTATATTTCTCATAATGAATTCCCTGTCCATTTCATATACCATCTGCACGCCTTCTTTTATTAACATTCCGCCGGAATCAAGTACCCTTTGGGAATAATGATGAACAAATTCCAGAGTTTTTAAATCATGTCTTGCAACAATATTAGTATCCTCGTTTACAGCCATTAGATGGAGAAGCGTGTGAACCAAGATATCATTCCAATGTAAAGTCTTCATTGATCTTAATTTTGTTAATACAGGGAGAGAGTAATTTCGCACCGTCGGAAAACCATTTTCAACCTCACCGCGTATACCTTTAAGTCCATAATTCTGATAAAGTTTTTCTCCATATGTTAGGTCTTCGGTCTTGTTCAAGCAGGTGAGTTCCCTCATACATAAACCTTGTGTCATTTGGGAAACTTTTGTACAAATTGTTTCTGTATCGACATTTTTGTTTTTGCTTTCTATCATGCAGCAAGAAGCTGCAGCACAGATAATACCTAAAGAAAAAATCAGACCTTTATGGGTATTGACGTTATTTGTTGCCTCAAACATTGCCTTTTCAGCTTCCATCCCAATAGTTCTTAAAGCTTTAAACAGTTCTTGTGGATTTTTCCCAGAATATTTTACTCCCTCCGAAACACATTCATTGAAGTAATTACTCAAGGCTGCACCGCTGGCCATAAAAGTAAAAAAATCCATATCTTTATGTGCTCCCGCGTTGAATCTGTCTACTAATCCAGGCTTAGGACTTGCAGAAACCTCATAGAGTAAAGAAAGCAGTGCTTTTTGCGAAATGGTTTGTATCCACTGATTAACCATCTACCATGTTTCTCCTTCCACCTATCCAAAATCATCAAAAAAGAGCGGCCAAACTCGACAAAATGTGGTAGTTTACCAACAGAAAGTTTATCGAAGTTTGACCCTATAATATACTTAAGGTACAAGATTTAAATATAAATCTACCATACTTTTAATCTTCTGCATTAGTTCCTCGATTGTATGTTTTCTGCTCCGTCCACATCCATGGGCATCTGCATGACAGAGCAGGCATTTCCGATTAGAATTACCAAAGTTCTCCCTTGAAATGGGAATCCCGTCCACTCCAATCACATCCAGATCAAATAGCCGCCCTAAAGGATGCTCATTCTCAATTTCAAGCATTAAAGCTTTTAATTTCCGTTGATTCTTATTTACAACATAGTACACCTCAAACCCAGTATTGTAGTGGTTGGTTTCATAGTATACTATTGAGGAGTCAGCCTCTTTGAGTTTATTTGCTAGTGCATTACAGCCCTCTAAAAATATAATGGTGCTCTCAGGTGTTATCTTTACTGGACCCGGTATATTGATAGTGAAAGAAATCAAAGGAAGATTGTAATTCTCAATTAATTCCTTCTGATGGGCAGCTCTATATTCGCGAGCTGTTAATAATTGATCAAGGGTTACCTCTTTGGCTTCTTTCATTTTAAAAGTCCTTTTTCACTTGATGAATCACATCGATAACTGATCCATCCCTATACTTAACGACACCGATAATTTTATCTTCAACTTTAATTTGTTCTGGAACTCCGACAATTTGATTTGCCTTAACCTTCAGTTCTTCAATGGACATGACCGGCAAGTTCGCTTTTTTAAGATTTTGATATAAATCCTGTCTTTTAGGGTTAACAGCAATTCCTTGGTCTGTTACCAGCACATCGATTGAACAGCCTGGCGTTACTATCGTATGTACTCTGTCAAGAATGGATGGCATTCTGCCCCTGATAAGTGGTGCCACAATAATGGAACATGCCGCTCCTGCTGCTGAATCACAGTGTCCTCCTGAAGCACCGCGTATCACTCCATCTGAACCTGTGATAACATTCACATTAAAATCCAAATCGATTTCTAATGCGCTTAATACGGTTATATCTAATTGATTAACAGCACTTCCTGGATTATCAGGGCTAGCATAATACTCCGCACAAATTTGCTGATGAAAACGGTTGTTTTTAAGGGAAGCGACCGCTTTGAGATCAAATCCTTGGACATCCAATAACTTTTTAATCAGTCCTTCCTCATGGAGATCAACCATTTGGCCAGTAATTCCGCCCAATGCAAAGCTTGCTGTAATGTTTCTCTCAATCATCTTTTCTCTTAAAAACCTCGTAGCAGCCAGCGAAGCTCCTCCAGACCCGGTTTGCAATGAAAATCCGTCTTCGAAATAGCCTGAAGCAGCAATCACATCAGCAGCACTTTGAGCAATTAATAGGTCTTTCGGATTCTTGGTAAAGCGTGTTGCACCTGACATGATTCCTTTGGGATCGCCGATGGAATCCACAACTACGATATAATCCACCTGAGATTCAGGAATACCAAATGGGGTATTGGGATATTCAACCAAATGATCTGTGATTAGAACAACTTTATTTGCATATTGGGCATCCACCTTTGCATACCCCAACGAGCCGCATTCCGATAGTGCTGAATTATCCCTGGAATATCCATTGGCATTGCCAGCTGGGTCACAAGAAGGTACCCCTAAGAAGGCAACATCAATCGGTAATACTCCCGAAGCAATTGCCCTTGCTCTGCCCCCATGGGAATTGATGACGACTGGAATGTTCATCAAGCCGTTCGATATACTCTCAGCCAGTTCACCCCTTAATCCGCTAGTTTCAATTCTGCGAATGACTCCAGTTTTTATATGGTTAATTAATGGGGCATGGATATCGGCAAGGGAACTTGGTGCGATAGTAAGATCCTTAATTCCCATTCCCGCAATCGCATTCATCACCATATTAATGATATAATCACCATTTCGGAAGTGATGGTGGAAGGAAATGGTCATTCCATCTTTTAACCCTGTTTCGCGAATGGATGTCTGGAGAGAATCAAGAATTTTATTCCGCTCAGAATTTCTCTGCCGATGTTTAGACTGTTGTGTATTTTTCACCAACCCATTCGAATCAAACTGCTGTAGAGTTCCAAGTCCGAAAATCTCTTCAGGTATTTTACGTCCAATTGTATTAAACATATTGCAACATCTCCTCAACGCAACCTTTATTTACCGCCTTAGCTAATTCAAGTACTCTATACGCTCTCTCGATGATTGGCTTATCAATCATTTTACCGTTTAAGCTAATAACACCCGAACCTTTTCTTTCGGCTTCTTTAGCCGCCTCAATAATTGCGATGGATTTGGTAATTTCCGCTTCCGTTGGCGAATAGATCTCATGCACCATATTAATTTGACGCGGGTTAATAAGCGATTTTCCATCAAACCCTAGCTGTTTAATGAGTTGGACCTCTTGAATAAAGCCTTCTTCATCATCCACATCAGAAAAAACCGTATCTAGCGCATCTATACCTGCAGCCCTTGCTGCAAAAAGGATCTGGCTTCTTGCTGCCAGCAATTCTATGCCTTCTTTCGATCTTGTTGTTTTTAAATCCGTGACAAAATCCTCGGCACCAATGGCAATCCCAATTAACCGTTTACTTGCTGTAGCAATCTTATAGGCGTTAATAACCCCTAATGCACTTTCAATCGCGGCCATTAGCTTGATGGTTCCATACTCCATTCCAGCTGCTTTTTCAATTTGCGTAATTAATCGATCTGCTTCCTCTACATCTTCCGGTTTTTCAGTTTTAGGAAGACGGATGGCATCAGGTTTTGCTCTGATAATCGCTTCAAAGTCATCTCTACCATATGGAGTATCTAGGCCATTCACGCGGACAAGGATTTCCGTCCGTCCATAATCAATAGTTTTCAGAGCTTCATAGACTAATAATCTTGCTGAATCTTTCTCGTGGAGCGACACAGAATCTTCTAGATCAAACATGATGGAGTCTGCTCTATAAATATTTGCATCCCTGATCATACCTGGATTGTTGCCTGGAACGTATAACATACTTCTTCTTAGCCGGTTCATTTTATTTCGCCTCCCATGGAAAACAATCATGATGGGTAGCCCTGCTTACAGCTGTCCTTACTCTTGCACGAATCGTACAATCTAAAGCCCCTTTATCTTTGGCAACGACAAGCGCATCCTCTACCCCTAGTTCTTGCAGCGTTTCTAAAATGACCTTCTTGATCTGTTTGCCAAATTGATTTTCAACCGTACTTCTCAGTTCAAGTTCAATTCCTCTGCCGTCATTCTTTTCAATGTGGATGGTGATATCACTTGATTCACAGGTTCCTGCAATCCCTACTTCTTCAATCTTTACTCTTTCTTGTAGCATCAACATGTTTATCAGCCTCCTATTAATCGTTTTTATGGCCCGCCTAAAATTTGTTGGATGGTTTCTTCAGCCTCATCTGATAAAAGAAACCGATACGTTGTTTCGGGAACCAGCTTTTTTACATCAGAAAGTCTTCCCTCACGGATTAATCTCCGTACTCTCGAGGCGCTGATTGGCTGCCCCCCATACTCCATCCTCGGTAATACCTCAATCCCTATACCATCAACAGGGAGAATCTCCTGCATGACAGTGTTATAGGCTGCTGTTACTTTGCAATATGGCTCATCACCTACAAATCTCTTTTGAATTCCAAGTGTGGGGGCGATATATTTTGTAAATAGTTCTAAATCTAGCTTTGCATGGGTTTCAACTATAGTCTGAGATTCTTTTATAAAATAGGATGGGAATGTCGCTTCGGAAATAATATAGTCCCTCCCTTGATGGACAACCACATTGTCCAGATGTTGAACTCCTTCCTTTACCAATCGGTACCGGATTCCTGAAGGAAAACTTGACTTGTCCTCCTCGAGAACAAAAACATGCAGGGTTTGGCATTTTGAAGCTGCATACTCAATTAGGTATTGGTGGCCTAATGTGAATGGATTGCAGTTAACAATAACAGCCCCTACACCCTCTCTATCTTGATTTTTAAGTAATTGGTCCTTTTCCCCTTTTCTGATTTCCTTAAGATAGTTTTTAATCCCAAATGGCCTGTTCTCCATAAGAATCACCTTTGACGGAACCTCTGCAATTAGGTAAAAGCCCAAGTCTGCAAATATATTCTTATTCTCAGGCTTTGTATAGATAAAGAGGTGTGTCCTTCCCTTCGAGTAGGCTTTCTGGATAAGATCACTGACAACAGCAGTGGATAAACCCATGTTCTGATATTTTTCATCAACCGCAATGCATTTTAAAATCCTTCCTCCTAGAGAACCTGTCGCTATCATTTTTCCTTTATCAAAAAAGGCAACTGTATACTCTACCTCGCGATCAAAATCCAAATTCTGCTTAGTTAGGAATTCCTCAACTTGAATCTTTTCTGACCTTAAATGAAGATTTAGGGTTTTTTTACTAAAATTGTCATACCACATTTTCCAATTCCCCATTATTTGTTAGATTGGAGCAAAATATCTCAAGTTATTGATCTCTATTATTGAATATAGATACTTGCAAGCCTTTTCTTTTCTATTTATTTTTTTTAATATTAAGATATTATGTTCAAAGGATACCTCCTTCATCAAATGTTCAAATCTATTACTTTGTTTTTTGAGTATAATTCATACTAACTCATAAAATTTTAGAGATATAGATTAGAAAAATAAGCGCCAATAAGATTATTTAGGCGAATTAAGTACGTTTTGTTCATAGCAAAAAAACATCAAGAGGGGGATAATTAGTGCGGTTACAAACGAAGTTATCATTATTAATTTTATCTTTGATCTTACCGATCATCCTTGTATTTAGCTTTTATTTCCATTCGTTAATCTCCAATTCCTTAACAAGCCAACTTGGTGACAGAGTCTTGTCTATTGCTGAAACTGTGGCTTCTATTCCCGAAGTTCGGCAAGCATTTTCAGCAAAAAAACCGGCTCAAATCATTCAACCTATCGCAGAAAAAGTTCGAAAACAAACGGGGGCTGATTTTGTCGTTGTTGGCAATAGTGAAAAAATCCGTTATTCCCATCCGCTTCCTGAAAGGATTGGGCAAAACATGGTAGGGAAGGATAATGATGAGGCACTAAAAGGAAAATATATCATTTCACAGGAAAGAGGTTCGTTGGGTCCATCATTAAGAGGAATCGTCCCTATTTACAGCCAACATGGGAAAATCCTTGGAATTGTCGCAGTGGGCTATTCACTGAAAAATATTGAAGATATTACGACGAATTACCGAAATAAAATTATTTTGATTTCTGTTGGAGTTATTTTCGTGGGGATCATCGGTTCGCTCCTCATTGCAAGAGGCATGAAACGCGCAATTCTAGGACTTGAACCGGAAGAAATCACCCATTTATATCAAGAAAACAAAGCCATTTTGGAATCAGTTAAAGAAGGGATCGTCGCAGTAAATTTAGATGGGACTATTACAATGGTTAACCAAAAGGCTATCAATATGCTCCGAGTGTCAAATGAAAAAGTAGTTCTGGGTGAAAACATTCTCGACATTTCACCGTACTCCCCTTTTCTAGAAATTATTGAACATGGGAAAGCGGTGTTTGATAAAGAATTTTATATAAATGATGAATCCTTTATTGCCAATTACTTGCCAATAAAGGATGAAAAGGAAAATATAATTGGCTGGGTATCAAGTTTCCGCAGCAAATCAGAGATGTATCGTCTTACTCAAGAACTTTCACAAGTAAAACAATATTCCGAAGCCTTACGTGCCCAAACACATGAGTATTCAAACAAGCTCTATATGATTTCAGGGCTAATTCAACTTCAATCCTATCAAGAAGCCGTTGAGTTTATTGCACGTGAATTTGATATTCATCAAAACTTATTAAACTTTATTAGACAAGAAATTCCTGATGTAATGATAGGAGGATTATTAATCGGCAAATTTAACCAGGCTAATGAACTAAAAATACATCTCGATATTGATCGGGAAAGTAGTTTTAAGGAAATCCCCGAAACGGTTGAACGTGATAGTCTGACAACCATCTTAGGAAATCTCATCGATAATGCAATGGATGCAGTAATGAAGCCTGGCGCTAAAGAAAAAAATATAAAAATATACTTTTCGGATTTTGGGAAGGATTTACTTTTGGAAGTTGAAGATTCCGGTATAGGTATCGCAGCTGAATTTCAAGATAAGATCTTTGAAAGAGGTTTTTCAACTAAAAAAGTGAAAAATCACGGTGTCGGCCTCTTCTTAGTGCAAAATATCATTAAGAAATTAAATGGATATATTTCATATACACCTAACCCAGAAGGTGGATCTATTTTTACCGTTATTATTCCAAAATCATAGCATATTAGGAGGATCCCACATGGCATACCAACCACCAATAGAGGAAATTTCCGTATTAATAATAGAAGACGACGTACGAATTGCCGAAATTAACCGCCGGCTGGTTGAAAAAGTTCCTGGATATAAAGTTATTGGCATTGCTACAGACGGACAGGAGGCAAAAGAGCAGTTAGATATTCTCTGTCCCCACTTGGTACTCTTAGATATTTATTTTCCTGATATGAACGGATTGGAATTTCTGGAAGTTATCCATCAACAATTTCAGGAAACAGATGTAATTATGATAACTGCCTCCCGAGAAATTAGTTCTGTTAAAGAAGCACTTCGCAATGGAGTTTTTGATTTTATTGTTAAACCCTTAGTCTTTGAACGTTTGAAAAATTCTCTTGAGAAATATCAAGAATTTCGCAATAAATTAAAAAAGATACAAACTGAAAATCAATCCATTAACCAAGAAGAAATTGACGAATTAATAAATAGACAAAAAGAGCAGCTCCATTCTTATCTTCCAAAGGGAATTGATAAGATTACATTGCAAAAAGTAACAGAAGTATTAAATCACTCTGAAGAAGGTCTGAATGCAGAAAGGCTCGCCAAGCAAATCGGTATTAGCCGCCCCACTGCCCGCCGCTATTTAGAATACCTGGTAGCTAAAGATCAAATCGGGGCTGATTTATCTTATGGGGATGTTGGACGTCCTGAAAGAATTTATAGAAAAAAATAGAATATGTGTATAAGAGAATGGTGGATGCACCATTCTCTTATTTTTATTCACCTGCTAGTATTCTCCTGCGTAATTTTCGTGAACAAAAGGTTCAAAATAGACCATAATATTCTTTTTAGTTCTTATTTTTATAATATTCATTTTATTAACCTTAATTGTTATTTTATACATAGATAAATCACTATAGACGGAAAGGGGAAGATTTATGCGTTTTTTTTAACCCTCACCTGAAAACGGTTGCATTTCGCTTCTATTTAAAAATTTAATCATCCAGATTTACTTTACATCGTGTACCAAGTAACATCCATTTTCTTTACGCAGTTATCAGATCTACTAATGCATTCTAATCTATCAGTATTAAATTCTTAGGAGGAACATCAATGGGACTTAAAAATGAAATACCAGTATATTCAGAGGCACAGCCGGCCGCCTCTTCGAAATTAGGATTTATCAATTATAATGTTTATGGTTTGCCTTTATGGGGATGGCTCGCGGGTGCAGCAATTTTATCATTCAGTATCATGACTAAATCCCTCCCTGTAAACTTTGCCACAGATATCCTTGTTCTATTTGTTGTTGGATTCTTCTTTGGAAAGGTTGGCGACACCCTGCCGATATGGAAGGACTATCTTGGCGGTGGTTCCCTGCTTGCTTTCTTAGGCGCTTCCTATTTGGTTTCTACAGGAATTATTACAAAAGATGTATCTGATGGGGTTAAGACTCTTTTCGATGACATGGGTATGCTTGACTTCTTTATTTCCGTTATTATTACGAGCTCCATTCTTTCTATCAAGAGAAACTTTCTAGCTAAAGCCATTGGCGGCTTCATCCCATTGGTTCTCATTGGCACACTTTCCGCCTTTGTCTTGGCCATTGTTGGCGGGTTGATTGTTGGTGTAGATTATAAAGAGGTAATCATGAACTATGCTCTGCCAATTATGGGTGGAGGAAATGGCGCTGGTGCGATTCCAATGAGCCAAATCTGGGGAGAAGTGACTGGAAAGGATCCTAAGATTTGGTACTCTTCTGCTATTACAATCTTAACGATTAGTAACATTTTTGCTATTATGGTAGGTGCTCTTTTAAATGGTCTTGGAAAGAAAGTGCCGAAATGGACTGGAAATGGTGAATTAATTAAAGGCCAGGTTACGAAACAAGAAGCAAAAGAAAAAAATACTGCTTCAATGGAAGATGCTGCTTTTGGACTATTTGTTGCTGTTGCCTTCTATGCACTATCAAATTTTGTAGGAGTAGGATTACTTCCAAAAATCGGTTCTTTCTCTATTCATCCTTATGCCTATATGGTTATTCTATTAATCATCGCTAACGCATTGGATATCATTCCTGAACGTGCAAGAAATGGGTTAAAAAAGGTAAATGAATTTATGATGGGTAAACTATTATTCGTCTTTTTAGCAGGTGTTGGTATTACTTATACCGATTTTAGTGCACTAATCCATGCCCTTTCCCTTCAAACAGCTGTTATTTCTTTATTTACAGTGTTTGGAGCTGTAGCTGGATGCTGGATTTTTGCGAAAGTGGTTGGATTCTATGAAATTGAAGCATCCATCGCTGGAGGTTTATGCCACGTTAACCGCGGGGGATCAGGTGACCTTGAAATATTAGGCGCATCTAATCGAATGATCTTAATGTCCTATGCTCAGTTAGCTACCCGGCTCGGAGGAGCGATTATCCTTGTCCTAGCAAGCTTTTTCTTTGGCCTGTGGGCTAAGTAAACCAACCTAATGAGAGAAACAAGGCTCTGAATTTATATCCTTCACAGCCTTGTTCTTAATTATATATAAAGGAGAATCTACGATGTGGATTATCACTGTGTTTTCAAATGGTGAAAATATAAGAATATTTGAGTTCGAGACGGAAAAAGAAGCAAGAGAAGCTTTCCATCATATTCAAGGCTATAAGATTCTTACCGAAATGGTTTGCCTTGAACCAAGTTCCTCTTTAGTAGCCATATAAATTTGTTGGTAAAGAGTTAATTATTTATCTATATGGAGTTGATGCGGCATGGTAATGCAGTTATTACAAAAGACACAAACGATAGTCCGCTATCAGAATCGTAACGGAAACATCTATTACGGAATTGTTGAGGATGACGATATTCTGCAGCTTTCCAGTAATTTTACTGATATTGTAAACAAAGATATAAAATTTGATGGGATAAGAGTGAAATCCTATGATGTAAAAATATTAGAACCTGTTAAACCTTCAAAAATCATTAATTTCGGCTGGACCTATGCGGCACACGCAAAAGAGACTGGTGGAAAAGCCAATCTAAAAGAACCTTTTTTATTTCTAAAACCTGCTTCTTCCTTGATTCCAGATCAAGGGGAAATTATTCTTCCATCAAGCGGCTTAACTAACCAGGTAGAAATGGAGGGTGAAGTCGCACTTGTTATCGGAAAAAGAGGCAAAAATATAAAGGAAGAAGATGCATTGGATTATATTTTTGGCTGTACGATATTTAATGATGTAACGGCAAGAGACCTTACAAAGAAAGATCCTCAGTTTACACGGGGTAAAGGTTTTGACACTTTCGGACCCTTAGGCCCATATATTGTGACAGGCTTAGATCCTACTAATTTACGAATCGTGACCACACTAAACGGCGAAGTCGTACAGGATGGAAATACTAACCAGATGTCATTATCAATTCCGTATCTGGTGAGTTGGGTTTCACAGGTTATGACACTACAGCCAGGTGATGTTTTAGCTACCGGTTCTCCTTCTGGCAGTTGTCCTATGAAATCAGGCGATATTGTATCAGTGGAGGTAGAGCATATCGGCAGGTTAAGTAATTATGTCATATAGTGGGTTACCTAAACAATAACGATTTAAAAAGTAAGGCCCGGCTCAAATACATGAGCCAGGCTTTTCGTAATATGCGTTTCTTTAGACAATTCCTTCTGTTCACTCCTTGTTTTCTGTAACTGGAATAATTGGAAGGATAATATGAGAAGGATACCGCTTGTTATGAAAAATGGTTTGCTTTGCTTTTATTGATAGATTGCTGCTAATCAAAGAGCTTCCTGTATTTGGATTAGGCAGGTATTGCGGAAAGCTGCTCGAGGAAATTTCTAGCGTGATTCGATGCCCCGGAAGGAACACATTACTAGTAGCCCAAAGATCAATTTCATATTCAGTCACTTCCCCATTTAATTCCTGTTCAGGATAAAATCCGTTCCGGTACTTCGCATTGATAATTCCTTCAGCTAAATTTATAGCCCTGCCATCGGGAGCAGTATCGACGAGCTTTGCTGTGAAATCTGTATCCTTCGCATCCGTTAAAGCCCATAACTTCACTTTCACTGGCCCTGTCACTTCTACAGCCTCCGTTAAAGGTTCAGTCGAGTAAACAAGTACATCTTCTCGTTCTTCAATCTCACTTTGGTCAAATGGTCCCATTGTCAGCGGGCCAGCAAATAATGTACCCCCTCCTTTAGTCGGCACAGGATCTGTTGGCTCATATATAAAGGTATCTATCTGCTCATCTTCAGGTTTAATTACTGATAGACGACCATCACCTAGTTTCGTATTAGCATTGCCCTCACTATGCAAATAAAAATTAGTATATTCGGTTCGTTCAAGCGGCCACTTCATTTCATCACGCCATTGATTAATTCCCATAACAAAAATTTTAACAGGCGCCTCGGTTTCTACTTTGTTTTCTATCCCTAATAACCAATGGCTAAACCAGTTAATATGGAGATCCGTAATGTTCTCTTTTAAATTGATCCAGTCACCGGAAGCTTGAACACCGAAGGAGCATTCTCCTTGTACAGAGGAAAAATATCCATGCCCCCATGGCCCGACAATCAGTTTTTGATGCAGACCATTTTTGGCCATCTCCACGTAATTGGTTAAGGTTGGCCCAATAAAACAGTCATACCAGCCCCCTAAGTGGAAAGCTGGAACCTGCAAATCTTCATACTTATCAGTAATACTTGAACCCTTCCAATATTCTTCATCTTCAATAGAATGGAGCAATTCCTCAAAAAAGTAATCAGCAACACCAAGTTCCTTTAACGGCGGCCACTGATTAACCGGAGTAAAATGGTAAAGTTTCTCTAATTTATCCAGATGAACTCCAAGATTTTTTAATGCTGCTATTCTTTCCATTGGCTTTTTATATTTCCGTTTCAATAAATCAGGGGCAATAGATTCGAGTGTCCAAGTTTCAGAAAATCCCAACTGATAAACACCGTTTCGGTATAAGGCCCCATTTCTTTGGTCATTTAATGTCATCGCCGGAAAAATCGCAGCTAAGTGCGGCGGCTTTTTCGATGCAGCCATCATTTGGGTATATCCATAGTAAGACATGCCAAACATTCCAATTTTTCCTGTCGAATACGGCAGGGATGCAGCCCATTCCACTGTATCATAACCATCATTTCCTTCCTGTCTAAACGATTGAAACTCCCCTGCCGACTGAAATCGCCCTCTCACATCTTGAATAATCACAATAAAACCATTTTCAACTAGGCGGTTTGTGTTAAGATACCGATGTGAATAATGTGGCAAATCCTTACTGTAAGGAAGTCGGGTTAATAAAACAGGATAGGTTCCCTCCCTATTTGGCCGGTAAATATCTGCATAAAGGACCACACCATCTCTCATCTCACATGGAACATTTTTCTCTACTAAAATCTGAAACTGTTTCAAATAAAATCCCCTAATTTCTTTTAATTTTTTAAATTGAATGAGATTAAAATACTATCCCATGAGTCTGAAGACTTCATGGGATAGCGTTAGTTTTTATAGATTACTTGCTTGACTGATTTGATCTTCCTGGATAACGGAAACCTTTTTAGTAAATAAACTAAAAGCAAGCATAATAACCGTATTAACCGTAATCGCTACGACACCAATGTCTAAATCTTGAATGAAATGAGGGGCACTTGGAAACATTGTGGCCATTGTTGTGCCTTCTAGTGTTTGATAAGCGACAATTGCCACCCCCACAATCATCCCAGCGGAAGCACCAATTTTACTAATCGGATTCTTCTTCAATAAGCTGAAAGCAAGTGGCGGGAAGAGTTGAAGAACAAAGCTGTAAGCCATTGTCAGCAGTGCAATCATTGTATTTCCTCCATAAAAAGTAAAGAACAAAGAAATTAAAGCAATAATCGGAACAAAGATACGTGTTAATTTTGCCAGTTTCTGATCAGACGTGTTCGGCTTGAAATGTTTAAATATATTTTTCGAAAGAAGTGTTGATGCTGTTAGGATGAGCAATGAACAAGGAATGAGGGCTGCGAGTAATCCTGCTGATCCAATTACACCAATAAACCAGGTAGGCAGTGATTCTTTGGCAATTTTAAATAACGCAAGGTCCGAAGCTGTCCCTTCCAGATTTGGAATTTTCAGTACAGCTGTAAAACCAATAAATAGAATAAATACAAGAACGATTTGATACAAAGGTAAAATGGCCGTGTTTTTTCTTAAGGCAGTTTCACTCTTGGATGATAAGCTGGCACCAAAGCAATGAGGCCACATATATTGACCCAAAGCAATTGTGATACAGATAGAAACATACCAAGAAATACTTAACCCTTTATTAGGCATTAAAAGGAATCCTGGTTTGGCTTTATCTAAAGTCTCAAACATCGGCTGGATTCCACCGTAGTAATGATAGGGCAAATAGAATCCCAAAAATAGAATAACAGTAAGCATAAGAATATCTTTTAATACCGCAGTCCATGCAGAACCATGAATCCCAGAGATATAAACGAAAATGGTTACGGCAATTAAGCCGATCCATACGGCTATCTTCGGGGGAATTGCTCCGTAAGATGCTTCAGAAACAATAATTTGAAATCCTTTCAGCTGTAAAACAATATATGGAATCATTGAAATTACACCAATTATTGCTACAAGCAACCCCAAATTCTTACTTTGGTATTTTTGGGCGAAGAAATCTGATTGGGTGATGAGATTGTTTTTTTTAGCATAGCGCCAAACTGGAGGCAGAATCCAAAAAGGAATAACATAGGTAAGGGCACAAAAGACATAAATCGTAGGCCCCCCCATCCGGTAAGCTCCACCGCTAGCACCTAAGAACACGAATGTGGAAAACATTTCTCCTGCCATTAACACAAACATAATCAGTGAACCGAAATTTCTCTCGGCAACGGCCCACTGTTCGAGCTTCATATCCCGTCCTTTTCGAGCTCTTATTCCTAAGTAAATAGCGAAGGCAAGTGTTAAACCAATAATAAAAATGGAGCTATTCATTATTTTGCTCCTTTCGATCATAAATGACGTTACATACCAATAGACAGACTGATGTGAGGATGAGCCATAATGTAGACCAAAATACAATAAACGGTAAACCCAAAATATAAGGTTCAATTTTATTAACAACAGTTAATGACCCAATTGCAGGTAAGATCGTAAGCAACGCAATCCACTTCTTCATTAGCAAAAATCCCTTCTAATGTAAATTTTACAGGAGTCCTAGCCCACTTATATGTAGGCGTTTTCATTAACCAGAAGAACGAATTTACTTTATATTCAGATAAATACTTCCAAAAATCACCCTTCTTATAAACGGAAAATAAGAAGGGATATAATAGACCATCTTTTACCCCATCAAACGATCAAGCCATGTTTAGTATGAAGCCTTTAACGAAATAAGTGAGTGAATAATCTCTACCGCACGGTTCCCCACTTCCGTAGTCGATGCAGTTCCATTCATATCAGGTGTCAACACCTTACCCTCCACAAGCAGTTCCTCAATTGAGTCTAGAACTAACTTTCCGTATTTATCGTATCCTAGAAAGTCGAGCAGCTGGCTGGCGGACCAAATCGTTGCTAAAGGATTGGCGACACCTTTTCCGGCAATATCGGGAGCAGATCCGTGAATCGGTTCAAACATCGAAGGATACGTTTTATCTGGATTGATATTAGCCCCAGCCGCAAGCCCAATTCCCCCGGCCAAAGCTGCCCCTAAATCGGTTAAAATGTCTCCAAACAAATTAGATGTTACCACGACTTCAAATCGCTTGGGATCGGTAATCATAAGCATTGCTGCAGCATCCACTAGATAGGATGCTGTTTTTACATCCGGATACTCCTTGCTTACCTCTTCAAAAACCTGATCCCAAAAGACCATTGAATAATTCAAGGCATTACCCTTACTAATACTTGTTAACAATTTTCCTTCTCGTCTTGCCGTTTCAAACGCATAACGAATGACTCGTTCTGTTCCTTTACGGGAAAACACCCCAGTTTGCAATACTACTTCGTTTTCTAAGCCCTTAAATAACCAATCCCCGGCTCCTGCATATTCACCCTCAGTATTTTCCCGGATAAACAGCATGTCCACATCTTGAGCATTGACACCCTTCAATGGACATACGGCGCCTTTCATTAACTTTATTGGACGAATATTGATATACTGATCAAAGCCCTTTCGAATTTTTAATAGTAAATCCCATAATGAGATATGATCCGGTACACCTGGATATCCAACAGCACCTAAAAAAATAGCATCGAAGTTTTTTAATTTCTCCATTCCGTCTGGATCCATCATTACGCCATGTTTCGTGTAATATTCACAGCCCCATGGAAAATACGTGTAATCGAATTGTAGAGATTGGTCCAATTCGGCAATTGTATTTAATACTTTAATTCCTTCCTGCAGGACTTCAGGTCCAATTCCATCCCCAGGAATAACAGCAATTTTATAGGTTCCCATCAATTTTCTCCTCTGTTCCAAACAATTAATTTTAATTCTGTCATTTCCTCCACTGCATATTTAATCCCTTCACGACCTGTACCGCTTTCTTTTACACCGCCATAAGGCATTTGGTCAACCCGGAAAGTTGGAATATCGTTGATTATAACAGCCCCTACTTCGAGCGTCTCACTCGCTAATAAAGCTTGATCAATATTTTTTGTATAAATACCTGCCTGAAGCCCGTAACGGGAATTATTCACGTAGCCAATTGCCTCTTCAACTGATTTTATTTTATTAACAATCACAATCGGAGCAAATACCTCCTGGCAGGATACTTTTAACAGTGGATCAACATTCACAATGACTGTCGGCTCTAAAATTCCATCGATTAGTTTCCCTCCGGTCAATACCAATGCCTCGTTTTGTTTCGCCTCTTCAATCCAGCTTACTGCACGTTCCGTTTCTTTCTTTGAAATTAACGAAGAAATAAAAGTTTCCGGATCTAAGGGATCTCCAATCTTTAATTTCTTGGCCGCTTCAACTAACTTCTCAACAAATTGATCATATACCTCTTCATGGGCATAAACACGCTGTAATGAAATACAAACCTGCCCTTGGTTTGAAAACGCACCCATAATACAACGGTCAATGACTTCATCGATATTTGTATCTTTATCTAAAATAACCGCTGCGTTTGACCCCAGCTCTAAAGTTGTTTTCTTTAAACCAGCTTTATTGCGGATACCGATTCCAACCGCGGGACTTCCCGTAAAGGTAATCATTTGCACCCGATCATCTTTTATTATTGCCTCTCCCACAACTGAACCCGGACCAGTCACAACATTCAATATTCCATCAGGTAATCCAGCCTCTTTAAAAAGATCAGCAATATATAAAGCGGAAAGCGGTGTTTGTAATGCCGGTTTTAATACGATTGAATTTCCAGATGCAATCGCTGGGCCAACTTTGTGGGCAACTAGATTCATTGGAAAGTTAAACGGTGTAATTGCCCCAATAACGCCAATGGGCTTGCGAACGGTATAACCGATTCTCCCCACTCCGCCCGGTGCCGCATCAAAGGGTATCGTTTCACCATGAATTCTTTTTGCCTCCTCTGCTGCAAATTTATAAGTTTCAATCGTTCTTGCAACTTCACCTTTAGCAAAAGAAATCGGCTTTGCTGATTCCATTGCGATCACTTTTGCCGCTTCATCTGCTCTTTCTTTCAATAATTCTACCACTTTTTCTAAAATCGCAGACCGTTCAAATGCTGGCATTTTTGAAATTACTTGAAATGCTTTCTGAGCTGATTTAATCGCTTCCTTGGTTAACTGCTCATCTGCCATGGCAATTTCAGCAACCACTTCTCCAGAATATGGGGAATGAAGAGGCGCATAAATAGAAGTCCCTACTTCCTGACCGTTGATAAATAAATGTTTTTTTTCGACAGTCCTCATATTTGTCATCGACCTAACGCCTCCAATACCATTTCATGGAATTGAACAATTGCCTTTTCTGATTTGGAGTATACTCCTTGGTTAAATGCACGGGAACGGAATCCAATTTGTTCTAATTCTACTAATTCAACATCTTCCTGCCTTACCTGTTCCGCAAACGTAACTAGATCCTTTTCTTCTTGCGTCAAGTTTTCATCTCTAAAATAATAGGTGTAAACTCCTAGGGTAGTATCTTGGTCAATCGGAATCATTTGAATGGTTGCCATATTTCCAGGACCTGGGTAAATTGTTACCATCAGATTTGGCCATAACCAATAGAACTCTCCACCCTGCATTTCTGCCTCATTCAAATCTGTTGTTCCCATTGTTTTATCCGGTTTTACTACCGACCCCTGTACGGAGTAGTTTTGACAGGTCATAATTTGATAGTTTTTCATATCAAGAGTGGCAACAAAGCTAGGATGTGCAACATGACAGTGGTCACATTCTAAATAGTTGTCAATAAATGCTTTCCAGTTTGCTTTAATAACACGAGTCTTTTGACTAACTCTTTTTAACTCGCCTAGGAACGGAAACTTACCTAAACGTTCAAAGAAATCACCGTAAGTTTCACTTAAAGATTTTGCATTATCATCAAGGTTAACAAAAATTAAAGATTCCAAGATTTCCATTTTGACAGATCTTAGACAGCGGTCCCCAACACAATGAGCATCTTCACCAGTAAAGTTTGGGGCTTTATTTAAAGTACCATTTAAATGAAATGTCCAGCCGTGATATCCGCATTGAAGAATTTTCTTTTGGCCAGCTTCGTTTTTTTCAAGCTTTGTTGCACGATGCGGACAAACATTATAAAATGCTCGAATTACTTCGTCCATACCACGAGTAACAATAATGGGCTCTCCTGCAACATCAGTGGTAAAGAATTGCCCTGGTTTTTCTAACTGACTCACATGACCAACCACCTGCCAAGATTTAGCGAAAACATCCTTCATTTCTTGTTCATACACTTTTGAATCTGTATATAAATCATAAGTCAATGTTCTTTCAAAGTTCCGATTTGTTTTATTCTGTACCTCATTATAGGCCATTATGGTTTGCCTCCTCTTATTGTTTACATCATTTTTTGCAGTTTAGTAACTTAATAAATTATCATCTTATTTTTAATGTTCCATCCCTCCCTTATTAACATCATGAGTCATTTGTAATTCACCTCTGAATTTCCTAAATGCACTGTGTTAACAGTCAAAATAAAACGTTTACAAGAATATGAATATCTTGTTTAATTAACTCAGGTGAGTTACTTCATCCATGTTTATCGACATTCACTTTTATATAATGCAAGTATCGTGCCATTATTTTTAATTATCTTACAACATAGCAAAATATCACTTTTTTCGAAATTTTGTTGAAATCCGAATAAAAAAGCGAGTTGATTTCAACTCACAAGAACTAAAAACAACTCATTCTGCAAGGAGAGAGAATGAAATGGTACCTGAAATTCAAAGCCCTTTTGAAATTACAGTAGAGACATTAAAGAAAATCCTCGATTATTCATCAGATGAGATATTTGTGCTGGATTCTGAGCAGCGTGTTATTTATGTTAATGGTGCTTGCGAAAAGCATTACGGTTTAAAGCCAGAAGATGTGGTAGGGAAAAAAAACTCAGAGCTCTATGAAAAAGGATATTGGAAGCCTTCCATTGTTCCATTAGTTTTCAAGGAAAAAAAGACAGTTACTATAAAGATGACTACATATTTAGGGGCAGAACTGTTAACGACAGCGGTCCCAATTTTAAATGAAAAAAATGAAATTGAATTTGTGGTGACTACCTCACAAGAACTGCAAAATTATAAAAGTATCCAAACCGAGAAAGAAGAAAAATTATCTTTCGACAACCATAACAGCGCTACACCAATCACAAATTGTGAAAAGATGAAGAACATCTTAAAAGTATGTGAAAAAATTGCCAAGGTCGATTCAACTATCTTAATCCAAGGTGAATCAGGTACTGGAAAAGGAGTACTTGCTCATTACATCCATAACATCAGTAAACGTAACGGTAAAACTTTTTTAAAAATAAACTGTGCTGCTTTACCTGAGGACTTACTGGAATCAGAACTGTTTGGATATACAGAAGGGGCATTTACAGGGGCAAGCAAGAACGGTAAAAAAGGCTTGCTTGAAGTAGCGGATCAAGGTACATTATTCCTTGATGAAATCGGTGAAATGCCCTTATCGCTTCAGGCAAAACTTCTACAAGTGATTCAAGAAAAGCAGTTTCTTGCAATCGGCGGCCATAAGATGAAGAAAGTGGATGTTAGGATTATTGCTGCAACCAATCGCGATTTAGTGGAAATGGTACGCAAAAATCAGTTTCGTGAGGACTTATTTTATCGCCTAAACATTATTGATATTCATCTGCCGCCGCTGCGGGAGCGGAGAGAGGATATTATACCGTTAACCTATAATTTCTTATATAAATTTAATAAAACCTATGAAATGAATAAAATTATCTCTCAACAATGCCTGGATTTATTTTATTGGTATTCCTGGCCGGGAAACATCCGCCAACTTGAAAATCTGATGGAGAGATTGGTGGTCACGAGCGATTCAATCATACAGCAAAGTGATTTACCTGATTTAATCTTAAGCAATATTACACCAAGAACACAGCATCTTCTCCCCTCTAATCTGGATGATGCAATCGAGCATGTTAAGAAAACACTTGTAATACAGTCCTATAAAAAACTAAAGAGTTCAAGAAAAGTGGCAATTGACTTAAATATTAGCCAAACGAGGGCAGTGAAGTTGATTAGTCAATACTGCAATAGTTTAGAGGAACGAGACTGACTGGTGCCATAAATCAGTATAATTAAGAATATAATGAAGGCCTGGTTTAATATGAGCCAGGCCTTTTTACAGCATTTATATAAAAGAAATGCTGCCCATAAGGCAGCCCTTCAAGTTATTATTTCTGACTTTTTAATAGGTCAATCCATGACCAAGCTTATAAATATTACCATCACTATCTTTATAAGCATACTGGAGACCTTCCGGCATATATTTGTCCTTGTCATATCCCGGTACATCATTTCTTGACACACAATTACCTTCTTCATCGACCGCAATGACAGCTTCACTTGCAGGCAATGTTAACGGCAATACACCTACTGGGCGGCTATTGCCAGCGATTACCTCATACTGCGCCTTATAGTAAGTATCGTAACCAGCAATTACGACATCAGCCAAAGGTTCGACATTTCCAAGGATCCATGGCAAAATGACATTCACACTCATAATAACTTTTCCACCACGAACATGGATACTATCTGCCACTTCCTTTAGATGGTCCAATCCACTTAAAGTGGTTTCTTGATAGGTAGACCCATCCAAAGCCGTTTCTGTTTTATCTTCACAGATTTCAAGTTCTAACAGTCCTGGGGTTGCATTAAAATAAGCACCAGATTTTGGGCTTAAGAATAGAATCGCAATGTCAGCTTCTTCATAGTTATCAGTCAAAGTAAATTGACCAAGTTCCTGACATTCCTGTCTTGCTTTTTCCGTATAAGCAGTTGCCCGCTCTGGTTCCTTGTGGAACACTTCTACATAAACCTTTTGATTACCAAGCTTATCAGCTGTTAATGGTAAGGTCTGTTTGGAATTTTTAAGAACGGTTACCGATTTTTTATGAGCTTCATAAGCAGCATCCCAGTTAGCTTGATTACTAACCACTGAAGCAGCGTTTTCTGGTGAAACATAAGTGCGATCATCAAAAAGTCCTAAAGCAAACATTTCAGTAAGGAGCCTTACATTGGCTTCATTAATACGTTTTTCACTGATCCAGCCATTTTCGATGGCTTTTTTAAGGTTTTCAATATCATTGGTATCAGCGACAAGATCTGTACCTGCGTTAATTGCCTTTGCAAAACGTTCAGCCTCGCTCTTGTCTTCAACTCCCCAGCACATTTTACTTGTTATACCACTGTCACTATTTACATAGCCCTTGAACCCTAGCTTTTCTCTAAGGATATGATTTAAGAAATAATGATTAAAGGTAAAGCCAACCTCTTCGAAAGGAATGTCTTCTCCTTCAAATTCTTGAACCACACTATTTTTAATACTCGGGATAGAATAATATGGCATTATAGATGAAGTGCCATGGTCTACTGCAGCCTGAAACGGTGGCAGGTGGTATTTTTCTAAGCTGCCTGGAGTTGGATATAAGTTCCACTTTCCTTCTGCATAATGTGGATCGAATCCATTTTCCCTTGCACCGCCGCCAGGGAAGTGTTTTGTTGTCATCGCAATACTATGTTTTCCGACGGTCTCACCTTGGAATCCGTCAATGATCCGGCCGATTGCATCAGAAATAAATTCTGGGTCTTCGCCAAATGTACCATACGTCCGCTGCCATCTAGGATCAGTAGCTGTATCGGCCATATACATATAACCTTTTCTGATTCCGACTGCATCCCACTCATCATGTGCTATTTCAGCAAATTGGCTGATAAGGGAGGCATCGCCGCCATTTTTGATTTCCCCTTTTGCTGCTGCTGCAAGTCCTAATGTTCCAGGCCAAGTCGAAAAAATTCCGGCTGCGTCATTCATACCAAAGATGAATTCTGTATTTTCGTTTCTTGAATTAGATGCTATTAAGCAAGGAATACCAAGACGTGTTCCCTCGCATACTTCATTCATGGTATTAACCCACTCTGCCATTTGAGCCGGGCTCCAGTTGTCTCGCAAAATGAAGTGGCGCAAATGCATGTTTTCAATCGTATGCGTTGTGCCATATACTTTTGCCAAAGCAAAAATAGTCTCGCCTTTTTCAACAATTCCTTCATCTAACACACCATCATGGCTTGTCTTACTCTTATCTTTTTGGGAAAGACCCATCTGACGAGTATTAATCAGCATCATGCCGACCTTTTCATCAATATTCATCAAGGAGACTAGGTTCTCAGCACGTTCCTTAGGGCTTAAACGCCAATCTTTATACGGTTCAAGTTTCCCGCTATTATTCAAATCTTTAAATTTTAATCCATCAACTTCGATGATATTCTTGACTCTGACCTCTAAATTTGGTTGTTTATGGTTAGATTCCACTTTATTGCCTCCTAATCTTGCTCACCCTAATAAGATGCTCGAAATTTATCTTTTGATTTTTACTTTGATTAAACTTTACTATTTCATACGATAGGGTGCTCAATTTTGGGTATATCCATTTATTTACTAAGCAGTTTATTTAGATATTGCTAAAAAAATGGATGTTACCGCTTGCAGTTATAGAATAACAACAAAAAGCTCAAAATATATAGCACTTTTTGCTAGAATTATTGTAAATGTTGCTGTACGAAAGGAGGATATTATGAGGCAGTCCGTTTTTATCCCAGTAATTGGTAAGGATTTTGAAATTTATTACTTCAACAAAAAATATCATTCCGAAGATCATCTTAAGAAATATAATGAATCATCAGTGAACTTTTCCCAATTAGAGACATTATTCCGCCTTCACAGTCATGATGTTTATGAGTTCCTTGTATTTCTAGGCGGGGAATGTGAATTTTTCTGTGAGGGAAAGACCTATAACCTGAGGAGAGGGGATGTTGTGGTCATCCCTCCTTATGCCGTTCATGAGGCTAATGTTGAAGATATCGATAAATATGAACGCATTATTGTTATGGTTAGTAAGCATTTAATGGCAGACTTTTCCTCTAGTTCACCATCGATGAAAGAGGATATTGTTTATCAAAAGACACAAGGATCGTTTGTGTTACATCTTCATTCAAAAAATTTCCAAAATATCATTTCTTTATTTCTTGAAATCATTAATAGAATCAAGAATGATGAGGAGAATTTTTCCTTTACACTGCATTACTTATTACTTCAAGCTCTACAAGTTATTTTTAATCCTGCAAGCAGTACACCAAACCTTAGCAACAAAGATGAATTAGACCAGAGGTTTGTCTCTATTTTACAATACATAGATTCACATTTGACTGAGCCGGATTTAAGTTTAGAAAGAGTATCAAATCATTTCCATTTAAACAAATACTATTTTTCTCATTATTTCAAGAAAAACATGAACCTGCCTTTTTATCGTTACGTCTCATTAAAGCGTCTATCTTATTCTGTCACTTTGATTAAACAAAATCAGTTCTCTATCGAGACAATTGCATTAAAATCTGGGTTTCCTGATTATTCGAGTTTTTACAGGCTCTTTAAAAGAGAGTACAATCTTTCTCCAAAAAATTTACAAAAGGAATATAAAAATTAAAAAGTAACAAATAGTGATATTAATCTTTTTAGGATATAGACGCAGGATCGCAAATATAAAAAAGGTCTCCTTAAGTCTAATAACTTCATGGAGACCTAATGAGTTTTTTAACTAGCTGACATTCATTTACCTAATTGTTTCGTTTCACAATAAAAACAGGGGCATTGTTGTAACTGCCCCTGTTCATCAATATATTGATATTTTCAAGAAGTCTTAAGAGACACGTTTAATCTGAGCTCCCTCTGCACGCTTTCCGATGCCAAACGCGTAATAGCTGATAGAAACAAGCGCCAGAAAAACAATCCCTACAACAAGCGATACACGTGTATCTTTATTAAACCACATTCCTATTAATATTAGAACCAGAAAAGCGATTGTCAGGTAGTTTGATACAGGGGCAAAAGGCATTTTGAATGGATGATTGTCCATTTTGTCCCCCTTCTCTTTTCTGAATTGAATTTGGCTGATCAGAATAACAAACCACGGAATCATCCCCGGAAGTACACTAGCACTATAGACATAGACGAATAAATTTTTTGGTGCAATATAACTTAAAATAATGCCCACTGCCAAACCAACCAGCACACCAATCGTACTTAAAAGGGGTACCCCATTCGAAGAAAGTTTCGTAAAGATTTTTGGTGCTTGCCCATTGACGCCCAATGTGTAAAGCATTCGTCCTGCACTATAAATCCCGCTGTTACATCCGGACATTGCCGAAGTGATGACAACAAAGTTAATAATTCCGGCTGCTGCTGTAACTCCAAGTTTTGCAAATGTTGCAACAAATGGACTGCCAATTGAATGTAGCTGATCCCAAGGATAAACGGTCACAATCACAAAGATTGCCCCAATGTAAAAAATTAAAATCCGCCAAATAATGCTTTGAGTCGCTTTTGTTAACGTTTTTTGCGGATCTTCTGCTTCTCCGGCTGTAATCCCGATTAATTCGACACCTTGATATGCCCCAATAACCAGTGACAGAGCAAAAAAGAATCCTGACCAGCCACCTGTAAAGAAGCCGCCATGTTCCCAAAGGTTTGCCAACCCGGTTGGGATTCCTCCATTGCCAATTCCGAAGAAAATAAGACCAAATCCAGCAACTATCATGATTAAAATAGTGACAACTTTTATTAACGAAAACCAAAACTCAAATTCACCAAACGATTTAACCGAAATTAAGTTGGCTGCCCCGAGAATCACAAATGCAACCAAACCGGGAATCCAAGCGGGGAGATCTGGGAACCAATACTTCATGTACGCCCCAACGGCAATAATTTCTGACATACCGACAATTACCCATTGAAACCAGTTGCTCCATGCCGTTAAATACCCTGCTAATGGATGAATATACTTATAGCCGAATGTTGCGAAAGAGCCCGTACTTGGCTCTAAATATAACATTTCTCCCATTGCCCGCATAATAAAAAAGATAAAAATTCCTGCAATGATATAGGCAAACAGCACAGAAGGACCCGTCCATTGAATTGTACTTGCTGAACCCATAAATAATCCGACACCAATTGTACCGCCTAACGCAATCATTTGAATATGACGCGATTTTAAGCCTCTCTTTAATTCTTTCGTTTCCACTTTGACGCCCTCCTTCCAACTAATTGCTTGTTATTTACTTATCTGAATTATTATTCAATTATAATACTACTATCTGAAAAATACAATTGTCTTTTTCAGAAAAACATCTATTTATCTAGCTTTTTTAAATAAGAGTATTGAGAATATAAATTTATTTTCGAATTTTACAATAACTTTATTTGATTTTACCATCAGCTGCTTTTAACTACTAACTCATCCGCCTTTAAACTTATTTTTGATAATTCCTCCTTCTCGCTATCCTATGACTCCTGCCTAATACGTCTTTATAATCAGCAAATCCATTTTCAACTTTATCTTTTTCATTTTTACTAACTAATTTCAACATACCATTGCTATTATTAAATTTATATACTTTACCTTCATACAAACAATTTTAACGTTATAACAAAAAAGCACATGATGCCTTTTGTAGACAATCAAGTGCTTTAAGTTAATATATTTTTAAGTAGCATAAATTTGTAAGTTTTGTTGTAACAGTATCCCTTTTATATGTAGTGACAGGTGTTTTGTTAAACTGAATACCAAGACCTACTTCATCGAACCACGGCGCAATTGTTCCTGCCTCTACTTCAACCGGCCTTGTGACTACATATATACTATAAGGTTTTAGGTAAGTTTCTGGAGCTAAAGCACGCGCTTCATACGGTACACCATAAAGTGATACAAATGTTCCGCCTTCGTAACCAAATCTATCTATAATTGTACCAGGTTTTAATGTTACTGTTTTGGATTCTCCCAATAACTCTCGGTTAGTGGTCATTCTTCAAATTGCCTAGGGTACAGCCTGTCAGCTTTGGTAGTTCTTTGTTTCTAGACTTTTTTGGAGGTAGGATTCTACTATAGAAAAGTTAGAGAAAAATCATTCCAACTTACTGTGACAATAGGAATGTTTTTTGAATCATCTCACCGACACATTACAAATATTAGGTATTTTTTACTGTTTTTGTAGAAAATTTTTATATGGCTCGGTTTTAAAAAAAGAGGACTACCCCTTTTTTGGA
>NZ_JASATK010000036.1:0-41072 GCF_038440275.1 Bacillus sp. OTU2372
CTCCAAACTTAATAATTTTTACTATCGCGGGGTGGAGCAGTCTGGTAGCTCGTCGGGCTCATAACCCGAAGGTCGTAGGTTCAAATCCTGCCCCCGCAATATGGTCCGGTAGTTCAGTTGGTTAGAATGCCTGCCTGTCACGCAGGAGGTCGCGGGTTCGAGTCCCGTCCGGACCGCCATTTTTATCCCAGTAGGTTAACTCTACTGTTGATATATATATAGATTGTGTGGCTCAGTAGCTCAGTCGGTAGAGCAAAGGACTGAAAATCCTTGTGTCGGCGGTTCGATTCCGTCCTGAGCCACCATTACATTTAATGCTGTACTAATCCTATATTTGGAGGGGTAGCGAAGTGGCTAAACGCGGCGGACTGTAAATCCGCTCCCTCAGGGTTCGGCGGTTCGAATCCGTCCCCCTCCACCATTTTAGGGGTATAGTTTAAAGGTAGAACGAAGGTCTCCAAAACCTTTGGTGTGGGTTCAATTCCTACTACCCCTGCCAGAGAAAAGAATATGGCGGTTGTGGCGAAGTGGTTAACGCATCGGATTGTGGTTCCGACATTCGTGGGTTCGATTCCCATCAGCCGCCCCATTTTATTTTTTTTAAAAAAACTATTGGGCTATAGCCAAGCGGTAAGGCATCGCACTTTGACTGCGACATGCGTTGGTTCAAATCCAGCTAGCCCAGCCATTTTTAAGGCAGCATAGCCAAGTGGTAAGGCAGAGGTCTGCAAAACCTTTATCCCCGGTTCAAATCCGGGTGTTGCCTCCAAATCTTTATATTGCGGGTGTAGTTTACTGGTAAAACCTCAGCCTTCCAAGCTGATGTAGTGGGTTCGATTCCCATCACCCGCTCCACCAATATGGGCCTATAGCTCAGCTGGTTAGAGCGCACGCCTGATAAGCGTGAGGTCGATGGTTCGAGTCCATTTAGGCCCACCATAATAATATATTTTTGTTCCGCAGTAGCTCAGTGGTAGAGCAATCGGCTGTTAACCGATCGGTCGTAGGTTCGAGTCCTACCTGCGGAGCCATTTTTTTTTTATGGAGAAGTACTTAAGAGGCTGAAGAAGCGCCCCTGCTAAGAGTGTAGGTCGGGTAACCGGCGCGAGGGTTCAAATTCCTATTTCCACCATTCATATAATGCGCCTTTAGCTCAGCTGGATAGAGCATACGCCTTCTAAGCGTACGGTCAGAGGTTCGAATCCTCTAAGGCGCGTAAAAAAATTAAAAGGTATAAAAGCGCTTATATAAGCGCTTTTTTTGTACTTTTTTAACTTAGCCATCCCTAATTTATCTATTATTTTCATTATCTTATTATAAAACAAAAAGGAATCTGATTTGTTACCACAAGAAAGATTGTGTAGTGTTTTACTTAAAGTGGGGGGTTCTTTATTTACATAAGAGTAAAGCATTTTTTGTTGATCCACTAACGTCTCAGTTATATATAGTATCCGTTTCAAATCATTGATATGGTGCAGAATAGTTTTATTCCTTATACAATTGTCCGTACAGCTTGTTCCACGGCTTTGTTGACTCTTTGTTTTTGTCAAAGCCTGTTTTTAAGAGATATTTTATCCCAGGAAACATCAAATTTCAAAGCGCGGATGTAGGTGAATTCGCCAATCATTTAATTAGTTTAATCAATAAACCTCTTTAATGGCAGGATTTAATAAAACGTGGGGCATTGTTCTGAAACTGGTATTCCTTATCTAAATCCAGAAATTGCCCTTTTATATAAGGTGAAAAATATAAGAAAGGACCATCAAGCCTGTTGTGACCGTCTAGTTAAATGACTTGGTTTTTGCTAATTTAGAGACACTTAAATGGAAATTAGAATCTAAATCATTTAAAGTCCCATTCGATATTTATCTGATTTTTTCCGCCAACTCTAAAATAATTCCCTCAGGACCACGAACGTAGCATAACTTATAACTTTCTTCATATTGCTGTATCTCACTAAAGATTTCTGTGCCCTTCTTTTTCAATTTTGCAACAATAGCTTCAATATCTTCAACAGCAAAGCAAATATGTCGGATACCCAGCGTATTTGCAAAAGGTTGCTGATTATCTTTTTCATCTGACGGCGTATAAAATTTGACTAGCTCTATCCATGCCTGACCATCTGGCATCCCCAATCCTACACATGCCGTTTTAACATCATTAAGCCCAACTATTCTGTCCAACTGTTCTCCATCCAATTCCCATTCCGCTTGCACTTCAAGTCCTAAATCAAGAAAAAACGCTTTAGCCTCTGAAAGATCATTTACGTTTATACTCACATGATCTATTCTATTGATCTTCATTTCTCATACCTCCTATGTTCCTGTTATTTCAATACCTGTATTCGTTTAAGGCTTGTTTGTAGTTCTAATTCGCTTAAAACAGAAAATATCCTTCTGCAACAAACCTGCCAAGTTAGTGGAACAAGAAAAAGGAGCCGCAACTACAACTCCTTGTTTCGCTCAAGCACCCTTTACTTTAAGTGCAACTCATCACAATCTTGTAAATATTAATAAAAAAAGAGCTGCCGACGCAACTCGAGATTTAATTCAAGCACCCATGTTTTATTAACTCAACATGCACATTCTTTAACTTTTTCTGTTATCTAGGTTATCGAGTACCGCCTGTAAGATGTGCGTCAAACATATCAATGATTTCAAGGAACCTATCGGCTTCCCTGAAAACATGGTCTGCTAATAGAGGATGAATAATGCTTTTTATTTTGCATTGCTCAATTAAATCACGGGCTGTTTTCTTGAAGTCCCTAAGAGATGCGACCGACACCCGATTTTGATCAAGGAATTGATCTAAAAGAGGAACTGTTTGAGATTGTGGCTTCATAGATTCTAAGTCCCTTGCTTGATACAGTAATTGATCAAAATCATTGCTGAAATTCCGTGCTAGATCAACTAGTTTTCTTTCTGAGGGATCAAGAAGATGACCAATAAATTTGGCATGGTCTGCCATAATCCTTAAGAAGAAGACATTTTCTTTAATAATGGCATCTGGAAGCGCTTGTAATTTTCCTTCATTTAATTCAATTAATCGTTTTCTAAAGTAATTAGCCTCCCTACTTGTATGGTCAACTAATAGTGGGAAATTATTTTGCCCCGGTAATTTGCATGTGAGAATTAGTCCTAATACTTTCCGTTTAAATACGAAAATATTAGTTGCAGCTTGTTGTACCTCTGAATTAAATCTTCTTATTTGTTCGGGGTCTGTTTGATTATTAAAGGAGTGCGCAGTTTGTTCGATGTGTTCAAATAAGCGATAAAATTGATTAGCCTCTTGAATTAGTTGAGTATCTTCAGCTCTAAAACCCAATCGAAGAAATAAAGAATGTTCTTTCATGATCCTAGCCCAAAAACGAATTTCATTTAAAGAACGCTCAACAAACAATCCAGATGTAACACCTGTATCAGCATGCAAAGATGTATGATCCCCGTTCATTATCTAACCTCCCCGAAATAATCCCTTTGCTCTATTCATATTGACAAAGTAAATTGAATATGCCTTAAAGCAAAAGCTCCGTATTACTTTTGAAAATTATGAATAGAGAGGACTATCTTTGTTCTGCCTATGATTATCGTTAAAAAAATCTTTATTTCCACCAATTAAACTGCAACCATTAGCTCAAAAAAAGTCAAAATGAGCTCTGATCCTCAACTCATGCAACCGAGTAAGAAAAAGTACGTTTCTAACTGGAAAAAAGTGTACCAATTTATCAAGCAAAATTGTTTCATCTCTTTCAGAGGTCACAACTGTATGATAATAAAGGACTATCTCGCTAATGAGAAGAAACAATGGCTTCGATATGCGATAGAATTGAACGAATCAGAACATAAGTGGCTTCAATTTTTTGATAAATTAAAGGTGCCTGAGCGAAAGAAAGGAGCAGTCGTTTTGGAAGCTTTTCTTGTTGAAGTAACGGGGTTAGTTGAAGAGTGGTTCTAGTTATTATAGAAAATTGAACGATGGGTTTTCCTTGAAAATAAACAAAAAAACCTCTCTAAATTCCTGTTAATTAGGAATTTCACGAGAGGTTTTTTTATATGTTGATCTTCGAAAAATATTTCCGAGTATCTTTACGTATTTGTATAGGTAAGACACGATCAAGCTCTTCATTTAACCATGCCAGTGTTTTACTACGCAAGTATTCACGCATTTTTTCTTCCGCAGACAGCATAACTAAATTGATGGTGCAAGAGGAGGGAACTGAACAGCAGTTTTCTCTATACAAATATCCATTGTCTTTGATATTTTTACACTGGAAAATAGGTTTAGGACCTTCAACTGCTTCAATTACATCCCAAAAGGAAATATCTTCTGGGGACATCGATAACCTGTATCCTCCCTTTACACCAGGTACAGAACTTACAATGCCAGCCTTAGATAATTTACCAAAAACTTTTGAAAGAAATGTTTCAGAAAGTCCTTGGAATTCTGCCAAATCCTTTATCCCAACACTTTCATTGGAAGGAACATCAATTAAATAAACTAGACAATGTAAAGCATATTCAACTCCGACACTATACTGCAATATAAACTCACCTGCTTTTGATTTTAAAGGTTATCATTTTTATCTTAGGAATATTTAGAGTGTTAGTCAAATAAAAGCAATCTTTTTTGGGTAAATCATATTCATTTGACAAAAATAATTACAATGTATATTATAGACTATGCTAATCGACGATTAATATAGTCTATAATTGTATCCTGAAATTCAACTTAAAGGGGAAATACAAATGAACAAAACACTAATTATTAACGCACATCCAAAAACAGATGATACTTCTTCAGTTAGCTTGCAAGTTTTTAACCACTTTTTGAAAGCTTATAAAGGATTAATTCATGATAGCGAAGTAATTGAACAGATTAACTTGTACAGTGATGTAGTGCCGATGATAGATAAAACGGTTTTAAGTGCATGGGAACAACAAAAAAAAGAACAGGAGCTAACTAGCCAAGAACAAAAAGTAACGGAGCGTATGTCCGAGATCTTGCAACAATTTAAAAGTGCAAATACGTACGTCATCGTTTTACCTTTGCATAATTTTAATATTCCATCAAAGTTAAAAGATTATATGGACAATATCATGATCGCACGCGAAACTTTTAAATATACTGAAAATGGCTCAGTGGGTCTACTTAAAGACGGACGAAGAATGCTTGTCATACAAGCAAGCGGAGCAATCTATACCAATAATGATTGGTATACAGAAGTTGATTACTCTAATAAATACCTGAAGTCAATGTTCAATTTCCTTGGTATTGAAAATTATCAAATCATTCGGGCACAAGGAACTGCTTTACTAGAACCAAATGAAGTATTACAAAAAGCATATAAAGAAGCTGAAGAAGCTGCTTCAAGATTAGCAACTAAATTAATACTGTCTTAAAGGAAAAGAAATATAAGGAGGTAATTAAATTGGAACAACGAGTTGATTATTACAATGTAGCACCAGAAGCACTTAAAATCATGATGGAAATGGAGAAGTATACGAAAACAACAGGTATAGACCGTAATCTTCGTGAACTTATCAAAATTCGAGCTTCTCAAATAAATGGTTGTGCATATTGTCTTAACATGCATTCAGCTGATGCTAGAAAAATGGGAGAAACGGAAAAACGAATATATTGTATTAGTGCTTGGAGAGAGTGCACATTTTACACAGATGCAGAAAAGGTAGCTCTTGAGTTGACAGAGTACGTGACTTTAATCCCGACAAAACGTGTACCTGATGAACTTTATCAGAGAGTACGTGAACATTTTGACGAGAGACAATATGTTGATCTTATACTAATAATCAATCAAATAAACAGTTGGAATAGAATCTCTATATCAATGGGTAATATCGCAACTGAAAAATAATTACTCACAACAAACATCTATGTCACAAGTTGTAACGGTGGGCGGGGGGTGGTTGTCCCCCACCTCTTACAACCCGTACTTACCTTTAGGTATAGGGCGGTTTAACTATAATAGTTCAATTAGGGAAGCAGAAGAAGGAGCTAAGAGGTTTGATAACTAAAATTTAATTAGGAGAGTAAAATGACCAAGCCAAAATTATGGACAAAAAATTTCATTAGTAGTGCAATCGCGAATTTTCTTACCTTTACTACATTTTACTATTTACTAGTTTCTTTACCGATATATGCTTTGAGCATTTGCAACAATTAGCGCATAAAGCCGAGTCCATTAGTGGAGTAAAACAATCAGGCAATGCTATTATTACGGCATTTGTATATTTCCATAATCCATATTTTGCAGACCGTTGGGATAATGAGTTTTATAAGGAAATGTTTGAAGATGTATGGAGGTTAGTTGCTAATAAGCTCCCAAATGTTTTTAGTTAAACAATAATGTTAGTTGCATGTTTGAAGCAATTGAGGACAAAAAAGAAAAACCGTTCAGTTGTCTGAACGGAGAAAGTTGAATTAGGAGTATTAATAAATGAAATTTAAATCGCTGTTTTAATGCCAAAACCTACTAACATTAAGCCAGTTGATTTTTGGAATACTTTCTGGAATTTGGAGTTATTCAACCATTTTTTTGCGTAATCAATTACATAAACAAGGGTTAGAAACCACAATACAGCAAGTAAAGTAAGGATGGATGCTAACACAATCAATTGCTGATTTACATTTCCGTTCAAATCGATAAAATGAGGCATGATAGTTATATAAACCAAAACAGTCTTTGGATTAAGAACATTACTTAGTAATGCTTGCATAAAGGACTCTTTATTATGCCGACTTGAAGAATTGGCAGGTGTATTCGCTTGTGCTTTAATTTCCTCTAAAGAAAACACACTTTTAGCAAAAAAACTTTTTATACCCAAATAAATTAAGTAAGCAGCTCCCAAATATTTGATTGTACTAAAAAGAATTACAGACTTTGCAATGACAACAGATAATCCAAGAATAGCAATAAGCGTCCAAAAAGAAAGTCCCGTTGCCATTCCGAGAACCGTATAACGTCCAGCTTTTGGACCATATCTGAGCGTGTTTTTCACCAGAAGCATAGTATCTGCTCCTGGTATAACAACCATCATTGCAGCAATTGAAATGTATGTTAGTAAGCTCTCCATGTTGTTTCTCCCTTCCTTTTTTAATAGTGACTACCAAAGTAACTACTTATATGAGTATATCAGAAGCATTTGGAAATAATCAACAGATTTTGATAAAATATTAGTTACTAAGGTAGCGACTAATATTATGTTGGAGGGTTTATGAAAGAAATCATTTTTGAAACATTAAAGAATCTAAATTTTACCGAATATGAAGCGAAAGCGTATCTTACCTTATTGGAGGAATCTCCATTAACTGGATATGCAGTAGCGAAAAATTCTGGTGTACCACGTTCAAGAATATATGAAGTTCTAGATAGTCTCGCCATACGAGGAGATATTCTGGTTAGTCCTGGAAACACGCCACAGTATACTCCTGTTCCTGCAAAGGAGCTAATTAAAAACCGCCGGAGGGAAGCAGAAGAGAATTTTGAACTGGCAGAAAAATCATTAGCGGAGTTCGAACGTTCTGCAAATGACCGTGAAAATATCTGGAATATCACGGGACGCAATGAAATAATCGATAAGGTAAAAGATTGTATATTATCTGCAAAAAAAAGAATTCTCTTAGAGGTTTGGAAAGAGGAATTTGAAGAATTGGAGTCTGAACTAAGGCAGGCAGCAAAAAGAGGGGTCAACGTAACAATTATTGCTTATGGGGAAATCGCCTCTGATTTTGCTAATGCTTACCTTCATTATATGGGTCATGAAATTACAGAAGAGTATGGTGGACGATGGATTGTTATTAGTGCAGATGATTCAGAAGTAGTAGCAGGTATTGTCTCGCTGGGGAAAGATAGCCGTGCAGCATGGACAAGGCATGTAGGTTTAGTCATGCCAATTACAGAAGTCATGATTCATGATTTGTATCTTATGGAAATTATGGAGAAACATAGAGAACTTTTAGAGGGAAGTTTTGGGAAAAACCTCGTGAATTTACGCCATAAATTCTCTATTCACCCAGATTTTAAAAAACATTATGTAAAATAAATATAGTTAAACAAGGAACTTGAAAGATTTCCACTAACTTCACCCCTGATATATTACCAATTTTAGATAATATTATCGATAACTGGTTTTCTAATAATTATCAAGAAAAGTATATACATATTGGAATGGGAAGAGGACGATTATAGTTCTTGATTCCCCCCTAACAGCGGAACAAGGAGATAGTAAAGCAATTAATAAAATTAGTGCTGTTACGAGCGCAGCCAGGTAGAAAAATAGCAGGTCCCTTTTATAAAAAAGCATCGTTTGCCGTTAGGAGAATGGCAAGCGATGCTTAATCTCCCTGCGTTTCCCCCAACGCCCATCTATGCAAGCAAACCCTCTCAAGAAATTCTTCTAAAAAATAACTCAAAAAATTTCAGGATTTCTGTATAATAAAAGCAAATTATTTAAAATTTCAATCTATTAGTACAATCAATCTACAGAGGAGGAGGAGCCTTGAATTCAGAGATTGTAGTATACATGAAAGACGTAACCTCACAATTTTCCTTTAAAAACGGAATAAAGCTGGAACCGTATCAAACAGAGACAATCGCTAATTCTTTTGGTATGGATCGGTCTCGGGCAAGCAGACTTTTAAATGAGTTAGTCAAGAAAAGCATCCTTTTGAAAGTGAACACACGACCTGTTTGTTTCTTACATAAAGAGACATTGGAAAAAGAGTACGGAGGCTTAAATCATCATCAATATGATAGCTTTGAAACATTAAAAAGCGAAGTGTATACCGATCACTCCGAGGATCTATTTAAAAGCTTGATTGGATATGAAAAAAGTTTAAAGGAGCCGGTTGAGCAAATTAAAACCGCGATTTTCTATCCAGATAATGGTCTGCCTTTGATGCTCCTCGGACCTACGGGGGTAGGGAAGACCTTCCTCGCAAAATTGATCTATGATTATACACGGATGAAAAAAATCATTGGAGATCATGCTCCGTTTTACGTCTTTAACTGTGCCCAATATGCCAATAATCCGGAGTTATTATCTAGTTTCCTATTTGGACACACCAAAGGATCGTTTACGGGCGCTGTTAAGGACCAAATTGGACTAATTGAACAGGCTGACCAAGGGATTTTATTTTTAGATGAAGTCCACCGGCTGAATAAAGAAGGTCAAGAAAAATTATTTACCTTTATGGATCAAGGAACGTTTACACGTCTGGGGGAAACAGATGTGCTCAGAAAATCGAAGGTACGCTTAATTTTTGCAACCACGGAAAGCTTATCTGTCTTCTTAGATACGTTCCTAAGAAGAATTCCCATTACTGTGAATGTACCAAGCCTGGAAAACCGGGGACAGGATGAAAAATGCCAGTTTATCCACTACTTCTTTATGGAAGAGAGTAAACTACTTGGAGTCCCGATTGAAGTAACAAATAAAACACTAGATATTCTAGATAAGTACCATTTTGTTGGGAATATCGGTGAATGCAAAAATATCATCAAGTACACCTGCGGCTTTGCCCTTACAAAAAAAACAAAGCTGATGGACAAAATCCATGTAACCTTACAGGACCTGCCAAAAAAAATATATCAAAGTTCACCTCACTTATTTGACCATTACGCATCAAAGGAAGGCAGCGTAGTATTTTTTCCAGAAAGTAAACAATTCCTCAGTCATGTGAATGAAATGAAGATTAACCTGATTGAACAAACCTTTCAAAATTGCTTAAACTATTTTCAGAAATTAGATAAGAGTAACTGGCCTGAAAAAGTCTTCATGGAGAAATGTACAGAAGAAATAACGGTTATGATGGACAAGCTGATTTTTGAAAGACCAAACGAGTTTAATAATTTAATGATGGAATATACCGTTTCGTCTTTACAGGATATCTTCAGGTATCTGGAAGTGAACTACAATGTTAAATATGATGGCAATAGTGTCTATACCTTATCCTCCTACCTGTTTTTCAAATCCAATCCGTTTAGTTTAACGAAACACGAAGACATTTTATCGAAAAAAATGCTCCAGTATCTGAGGGAACACTTCAAAATGGAGTACTCGATTCTTACAAAGTTGATGTCCTATTTTGAAAGGAAAATGGACCTTCATCTCTATCTTGAAGACATCATCATCATGGTCCTATTTTTATGCAAAGCAAAAATAATCCAAACGGATAACCGTGTCAAAGCGATGATTATTGCCCATGGATATGCTACAGCCAGTAGTATTGCAAACGTATGTAACAGGCTGCTCGGGGTAAATGTGTTTGATTCCATTGATATGCCTGTTGAGTCTACGGTTCTCGATATTACGAAAAAAATGCTTCAGTACATGGAGGATAATGATACCGCAAGTGGTTTAGTCGTCCTTGTCGATATGGGCTCATTAAATTTTATCCATGACAAAATAAAGGATTCGATTGATGGACCGATGCTTTTTATTGATCAGGTCTCTACTTCCTTTGCATTAGAAATCGGAAATTATTTGCTGCAGGGGAAAACAGTCGAAGAAATGGTCCAGCCACTAAAGCAATATGTCCAGCCAAACATTAATCTCTATTATCCGGCTAAAAATAAGGAATACGCGATTGTAACCTCTTGTTTTACCGGGATCGGTACAGCTACCCAAATACAAGAATTACTGATAGAAAGTATTGGAGATTTATTGAATATTAAGGTGGTTGCCCATGATTTTGAACGATTGAAAAAGAATGGGATGAATGAGGCACCGCTTAGGCTCTATGATGTCTTAGCGATTGTCGGCACTGCCAACCCTAAAGTGGAGGGAATCAATTTTATCTCATTAGAGGATATTATCTCAGGCAAAGGCGAAGCGGATGTGGTTCGTATTTTTGGGAAAATTGCTGATGCTGAAACCATTCGAAAAGTAAATGACAAGATTATCATGAATTTCTCGCTCAGCCGGGTCATCGATTCACTGACGATTTTAGACACAGAAAAAGTGATCCGCCAAGTCGAAAAGGGAATCATCCAACTTGAAAACCAAATGAGACAAAAGCTCTCTAACGACAAAAAGATTGCGTTATTTGTCCATGTGAGCTGCATGATTGAGCGCTTAATTAGGAAGGCGCCGATCACGGAGTACCCGAATCAAAAAGTATTCGAGCAAAAGCACACAAAAGAAATTAAGATGATCCAAAATGCCTTCAGTGTGCTTGAAGATAAATATAGTGTGCAAATCACACTTCCGGAGATCGGTTATATTTTTAATATTATTGAGGCTAAAACGTTGCGGCAGAAGGAGTTTATTTAGAGGATTTTCTATTTTTAAATAAGCATGTCACTAGTTGGCATGCTTTTTGCATTATAAAAGAGCGAACATCAAAAAGGAGGATGTGGGATGAAACATTTTTTAATTGCCACGCACGGGGAGTTATCCAAAGCATTCATAGAAACAGTGGAGTTAATAGCTGGTCAGACAGCAAATGTTTCTTACTTTAGGATGACGAAGATGAAATCGGGCGATTCGGCAAAGGAGGAATTGAGACAGATCTTAACATCGAAAAAGGGGGAAGAACATTTTATCGTTTTGACGGATGTGTTTGGAGGCAGCGTAACAAATATTTGTACCGAATTATTACTGGAACTAAATGATTTTGATATTATCTCAGGCTTAAATTTACCAATGATGCTCACGATGATTTTAGCAGGTGAGGAGCAAAGCATTGCCGCTACGATCGAAGAGGGTATCCAGGCGGCCAAAGACGGCATTATTCATGTTAATAAATTACTAGAAGCACAGAAGGGAAGTTTGGTGGATGATCTCATTATTACGGATTGATGACCGCTTAATACACGGACAGGTAGCCTATGGCTGGACAGCATCGCTTGGGGTGAATGTCATTCTTGTCGTAAACGATGAAGCTCAAAAAGACCAGATGAAAGCAATGGCTCTCAACCTAGCGAAGCCCGCCAATGTGAATCTATATATTCGCGGTGTTGAGGAATCGGGAGAGATCGTCCAAAAGTTCGCAGCCTCACAAAAAAATAAGGTTTTAGTCCTCGTGAAAAATACGGATGATGCGTTAGCACTTGTAAAAACTTCCGGAGGAGCCCTAAAGGAGATTAATGTGGGCGGATTGCGTTATTCAGAAGGAAAGAGGAAGCTAACCGATTTAGTAGCTGTCGATGAACAGGATCTCGCCAACTTTAAAGAAATGATGGAGCAAGGTGTTGAACTGGAATTTAGAATGCTGCCGCGCGATAAGAAAAAGGGCTTAAAAGACTTACTATAAAAAAATATAAAGGCGGGGGTTAAGATGTTAGCTCAGGCAATTATGTTAGGAATCATTGCCGGAATTTGTATTTTGGATAGCAGGATATTTGGGGTCTTAATGTTAGAACGTCCGTTAGTTACAGGTCTACTGGTAGGGTTGGTGCTTGGCGACGTCAAGCAGGGTGTCATTATTGGCGCACAATTGGAACTGATTTGGATGGGGATTGCCGGGATTGGCGCAGCAACACCTCCGGACGTGGTTACAGGCGGAATTCTAGGAACAGCTTTTGCCATCCTATCAGGTCAAGGTGCAGAAGTAGCGTTAGTACTTGCGGTTCCAATCGCCGTCTTAGCACAGTCGTTAGGTGTATTAGTAAGGATCGTTAATGGTTACTTTTTGCATAAGGCTGATAAATATGCTGCAAAGGCTGATTTCCGTGGTGTGACACTAATGATGTGGATTCCACCGGTACTATTCTTCCTAAGCGTATTTGTTCCAACCTTCTTAGCCATTATGTTAGGGGCAGAAGAAGTAAAAGCGTTAGTCAACGCCGTACCGGAAACCATTCTTGGCGGATTAAAAGTAGCTGGAAATCTATTACCTGCTGTCGGATTTGCGTTACTACTCGACATGTTGTTTTCAAAGAAATTGGGCGTTTATTTCTTCTTAGGATTCTTGGGTGCATCTTACTTAGGATTAAATATAACAGCGATTGCGTTATTCGGTGCTTGTATTGCGGTTATCGTTAATTTACTCATAAATAACCAAACGAAAGACGGTCAGGCTAATGATGTGAACTACAATAATCTAACGCAAGGAGAGATCGACTTTGACTAGTGAAAAGAAGGTTACGAAAAAAGAATTGCGCCAGGTTTTTTGGAGATCATTTGCCCTGCAGGGTGCATTTAACTATGAGCGGATGCAGAATTTAGGATACGCCTACGCGATGATTCCTGTTATTAAAAAATTGTATGACAATCATGATGATCAGATAAAAGCACTCAACCGCCACTTAGAAATTTTTAATACTACACCGGCTATCGGAACGACGATTATGGGGATTTCAGCCGCACTTGAGGAACAAAACGCGAATGACCCTTACTTTGACTCGAATTCAATTAGTGCGGTAAAGGCATCATTAATGGGACCGCTGGCCGGGATTGGTGACTCGCTATTTTGGGGGACCTTCCGTGTGATTGCGGCCGGTATCGGGATTTCACTTGCAACCGCCGGAAACATTTTTGGACCCATCTTATTCTTACTACTTTATAATATCCCTCATTTGTTTGTACGGGTTGCCGGTTTAAAACTTGGCTACAGTGTTGGGGTTAATTCATTGGAAAGAATCCAAAAAGAAGGCCTAATGGAAAAAATCATGGCAATGACGACCACAGTCGGGCTGGTCGTAGTCGGGGGAATGGTCGCGACGATGCTAAATGTCACCACCCCGCTCAAATTTAATATTAACGGAGCAAAAGTAGTCGTCCAAGATATCTTAAATCAAATTTTCCCTAATATGCTTCCATTATTAGTGACCTTCGCCGTATATGGATTAATGAAAAAGAAAGTCAGCATTACAAAACTTACTCTAGGAATTATCGCATTTGGTATCTTAGTTCACTGGGCTAAAATTTTATAATAAAAGGAGATTATAATCATGAGAATTGAAGATTACATGCAAGAAACACCAGTAAAAATGAAGGAAATCATTCAAAAGGCAGATCAGCTATTCGCTGAGGTGAGAACAAAGGAAATTAACCGTATTGTGGTGACTGGTTCAGGAACCAGCTTTCACTCTGGACTTCAAACGCAAAAATTAATTCAGCATTTTGCAGGAGTTCTAGTTGATGCATACTATCCATTTGCGATAAACACTGAGACCTTTATTGGAGATTCTTCGAAAACCTTGGTAATCGGTATATCCCAAGGTGGAAGCAGCTATTCTACCTATAATGCTATGAAAATAGCAAAAGAGTCTGGTTGTATGACAGCCTCGATGGCTGGTCAAGTAGATGCATTAATCGACGAAGTAGCTGATTTTATCCTGACTGTACAATGTGGTGAAGAAACGGCTGGTGCAAAGACAAAAGGTTTCTATTGTACGAAGTTAAATCTCACTTTGCTTGCTCTTCAGTTGGCACGTGAAACTGGTAAACTATCAGCCGATGACTATGCGAAGGAAATTAACGATTTAGAAAAGACAACAGATCAGTTCTTGAAAACCTATGATGCAGCCCTTCAATGGATTGAGATGAATAAAGAAAAGTTGTCTCAAGCGAAGGATATTCGCGTGGTTGGTACAAGTGAAATTTACGGTGATACATTAGAGAGTGCATTGAAATTACTTGAAACGATGCGTATTCCGGTGACTGGCTATGAGTTTGAGGAGTTTGTTCATGGCATCTATAATGCAGTAAATCAGGATTCTACTATTATCATTCTGGATACAGGTGTAGAGAAGCGGGTTGAAAAATTGATTGAGGTGCTATCCGGTTGGACAGAGAATATTTATGTGATTGGCCGTGATGTTAAGGAAAGTCCGCAAAATATGAAAGCGGAGTTCATTAATCATCCATTTTATAAAACCTATGAATATATCATTCCTGTTCAATTAATCTGTGCTCAAATTCCGCCGTTAAGAGGAGTGGATCCAAGTATCCCGAAGGATCCTAGGTTCCACCAGAAATTGGAAAGTAAAAAAATTAGTTAGTTTTCTATTGGAGGTACTAGGCCCGGGGGCTTGGTACCTTTTTTGTCAAATAGTAAAGGATCATTTCGATGGTTTCTGGAAGATGCACTTAGACCTTTTCCCTTCTCCCTATGAAATAATGGCAATAAGTAGAGCAAAAGGCTTTGACAACCAAAATCGAATGTTGACAAATTGTCAACGAATATATATATTTCTTAGGAGGACTTTTTAATTTCCTTTGAAATATTCCATATTAATAGTTTCATAAGTATTTGTTAAATAAAGAATGGAAAGGTAAGCAAAAATGTCAGATGAAAAAATAGATAATAAACTTGGTTGGTTTTTAAAGAGATTGTTAAAAGAACGTTCGTTATCCATGCGAAAGTTTAGTGAGCTTACTGGTATAGACACAGCCACGATCTCAAGGATTGTAAACGGCAAACGTAAGGCGAATACGGGTCATTTACAAAAATTTGCTGAACATTTAAATGTCCCTCTATCAGAGTTATTTGTGATTGCAGGTTATTCAATGAAACAAGAGGGATTACAACAATCCGATATTCTCAAGTCTGTTCAAAGTATTCAAAATTTACTTGAATCCTCAAATATAATAGATAATCAATTTAGTATTGTTAGTGTGGAGCGTCAATTAGCTCATTATGAACAATATGCACAAACTGAAGAGGGAAAAGGAAATATTCTTAATAATTTTGGTGAAAAGCTGAAGAAAATTGCCAGCATTGGTCCATTTATAAGTCAGCTTAAAGACTTGTATGAGAAATTCCGTTTGAATAGGGGAACATCACGAGAACTTGCGATAATAGGAAGTGCACTAATCTATTTTATTGTATCAGTGGATGTCATTCCAGATTACATATTTCCAATCGGTTATATTGATGATGCTATGGCAATCCAAATTGTAACTAATTTATTGAATGTAAAGTAAAAGACTTAATTTACAATAATACCTGGAAGGTGTTTTATGGAAAGAGCGGGCAGGAGAAGAAAAGTAAGATGGAAAAGGGTTATTTCGTTATTATTTATTTTAATGGTTGCAGGCGTGAGTGCTTATACAGTTTATCAATATAAACAAGGTGTATCGCTGGCGACAGACGGCAAATTTAAAGATGATGGAAAAGCAGCCAGTGCTTTTCAAGGGGAGGAAGTAAAGTTTGGCAGAATCAATGTGCTCCTCTTGGGAAGTGATTCACGTGGGGAAGAACACGCAAGAACCGATTCAATCATGATTGCCCATTATGATCAGGAAACCCATCAATCAAAGTTGATTTCTATTATGAGAGATACTTATGTCAATATACCAGGACACGGTGAGCAAAAAATAAATGCAGCGTATGCTTACGGTGGACCAGAGCTCCTTAGACAAACTATAAAAGAAAATTTTAATATTGATATAAATTACTATGCAGTTGTGGATTTTGAAGGGTTTTCTAAAGTCGCAGATATAATTGCACCAGATGGAATTGAAGTGGATGTTCCTCATGAAATGACGTATGGAATTGGAACAACCATAAACGCTGGCAAACAAAGTTTACATGGTGATAAATTATTAGGATATGTCCGCTTCAGACATGATAAATTAAGTGATTTTGGTCGCGTTCAAAGACAGCAGGAAGTCATTAGAAAGTTGAAGGACGAGGCTTTGAGTATGGGGAGCATTATAAAACTTCCCAAAATTTTAGGTGTTCTTAATCCTTACGTTGATACCAATATGGATACAGCTACTTTATTCTCAGTGGGAAAAGACCTGCTTACTAATAAATCAAATGACATGAAATCAATGCGTATTCCTGTCAATGGGTCATTTACGAATGAAAAATATGATGGTGTAGGTGCAGTGCTAAGTATCAACCTTAATGAAAATAGGACAGCATTAAATGAGTTTTTATCATCGTAATAAAGATGGAAAAGATAATACATTTCTTACAGGCAGGCGTGGCACGTGATGGATAAAGAACTGAATTTTGTTGAGCATCTTGATGAATTGCGAAAAAGATTAATTATTTCTGCGGTTGCTTTCATTTTATTTCTTGTTTTAGGACTCGTTTATGTGAAAAATATATATCTTTTTTTCATGGGTGATTTAGGATACAAGTTAATGATTTTGGGACCAAGTGATATTATGTGGATTTATTTTCACATTGCCACAGTTGTTGCGGTAGCTGGGACTATCCCAGTGGCTGCATGGCAAATCTGGCTATTTGTCAAACCAGCCTTAAAACCATTGGAAAGAAGAGTTACATTAGCGTATATACCTGCTATGTTTTTTCTCTTTGTAGGGGGATTGGCATTTGGTTATTATTTTATTTTTCCAAATATCATGCGGTTTCTCATTAATTTGGGCAAGGATTTAATGACCACCTCTTTTACAGCAGATAAATATTTTAGTTTTTTAATTAATATGACTTTACCTTTTGGGGTAGCTTTTGAAATGCCACTTGTCTCCATGTTTTTAACCACTTTAGGTCTGGTTAATCCCTACAAGATAGTTAAACTAAGAAAATATACTTATTTAATACTAGTATTAATTGCATCCATGATTTCACCGCCAGAATTTATTTCTCACATTTCAGTGGCTATACCACTAATATTGTTGTATGAAATCAGCATTTTGTTATCTAAAATAGTTTATAGACAAAAACAAATTCCTGCTCTAAATGTTGATGAAAAGAGGGACAATCATATTTATTAGCATTTTATAAAAATGAAAATAGTTATTAATTAAAAAGGGACTCAAATTGAGTTCTTTTTTTTGTCTTAATGGATTCTGTAGGGTAGGGACAAATACTTTCTTTTAACATATTTAAAACCATTTGAATATATAAATACACATAAAGAACGACTTAGACCAATGGAAACCATAGGAGGAAAAATATGCACCTTTTATCTGTTTTATTAATTGGTATTGCCTCCAATCTTGATAATTTAGGAATAAGTGTTTCATATGGATTAAGATCAACACGAATTCCGTTTATTTCTAACTTGATTATCGGCATCATTTCTATGTTATGTGCTTATTTTTCAATAATAGCAGGAAGATTGATTTCAGCTTTTATCTCTATCCAAATTGCCAATCTGGTAGGAGGATTAATAATCATTTGCATTGGAATTAAATGCATACTGGAATCCTTATTTGAAAAAAATGAGACGGGTGAAGTGAAAATTGATTCAAATTATTCACAAGTGATAACTCATCCCGATTTAGCGGATGTAAATGATGATCAAGTTATCTCATTAAAAGAGTCGATTTTTTTAGGATTTGCGTTAGCTATAAATTGCCTGGCGATGGGACTAGGGGCAGGAATAACAGGAGTTTCTCCAGCTTTAACAACATTTTCGATTGGATTGTTTTCGGTTATATCCATTTGGTGTGGATTAAAACTTGGGAATAAGATTTGTGGGAAGAACATTGGCAAATACTCAAATATTGTGGCGGGGTTCCTGTTAATAATGATAGGTGTTTATGAAATGATTGTCTAAAGAAAAGTGAAGCCCAAAAGCCAAACAATTTATCCAGCCGGATGCTCAAAAAAGTGCGATGGTGTCTTCACATATTCAAGTGTTTAAACAGCGGAATAAGGAGATAGTGAAGCAGTTATTAAAAATAAAGTGTTTTGTGAATTGAGTTAGGGTGAATTGTGCCCGTGAAATAGAAAAAGTTATGGCGGTACGGTTACAATAAAGAAATAATTGTGCCCGTAGAAGGGAAAAGTCATGGCGGTACGGTCGCAAAAAGAAATAATTGTGCCCGTGGAAGGAAAAAGTCATGGCGGTACGGTTGCAAAAATAAATAATTGTGCCCGTGAAATAGAAAAAGTTATGGCGGTACGGTTACAATAAAGAAATAATTGTGCCCGTGGAAGGAAAAAGTCATGGCGGTACGGTTGCAAAAATAAATAATTGTGCCCGTGGAAGGAAAAAGTCATGGCGGTATGGTCACAAAAATAAATAATTGTGCCCGTGGAAGGAAAAAGTCATGGCGGTACGGTCACAAAAATAAATAATTGTGCCCGTAGCAAGAAGAAACCATGGCGATACGGTCACAAAAAAAGAATATTTGTGCCTATAGAAGGAAAAGGTCATGCAGGTTGGGGCAAAAAAAGCCAGTGACCACCGAAAAAATACCGGATAGCCCACTGGCAACCTTTTTTAAACATCCACCAACTTACTCCGCCGGCACTCCTCATGAAAAGCACGCAATCGTTTCGTCCGATCCATTAGCGTCTCCAGAAAATACTCCCAATCATCCACACGCTTCAACTTCTTATACAACGTCCGCAGCTTCTTCAAATGCCGCACCGCCATCTTATAGCTCGACCGGTTCTTCTGATCAATCTCCCGCTGCGCCGTCTGATGAAGCATCCCCAGCAGCACCTCAGGCCGCTCCTTCTCAATCACCTTCAAGCGATCCTTCGGCAAATCATAAAAATCCAGCCCAACAAACGCCTGAAGCTCGCCCCAGCGATCATATTGCTTGCGCTCAAACAACAAATACTCATACTCCCCAAAACTATATGGCAGCATCACAAGCAAAGCGCGCTCATACAAATCGAACCGCTCATTCTCTCCACAATAATTGGTCACACTTTTTATCGCACTTCGGGCAAACGTCACACAGCTATGATAACCGCCTAACGCCGCCAAATACGCCTTCACTTTTTGCAAAAATAACTCAATCAAAACTCCAACCCGGCGCCACGCCTTCAAAACGGACAAATACTCAATCCAATAAAGCAGATAAGGAACAATCTCCTCATCGGTAAACTGGCCGATCAGCTTCAGCGCCGCCTCATCATTCCCGATGAGCAGATTCAGATGAACCCCGGCCACCATCAGTACCAGCGGACTCTCCCAATCCTGAAGCCCTTTCAGTGCGGCCTCAATCTTCGTCAACTCAGCCTCACGCCAAGCCTTTTTTTTGAAAAATACCACCCACAAATGCCGGTACAAATGAATCCGCTCAAGCTCCAACCCATTCGCACACCGCAAGAGGTCAAACGCATCATCCTTCAGCCGCTCAATAAACTCATCAAACGCAAATGGCAGCGACTGTACGCCAATTTTAATAGCGAGTTCTTCCGCATCATCTAACAAATTGTGAAATAAGTGAAGATAGGCACGCCTTACCGTATCCTCATCATGCCCAAGAGATTCACTTAGCGCCGCCAGTTTTCGGAATGACACCACAATCGCAACCATTTCATATAGCAACCGCCATTCTTGCTCAACTGGCGCGCCCGCATGGATACGCCGCTCATAAATCCCGTACAACTCTGGAATCACATAAGGGCTCGTATACTTTTTCGATCCAAGCAGCGTGTCAAAGCTCACCTCAAACGACTGCACCCAACGGCTGTAGTCTGGCTTCAAGATACCGTTCGCCTTAATCAAATCCTTGGCTGTCTGCATGCCCCAGTCGGAAGCCTCCTTCTGCTCGCGTGCAGGCTCTCGCCACGCTGTTACCCAGTCCCCAACACTGCCAAACTTGGAAAAAGCAGCGAAAAAGGTCGCAATCTGATGGCGGCAAAAGCCCTCACCAGGACACGAACACGTACTCATCGAAGCGAACACCAAATCGAGCTTCACATAGCAAGGCGTCACGTCTTGGACGGTAGACGTGATTTTATCATTAAATATTTGTAATTGCTTCACCACCCCTTGGCGGTACAGCATTAATCCCTTTTGGACAAGCTTCGCATCCTCTGTATCTGTGGGAACGAGCATCTCCCGAACTTGTTCCTCAAAATATTCCATTTGTTCACTAGCAGGTGTGGACTCCAAGGCCGCAACCTCCTTTTAAAAAAATCCATATTCCTCTATTATAACCAAAAATTCAAGATTAGGTAATTCGTCTATATTCACACAAACCAAGTTTTGTTAATTTTTGAATGAAGCTCGTAGGGGAGAACACTAGAAATAATGAAAAATCCCACCTTTATGGTGGGATTAGTTAGATTTAACTGAATTTGATTCTTAGAGATTATAAAGTGGAAAAAATCGCTGTATTAACTCGTTGTTTGGCAGATGAAATTAGTTTTACACTTATTCGATTGAACTCCATTGCCAGTATCTTCAAATGGCTGGCGATTCTATACGCAAGAGAAATTACCGTAACAATCTGATTGAGAAGTAGACTCGAGGGAATGTTGCACAACATGATGCTTGATTTGAATGAAAGTGGTTAGCTCCATAGGGGAGATATGGAAAAAATGAGCTATTACCCTTCCATTAATCTGTTTCTGCATAAGCTTCTATTGTTGAGTCTCTGCACTCCCAGCATTCCACTCGATTCCTTTCCATAATCGCTAATTCTTCTCCACATTTAATACAAATATCCATTAACAATTCCTCCTTCTGTGTTTTTTGTAAACCTCCAACTTTATAATATATATAAGTTGTTAGAGTAATTATAACACAAAATATTCAGATAATAAATATTAATTAAGTTACAAAAATTGCAGTTATATCACAATACCATGGGTCGTTAAATGACAAACTTTACTTTTCTATTAAAAAAGACAAAAACAATAGCATGGAATAATTGTTTTTATTAGAATGGGGTCAAATCAAGATTCTTTAGTGGAATTAATTTCATTTGGAGGGGGATTCATATGTTATTCAAAGCCAAAAAGAAAGCAGAAATAGGCGACCGTATCTTTTTTAAAAATGGAGTCAAAGGGATCGTTGAGAAGGTTTATGATAATTCTGTGATTACGAAGATAACTGAAAATAATACCGAATTGGAGTTTAAAGAAAATATAACAGTCATTGCACACAAAAATTATAAAGTTTTGGCATAGATGTGCTGGATAGTCTTAAAAGGCTATCCAGTTTTTATTACCCAAGCTTTTTTTTACCAGGAGAAAAGGCTTATTTTAAAAAAAACGAAGAAGAAAAAAGGAAATAGACAATTATCCGAGAACTTAATTTGTATTAATAATAAGGAGTGTGCGAATTGGAAAAAATCCATTTTTTAGTAAGTGAATTTTTCTTTAGTATAGCCTTATGTGTTGTTGCTCTGTTTTTCGCCTTAAGATCCGATGTTTTTTCAATAACAGTTGTTTTTTTAGGTTTGATTGCTGGGTCCTTGATTGATATCAATTTACGTTCTATTTATAAAAATAAGTCGGTTAAAATTAGCGGGTATCTTGAACATAAACAAAGAGTTGCTGAAAAAGAGACAAGTGTGTAATTTTCTTCAATGAATGAGTATTAAGATTTAAAGAAAGGCTGCCACATAATGGCAGCTTTTCCTATTGAGTAATGGTTTCATTCCTGACAGAAGCATGAGAACCGTCCCCATGCTCCAAAATGTTACAAAACTATTAAAAAATTTACAAATTCATTTATAATTCTAGTATTCTCTCTATTTTAACTTTGTAGTTGCTATAATGGAAAAAAAGAGAAATGCTGGAGGATACATACATATGAGGAAAATAATCAGTATGGCAGCTGCTGCATTTATTGGGTTTGGACTTTTTACGGCATCGGCTGAAGCGGCTACCGTTGTCAATGCAAATGTATTGAATGTACGTCAAAGTCCCGCTACGAGCTCTCTCATCATTGGAAAAGTAACAAATGGTCAGGCATTGGACGTGAAGAGTCGTCAGAATGGCTGGCTAAAGATTAGTTATAAAGGTAAAATCGGTTATATAAGCTCACAATATACAAAAGAAACAAGCACGACATCTAGTGGAACTGCAACTAGCGGAACTTATTACGTCAATGCCACTTCTCTGAATGTACGTTCCGGAGCTGGTACGAATTACGCCTCGATTGGCAAACTAAATAGGGGACAAGCTGTCAGCGTAAAACGTGACCTTGGAAACGGCTGGTATCAAATTAGTTTTAATGGCCGAACAGGTTATGTAAGTAAGCAATTTATAGTTAAAACCGCTGTAAAAGCAGCAGCAGAGTTCATTGTTGAAGCAACGGCTTATACACCGCTGGAATCCTCTAGTGGAATGACGGCTGCAGGCTACAATATTCGTAAAAATCCAAACATGAAGCTGATTGCGGTAGATCCGAAAGTAATCCCGATCGGTACCAAAGTCTGGGTAGAAGGCTATGGAGAAGCGATTGCAGGCGATACAGGTGGCGCAATTAAAGGAAGAAAAATTGATGTACTTTTTCCTACTGTAAAACAAGCACTTCAATGGGGCCGTAAAAATGTAAAAGTAAGAATATTAGACTAAGGTCGAAGCGCGGGGACGGTTCTATTGCTTCTTTGGAAGCAGGAGAACCGTCCCCGCGCTTCCCGTCATGATTAACATAAGAATTAAAATACCACCGCTTATGTAGTATTGAAAATTAGGTTTATATCCAAAGCTATCAAAAATAAAAAAAGAAAAGATGAACAAAAAAGATAAAAACAGCTCAAAAATAAATGTAAGGATAAAAAATACTAGATAGGGAATAACCACCTCTTTATTAGATACGTGTCGTAATGTTAAGCCCTCCCAACATAAATCTGCTAATTTATTTATTTTCCTCATTTTTACCACCTCTATTAATCCTCATATTTCACTTCTCAGTTTTGACAATATTATTAGTTTCATAACATTAAATTATTATTTTTTAACTGATGGTTGAGGCAGTGTGAAGGCATTATTGAAAACGACTAATATATAAATATGAAATAACTCGTCAAAAAAGAGCATTGCTCACGAAAGCAATGCTCTTATCTTTTAAGGGATTTATTTAATTTATAGTATGCTAAGATTTCGGCGATGTCGATCTCATTTCCACCACATCCACCATTTCTTCTGACTGGCGGCTGCAATCTGCATTCTTGTTTCTTCCTCTATTTTACTTCGTTCTACCACCCATTGCTCTGTACGTTTTACATAATTTAAAATTTGATTAAGTTTTTCTTCTAGAGAAGCTTCCCGTATAGCCTTTTCCTTCAAATGTACGAGTAAATCTAAGTTTACTTGCTCCAAATGTTCGATACGGCCTAATAGCTCGTCATGGTTACAATCCTGCTTGATATCCTGGTCATTAGTCGTCTCTAACGGTACTGCTTCCGTAACAGTTTCCGTACTATCTTTTTCAGAAACAATTGTCATCACAGATATAGCTGCCTGTTCTAAAGGCACACCGTCTTGCTTACTGAATTCTATTAATTGGCGGAGAGTATTAACATCTTTATCAAAATAGCCTCTGTGTCCTTTCGTATTACGGTGAATAGGATACCCATGGCCTTCCAAGAGGGTGGCATACTTCCGTAAAGTACTGCTATCTATTCCGAGCAAGTCTTGGACGTTTTTAGGTGAATATATTTCACTCAAAACATTACACCTCCGCTAGAAACTTTTAAATATACTATTTTTACTTTGGGCTAGATAAAGCCATTATAACAAAGAAAATTTTTAAAATTTGTCGAACTAATAGAGAGTAACCTATTTTTAAAAGGAATGTTAACTAGACTTAATAAAAGAACTAGACTCTCCCTTCCTTTTTTGAATTGATTGAAAAGTGACATTATTCACGGATATTAAATAACAAATCAATTAGAATGAATTTTAGTTATTAAGTTAAGGTTGTTTCATTAAAAACACCTAATCAAAAGAAGGGGGATAAAACGGTGAAAAAAAATGACTTACCGATTGTGTATTCATGCTCTGGATGTTCATCAGCCGCACAAACTGCTAACATGATTGCAATAAAAATGGATCGAGTAAAATTAGCTGAAATGTCCTGTATTGCTGGTGTCGGGGGAGATGTCAAACCACTTGTCAGAACAGCAAAGTCAGGAAGAGATATCGTTGCAATTGATGGTTGTCCCTTATCCTGTTGCAAAAGTTCTTTAGCAAGACATGAAGTTCAGCCCAAACATCATTTTGTGCTTTCTGACTTTGATGTACCAAAGATAAATGGTAAAGACCCTGACCATGCCCTGTATATAAGTGTATACCAACGTATTTTGGAACTTATTAATAATCCATCTTAATCGTTGATTGTATTTCTGAACAACATTATGGGACCGAGAAAGAAAACACAATAAAGAATAAAGTAATAGAGCCTGAAATATGCAAGTTCGTATGCACTTCTTGTATATTTTGGCTCTTTTTTCATTCAAAAAATAAATTGCCAACAACATTTTGGATTGCCGAAGCACACTATTAATTTAACATGTGCAATTTTAACTATTTTTAATTAAGTAGGTAGGACTTAACTGGACAGAGTGATGTAAGGTTTAAAGCGCCACAGGTATTATTATTACTTACATTGAAATATTAATATGAATTGACTTGATTTAAGAAGGGCAGTTGCCTATTGTTCAAATGATCTCATCAAATTTAACGGCAATAAAAAAGGAATAGACCCATTAAGCTCAGGTGTATTCCTTCCTTTTCTATTAAAAATTGACCGTTTTTGATTATCCCAACTACTTATTAATGTTCAATTAGGTTGGATATAGAAACACTTAGTTTATTATCTCGATTATCAAGATGATGAATTGTAGCTGTTCCATTTTGTTGATCAACATGTTCAATGTAGACCTGTCTTCCGTTACAGGTTACATTAGCCATAATTGGTGAACTTGAAATTTCTTGTGCTCTTTGTACGTCCATTTTATCTACCCCCTTTTTGATTTGGAACAAATATAATATTTACTTTTGAGAATTCGTTTATGTGAAAAATCCACTAAGAATGTTTTTATTGTCATTAACAAATAATAAAAAAGATAACTTAGGGAATTCAATCCAATACCTTGGAGGTAATCATGAATAAAGAAAAAATGATCGCAGATGAATTACAACATATGTTTTTAGAATATGGGATGGCATAACATAAAAAGATTTTTCAAAGTATCCATCCTAAAGATATCGCCGCCGCTAAATTCCAAACTTAGCGACAAAATAAAAGGTCGGTTAATGTTAACCGGCCTTTTATGTACATATTCAATTAGGATTTAGGTTTTTTAGATTTTGTTAGCGGAATGTTTACTTAATTATTGCGAAAGAAGAACCAGTGGATACATTACCACCGGAATACTCAAAACTATCAGTCCCCTTACCATCGATCGTTCCGGAAACCGAGACATTATTGTAATTTTTGAAAGTGCCCTTAGAAAGTTTGATGTACTGGTCGAAATCGATCTGGACATTTTTGTCAGTGTATTTTGAGGTAGAATAACTCTTAGAATTGAATGCCCAAGCAAGATTGATAGACTTAGTACCGGCTGGAGTTTCATCGCCAGTGCAATTTCCTTCTTCATCGCAAGTAAAATCAACTTTATTTACTTCTACTGTCTGATTCACTTTGGCCGTACCTTTGTTAATGTCAAAAACCACTTTGGATGCTGGTACTACCACACTGCCATAATAGTATTCGTCTTTTTCATAATCGTAGGTTTGGTAATAAAGGATGTAAGAATCCTTATCTTCAAAGTTAGTAGAAAGGTCTACAGAGGTATCGATAGTACCTTCCGACCCATAGAATGAAGCACCTTGAAAAGAACCTTTGTATACAGGGGAATTGCTTTGCGCCATTGCTGGCAGAGCCATAGTCAAAAGGAACACAACCGTCAGAATCAATACTTTTACTTTTCTCATTACGAACCTCCAGTTATTGGAAACCTAAACCACTGTAATAATTTTACAATATAGTAGAAAAAAAGTATTTAAGTAAAGTTCGACAATTTTCACACGTTAAAGAATTGATAACTCCAAAAAAGATAATCGTGATTGAAAAACAGGCTTCGGATGGTGAAACTTTCTTGTTGTACTTTTCTCTTAAAAGGTAAAAAGCCTCTTTTTTCAAAGCGAAGAGGAGGTATTAAAAGACATTGTGAAGAAATATACTTAAAGTGAACGGGTGCTTTAAGTTCTCAGGCTGTCATGGGGCAGCCTTTTTGTTATGGAGCGATCCGAGAGGTTTAGTTGAAGAAGGATTTTTGTTAATAACAGGCGAAATGATTAGGTATTCAAGAAGATTTAAAAGAGAGAAGACTAATAAGAGGAGGTAAATAGGCAAAAAGTTAAAATACTATCAGTGTCATAACCCTAGTTTTTAATAAACTAATATACAGAGAGGGAATCATTCCATGACGAACGAACAATTTGAGTCATTAGTCTTAAAGTTAGAACAGCAGGCGAACGAAAATCTGACATCATACCGGACAAAGGTAGTGATGCTTGCCCTACTCGGCTACGGATATTTATGCATAATTCTTGCCATTTGTGTGGCAGTGATAGGCTATTCCATTTATGCAATAATCCTCGAAGGTTTTCATTATGCATTAATTAAAATTCTTCTATTGGCAGGGGTGCTTGTTTTATACCTGCTTCGTTCTTTAATATTTAAGATGAATCCTCCTTCGGGTCGTATAGTATGCCGCGATGAAGCTGCTGGGTTGTTTGAAATCCTGGATGAGCTAAAGACAAAATTAAAGGCTCCAGCAATCGATACAGTAATCTTAACCGAAGATATGAACGCGGGAATTGTACAGCTTCCGAAATTTGGTTTTTTTGGCCCCAACCGAAACTACTTGCTGCTTGGCGTACCTTTACTGCTCACGTTAAGTTCAGAGCAAATGAAAGCGGTGCTTGGTCATGAAGTTGCCCATCTGACTACCGGGGACGGAAAGCTTGACGCATGGATTTACCGGCTGAGGCAGACATGGGGGACATTCATGGGGACTTTGGAAGAACGGCAGCAATTCGGAACATTTTTATTTCGGAAGTTCTTCTATTGGTACTACCCTATTTTTGATGCGCACGCATTTGTTCTATCTAGAATGGAAGAATACAGGGCAGACCGTGCAGCGGCAGAAGTTGCGTCTGCGAAAGATCATGCAGATGCCCTTTTGCAATTAGAAATCGCAGACCCTTATTTAAACAATGCATATTTTGATGAATTAATCAAAACACATGAGGATAAGGATGAAATGCCCCGGCCCTACGGGGATTTTCGAAGCAAGATTAACATGATTCCGGATGAAACGAAAAAATCCTACCTGGATGATGCGTTGGAGAGGAAGACGAATGCGGTAGATACGCATCCTTCCCTTTCAGACCGCTTAGCGGCGGTTGGTATAAATCCCTACATCCCTAAGATTAGTAACCCATCCGCTTTTGCAACATTCTTTAACGCTTCAGATGAAATTCTGAAGGAATTCGATTTAGAGTGGCGCGAAGAGAGAAAAGAAGATTGGGAAATCGCTCTACAAGAACATCGTGAATCACTAATGCGATTCGATATGCTAAAATCGAGCGAACCGGAATCATTGGAGGATTCCTTGGAGCTTGCGATTTTGACGGAGCAGTTCAGTTCAATGAAAGAAGCGATTCCGTTATATGAGGCGATCTTGGAGCGCTTTCCGCCTAACCTAGATACGGCTTATGCTTTTTTAAAAGTTGGAGAACACTATCTGATTGGTAATTCCAACGAAAAAGGAAAATCGTACCTCGAAACGGCCATGAAGTTAAATTGGGCATACCGGTTGGATGGGCTCTCCATATTGTGCCAATATTATGAAAGGAACGGAAATAAGCAGAAATTTGAGGAGTATTTAAGACAATTGCACGATTGGGAAGAAACATTGTGGGCTTCGGATGAAGAACGGGATTACTTTACTGCAAAAGATGATTACGTTCCGCATGATATTACTGAAGAGGTGTTGAACCCTATCGTTGCTAAAATTAAAGAAATTCCGGCGATTGAAGAAGTGTACCTTGTCCGAAGGATGTTGAAAGTCATACCGGAACGGAAGCAATATGTATTTGGAATAATAAGTCGCTCGGAAATCGACCCGGATGATTTTTTCAATGGTTGGGAAATTCTTAGTGCTTCGATGGTTTTATTGAATAAGCATCACGATATCAAAAAACGCCTTCAGAAAGTTCCAAATTCGAAGATTGTATAATTGTAGAACAACCGATTAGGTACTGATTCAAAACCATTATCATCTGTCAAAATGATAAAGACTCGCTCCATATTCTTAGGATCGAGTCTTATTGTTGAGCATAATGATTTCCGAATAAAGACTATTAATTAAACATGTGCTATTTTAACTATTTTTAACAAGTAGGTAGGACTTAACTGGACAATATGTTTAATGTTACTTAGACTAACAATAACCACGATAACCTCTTACATATCTTTACTTCATCAGGTGCTATCAGAGAACGTCAAAGTATTCTCCATTGCAATCTACTAGACTTAAAAAGTAAAAATTAGTTCTTCGGGTAACTTTGATTTGTACAAAAATCAAATCAATTTGGATAACGAGGAGGAGTAATATGTATATGGACCAATTGGCCACAATTAAAGTGATCGGTGTTGGCGGCGGGGGAAACAACGCCGTGAACCGTATGATCGAGGACGGAGTGGAAGGTGTAGAATTTATTGCTGTTAATACAGATGCACAAGCCATTCATCAATCAAAAGCAGAGACTAAGATGCAAATTGGAACATCCCTGACACGCGGTTTAGGAGCAGGTGCCAATCCCGAAATAGGAAAATTAGCGATAGAAGAAAGCAAAAATCAGATCGATGAAGTGTTAAAAGATGCAGACATGGTTTTCGTTACGGCCGGAATGGGCGGTGGAACAGGTACAGGGGCAGCCCCTGCCATTGCTAAAATGGCTAAAAAGCATGGTGCTCTGACCATTGGGGTAGTCACCCGTCCATTCAAATTTGAAGGCAAGAGACGGGCAATGAACGCGGAAATTGGAATTAACGCCATGAGGGAAGCTGTAGATACCTTAATTATTATTCCAAACGATCGCTTATTGGAAATTGTCGAACAGAATACACCTATGCTTGAAGCTTTCCGTGAAGCGGATGCAGTACTTCGCCAAGGAGTTCAAGGGATTTCCGATTTAATTGCGGTGCCAGGTTTAATCAACCTTGATTTTGCTGACGTGAAAACAGTTATGTCCCATAAAGGAACGGCCTTAATGGGAATTGGTATGGCTACTGGCAGCAATCGTGCTGCTGAGGCTGCTCAAAAGGCGTTAAATAGTCCGTTACTTGAAACGTCCATCAATGGAGCTCAAGGTGTCATTATGAACATAACGGGCGGTCAAAATCTAAGTCTTTATGAAGTACAGGAGGCAGCTGAAATCGTAGCTGCTGCTTCTCACGAGGAATTAAATATGATTTTTGGTTCAGTCATTAACGAAAACTTAAAGGACGAAATGATTGTAACGATCATTGCCACTGGATTTACTGAGCAAGAGGCTAAAGAAGAGAGTACTGTAATACAGAATACTCCCGTGCCATCAGAGGAAAAAATGTATAATCCATATCAGAGGGAACGACGTAGACAACCTAATCTGATAAATCATGGCGAACCCGTTCAAAGTTATGACCGACACTCAGAAAATTCAGCAAAATCTTTGGAAATTCCTACATTCTTGCGCAATCGAAAAAGACGATTTTGATCAACTTAATAAAATGCAAAAATTCCTGCTTACGACTAAAAGGCAGGAATTTTTTTTGGCTCTCCAAATTACAATTGTATTTTGTTTTAATAGTTTTTTAGCAGCATTTGGTCTATGGAACGTACTTTATCATAGGATTTTAATAATCTCTCAGGTACCAAAGTTCTGCCGAATTCCCAGGAATTCCTTTCTATTAAAGCTAGAAGCTGTTCTTTTTCTTCATCCTCACCATACTTTAGAGTGCGTAAATCATGTTTGTTTTTCTTGAAATCTAAATAATAGCCGAGCTGATGATAAAGAATAAGTTTAACACAGTCTTCATCTGTCTCTTTAATTTTAAAGTTAATATTGGCTATGTATCCATTTATCTGCAGGTAGTTAAACTTAATAGTTTTTGTAGATACGTTAAAACTCATCGGTGCAGGTAATTTATTGTTTATTTCATAATTAAGATCTAATTTGTGCTCTTGCAATGTATTTTTAATGATCTCCTCAATATCCCATATATAAAGCAACTTTCCCATCACTACCTTTCCGAAGAATTTAATTCACAGCAATTTGATGCCCTTCATATTTTTATTTTTAAAAAATGAAGTTGGAAAGTAAATCCTGCTTTTTTCCTTTAGCCTTTATACCTATGTCAGGACCGAATCATATTTTCTATTACATGTTTTGTGCCTAGTTGCAACCTGTTAAAATAAACAAAATGAAATACTCAAAAGGCATAGATTGGATGAAAGCAAAAGCTGCTATTTATCGCACATAAAAGAGGTAAGCACCCTAAGAGTGCTTACCTATTAAAACCTCATCCAGAGAAATGATTCTATGCTTTAATTCTTTATTCGAGTCTAGCACACCTATAACGATCTGGTTATCTTCTGTTATTGTCGCATATCTAAAAAGTTCGTCCTCATTAATGAGTAAAGTGGTTTCCTGTTTGGCCTCCATCTTTGCAAAGACATTCTCTGTGTATTCAAGTGGGAGGAAGTCATCTAATCCTTCTGTTGGTTCACCAACCCATCTAAATAGGAAATCCTTGATTGAAAATTGCTCAATCATCGATAATTTTTTCTTAAATGTTATCTTCTCTATGGATATTGTTTTCAACTTAATCACTCCTCAAATAGTAAGTAAAGTTTATACCTGTAAATGTCTAACATCAACTGTATTAGAGTGACAGAATATTTACATTTTGGTTTCAGAAATAGTTCAAAGGGGATTAGGCTTCCTCCCTTTGGGTAGTCAAGCGAGGCTATTGACGACCGGGATTGGAAAAAGAGAGGAGTTTGGGTAGTCAAGCGGGGCTATTGACGACCGGGATTGGAAAAAGAGAGGAGTTTGGGTAGTCAAGCGGGGCTATTGACGACCGGGATTGGGAAAAAAGAGGAGTTTGGGTAATCAAGCGGGGCTATTGACGACCGAGATTGGCGAAAAAAAGCATTTTGGGTAGTCAATGATTCTACAACAACAAAAAACACACTATGATTTCCTATGTGAAATCCAGTGTGTTTAAAATTGTTAGTGGAGAATTTGAGCTTCTAAAGTGAACCCGTTATTATAAGGCTGGCTCCGAATTAATATCATCATGGTTTGATAAACTAGAAAAATGCTCGAATAGATGAGTAAGATAGCTGTTCAATTCAAAACCGTCTTCATTAACAAACTCCGATAATAGCAGTAATTGATCATTCATATCTTCCATCTCCCTTTGAATGTCTTTACTACTACTATTCCCAAACTATCAATCTTTTATACATGAAAAATCTCCCAAACTGGGAGATTTTTTTAATAGAGACGCTTAAACGCTGCAAAGTGAGTGCTATAGTAGGTACTATTTAAATTCGAAATCATAATGCCATGGGTTCCATCAGCTTGGATGAATTGATTGTCACCAAGATAGATCCCTACATGGGAGATACCCTGCTTATATGTATTTTCGAAAAATACAAGGTCGCCAGCCTTCGGTGTGTTCACATAATAGCTGCGGTCATAATAGCCTGCTGCCGAGGTGCGCACGATCGATTTACCTGATTTATTTACCACATAATAAATAAATCCGCTGCAGTCAAACCCGGAAGTTGTGCTGCCGCCCCAAACATAAGGGATCCCTATTAAACTTTTGGCGGTGGAAACCATCTTTGCGGCTATATCCGACTCAGTAACCGGGGCTGGGGCTGTCGTAGTAACGGAATCAGCGGTGCCTGTAACCTTAAGCGTTTGCCCAACATAAATCCTGTCAGATGTTAAGTTATTGAGTGACTTTAATTCTTGGACGGTCATATCGTAGGTCACGGCAATTTTCCCAAGTGTATCCCCGCTTTTAACAACATAATTCCCTGTGGCAACGGTTGGTTGTGTTGCTGCTGGCTTAGCAGCCGTAGGAGCAGTTGTCGCAGTTGGAGCTGGAGCTGGAGTACTTGTTTGTTTCGCATAAACCTTAAGCGTTTGTCCGACATAAATCATGTCAGATTTTAAGTTATTGAGCGATTTTAATTGCTGGACGGTCATTCCATACTGATTGCCAATTTTACCTAAATAGTCCCCGCTTTTAACGGTATAAGTAGTAGTTGCTGTCTGGGATGTAGTGATAGTAGTTGTTTTATTGGCAGCCACCGTCGTTACAGGCGTCACCGGTGCAGTGTTAGTTGGTGCGGTCACCGTAACCGTTTTTCCAGGAGCAGATACCTTTAGCGTTTGTCCGGCATAAATCAATGTACCCTTCAGGCTATTCCACTGCTGCAGCTCGCCGACCGTGACATTGAAGCGGTTGGCTATCGTAATTAAGGCATCCCCGCTGACAATTTTATAAGTTGTTTGCTGAACCGCCTGAACGGAAGCAGTAGGTGCGGTGGAGGAGAGTTGCAGCGTTTGATTTACATAAATTCGATCAGAATTTAGCCCGTTTAATTTTTGGATTTCTTGAACACTTGTGTTATGTTCTGAGGCAATTTTTGAGAGAGAATCACCTTTTTGAACCTTATATGTGGACGCCAGGGCGGAACCAGCAAAAAGCGTCGAAAAGAGTGCAGTTGTCGAGAGAGTGCGAACGATAGTTTTCTTCATCTAGGAAAAATTCACCTCATATTTTCATATTTTTATTAATTTTACCATAGTTTGCTAATGTTTTCAGAAAAATTCCCCAGATTTATCATAGAATTAACAATTTTGATGAATATTCTGTGTTTACCGTACTTTCGCTGATATTAAACGACAAAACGTTACAAAACTATTACATTTTTATAACGAATGTCGACATATTATGGCAATCTACCAAGATAGTCAGTAAACTGGCAATAGATATATAATTTTGGGGGAAAAAATGAAAAAGAAACTTTTAGCATTTGTAACCGCTACCGTATTTGGGACATCGTTATATAGCACTTCAGCCCTGGCCGCAACTGTAAAGGTAAAAAGCGGGGATACCTTATCGAAGTATTCCAAGCAATATAATATATCAGTATCAGAAATCAAGACTGCAAATAAATTATCAAGTGATCGACTCAAAGTAGGTCAGAATTTATACATTCCTGAAAAAGGCAAGGTTGTGGCTAAAACAAGCACCAGCCCATCTTCAACAGTATACACGGTTAAATCTGGTGATAGCTTGTCATCCATCGCCAAGAAATATGGGACAACGGTGACACAGCTTAAATCGTGGAATAGTCTGAAATCCGACAAGCTTAAAATAGGTCAACAATTAAAAGTGAATAGTGGTAATGTAACGGTGACGGCAGCGAAACCTGCGGTGGCAGCTAAACCGGCAGTGACCACCATTAATAAAGCTAAGTTAATACAAGATGCAAAAGCCGTGATTGGAGTTCCTTACAAGTGGGGTGGAATTACGGCAAAGGGGTTTGATTGCAGTGGTTTAATTCACTATGTGATAAACAAACAAAAATCCGCCTCCCGTCTTACTGTTGATGGGTATTGGAACACAACGAAACCAGTTTCTTCTTTATCAGCTGGTGATTTTGTTTATTACCAAACATATAAGAAAGGTCCTTCACATATGGGGATTTATGTCGGTAATGGTCAGTTTATTCATGCTGGATCGTCAAAGGGAGTAGAAATTACTTCCATGAATAATTCTTATTGGAAATCTCGATATCTTGGGGCAAGACAATTATAATGGAACGAACCTACATAACCCATCTTCGATTTGAAGATGGGTTTATTTTATCTGCTACAGCAGAATTAGTGGAAGCTAATCCATGAAAAATGGCTACTCATTTATATAGGGTTTCGTTTTGTTTCAAAATACGCTATTTGACACTAATATTATCATATAAAAAAGTAAAACCTCGTCTCAAAAATGAAGAGGCTTTAATATAATTAAAATAATATTGAGCCTTTGTTTAACAAACGCACCCGTTACTTTAAGTGCTATTGTTCACAATCTCTTTTACACTTAATATAACTCCTAATATAGGGTTAACTCTTGAATATAAATTTTTTTAGCAACAATCCTAATGTAATACCAAAAATCATGGTGCTGAAAATATGAGAATAATAATCATTGATGGGTCTAATATCGATATACTTACCTTCTATTAATGTTGTGAATAATAGTTCACATACTAACCAGTTAAATAAACTGCCAACGGTCGTTTTTATAACCAAATGGCATGAACCAACCTTTTCAAATATAAAGTAAAGTAAGACTGCAAAAACACTACTAACTAAAAAATCTACCATTAATCCTATGGTAAATACAGGTCTGTTAAATGTAATAATAAGACTTGATAATTCATAAATACCAAACTTTCCGAAGCCAAAATGTACAAATATCCTCGAAGCAATCTCTCCTGGTATTGTTGAAAGTACACCTAATATACCTATTCTTAACATCCTATCTTGGATCATATCATCATTCCTTAATCTTAATGTGGACAAATTTAGTATTTAAATTATATATAATTTTATACGTAATAAAGGACGTCACTTTTATATTTGAAATAAGGCACCAGTCTACCTAATGAACTTATAGTACCCACTTCTTATTAAACGATTCTGCCCCGTTAGAGCACAATAAGAAAAAGGCTGCCGCAGCAACCTGATCTTAAAATAAAGCACCCGTTTTGTTTAAGTGTAGTTCTTCACAAACCAAAACAATGTGATAAAAATCGAATAGAAAAGCATCTCTTTGGACTAGGTTTGCTTCTCTTTTTGTTCCTGATTTCGTCCACATCCAGACTTCTGCAAGATGACATCTACAATCTTTAAATTTCCAAGTAGAACTAAGTAAAGGAAGGGATAGGAGAAAGCGGAGTAAAGCAAGTGCCAGTCCTTACCATAATACATATATCCCATCTTTAGGAATGTCCATTCAAATCCAGTAGAAGCTACTGACCATACCAATATGTAAGTTGCTGCCCACCACTTGGGTTTATCGTATGGATAGAAGTTCAGCATGATAACTGCTGCCGCAGGATACAGACCAACGTTAACCAGTAAGGTTGGTGCATCGATAAACCATCGTGAAAAGAATCCATACCAGTCCAACCTGTCTGTCCATCGGTCTACTTTCGTTTGTATAAGCATGCTGGTCACGATAGTTGCATACATATCAATTGGCTTTAATTTCTTCTTCATACATATGGCAACCGTATTGAAGACAATAACACATAAGAATAAATACCAGTACCACATAAAAATACCTGGCTTCCCATGTCAACTGTTTATAGGATTTCCAGGTGTTTCTTTTTTTATTTATACTTCATCTTGTTCATATCGGTGTAACGGTCCTTTTCATCTCGAACTGCTTCTTCAACTAACCTGCCAGTTAGCACAAGAAGAAGCTGCCAAAAATGGCAGCTGGTTCTTCAACATAAGCTCCTGATAGTTTAGTCAACTATACATTAGTTACTTTTTCCGAGGAATAGTTAGTGTCTTCCAATTACTTGATTTTATATTTTTTGCTATATAAACGATTTGACCAACATGATAAGAATAATGGTACATTTGGCGTTCAATCGCTTCTATAACTGTATGGGGTTCATTTCGGATAGTGATTGTTTTTAATAGGTCATCTTCGTGAATATCTTTCAACGCAGTTAAAAAAGTATTCCAACCTAGCTCCCACAATTCGATAACCTGTTCTTTGGTATGTATATCTCCCACAAATTCATCATCCCGATTTCGAAAAGGTTTTTCGCCATCTGTAGTGAAAAAATCAGTCCAGCGAGAGACCATATTACCACTCATGTGTTTCACAATAATAGCGACATTATTGGATTCTTCATTCGGAGACCAAAATAATTCACTTTCGGTTAATTGTTCTATTGCTTTTTCAGCGTTTATTTTCATTTCTCTAAACCGTTGGGTAACTGTTTTCAAATACTCTCTACCTATGTTCATACAAATCACCTCGTCACAAAGTATTTTTTATTTATTCTTTAACTTATTAGTGAAGCCCTTTATTTTAGAACTTAGTTAAACTATCCTGCACTTTAGTTCAATAAAAAAGAAGGCTGCCACAGCAACCCCTAGACAATTCAATCCCCCGTTAGCCACACATGCTGCCGAGCCGCACCACAAATGAGTTGGAGAGTAGTGATGGAAGGTTACGATTAAATATTTCTCCATTTACTCAAATCGTATTAACAAATGGGCAACTCTTTTTATGAAACCCGGCGGACCGAGATCAAATTGTTATCTATGAACCTGCCACAAAAAGTATCCAAAACCACACCCTATAGAAATATCGTTTTGTGTTAAACATTATTTTAGAAAATGCCTGTTACGAAAAGATCGTCGTCCATCCTAGGACATTTTTTTATTTATGCCAGATGAAGCGATACATTTTGCCCAATTTAAAAACAGGGCTTTTCCAATAAGAACAAGCAATTAAATCATCTAATAAAATGATACTAACTAAACTCGTACAATTCTTTGGACCTTCATTATAAGGAGACGGTAGAACATGAGTATCATAAATGGTAAGGAATTTATTGAACGTTTAAATAAAATGAAAAATGAAATTTGGTTTGATGGTGTAAAAATCAAAGGGGCAATTTCAGACCATCCTGCCTTTAAAGGAATTCTTAAGTCAAAGGCTTCCCTTTATGATTTGCAAAATTCTCAGGATCTAAAAAATGAGATGACTTTCTTTTCTTCAGAAAACGAAAATCCTATTGGACTATCTTACTTACAACCCAAAACGAAAGAGGATTTGAAAAGAAGAAGAAAAATGATTGAACATTGGGCAAGACAAACGCATGGAATGATGGGAAGAAGTCCTGACTATATGAATACGGTTGTAATGAGTTTTGCCTCTTCCGCCAATGTTTTAAGTGGTAGGGAAAATTGTTTTCCTGAAAACATTCAATCTTTATATGAAAGAGCAATGAAACACGATTTATCATTTACACATACCTTTATTACTCCGCAAGTGAATCGTTCACAAGTCTATTTGGGCTTTACCAATGAGCCAATTTCCGCTAAGGTGATAGATCGAAATGAAAAAGGATTGGTTATCAAAGGTGCCCGCTTACTTGCCACTCAAGGTGGTTTAACGGATGAAGTTTTAGTTTTTTCTGCACCAAGATTATTTTTTGATCCTAGCGAGGCGTTCGCCTTTTCCATTCCATCTAATACGAAAGGATTAAAATTTTTTTGCAGGGAATCCTTTGTGGGGGGAGAATCTTCGTTTAATTATCCGTTAAGTTCAAAATATGAAGAAATGGACTCAATCGTCGTCTTTGACAATGTTTTAGTTCCATGGGACCGCGTATTTTATTACGATAATGTAGATGCAGCGACAGATTTCCTTGTTGAAAGCTCTTTTTACCAATTTGCCTATCATCAAGTCATAACCAGACAAATTGTAAAAACAGAATTTTTTCTTGGAGTTGCTCAACTTCTTGTCGAGACAATTAATGTTGGGGAGTATCAACATATACATGAAAAACTCTCCGAAATCATCATCGGTCTTGAAACCATGAAAGCACTTTTAGAGAAATCAGAAAATGATGCAGAATTGGATGAATGGGGATCTATGCGTCCTAGTATTATTCCATTACAAGTGGCTAGTAACATCTTTCCTAAAATTTATCCCCGTTTCAGCGAAATTATACAAATAATTGGTGCTAGCGGAATGATATCAATACCAACGGAAAGGGCGTTTGATTCCGAAATTCGTTCAGAACTCGACCAATATCTTCAAGCAGATGGTATGAATGCCGAGGACCGTGTGAAACTTTTCCGTTTGGCATGGGATCTTACGATGAGTTCGTTTGGTACAAGGCAAACCCAATATGAAAGATATTTTTTTGGTGATCCTATTCGATTATCAAGTAATTTATACAAAAACTATATAAAAGATAAACACGTTGAAGAAATTAGAGGATTATTAAATATAAAAAATTAAGAGTGTCTTATCAAATTGTCAATGCAGTATCCTCCCAATTATAAATTCACAAACCAAAACCTTCACCATTTCCACCAAGAAACAGGCGTTTCTACTATTGTAGAACCCCTGTTTCTTTGGACTCTATTATCAGCAAATTTTAATATGGGTAGTAATAGTGGTGGTGGTGGTATGGGTAGTAATGGTGATGGTGGTACGGGTAGTAGTGATGGTGGTGTGGATAGCCAAAACCAAGACCTGGAGCTCCAAATCCAAGACCTGGTCCAAAACCAAAACCTGAACCAGGTCCACCTAAACCAAGACCCGGAGAGAAACCAAAACCTGAGCCTGGTCCACCTAAACCAACCCTTTCAAATGCATCATAATTAGGAATCATATTCATCCTCCTCTTTTATTTTTACAGTAGAGTTTATGCGCTTTTGGGTAAAAGTTCTTGGGTATTTATCATGGATCCTGATTTAAATTGGATTAATATTTGATGATCTATCCATTCGAATATTACATAATTAAATAAAAATCGCTAATATAAACTGAAGTTTTTTTCTTAGTAAAAGATTGGCCTTTTCTATAACTTTGTGAAATATTACACTTAAACTTAACTGCCCATTTAGTTCAACAAGAAAAAATGACCGCCGCAGCGATCATCATCCTTAACAAAAGCACCCAATTGTTTAAGTGTAATCCTTCACAATCTCTGCTACACCTTAATGTAACTCCAATCCCTAATAATTGTTGTTCCAGAATCAAGTACCATACAAAAAGACGCCTTCTTATTCAAGAAAAGCGCCCTTTAAGGGAACAACAAGGAACTTCTATTATCTGGTTTATTTATAGAAAAAAAGCGTTCCTCCGTTATAGATACATCGCACCCAGTGACTATTCCCCGGTTGGTTTTTCATTTTGATAAAATTCTCTTGGCTTTTCCAATTGTTCCTCATAGTCATTAATCAAACGGTTTCCAAAACTCGGGAGTGACTTCTCTTCTTTCCGTTCTCTCCTCTTTCTTAGCCATTCTCGAATCCGTCTACGCAACCTTGACAGCTTCTTCATCGTTCTTCACCCCAATTACCTTCATCTTTTTCCTTCGGCAATCCTATGGGTATCCATTATGCGTTTTTATTTGTAGTGTGTTACACCAAACGCGCCTCGATTGTAAAATAAAGAAACTGTTAGAACCTTCATCCGGCCAATATAACTGCTGTCAAAAATATGATTTGTATGATTGTTCGAGAAAATAAAGGAGTACTAGGTTTTCCGCTAAATGTAATTCCTTTTCTTGCAGCATAAATATTAGCTGGAAACTAAAAATAAGTAGCAATGCCAAACCAATTGAAGTAATTCTTGAAGTAAGTGGAATCAGTAAACCTATAGCACCAACAATCTCAAGTATTCCAGTAATGGTGACTATGAACTCTGGGTTCGGTACACCCTGTGGTACCATTTTGATAAGATCAGGACGTCTCTTCCCCCAATGAGCTGTAGCCGTTAATAAGAACATCAGAGCAACAGCAACTCGTAAAGAAGTATCCCACCGGTCAAAGTATAATATTCCTAAAACACCAGTTATGCGTAAAATCAAAAATGATAAGATCAGGACTATAAACGGAGCCATTTATGTTTCCTCCCCTTAACATTTCTCTTTAATTATTGATACTACTTTATTTTTATAAGTATTTCTATTCATTTGTAGTTTACATTAGCCCTCTTTACTAAACTTTAACATTGATATCCAATATCTTTAAAGGTGTTATCCACAAAATGGCCCGATTGTTGAACACAAGTTAAACACTTCTCTTCAACAAAACTGCCACGTTAGTGCTGTAAGTATAGATTCACAAATTTGTATAATTTAATGCATGTTTTGTTCAATTTTGTTTAGCCCTTAATCGTTTTAATTTTCTTTTATGAGTACGTATAGCGGTTTCCTTATCTTTTAAACTTGTGGTAACCACTCCATTGCTTTCTACTACCACCAAATTATTAATTCCTCTTTGATAGTTTTTATAGGAAATATACATAAATACCATCCTTCCTTCATGAATAATATTTGTCTTTCCTTATTTGTGGTTATTCATCCGGTTAATTACAATAATTCTAGCTTTTATTTATTTAGTTTGTATTAAAAAGCAGTAAAGTTTTCTTTAATTATTCTTTACAATTTGACCACTTTAAAAGGTAACTAAGATACGTCAACTGCTGCATAAAAGAAAAAGAGCCGCAGCTACGACTCTTTGTTAAACTCAAGCACCCGTTCGTATTATAAGGTCAGCCAGAAGATTTTTCTGGTTGACCATTTTTTATATCGATATATGATAGCTGTAGCCGGGGTAGAACGAAAGCACCCGTA
>NZ_JASATK010000037.1:0-39798 GCF_038440275.1 Bacillus sp. OTU2372
GCTGGAGCCTTTAGAACCTTTTGAACCGCTTGATCCTTTTGAACCACTTGATCCTTTTGAACCACTTGAACCTTTTGAGCCGCTTGAACCTTTTGTACCTTTTGTACCTTTAGGGTGTTTTGAGGGTTTTGGCCCTTTTTTAAATTCAACAGGGTTATTGATTAAAAATTCAATTACCCCGTTCTCTTGTGCTTGCGTAAGCAGATCTTCCATTACCATTTTCATTTAAACACTCCACCACTTTCCAATTTATTTATACTTCATTGATAATTTATGGGAGAAAGGATGAAAGTGTCATAGACAAAAGTTTATTTTTTTTAAAATAACCAAGTAACCCATAAACTGCACCATTCCTAAAGTCAGAGCATAGTATTCTAAAAAATATGTATTTAATAGGGGTTTTTAAATTGCAAAAATATGAAATTTTTATCAATCCCAAGACGTTAAACCAGCTCAATAAAGATATCTGGATGGATGAACATGTTCAGGCAGTCCTCAAAATAGGAAACAATCAATATTCAATCGGCTTGGCATATCGTGGAAATGTGATCCGAAAGAAGAAAAAGAAATCCTATAACATTATTTTTCAAAAACCATTTACCGTAAATGGCGCTCATGAAGTCCATTTAAACGCAGAATACAATGATATCTCACTTAGTCGTAACAAGCTTTCATTTGATTTCTTTGATACAATTGGTGTCATTTCCCCCCACTCCAAGCATGTTCTTCTCTATATAAATGGTTTTTGTAAAGGTATTTATTTAGAGATCGAATCTTTCGATCAATTTCTTTTACAAAAAAGAAATTTACCAATGGGAACAATTATTTATGCAACTAACTATTACGCAAATTTCTCCCTTCTATCACCAAAAAAGAAATTAAAAACGGATTTACTCGAAGGATATACCCTTAAATATGGTGATGAGGATGAATTGTCGCATTTAGAAGATTTAATCACCAAAACTAACACACTTAAAAATGAGGAGTTTGAAGAAGAAATAACAAAGGTGCTAAATGTGGACCAGTATCTAACATGGCTGGCGGGAGTTGTTTGTACCCAAAATTTTGATGGCTTTATCCATAATTATGCACTCTACCGAAATAGTGAAACCAACACTTTTGAAATAACTCCTTGGGATTATGACGGGACTTGGGGCAGAGATCTGCACGGGAAACGGCTTGATCATGACTTTGTACCTATAACCGGGTATAATACCTTGACCGGCAGATTACTTCATGTACCTAATTTTAAAAAGAAATACTGTGAGATTCTTTCCTACATTTTAGAAAGCCAATTTACGGTCGAAACCCAAATAGGAATTATTGAAGAACTCTTTGAAACACTGAATCCTCATTTACAATTGGACCCTTATATTAAAAGAAAAGGCAATAGTCTTGATTCGGAAAAGGACGTTATCGTTAATTTCATTGAAAAACGAAATAGCTACTTAAAGCAGCAACTAATTAAACTACAGGACGACAAAGTATATGGTTGAATATCATATACTTTTTTTTGCCTATTTTTTGCAAAAAACACGAAAAAGGGCCTCTTTATTAGTACAACATCATCCCGTGATACATATAGATGCAGTGTAAATGTTTATTTAATAAAGGAGGAAAAAACTTTTATGGATAGAGAACTTATGAACATGCATGTTGGTAAAACAATTAGGGTAGATCGTGGCGGTCCGGAGTCTAGAATCGGGAAATTACTTGCGGTATTTGAAGACTTCTTTGTACTCTTAACAGAAAAAGACGGCGTCGTTTACTACAAAACGAACCATGTCAGGAGTATCACAGAAAGTTCTAAAGATGCTATGAAATTGGGCTTGAAAATTCCTGAAAAATTAGATTTTAAGACTGCACAAAATTTTCATGAACTTTTAGAGAGTATTAGATTTCAATGGGTAAAAATTAACCGCGATGGTGGTCCAGAGTCTTTAGAGGGTGTACTTAGTGATTCTAACAAACACTATGCCTCCCTCATCGTGAATGAAGAAGTGGTTCGTTTTTCATTAAAGCACATTCGAAATATTAGTTACGGCTTAATGGTGGATAAATCAGCAAAAGATGATGATGAGGAATCAAGTTCCAGCTCATCCAGCAGCAGCCACAATTCCGATAACAACGAAGATAACGATTAACCATTACGTCGCTTCTCCAAAAGAGAAGCGACCCATTATCTCTTAAGGAGGATGAAACATGGGGTTAGAAAAATTTTCAGCCGCATTGGATTTACTAAAAGGGTTTCAGGTAAATCTTTATGTGGGTGAAGACATATTTAAAGGAAAATTGATTGGCGTAGAAACAGACCATGTGGTACTAGAAACTGAAAAGAAATATATTTTTTATTATAACATTGATAAAATTCAAGCGATTACTAAGAATACAAAGCAATTTCAGCCGGAGAAAGCAACTGTAGAATTTCAAAAAACACAAAGCTTAATGGAGCTTTTACACTCCTTCCAATATTCTTGGGTAACGATCTTGAGCATTAATAAACAAAGCTTTTACGGTGTACTAAGTGAGATTGATGAAGATTTTGTTACGTTAATTAATGGCGAAGAGCGAATCTTAATCAAAGTCACACATATTTCCAATATTTTAAAAGGTTTTTTAAAAGAAAAACTAATGAAAAAAGAACAGAAAAAAACAGATAGTAAAAATGAGAATAAGAATCAGAACAAAGAAACAAAAGAGTCTAACGAAACAAAGAACTCTAACGAAACAAAGGAGTCTAACGAAACAAAGAATTCTAAAGAAACAAAGAATTCTAAAGAAACAAAGAATTCTAAAGAGACAAAGGAGTCTAACGAAACAAAGAATTCTAAAGAGACAAAACAAACGAATGAATCAAAAAAGAAAGACGAAGATAGTAGCTCTGGTAAAGCACCGAAGGAATATACAGCAGAGACAATTAAGAATACTTCGGGTAAGAGTACTACTATTGAAAAGAAATCTAGATCCACATCAAAAAAACAAACTGAAGTTGAAGCCTCAGATGTTATGGAGCCAAACTACATGAAAATTTGGTCTAATCCGATCAAAACAGAACCAGTTATAAAGGATGACCAATCTTCAAAAGTAAAAATGCAGTCTGATGAGTTAGAACCAATTCAAGTATTTAATAAAGAGATGAAAAAACAAAAAAATGAAACGATTCCAACTGAGAATAAGAAAGACGAATCGACGGGTTCTAAATCCAATGATATAAAATCCAATAAAAACACAGAAAAGACTAGCAGGCAGACATCCGCGGTATCTTCATCATCTTCATCTAAAAAAGAAATGAAAAACGAAAAACCTCAAGAAACCATAACAGTCTCAAAGCCTGTTGTCACACAATATGCTGCACCTAAGAAATCAGAAACTACCTTAAATGAGAAAGTCGATAACGATACTAAAAATGTTTGGAAACAAAAAGACCAAGAAACCAGAGCCTTCCGCTTCACCGGTGAACCCGTTCCCCGCAATCAAGAAAGAACTTTCCCGTTTGCTGGATGGCCAAGGAGCAATCAACGAAGCTTTAGATTTTAATACCGCAATTTTCACAATGAAGAATACTCTATTGTTCTATCAAACAAAGCATTTTAACAGCATCCATGTCCTCTTACAAATATGAGCTGGGCAAATCGGATTAATTATTTTGATGCATAAGAAACGAAACGATCTTTTCAGCCCCTCTCTATTTGTGAATGGAAATACTTAGGAAAGGATGTGAGTAAGTCCGTGAAATTGAAAGAAAATATCGGCAAATATATTAAACTTGAAATATCCGGTAAGAAATATATATATGGGCTTTTAGTGGATATCGGTAGTGATTTATGGGTTATATTTAATGGAACTGACTATCTTTATATTCCAACCATTCATATTCAAAATTGGCAGTTCATGAAACAATATGAAATTGATGAAATCACCTTTAATGACGAACCAACACCCATTTATAATCATAATGAAGAGATCTCGTTACGGAAAACCCTTACGGCAGCAAAAGGAATTTTCACAGAAATCTATGTCACGAGTAACCAAGCCTTACATGGTTATATCATTAGTATCATGAATAATTATTTTGTCTTCTACTCGCCGATATACAAAACCATGTTTATCTCGTTAAACCATTTAAAATGGTTAATCCCGTATACCAACAATCAACGTCCTTATGGATTAAGCAACGCCAGCCTTCCAGTAAGTCCTAGCAACCTAACGTTTGCCCGGTCCTTTGAAGTTCAAATTGAAAAATTACTTGGAGAATTAATCGTGTTTAATATCGGGGAGAATGAAAATGTTATCGGCAAGATTCAATCCATTAAGAATAACTTTGTTGAATTAATTAGCGCTAAAGAAGACCCCATTTATATCAACTTCCAGCATATCAAAACAATTCATATGACGTAGTTAGGTTTTTTTTAAGCTAATTTTAAACAAGCTTTTGGGTTAAATCAAAAAAGAGTGTCATATGACACTCTTTAAATTTGTTCATAAATTGGTGATGTCAGGCACCATTCGTGGACATTGTCCTTTCAGGATGTATAATCTAACCCAATATTCATTGCTGCTTACATTATTCTTTCTGTTTATTGTAATTAGTTGCTGATATGCTATGCTAGACATATCTAGCATAAAGTTGGTGTGTTAATGGAACGTATAATCTTATTCGACGGCGAATGTAATCTCTGCAATAGCAGCGTTCAATTTATTTTAAAAAGAGACCCTAAAGGGATCTTCACATTCACTTCTCTTCAAGGAATGACTGGTCAAGAGATTTTGATAAAACATGGCTTAGAGTTGAACATTAACAGTTTTGTTTTAATGGAAGGAGATAAATTGTACCTAAAATCAGAGGCTGCTTTACGTGTCTGTAAGCAGTTGAATGGCTTATGGCCGCTGTTCACGTTTCTATTAGCTGTCCCTCCCTTTGTCCGGGATTTTGTCTATAATCTCGTGGCAGCTAACCGTTATAAATGGTTTGGAAAAAGAAAAACTTGTCTGCTCCCCTCACCTAAGTGGAAAAGCAGATTTTTAGAGTAAAAGTTAACGAATAACCGGATACTGTCTTTTAAAAAGCCTTGATTACATTCTTAACCTTTTTCGTAACTCATTATAAAATTCAAATCATCGTTGAAAGGAAGATTTATGGAATTGTCCAATATAGGTAAAAAGGATTTTCCCATCTGTTGATAATTTCGTGTCCGGCCTTAGTTTTTCATACATTGCCTGATAGGGCTCAGGAACCCAAATATATTGATGAATATATTCAGTTAAGACAAAACCGCATCTTTTCCAGAATGCAACCCGGTCCAGATTTTCGGGTGTTTCTTCGGCTTCCACTTCAATAATTAGACTATTATAGTTTCCAGACATCATGGTCCAATCCTCTATGTATTTCAACATGTGTATACCAAAACCCTGTCCTCTCAGCTCTCCTCTTACTGCCAAATAATCGATAAGCAACGAATTTGCTTCTTTCAATTTACCAGTTAACGCCATCACTGCAACTCGCCCTTCATCAAGTCCGATATGTAAAAAACAAAGCTGTTTTCGAAACATATTGCGAATGATTTTTTCCGGCTTTGCCCCTTTATCAGCAAATGCCTGATCATAAATTGGCCTGACCCTGTCCCATAAATGATCATCCCACTGATCAAACGTAAAAAATTCCAATTTCATGTTCCCTCACTTTTTTAAAAGGACATTATTTAAACTTATATTATCAAATTCCCCACTTGGTATGCCAATAAGCAAAAAAGGAACCTTTGAATAGATTCAAAGGTTCAAACAGAGAACTTAGTGGTCTAGGCTAAGCTCTCACAATTAGGAGGTCTAAACTCAGAAGAATTTAAACAAGTTCATTTTACCATTTTCGGAATCTTCTATCAATAATTTATTACTGTAAAGTAGAAAAGTAATTAGAAAGACTTATCCAAAAATAATAAATTAGTCCTCCTTCTTTCTTGCCCATTATATCCAATAAGGACATAAAGCATGTTTAGATATAATAAACCCCATAATAATAGTAAATTTGGTCATTTTGACAGCTGAAAAACTATTTTAAAAAACTTATGATTTATTTGTTGACAGACATGTATATACAAGTTAAAATGAAACCGTAATCAAAACTTGTATATACAAGCAACGATGAATTATGAAATCGTACACATTGCCTGCTTTATATGGGTTTTAATTTTAATAGAAGAAAATGGGCATTAAACCATTTCATTAGGGGGAAAGACAAATGACGAAGTATACAGATCCTTCGAAAGAACTACTGCAACACATCGGCGGTAAAGAAAATATTGCAGCCGTTACCCACTGTGTTACTAGAATGCGTTTTGTTTTAAATGATCCTAGTAAAGCAAACGTCAAAGAAATTGAATCCATCAAACTTGTTAAAGGTACATTTACCCAAGCTGGACAGTTCCAGGTCATCATCGGGAACGAAGTACCCAGCTTCTATAACGAATTTGTAAAAATTGCTGGCGTGGATGGAGCGTCTAAGGAAGAAGCGAAAAAAGCAGCTAAGCAAAATCAGAACTGGATCCAGCGGATGATGGGACATCTAGCTGAAATCTTTACACCATTAATCCCGGCCCTAGTAGTCGGTGGTTTAATCCTTGGTTTTCGAAATATTATCGGCGACATTAAATTATTAGACAATGGAACAAAGACGATTATTGAAGTGTCTCAGTTTTGGGCCGGTGTTCACGCGTTTCTTTGGCTGATTGGCGAAGCGATATTCCACTTCCTTCCAGTTGGGATCACCTGGTCGGTTGCTAAGAAAATGGGCGCGTCTCAAATTCTTGGTATTGTTCTTGGTATTACCCTAGTATCACCGCAATTATTAAATGCTTACGCGGTTGCAGGTGCAAAGGAAATTCCAACTTGGGATTTTGGTTTTGCAAAAATTGAAATGATTGGTTATCAAGCACAAGTTATTCCCGCTATTTTAGCTGGATTAGTATTAGGATTCTTTGAAACAAGATTACGTAAAATCGTTCCAAACTCAGTCTCCATGATTGTTGTACCGTTCTTTGCCTTAGTTCCAACCGTATTAATTGCACACACAATCTTAGGTCCTATTGGCTGGCAAATCGGCGCTGGTATCTCTCATGTTGTTTATTCTAGCCTAACTTCATCATTCGGCTGGTTGTTTGCGGCAGTATTTGGATTTGCATACGCTCCACTTGTTATCACTGGTTTACACCACATGACAAACGCGATTGACCTTCAATTAGTAAGTCAGTTTGGCGGCACAAATCTATGGCCTATGATCGCCTTATCAAATATCGCTCAGGGTTCAGCCGTTCTTGCGATGATCTTTATTAACCGTAAAAACGAAGAAGAAAAGCAAGTTTCAATCCCTGCAACAATCTCTTGTTATCTTGGTGTAACAGAGCCTGCGATGTTCGGTATTAACCTTAAATACGGCTTCCCTTTCTTAGCTGCGATGATCGGTTCGATGATTGCAGGTGTTGTATCCGTTGCAAGTGGTGTAATGGCTAACTCCATCGGTGTTGGAGGTCTTCCTGGTATTCTTTCTATCCAGGCAAAACATATGGCAATGTTCGCAGTATGTATGGTGATTGCGATTGTAGTTCCATTCATCTTAACTACAATCTTCTCAAAAACAGGCTTGAATAAGACAAGACTAAGCAAATAATTAGCACTCCATCTAGGAGGGAGACCATCTCCCTCCTTTTCCACATTAGATTAATTAATAAATTAGGTAGGTGTATTTACATGTCAACAGCATGGTGGAAAAAAGCGGTCGTTTATCAAATCTATCCAAAGAGTTTTAATGATACAACAGGAAATGGTACTGGAGATATCCAGGGAATTATTGAAAAATTGGACTATTTAAAAGAACTCGGTGTGGACGTACTTTGGCTGACACCAATCTATAAGTCTCCACAGCGTGATAATGGTTATGATATCAGTGATTACTACTCCATTCATGAAGAATACGGGACAATGGAAGATTTTGATTTACTCCTTGAGGAATCCCATAAACGTGATATCAAAATCATTATGGACATTGTCATAAACCATACATCCACGGAGCATGAATGGTTTAAACAAGCCAGGTCTTCAAAAGATAATCCATTCAGGGACTTCTACATCTGGAAAGATGGCAAAAACGGCGAACCCCCTACCAACTGGGAATCTAAATTCGGCGGATCAGCGTGGGAATATGATGAGACAACCGAACAATACTATCTCCATTTGTTCGATGTCACTCAAGCGGACTTAAACTGGGAAAACGAAAAATTACGTTCAGCCCTATATGAGATGATGCACTTTTGGTTAAAGAAAGGCGTTGACGGCTTCCGTTTGGATGTCATCAATTTAATTTCTAAAGATCAGCACTTTCCTCAAGATGACAGCGATGGACGAAAATTTTATACAGATGGTCCAAGAATCCATGAGTTTTTACATGAAATAAATCAACAAGTGTTTTCAAAATACGATATCATGACCGTTGGCGAAATGTCCTCGACTTCGATTGATAATTGTATTCGATATACGAATCCAGACCAAGAAGAATTAAATATGACCTTTAGTTTCCATCATCTGAAAGTCGATTATCCTAATGGCGATAAATGGACAAAAGCAGATTTTGATTTTCAAGCTTTGAAAGATATCCTATCCAACTGGCAAATTGAAATGAACGAAGGCGGCGGATGGAATGCCCTCTTCTGGTGTAATCATGACCAGCCACGTGTCGTATCGCGGTTTGGAGATGACCATGAGTATCACAACGAATCTGCAAAGATGCTGGCGACAACACTTCACATGATGCAGGGCACGCCATATATTTATCAAGGCGAAGAATTTGGAATGACTAATCCAAACTTTAACGCAATCGATGAATATCGTGATGTCGAGTCATTAAATATGTTTCAAATTTTGAAAAATAGAGGCTTTGTTGAGCAAGAAATCCTTGATATCTTGAAGCAAAAATCTCGTGACAATTCCAGAACCCCGGTTCAATGGAATGATAGTGAGAATGCTGGGTTTACCACTGGTACACCATGGATTAACACTGCGGCAAATTATAAAGAGATCAATGCTGAGAAGGCCGTCGAGGAATCGAATTCCATCTTCCATCACTATCAAAGGCTAATTAAATTACGCAAAGAGTTTGATGTCATTACCGATGGTGATTTCGAATTAATTTTAAATCAAGATCCAGAAATCTTTGCTTTTATTAGAAACAGCGGTTCCGAAAAATTACTGGTCATCAATAATTTTTACGGCAGAGAAAAGAGAATGACCCTCCCTTCTCAATTAAATCTTGATGACAATCATAGTGAAATGTTAATCTCTAACTATAAGGACTCCCCTGCACAACCTACCATGGAAATGGTGCTGCGTCCTTACGAGTCTATCGTTTACCACCTGAAAAAATGATCGGAGATGTCGTTATGACAAACAAGTACTTAACCATCTATAATAGCATTGTTGAGCAAATCAAAAATGGAGAACTAGCTCCGCAGACACTGCTTCCCTCTGAAAACGAGTTAAAAGACCAATACGACACGTCGAGGGAAACAATCAGAAAAGCATTAAACTTGCTCTCACAAAATGGCTATATTCAAAAGGTTAGAGGAAAAGGATCCATTGTTATCGACATCAGTAAATTTGATTTTCCCGTCAGCGGATTAGTAAGCTTTAAGGAACTTGCAAGTAAAATGGGCAGGAAACCAAATACCATTGTAAATGAGCTAGAATTAATTAAGCCCGATGGCTTCATCCGTCAGCAGCTGCAGTTGGGAAGTAAAGACCTTGTTTGGAAGGTAGTCCGGACGAGGGAAATGGGCGGAGAAAAAATTATTTTAGATAAAGATTATTTAATTGAAAGCTTCGTCCCTTCCCTAACGGAAGAAATTTGTGCTGATTCCATTTATGAGTACATTGAAAACCAATTGAATTTGACAATCAGCTTTGCAAAAAAGGAAATAGTCGTAGTGGAACCAACCCCTGAAGACCGCTTACTGCTGGATCTCGATGGTTTTTATAATGTGGTTGTAATCAAGAACTATGTCTATTTAGATGATGCCACTCTGTTTCAGTATACAGAATCAAGGCACCGTCCCGATAAATTTCGCTTTGTTGATTTTGCAAGAAGATAATGACTATTTGGAGACCTCTCTTTAGTGAGGGTCTCTTTTTAAATTTTTCGTTATGGTTGTCCAACCGCCCTCCTATTTTTTGCATATTCTATTAAGAATTCAAAAAAACGAGGTGATGACATGCACGAAAGCAAGCTTGTAATAACCATTTTGGGAAGTGCAGGCGGACTGGCAAGGTCCCTGCTCACACTCTTAAATAAAGCAAGCATCAATCAGCACGATCCTATTCATCTAAAGATTTACTACAGCACTATCCATTTAATTGACAACAAACAAAGACCACTAGATTATTATAAGAGCATATGCCCCGATCTCATCCAACAATTAAGAATCCATCAAGTAGATTTAAAGGATACGATTATACTTAGGAACTTTTTAAAAAGGTCACATACATCTATCGTCATAGATGTTTCATTAGCAGATACAGTTGAAATGCTCGATTGCTGTAACCAGCTGGGAGTAAATTATATTAATAGCGCATTGGAAAATATCTATTTGGATGACCATCCATTTGACAACAAAGGTTTTTCACTGATTGAACGACTTCGTTTTTTTGAAAAATATAAGGATGATTATTGCAACTTAAAAGCGATTGTTTGTTCTGGAATGAACCCTGGGGTTGTTCAATGGATGGCGGTCGAACTGATGAATAAACACCCAAACGAGAAGCCTCTTGCCTGCTTTATTGTCGAAAACGATACCTCCTTCTTCAAAAATAAGACAGAGGGTAAAACCAACGTAATTTATACTACCTGGTCCCCTGAATGTTTCCTTAAGCTAGCTACACAAAGTTATCCGATGTATATGAAACATAAGACTCCCCTTTTCCTTTATGAACATACGTTTGACTTGGAATTTAAAGTGTCTTTAGGGGACAAGAAGTTTCATGGCTGTTTAATGCCGCACGAAGACTGTTATACTTTGTGCAGACAGTTTGACATCGAGGGCGGTTACTTCTATAAGGTAAATGATCATACAATCAATCTAATCCGAGATAATTTGGATCATCCCGATAAAATCTGGAAATTGGATAGGAAGGTTCTCGACCCACTCGATTCCCCCCTTGGTGGAGATAATCTAGTGGGGGTGCTCCTCGTGTATCCGGATAAAGAAAGATATATGTATAATGTGGTAGCCAATGATTATGCTTATGACCAATTAAAAACAAACGCCACTTACTTTCAGGCTGCCTGCGGCTTGTATGCTGCCTTTGCCGTTTTGCTTAATGACGCAATCGAGAATGGAGTCTATTATGTGGACGATCTTTTAGTAAAAACAGACAATCATTACGGAAAGTACCTCTCCTGCCATATGACAGACTTTGTGTACGGTGAAAACCCTCAGACTGATGGACTACTATTGGACAGAATGAAAAATCTTCGATCTAGTTAATTTTTGTATTCTATCTAGCAATTGCTATAATGAATGTAACATAAAGATCGAGGTGAAAATGATGTGCGGCCGTTTCACATTAACAGCAACGATTGAAGAGATCATCAATCGTTTTGATATCCAATCATTCCTTAACGAGGAGTGGTTCGCTCCAAGTTATAATATTGCCCCCTCTCAGTTGGTTCTTGCCGTCATCAATGATGGAACGTCAAACCGGATGGGCTTTTTAAAATGGGGCCTTGTTCCACCTTGGGCAAATGATCCTTCAATTGGCAATAAAATGATTAATGCTAGAGCAGAAACGCTTACCGAGAAACCAAGTTTCCGTAATGCCTTTAAGAAAAAACGCTGTTTGGTGATCGCGGACAGTTTTTATGAATGGAAACGGCATAATAATAAAACGAAGACTCCGATGCGGATTACATTAAAGTCCAATGAATTATTTGCCATGGCTGGGCTATGGGAAGGTTATAAGGCCCCGGATGGAAAAGTACTGTATTCCTGTTCTGTCATTACAACGGGTCCCAATGAATTAATGAAAGACATTCATGATCGGATGCCGGTCATATTAAATCGGCAAGATGAGCCTACCTGGCTCAACCCAGACATTTCCGATCCGAATAGCTTAAAACCCCTGCTGATTCCATTTGATGAAAATTTAATGGACACATATGAGGTTTCATCCTTAGTGAATTCGCCTAAGAATAACTCGATTGAACTTATCCAAAAAATTTGTTAAGGCCTATTTTTTGAAAAAATTTTTAAAAATGGACATGTTCACTACATGCAAGTACAAGCACCAACATATGATGTACTAACCCATAAAAGTTTTCCTTCTTTCGAAAGTGGCAGACCCACTTTCTTTTTTTGATTTAAAGGTAATGTTCTTATCATCCTTTTCATTGAATATATTAATTAATACAGTCTATTGGGTTTATTTGAAAGGAGGATTAAAACTTGATTTTTATCCCATCAAATGTCAATATTGGCAACATGAAAATTAATAGCCCTGACCACGTAAGTGCTGTTAATTTAGGATCATCCTTTCTTAAAGGAATTAATGTTGTTGGAAAAAAGAATCAAGGATTTGGTCAACAATTAGGTAATGATTCCGTTACGGTTGTTCCAATCCATATGATACAGGACGATGATACAATTGATTCAACCAGTATAAAAATAAATTGTCCCTAGTTTTTAAATCAAGGTAGGTAAACTTAATGATTAGGAGTGATACACTTGAATATCGCCCCAATGGCCATTAATTTTCTAGGCTTTAAAGTCAACACAGTGGATAATTCATCTTATATAAACCTTGGGCCAAACCAATTTATTGATCAGTTGCTTTCTTATAAGCGAAACCAGGGGGTTGGAGAACAAAATGGTGATTTATCTCCTGTTAACATCCCGATATCATATGTCGTAGATACTGATGTAACTGATAGCAATACTGCCAAAAACAGTATTGTTTAGGGGGGATACAGTTGATCTTTGCACCGATGAACGTCAGTCTTGGAGATATAAAAATCAATGTCTTCGACCATGCATCTGTTTTTAATATGGGACCTAATCAAATAACCGATTTATTTATTTCCTACAAACGCAATCAAGGATATGGTGAGCAAAATGGAGATATTGCTCCAATGTTAATCCCTATTTCATTTATATTGGATAATGATTTGAATGACAGCTCGACTTTAAAAAATAGTATTCTTTAAAAGTGGCTGCGAGGACTTCTATATATAGAAGTCCTTATTTTTTGAAATTTCCCAATTATTATAAAACAAGCTATACTAATCTATGGAAAATAAATGAAGAGGAGTTTTTTTATGGACCAGATCGTGGATAAATTTCGGGAGCTACCTACCACCTGTATTTCTGACGCAATGAATGGGTTAAATAACCTACACCCTTCTATCAAACCCTTAGAAGATCATTATAAACTTGCAGGGAGGGCGCTCACCGTTAAAATTCCAGTTGGTGACAATCTTGCTGTTTTAAAAGCTATCCGAGAAGCGAAGCCTGGTAATATTTTAGTAGTCGATGCTAAAGGGGATGAATATCGAGCGATTGCTGGTGATTTTTTCCTAGGGATGGCTAAAACTCTTGGCATTGGCGGTCTAGTGGCAGATGGTGCGATTCGTGATCTCAATGGAATCAAGGAACTAAAATTCCCCGTCTTTGTCAAAGGGACAGCTGTGGCAGCTAGTGCTAAACACGGGGGTGGAGAAATTAATATACCTATCTCCTGCGGGGGAGTGTCTGTCCAACCTGGTGACATCGTTGTAGGTGATGTTGATGGGGTAGTAATTATACCTCAAGCAAGAGAACAGGAAATACTGGCAGAATCATTGGACAAACTTAAAAAAGATCAACTCCGCGAGGATAGAATTTCAGGTAATTATGAAGAAACGATTAAATATTTAGATGAACTTCTTTCTAAAAAATAGCTCGTCCCCCTGCCTCATTTTCTATCCGAATTGGGGTTGTTTCTAAAGCTTCTACTTAAATGGAATAATAATAGAAATAATTTGCTTCTTTTTTAAAGCCTATTTTTTCATAGAGTCTTTGGGCGTTGTAGTTATCGTTAGCAGTTTCTAAAAATAGACCCTTTGCTCCTGTCTCTTTTGCGAATTCAATCGCTTTTTTTAATAGGTTCTCACCAACGCCCTTTCCCCGGGCTTCTTTTTTTACATACAAATCATTTAAAATCCATGAACGCTTCATGCTGACACTTGAAAACGATGGATATAGTTGAACAAACCCCAACGGATTTTCTCCATCCAATGCAATAAAGGCAGCAGATTCATCCTTGCTGATTCTTTCTGATAAAAATTGTTTAGCCCCCTCTAAATCAGATTCTTGCTTGTAAAACATCCTGTATAAATCAAATAACTCTGTTAATGGCTCAAGTTCAGTTAAGGTAGCTTTTTGGATTAACATATTGGTCCCTCCTTGTTTTTTTACTAAAATAATTATAGCAATATTTCCCACCTAGTAGATTTTTATTTTAGCAGGAAGGATTATGCCGTGTAAATGAAGAATATTTTTTTGAAAGCCATCTTTGTGAGGTGTTACAGTTGTGGGAGCTAAACAGTACAATCAAAGTGAACCAAAGTTTCTTGAGAAGGTAATACCATATGATGACCGACTTGCACCTCTATTCATTCGCAATACCTTGTATTCACTCATTCCAGAAGGGACAAAGCACATTTATGTAGTGGGGATTGGTTCAAATTTAATAAGCGGTGACAGCCTTGGTCCCTTTGTTGGAACATTGCTCCGTAACACCTTTCCTGATCATTTAACGGTATTAGGAAACCTTGAGTACCCAATGGATGCAACCACCATCGTTCCGGAAATGTCACGTCACTCCTTCCCAAAAAACAGTTTTGTCATTTCGATTGATAGTGTACTTGGATCGATAGATTTTGTTAACTCGATTGTTTTACGCCGTGGTCCGCTGCAGCCAGGCTTAGGTCTTGGACAAAACCTGCCTCCGATTGGAGACTGCAGTGTCATGGGGGTTGTTCTTACTAATGACGCAGTCCTTGGAAGCGGTTTATTATACACCAATCTGCATCTTATCTACACGATGGCTACTAATATTGCAAAAGGGATATCACTGGCAGTTAGGCAATTCTTTCGTTATCCCTCAGACCATCCTTTGCTGCATGTTAACGGTTGTTAATGCCATTATGGGATTTGCCATTTAATGAAAGGTTTGGCTGGGTTCATGGTCAGGTTGATGTTTCTTGGCAGCTTAATTTGCCTAAAACTCACTAATACTAAAAAAGCCTTGAATGATTCCAAGGCTTTTTTGTTTATTTGAGAATTATTTACTTTTTGATTGAAGTGATTTATTCAGGTTTCTAGTTAAAGAACTACATTTATACGATTATAAACTTTTTTATTTCGAGTTGTTATTTCATAATGAAGGGAGAAATTACATTCCACCCATTCCACCCATTCCACTCATTCCACCATGGCCTGGATAGCCACCCATGCCACCGTGTCCATCATGTCCTGGGTATCCTCCCATTCCTCCATGTCCGTCATGTCCTGGGTATCCACCCATTCCTCCATGTCCGTCATGTCCTGGGTATCCACCCATTCCTCCATGTCCGCCATGTCCTGGGTACCCTCCACCCCAGCCGCCGTGCCAGCCATGTCCTGGATATCCTCCACCCCAGCCGCCATGCCAGCCATGTCCTGGGTATCCTCCAATGCCGCCCATGCCCGGATAGCCTGCTCCCATTCCACCAAAGCCGCCCATTCCTGGGTAGCCCGTTCCCATACCGCCAAAGCCGCCCATGCCCGGCATGCCTGTTCCCATACCGCCAAAGCCGCCCATGCCCGGCATGCCTGTTCCCATACCGCCAAATCCACCCATTCCCGGCATGCCTGTTCCCATTCCACCCATACCTGGGAATCCTCCCATACTCATGCTGCCATAACCATCCATTCCTGGATATCCACCTGTTCCCATCATTTCGAGCATCTCTCCTTTATTTAGGTTACAGTCTAGAATATGTTTAAACAATTAAAAGGCATAGGCAGATGTCTTGGTTTCCTTAAACTAGTTGGTCTAAAGGTCACTGTCAAAATTAATTCATCAATAATGGAATACTTCTGCATCCATTTCGGTACTATGATGTCTAAGCTAAAAAGAAAAGAGCACAGAATGTGCCCTTTTACCTCGATCTAATTTTGAATTATAAATGATCTTTCGTCTCACTTGACTTATCTTTATCAAACCATAGTGGTTCATTATCATCCACATCACCATTATAATTGATTAAGATCTCTTCTCCTGCTTTAATATCCTTGTATGCAAAGAAATCAAAGGTGTGATTTGGAAAGTTTATTTCATATGTTGCATTGGGCTGATAGGAATGGTTAAACAGCATACCATAGCCCAAAAGAATGGCGGTGTGATTTATACCATATTCAAATGCATAATCTGCCAATAACGTTTTTTCGATATGAATGTGTTCCTCATTGGGATAAGGAAGAACAGGTGCTTGATGTATCAGCTCTCCTTTTGCAATATCACAAGTCGCAAATACCCCTCTGTTCAATTCCCCATCACTTAGCTTTGATGTTTTTACCTCTATCATATTAATCACCTATTTGCTCTTTCTTAAAGAAGATTTATCATTATTAAGCTTGCCAGACTAGCGACAAGAAAGCAAATACTTTTTGTTCCATTTTGGTGCCTGTCACCATTTAGTAGGTTTCTTAAGTGTTAACTTTGTTTTTATGACTGCCTTTTTTGGTCATATTAGTGACTTCCCCAACATATTATAGAATATACGTTCGTATAGGAGGATGGCAGCATGGTTAACAACAATAAGTCCTTGATAACTGGTGAGATGTTACGGAGGTATTACGAACTAAATAAACAGAAAAAAGAAATTGAGCTTGAAATGAATGAATTAAAGGATATTTTTCAAAGTTATTTTAATCAACTAGTTGGTACCCAGCAAAAAGGTGAAATTACTGCTAACGGGTTCAAGCTCCAAAGACAAATCCGAAAAATAGAGAAATTTAATGAGGTGGATACCGTTAAAAGGCTAGAAGAATTGCAGATGACAGATCTCATTCAGGTAATCAGAAGGCCGGATGATACGAAAATAAAGGCAGCTCTTGAGTTGGGATTATTAACGCACAGCCACTTAGATGGCTGTGTAACAACGAGTTACACCCCAGCCCTTTCAGTTAAACCGGTTACGCCTCGATAAAGATGGCAAAAGATAGCCAAAAAAGAGCTTGGTCTCCCAAGCTCTTTTAATAGATATTTATACTTTTTCACTTACCGTTAAACGGTTTTCCATTCTTTTTAGAATATAGCAGGTGCCATCTTCAGCAAAGTATAAACATGTACCTTGTTTAACATTAAAATTGACATTCTTTTTATCATAAATCAACTTCTTTACCTTAATGAATTGTTCAACTAATTCATTATCAGGATTGCAAATAATCCCTGAATTTCCTTGTGTTGTAACAAATCCTTTTGGGTCGTGCCTCCGTTCCGGCTTCAGTTCAGCAGACCAGCTAGCATTTAAAAGAACAGAACCGGCATTGAATTTCGACTTTCTGGTTTGGATCGACCAAGTTTTCCGGCAATTACAGCGGTATATTTTGAATTTCATCACCCGATTCCTTCTTCCTTTGATGATTGTAATTGTAAAATTCAAAATAAAATCACTGTAATTATATTAATCATAAGGGCAAATTATTAATAAATCGCCCATTTTAGTTAGCCACTTAAAAGGGTGCTCCCCTCTATACCTCTATTTGTTGATTAACATTTGCCGTTTCTTCGTCCTCTCCCCAGCCTTTGCATACATCTACCCACTCCTTAGCACCAGAGTATTCAAATAATTCTTCCTTCGTTAACTCAATGGCGGAGTTGGAGCTGCCACATGCCGGAAAGACCGTCGTAAATCGCTGCATGGAAAGATCCAGGTAGACCTCTAGGTCATTTTTTAACCCAAACGGGCAAACGCCTCCAATTGCATGGCCTGTTTGCTCAAGCACCTCATCTGGCGACAGCATACGAGCTTTAAGCCCAAAGAATTGGCGGAATTTCTTATTATCAATCTTTGCATCACCCGCCGCAACAATTAAAATGGCCTTTTCCTCAGACCCGCGAAAGGATAATGTTTTAGCAATTCGTGCAGGACTTACACCGATGGTTTCAGCTGCTTGGTCCACTGTTGCACTGGATGTTTCAAATTCCATTACATCCTGCTCCCGGTTCCACTGTTCAAAATGCTTCTTAACACTTTCAAATGACAATTTACTCATCCTTCCCCTTATTTGCAATATTAAAATAGTAACACACTTTATTAGATTAAAGCGAATAGACGGCTTCTTATGTATGCTCCAAGGTAGAAAAATTTGAGGAGTCTCCAGGATGGTAATTCTTTAGATAAGAAAAAAAGCAGAACCAAAATGGCCTGCTTTCATTCATTATTCACCAAGATCAACATTATGATATACGCGCTGAACATCTTCTAAATCTTGGTTAAGAATATTGAATCAAAAATTGCTTTAGCCATTAAATCAAGATTAGGTTCATTTCTCTGTGTTCGTTTACTAGGTGGTAAGTTGATAACGTTATCTAAAAAAATTTCACACATTACCGCTTTAAACCATTGAAACGATATTCTGAAAATGCTCATATTTATGTTTAAATTCTTCGGAGTTTAGTCCTCCTAATAAGGTTTAGCCTAGACCACTAAACCTAAACTTTACCTTTTATTAATTGATCAAAGGTCTTTTTTTGCATAAAAAAATAAGCGAAAAATTAAGTCACTCACTTAAGCGATAATATTTTTCATTATTTGCGAATCAACAACCTCTTCTAAATCACATGATTTATTTAGGCTTATCCCTCTCCGACTCATAACAGAAAATATTAAACCTAATTCATAATACATTTGTTTTGTTTAAATACCCTTTTTAATGTTTTTGTTTATTTCTTTATAGAAAGTAATTAGAACATCATTCGGTAATTTTTCATAAAAATCCATATTAATGTACACCTACTTTGTAATTTATAAATTAATTTTAAATCACAAAGAAAGCGTTTTCAATAAAAGTGCTTATTGTTCACTAATTTTTCATGAATTTTATTAAGCACATATATAGGAGTGAACAAATTGGCTACTCATATTCTTCAATTTATTAATGTCGTATTTGACACCTATTGTGCTATAAAAAAAACAATTATCAATAGACAGTATTTTTTAAATAAAAACGGATAGTTAACCTCGGACAAGCAACCAAACCATTTTTAAACTAAGGAATAAAATATCAAGCAAGTACAAATAAAGGAGGAAATATCAATGGCAAGAAACGAACGAAACAGAAATAATGTCAATACAAATGTTGATATCGATACAGATATCGATAATAGAGTAAGAAATCGTAGCGAATCAGAGGCTGAGGCTGATGTTCGCAACGTCGATAGAAATACCAATGAAGCTCGTGCAACAATGACAAACTCTGGTAATTCAAGAGTAGATATTCGTTTAAACAGTAGAAGTAATTCGAGGGTTGCATCTGAGCAAGAACAAGAGAATAATCAGGATCAAGATTTAAATGTTGATCTTGATATTGATCGACGCAGACGTAGAGGATTTAATGAAGAATCATTTTAATTTTTATTATGGGTGGGGTCTTTAAAACCTCATCCTTTTTACAATGACAATGAGGTGGTTTTAATGGAAAGAAGAGACATTTTTGAAAATTGGTTCGGATTTTTTAATCGTGAAACCGATATAAACTCTTTTGATAGTATTCAGGCGGATGCAGAATTTGAATCAAGTTCGAAATCAAGTGGGTACAATTCAAACAACAGAGTTAGAAATGAAATGGATTTTGAATTAGAATCGAGTTCAAAATTTACTGGGCATGATTCACGTGGTGATGTTAGGGATATAGGTACTTCACAGTGCCAACGACTGGCAGACATTATTGGTGGCATGGTTATCTCAGCAGCTCCTGTCTGTACTGTAATGCGTCTACGAAATATTAAAGCAACTATTTTAGGTCGTCGCACCCGTTCTCCACTTGCACTGCCATTTATGTTAACCTTTGAAAATGATGGTCTTAATCTTGGGGAATCCGTTGTTCTCCAAAGAGAAATTAATCCATTCATTTCAGCATTACGAAAGAGAGGAATTATTGTAACGGCAGTTCATAACCATTGGCTGTTTGATAAACCGCGTTTAATGTATATGCATTGGGAAAATGTTGGCATGACACCGGAAGAGTTTGCTAGAAATAGTTTTGCTGCTGCAAGAGAAGCAGGTCTGTTCTAAACAATCCCACATTGGGTTTTATTTCGTTTAACTGAATATGAAAATTTTGACCTTCTTATTGAAGGTCTATTTTATTTTAATTCCGAATCTTTGCATAGACCACTAAGCCACCAATTTTACCTTTGATCATTTGCTCAAAGGTCTTCTTTTTTGCATTTAAAAAGAGTGACTTTAAGCCACTCTCCCGAACTATCTCAACAGCTGTTTCTACCTCTCTGTGAATGTTACTGTTCTTTCTTCCTATGATAATGTCCTGTAGCTTCCAACCACCGAAGGTTGCTGACCTGTTATTTCTTTTATCTTTTTGAGAAACTCTAACAATGCCCCTAGTCCAACAAGATCATGCTTAATATAAAAAGCTCTTACCGTATGGTTTTCCTTTATCCAGAAATGCTTGAACTTCACTTTTCCCTTTTAAACATCCAGATCAACTATGGATTCATGTTTAAATCTCCTCCTCCAATAAACAAATTCACCGGTACCCCTAATCCTTCTTGTAGTATCATAGCTTCGCTTGTTATACGAGATCTGAGTCCCAACCAGCCTCAAACATGTTTCCACAAGAAGGAGGCGAGGTTTAGCTGACGAGGTCTAAGCCCCACGGGCAGGTACGTTCTACCCCGGCTACCGTAATAATAAAACGATATAAAAAATGTTCAACCAGAAATATCTTGCTGAACTTATAATACGAACGTGGCAGGTTACTTTAAGAATGATTATAATTGAATAAAGTACTTAAATCAGAGGTGTGCTGTTTCTTAATTAAGGAGGTATATGATGAAGTTTTTTATAAAGTTAAATACTATTAGTGCCTTATACGCTATAGCGTTGTTTATAGCAATCGAACTCATAATAAATGTATCTCATATTAGTACGTTAACTGGCTGGGAATGGGATAATGTTTACATTGTAATTGCTGCTATTAATGTTATTGGGCTTCTACTTTCGACAATTTTATTCATTTACTTAACAAAAAAATGGACTATAAGTAGAAAATACAGCTATTTGTCACTCCTTTTGTGGGTACCATATTTTATTCTTTTTTTCTCTTTTTTCCCTGTTATTTTTCCTATTAATGCAGGAGTAACACTTTTTCCGAGATTTAGCCTTCTGATTTATGGGTCTGTCATTCTGTATCCAGTCTACATATTATTTATTAATCTATATGCTTCACCTCTAAGTACAGATTATGAGGAAATAAGGCATTAATAATGCAGGACCGGGTGCTTTAGTTATAAAAGAAAAAAGAGTGAACTAATTAGCCCACTCTATAAAACTAGGGATTCTAAGGAGTCCCTTTTTAGTTAAGTTCCGATACTCCAGCAACAATCATCAAAGCTACCGGTGACTTAGAAAGCTTAAAAGGGTCCTATAATTATAAGTTTACAGGTCAAACCAGTAAGATGATTCTAGACTTTAAACTCTAACGATATACCCTATAGTATAGTAAAAAAGGGCATCCCTGAAATATTAGGAATATCCTTTTTGTTTTATCAGCATCGTTACCCTCTAAAACAAAGGCATTGAGAGGTGTTAACACTGTTGCTTTGAACTCATTGTCTTTTAAATAACGCAATTCATAAGCATGACCAAAAGTATTAGTCTTTAACATGAGTTTCTGATTATGTATCTTTTCTGATGTAGAGAAATCTAAATCAATGAGATCAATAATGTCTTTATTTCCTTGTTTATCAATGTAATTGACAGGATTATTTAATGAGTAAGCTAAATCATCATGAAGGAATTTCTTGAACCAATTGACCACAATTTTTTGGGTAGCTCTGTTAGGTGAGAACTTATAATTGGAAACAATATCATGCTTACCATCGTAATAATCTTGATATTTTTGTTTTTCTGCTTGTTGCCGCCTAAATGCTTCAAGGCATTGTAATAACAATTCTTCTGTGATTTCCACTGTTCCACTCCTTTCTACAGTCCTATTCTTGATCTATCGTATAATTTGATTGGTCTAACAATACTAATTTCATCAATATTAGCATCAAGTACTTCAACCGCATCGATTGCCTCATCATGACCTATCTTTGAGCCTTGATAATCTAATATTTGAGACCAGAAATTTTCGTCCTCTTCACAAAAAATGATAAAGCCATAATTGACTTTACCAGCGATTGAACGTATACGATTTTCTTCATTAATAAATTTCTCCTCTACCTTATTTTGATTTATAATCATACTGAGTGGAGGTTTTGAACACAAATGGAAAAAGAAAATGTATTAACAAAATTAAAAAACTATGCAAGAAAATTGAAACATAATCTATTTGTACTTTTTCTATCTTATAAAGATGATAGAGTTCCATGGTATGCCAAAGTTGTTGCCATCTGCGTAGTAGCATATGCTTTTAGTCCCATTGATTTAATCCCAGATTTTATTCCTGTATTGGGTTATCTTGATGACCTAATCATTGTTCCTCTTGGCATGTCCCTGGCATTAAAATTGATTCCTCACCATGTTATCGAGGATAACCGAGCCAAGGCTGAAGAAATGAGGAAAAATGGAAAACCAAAGAATTGGTTTGTTGGCATTCTTTTTATTTTGATTTGGATAGCATTTGCCATTTGGATTGGAAAAGTGATTCGCACAATAGTTCTCTAAGATTCATCAATGGATTGAAAAGTTAAAAAATATTATAAAAAATTATGATGATAATCCCTATCCTGTCTTGTTGAGTGGAGTCGAGAAGGTACCCCACCCCAAATAAAAAAGACCGTCACCTTAAAACAATAAAATAAGAGTAAATAATAAATAATTTAAACCAATAAAACGCTGCTTTTATGCATATAATCAATCATTTTTCTATACAAATAACAGCACTGATTTATGCAGAAAAGATGGAAAATAATCATCAATACATCCGTCTAAACCTAGATGTATCAACACTGCATATAATATTGTATATCTGATAATTTTTCGTAATAAACAAACATTGATATAAAGCCATTTAGATTATTACATACGATCGCATACACTTTTGAATGTTATTAATGTACAATTCTTTTAGCCCTTTGTTTTTTAGATTCATGAGGTATGCTTTTATTTGCTTTGATGATATTTCTTTAACTTCTTCAACATCGAATTCATTTTTCAAAAAAGTTATAAATGCTTTGTTGTTATTTTTATAACCTTTGATTGTCCGTGGACTATAATTTTTTATTTCTAAATCGTATAGAAACTCTTTGTAAATGTCTTCAAAGTTCATACAAAAAAACCCACCTTTGTTTGAATTTCTCATACAAAAGTGAGCTTCACGTTAGTCACCGTATTTTACAGTGGTTTTGTGTAAGTATGTCACAGTTCACAAAATTTAAGCCTATTAAAAAATTCAAAAAGGCTTATTTTTGTCTGCTTTCATTCATTATTCACCAAGATCAACGTTATGATATACGCGCTGAACATCTTCTAAATCTTCTAATACATCAATCATTTTTTCGAATTTCGCCAATGCTTCACCTTCAAGTGTTACCTCGTTTTGTGGAAGCATCGTTAATTCCGCTACAGTAAAATCAGTAATACCCGCTTGCTTAAAAGCTTCTTGGACGGCATGGAATTGATCAGGCTCTGCATAAACAATTACTTGCTCATCTTCTTCTAATATGTCACGTACATCCACATCTGCTTCCATTAATAGTTCAAGAACATCATCTGATGATTTTCCTTCAACACCAATGACAGCTGTTGCATCAAACATATAGGAAACAGAACCGCTGACTCCCATGTTTCCGCCGTTTTTTCCAAAAGCAGCGCGGACATCCGCAGCAGTACGGTTTACGTTATTGGTTAGGGCATCTACAATAACCATTGATCCGTTTGGACCAAAGCCCTCATAACGAAGTTCTGTATAGCTTTCTTCTGAACCACCCTTGGCTTTTTCAATGGCACGGTCAATAATATGTCTTGGCACATTGTAAGTTTTAGCACGCTCTAGGACAAATTTTAACGCTTGGTTGGACTCGGGATTTGGTTCACCACTACGAGCTGCTACATAAATTTCAACACCAAATTTTGCGTAAATACGGCTCGTATTGGCATCTTTTGAAGCTTTCTTTTCTTTAATATTGTTCCATTTACGTCCCATTCTGAACACTCTCTTTCCAAATTGAATCTGCCAAAATGCTTATATTGAAAATTGTTTTTTTTTCAATATAACAATTTTGAAGTTCATACGATTTATTCTGACTAGAATACAGCATAAATTTTATGACTGTCTTCATGCACAAATAATATTATACATTAAATGTTGCATTTGTTAAGTATCCTGCTATGTAAAAAGCTAAAAAAGACCATTCCAACGAGTGAATGGTCTTTTGATACGTCCAGCTCTAGCGCCTAGGGGCTCGGGGTCATAAGCCAATCCGTCAAGAAGGTTAAAGAACAACCTTCTCGCCGGCTCGGCTTATGCCTGTCGCCCCTGGTCAAGGCGCTTCCGCTTTTGTTCTTTAAACTAGCATCTGAAATAGTGTGCTGTCTTTATTCACTTCTCGGTGGAAGAATCCTTTTGCCTTAATCCGTTCCATTAATGGATAGTAATCTTCTTTATCCTTTAATTCAATCCCAACTAAGGCGGGGCCGGTTTCACGATTATTCTTTTTCGTATATTCAAAATGACTGATATCATCATTTGGCCCTAATACGTCAAATAAAAATTCACGTAGTGCTCCGGGACGCTGTGGAAACTGGACAATGAAATAATGCTGAAGACCTTCATAGAGTTTGGATCTCTCTTTAATTTCCTGCATCCGGCCAATATCATTGTTACCGCCGCTGACGACACAAACAACGGTTTTTCCTTTGATTTGTTCAGCATAAGAATCTAATGCTGCAACTGAAAGGGCTCCTGTAGGTTCAACAACAATCGCATTTTCGTTATAAAGGGATAAAAGCGTTGTACAAACCTTTCCTTCCGGAACAACCACAATATCATCAACAATTTCTTTACAGATTTCGAAAGTCTTGGTACCAACTGTTTTAACAGCGGCACCATCGACAAACGGATCAATCTGTTGCAGTGAAGTCACTTCACCCTTTAAAATAGATTCTTTCATCCCAGGTGCCCCTTGAGGCTCTACCCCGATTAGTTTCGTTTGTGGTGAAAAATGTTTTAAATAAGTACCGCACCCGGCAACAAGACCCCCGCCGCCAATAGCAGCAAATAAGTAATCAATTTTTTCCGGGCAGTCGTTAAGCAATTCAACAGCCACTGTCCCTTGGCCGGCGATGACCTCGAAATCATCAAAAGGATGGATAAACGTACGGTTTTCTGCTAGACTGCATTCCCGTGCTTTTTCGTAGGCATCATCAAAAGTATCTCCGATTAGGACAATTTCAACACTGTCTTTGCCCCAAAACTTAACTTGATTTACCTTTTGCTTCGGTGTTGTACTTGGCATGAAGATTTTTCCGTTAATATTCAGCAGGTGGCAAGAATAGGCTACACCCTGCGCATGATTTCCGGCACTAGCACAGATAATTCCGTTCTCTAGCTCATCTTCATTTAACTTTTTAATCCGGTTATAGGCACCACGGATTTTAAATGAACGGACACTTTGCATATCTTCTCGCTTCAAGTAGATATGACAGCCATATCGTTCTGATAATAAGTGATTATATTGTAATGGAGTAGGTGAAATGACATCTTTAATCGTATGACTAGCAATGATGATGTCCTCCACATTAAATGCTTTTTTATCTACTTGTTGACTCATAATAATCATCCTCCTATATTAGTACTCATTTGTTTATAGACAACAAAAAACTCGCCCCCTGGTTATAGGGACGAGTGAACTCGCGATACCACCCTACTTCCGCTGACCATTTATAGGTTAGCGGCTCTCGATCAACGTACATTTGGTTGTACGTGTTCCAAGTTAACGGTGGACATTCCGGTATAGCCTACTGCTAGTTCAGCCATACATCTCAGAGATGATTTTCAGATAGTCCTGTTATCGACTCCCACCAACCGTCGACTCTCTAGGAACAGTTGAACCTACCCTACTCTTCTCGTCATCAATTCATATGTAATTTTAGATAAGGGTACCACCGAAAAAAAAGTCTGTCAATGTTTTTTGACTATTTTAACTATTTTGTTTATTTTAAAGCGCTTACATCGGAAACAAGTGGAGTTTACCATTATCCCAGTATTAGAAATGGTGTCAGGCACCGTTTACATCATGTGAGAATGAAGAATAGTGCCTGTCACCATTTTTATCCTATTTTGTTTGGTAATGGTATAATTACTTTAGTAGTTATAAAATTCTGATAAAAATTGAGGAGGTTTTGTCTTGAAAATTCCTTATAACGGTAAGTCCCCTCTTATTCATGAGTCTGTGTTTGTGGCGCCTGGGGCATATTTAATTGGTGATGTTCAGATTGGCAAGGATTCCACGGTGTGGTTTAATGCGGTTATCCGTGCGGATGATGGTCCTATTATCATTGGTGAGCGGTGCAGTATTCAGGATAATTCCACAATCCATTTATACGAAGGTTTTCCAGTCGTAATTGAAGATGATGTAACAATAGGACATAATGTTATTTTGCATGGATGTAAAGTCGGTAAGCGCTCTATAGTGGGGATGGGTTCAACTCTTTTAGACAATGTGGAGGTCGCCGAGGAATGTATTATTGGTGCAAATACTCTTTTAGCTGGTGGAATCAAAATCCCGCCCCGCTCCCTTGTATTAGGTTCACCTGGGAAGGTCGTCCGTGAGCTAACAGATAAAGATTTGCAGATGCTGCAAATGTCGAGCGAGCATTATGTTCAAAAAGGAAAAGAGTTTAGGGAGATACTTAAAAGTTAGAGTATATAATAAAATCCGGTCACATACGTATTGTGACCGGATTTTTACAGTAATTACTTCCCTACCGCCGCAGCAGTCTTCGCTGGAATGATAAAACTGATCCCAACAGTAACCAAACTCAAAAGAAGTGCATAAAGAAACACATTTTTCATCCCAATACTAATATGAGCCGCTTGGTTAATGAGTAACCCCATTATGGTCACCCCAACAGATGTCCCGATGTTTCGCAGAAAAATCTGCAGAGAGGTCGACATACCTTTGATATGGGCTTCTGCAAACTCTTGAGACGCAATCGTTCCAACTGCGAACAACAAGCCAAATGCCACCCCTTGGACAGTCAAAATTAAAAACAAAACAAGATAGGATATGTCATTAATAAATAAATAAAGCAAAAGTCCAGAGATAGTCGTAATAAAACTGCCAACTATAAATAAAGGTTTATAGCCAAAACGAATAATCCCTTTCCCTGCCGGGGTACTGCCAAACATCCAGCCGGCCGCAATACTTAATAGGATCAATCCACTTTTATAAATACTCATATGCTGGCCTTCTTGTAAAAACAATGGAATAAAGTTCGAAGTACCGAAAAAGGAAAGGCAGTAAAATAACATAAAAAGATTCGTTCTTAGAATACCTTTATTTTTAAATAGAGAAACCGGTAAAAAAGGTTGTTCTTCCTTCCTTTCGACCAACACAAAAACAAGCATCCCAATAAAGCCAATTACGAGATACCAAAACGGCTTGCTGACATTGGTGGACAATAGTAAAAGTGTAATTGAAATTCCAAATAAGAAAAATCCCTTGTAGTCAATATGGGCCTTCCGAAATTCAGTAGTTTCTTTGTATGGAATTAAACATAAGACAGTTGCAATTCCGATCGGAATATTGATGAAGAAAATCCATCTCCATGTTAACGCTTCTACAAAAAAGGATCCTAAAATGGGACCAACAACAGAAGAAATGGCCCAAATACTGCTAAAAACGGCTTGAATTTTCCCGCGCCGTTCAATCGTAAATAAATCTCCAACAATAATCATCGAAAGTGGGACCATCCCGCCAGCACCCAGTCCTTGAATTCCTCTAAAGACAATTAGCATCACCATCGAATTGGCCATACCACAAAGAATGGAACCAAAGGTGAATAATCCAACTGAAATCATTAAAAGTTTCTTTCGACCATACATATCGGAAAGTTTCCCATAAAGCGGCACGGTAATAGTACTTGCTAACATATAAACCGAAAAAACCCAGGCAAACAACTCCATTCCACCGAGCTGCTTAACAATGGTTGGGCTTGCTGTTTGCATAATATTCGCATCGAGTGCTGAAATTAGGGTCGTAATGACAAGGCCCCAAAAAACATATTTATTTCTATTCATAAAAACCCCCTATTAGCTCCCTTTTTTTTACAAATAAAAAAATAGGTGCATTTACCATTATAGCAAAATATCTATTATTTTTATTAGTAAAAAGGACTCAAATTAAGAAAAAGAGCCCTAACCATAGGGTTAGAGCATTAATAAATACCATCTTCTCTTAATATATAGTTTGTTATATTTTAATTGGTTCAATTTTCAACAATGTCTGGGAGATCGATGGTAGTATTATTTCAATTGTTGTACCTTTATTTACTTTACTTTGAATATCAAGGATACCATGATGACTCTCGATGATTTTGTAACAAGTCATCAGGCCGAGTCCGGTACCCTTTTCCTTTGTCGTATAAAACGGTTCGCCAAGCGTCGAAATTCTTTCTTTGGGTATTCCGATTCCCTCATCAATAATCTGGATCGCAATTTGACCTGCACCCTTTTTCCTCACGTTAACTCCAATATTTCCACCATTCGGCATGGCTTCAATTGCATTTTTAAAAAGATTAAGAAAAACTTGCTTTAATTGATTCTCTTCACAGCTGACCATTGGCAGATCCTTTTCATATTCGACTGCTATCTCCACATTATTTAAAATAGATTGGGTACCAATTAAGGTCACAACATCATTTAGTAATTCCGTTATATCGCTTTCCTTATATACGGCTGCCGTTGGTTTTGCTAATACCAGAAATTCACTAACAATGGCATTAATCCGATCTAGTTCTGATAATACGATATCAAAGTATTCATCTTTTAGGTGATGGGACTTAAATAGTTGAATAAACCCTTTTATTGAAGTGAGTGGATTGCGGATTTCATGGGCAATGCCAGCAGCCATTTGCCCTAACAAGGCAAGCTTTTCAGATTTTTGCAGAAGGCTCTCCGTTTGTTCTTTCCGATCAGTAATATCTTTTCCCATCGATAAAATTGCCTTTTCACCGCCATATGAAATAAATAAGGAGGTTACTTCGAAAAAGAAGGTGGACCCATCTAATCGTTTGGCCTTGTATTCGATTGTGTTTACTGGACTTTTCTCTTTATTGATCTGTTTAAATCTTTCCATTAACCGATCTTTATACTCAGGAAGAATAAAATCAAATAAGTATTTTCCAATCATATCCTCTCTACGAGCAAAGCCAGCCATATTGACAGCAGCATGATTTGCATATAGAAAGCGATGATTTTGTGTAATATAGACGGGCTGAGGCAACGAATCGATTAATTTCTTATAACTCTCCTCACTGGCACGGGCTTTTTTTTCAAAGTAGCGTGCTTTATCATATTGCCACCCGACAAACCAAGCAATTATGGTAAAAATAAAAAAGTCTAAGGTAAGTAAATCGTGTTGATCTGTAAGTTTCTGAAAAATCGTAAAAACAATGGATATAGAAACCAGAATGAGTTGACCTTTTCTTTTCATCTTTATACCCTCTATTATAGTTCAAGAATAGTAGCTCTTTAGGAGTATATTCGCCAAAAAACTACTTTATCCTCTATGATTCTCCAATATTATCGCAAATTCCTAAAAAATAACAGCTTGATATCCTCAAGCTGCTAAATAAACCTCTGCTATCGACAATCGATTGTTTTTAGAAAATCTCCCATTACGCTTAGGTACTCTTCTGGTTCTTCGATGTAGGCCATATGGGCACTTTTCTCAAATACATGAAACTTGGAGTTGGGTGACAGGCTGCTATAATACTCTGTGGTTTCAGGTGTTGCTTCATCAAACCGTCCGCATGTATACAACGTTGGGCAGGTGATGTCCTTTAACTGTGAAGTGCAATCAAATTCTTTCAAATTACCGAGAACCGTAAACTCGGACGGCCCCCACATGATATTATAGACTTCAGAATTCCGATATTCTGGCGGTCTTTTCTCGAGCCATTCTGGCTTTTTCTCCAACCGATTCACGAAATGTTTACTAAATACCTCTATTGCCGCTTCAAATTCTTCTGAGTCTGTTGTTCCATTTTCTTCGCAGCGTTTGATGGTCTCTTGTACTTCAATTGGAAGTTCCTTAAGGTTCCGTTTCTGGTCTTGCTCCCACAATGGTGCACTGAGGCAGGGACTCGAAAAAATAATACTCTTTATCCCAACTGGCTGTGTTAAAGCATAGGCTGCAGCAAGTGTTGTTCCCCAAGAATGACCAAGAATATGTACTTCATCAAGGTTTAGCGCTGTGCGCACTTGGGCCAATTCCTCTACAAATCTCTCAATTCGCCATAGGCTTTTATCCGTTGGACGGTCAGAACGTCCACAGCCTAATTGATCATATAAGATGACGAGTCGATCCTTGCTAAGTTCCTTCAATCCTTGTAATGAAAAACATGAGGACCCAGGCCCGCCGTGTAAAACAACCAAAGGTGTTCCCTTTCCGTTCTGATCAAATTTTTGATACCAAACTCTTCCTCCAGTTACTTCAATTAGTCCCTCTTCATACATACAATCTCTCCCTACAAGTATTATCACTTTTTCTGTGGATCCTTTTCTTTACTATTCTACTATTTAGTAATAATTCCTTCCCGTTATTATGTAAGGAATATAGAAAAGTGGGGAATGTTAAACTAAAGGACTGGTCTGAAAGAAGGAATCGTCATGAAGGATAACATTGTCGAGGTAATTAGTAGTCAAACAAGGAAACAAATCCAGGATGAAATTTCAGGGATGACCTTTACGAAAAATTTCCGCTCACCCTCTGCGGAGGAATGGTATATCTTTTTACCAAACTTTAAAGATCCCATAACGAGCGGGGCTGCAGGTAAAGCGATCATTCATTACAATCTATTAGGTACGAAAGAAATATTTATTAATACCACGATTATTTTTGATGATCCAGCCTTACATAATAAAGCCCTCCATCAGCTTGTCTATGGAATTTCGGATGAAATTATTAATCGCTTAGTCGGTTATGCCGATACACTGTTATCGGTACACGCTGGAGAAAATTCATATCAGGCAGAATACAGACAGTAATTGTAATAAACTATAGATATTTTACAAACGATAAGAATGGAGGTGAATGGAATGGAAAAAAACAATGATCAAAATATCGGGACAACAAACAATGAGGAAATTATGAATAGAGTGAATCAAACATTTGATAAAATTTCACAGGATGTGAAAGAAATGATTAACAGCAATGATGCCGATAGCGATAATAATCAGTACTCCTAACGCCAGCGATGGCTTTTTTTAGGCATCCCAAATTATGGGATGCCTTTTCAGCTATTCGATCCCAGGGAACCATCCCGGTGAGTGGATGATTGCTTGCCAAAGTGGGTCTGGGACTACCAGGTCCTGTTGTTTACTTTTATCAATCTTCGTTACAATCTCTGCTTCACGTCCTTCTTTTACCTTCTGAACCCAATCCGGATCGATGATCAATTCCCGTCCCATAGCAATGAATGGTACACCCGATTGGAAAGCCTTCAGTACATCATCTGCCGTATAAAGAGAACCAACGCCGATTACTGAAACTTTATCTCCGACCCGTTCTTGAATAATTTCAATCCGCGCGCGAGAATCCTCCGCTCCACGCCTTGGTTTAGACCAGAATTCCTGTAAAGAGACATGCAGATAATCCAAATTTTTGTCAGCAAGTGCATCAATCAGTACTAGAGTTTCAGCCATCGTAATACCTGGCGTTTCCGGCTCCTCTGGTGAAAAACGATAGCCGATGATGAAAGGTGCTTTTGCATGCTCCGCTGCCACCTTTTTTACTTCATCCACTACCGCTAACGGAAAAGTAAGCCTCTTTTCGATGCTTCCTCCCCACCTGTCCTCGCGTCGATTGGAGTGAGGCGAGAAAAATTGCTGAAGCAAATAGCCGTTTGCACCATGGATTTCGACGCCATCATAACCTGCTTCAATCGCCCGCCGAGTCGTCTCACCAAAATCATGAATAATGGATTCAATTTCTTGGTCCGTTAATTCTCTCGGAACTGGTTTCCCGTTTCCTTCAGCTGGGACAGCACTTGCACTGACAATTTCTCCATTCGGCACTAATTCAGGCGGGCACTGTCTGCCGCCATGAAAGATTTGCAAAACGGCCTTTGCGCCTTTTTCTTTGATTGCAGTTGCAACCTGCTTTAAACTAGGGATTAGTTCATCGCGATCCCCGCCAAATTCACCCTGGAATCCTTTTCCATTTGCTGTTACATAGGTACAAGCGGTAACCACCATCCCCACACCGTCTGAACGTCTAGCGTAATACTTTACCTCTGCATCTGTCACCGTCCCATCAGCATTGGATGAAAAATTAGTCATCGGTGCCATAACAACGCGGTTCTTAACTTCTACTCCGCTCGGAAATGTAAACGACTCGAATAATGGTGCATATTTTGAATTCATCAATAATCCCCCTTTAATTGCTCCAGCTTACAAACAATTGCCTGGACGACAAGTATCAACAAGGTTTAGTTTACCGATTATGTCTGTGAGGCATTCTAAATAAAATTTTTCCTTTGCACGTGTAATTCCTATGCAATAAAAAAGCAGAAAATCATCTTAAAATGAAAATCTGCTTTTGAAAATGTTCTTATCTCTCTATTATTCGCCTTGGGCTCCACTTACGGTCACTTTTCGAATGTGATCATCCTCAAAATTGTTTTGACGAGCTTTTTCCACTTTATCATTTAATAGTTTCTTTTGGTCAACTTCAGTTGAAGGTGTTTGCTTATCTTTTGACATTAAAAATCCTCCTTGTTAAGAAATCACCTTCTTATTTTGCTTTACTCTTAAAAAAATACTCATCCAATTAATGTGTGATTCCTGACTTTCTTATATGCTGAAGTTTTGAATGTGTGGTGGAAAAGATCGGTCTTGTGCCGTCTGAAGCGATCTTGGATTCGGACAACCCACGTAATTTTTTTGCCTGTGTTGTCCGAATATCCCTTGGGTTCGGACAACTCCCATTGACTTTCTGCTAAGTACTGTCAGAATAAATCTCACATTAGCTTTATCTATCGTACCAATAATCTTTTCGCATTAAAAAGGAGTATACTAATAAGTAGCGTAATAAAGGAAAACAGTAATGCAATACTCCCAAAAGCAAGTACATAGGCATTATAACCTGTTAGTCCGAAGATCATTTCGTATGTATCCCAATTAAGTAATCTAGAAATGATATTAAACAAGAATAGAACGAAAAAAATCATGCTTAACCCTCTGGCAGAACCCCTAATATCCGACGTACTCAACGCAATATGAGAAGAAATACTAAACGCAATAACTAAAAAAATCCAAAAAAGAGGATTTATTAAATTTTCCAATGTAAAAAGATTCTTACAAATAACCGAAACTGATTCGCCAATAGTCTTTAAAACCGTAACATCCAGCCGCTCAAATTTAATACGTTGTTGCAATTCTGTTTTAAAAGCCAAAAAAGATGCTGGGACCAAAAGATACATACCTAAAATCAATGAGCCGATACCACTAAAAATCGGCCCTAGCCCAATAAAAAAATTACCGACTTGCTGATACATACTATTCGGATTGTAATGATGTTCCACAAAGCCAAGTATGCCGGATGGATGATTTAATTGAAGTAATCTGACCCTCGAAACACGATGTCCCCATATAAAACATTGAAGAAGATGGCCGATTTCATGAATAGGTGTTCCAATCCATGCTGTCACCATTACCCCTTTAGACCCAAAGGTACGGACTAAATATGAATTTGATAACCTTTCAAGTGCGCCTAAGATAAAACCAATCACTATGATTACACCTACAAGATAAAACATTTCTAAAAAACTAATTAGCAAGGTATGTAAAAAAGATAAAATGATGTTCATTTTCTGATTCCTCTCGATAGTAGTACATTTTTCTTCAAAGTAATTAACATCATTATATAACCATAAAGCAGCAAATCCTAACATCATGATCATTACCTAACTAAAAAAAGACAATCCTTTTTGATTGTCTTTCATTTGATACCACCATGAGTTTTCACTATGCTTGTGTAGTCTCTTTTATAAACTCAATTTCAAAACCTAAATCCTCTAACATTTGATGGTCTGCCGTGCTCTCTTGCCCAGCAGTAGTTAAATAATCTCCCACAAAAATGGAATTGGCAGCATACAAACCTAGAGGCTGAAGACTGCGTAAATTGACTTCACGGCCTCCAGAAATACGAATTTCCTTTGTTGGATTGACAAAACGCATGAGGGCTAATACCTTTAAACAATATCTTGGGTTTAACTCATGTGTACCCTCGAGTGGTGTTCCGTCAATGGCATGTAGAAAATTAACAGGAATAGAGTCTGCATCAATCGCATTTAGACTAAATGCCATATCTACGACATCTTCTTTCGTTTCCTTCATGCCAACAATGACTCCGGAGCAAGGAGAGATTCCTGTTTCCTTTATCAATTCAACCGTATTGACTCGATCTTGATATGAATGTGAGGTGGTGATGTTTTCATGGTGATTTTCTGAAGTATTTAGGTTATGGTTGTATCGATCAACACCAGCTTCCTTTAGTTTTCTTGCTTGGTCAGGTTTTAATATACCAAGGCAAGCACAGACTTTTAAATTGTACTTATCTTTTATATCCTTTACAGCAGACACAACTTGCTCTACTTCGTTATGGCTTGGACCTCTTCCGCTAGCAACTATACAGTATGTACCAACATTAAGCTGATAAGCTCGTTCTGCTCCTTTTAGGATTTCTTCCTTATCCATCATTCGATATTTTTTAATAGGTGCTGAGGAAATACTTGATTGAGAGCAGTACCCACAGTTTTCTGGACACAAACCAGATTTTGTATTCACGATCATATTCAACTTTACTTTATTGCCATAATAATGGTGTCTGATTAAATATGCCCCTTGTAGAACCTCTAACAAATCATTATCTGAAGAATTAAGAATATTTAAAGCTTCCTCTTTGGATATTTGATTGCCTTCCATTACTTTCTGTGCCATTTCTTTCCACATACTCATCTAATCCCCTCCTACTTTTAAAAGAAATTTTTACCATAATTTAAGAATAATAGTTTCACTTTAATATTGTCAACTAAAAATAAGATAAAGTTAACATTCGGAATATAGTAGTTGGCTAAATGCTATAAAGCTTAAATTTTTCGGACAAAAAAAGACAACCCATTTTGGTTGTCTTTATCCCTGCCTGGCAACGTCCTTCTCATACAGGGACAAAATGAAACGAGGAGTGATTTATGCCTCCTCGTTTCATTGATATATATTAAAAGTCATCTCTATAAGGCTTTTTCCATTACCACTGTCTTAACTTCATATCCATTTGGATTAATAACTGTTTCTTTTTTCGTAATAAAATACCCGAGGGCCTCATACAGGAGAATGTTTTTGGGTAATGACATTCTAACTCTGCATTTAAGTTTAGAAAGATTCAAATGCAGCGCATATTCCTCTAACCAGTTCAGCATGGTAGTCGCAAGTCTATTTCCCCTAGCAGATGGTGACACTGATACACGCATAAAATATAACGAGTCTTCCTCAACCTTAAATCTTACAGATCCTTGGGGTTTTTCATCTATTAAACAAAGAAGTATCTTTTCTGTTCGGTTTAAATATTTTTCAAATACAGATGATAGTGATTCGTTAAGGGCACTTGAAGGCACTTCTATATGCCGATATTCTTCAAATGCTTCCAGCATAAGCTGGTAGGCAGTGATTACATCTTTTTCCTCAGCTAGTTTAACTGTAACCTTCACAACCAACTATTCCTTAACCAGCAAGTTATTAAAAAATTGTAATACCTTTTGATATGCATCCCTTGCCGCAGAAACATTATAGGATGATCTCGTATCATTAAAAAAGGCATGATGGGTGTCTTGATAGATTTGATAATCAAACGACTTTTGATTTCTCGTCATTTGATCAGCAAAAGCAGGCACATGATCTGAAATCCGCTTATCAAGCTCACCATAAAAACCATATAAAGGACAATTTATGTTCTTTAGTTCTTCGTCAGAAGGTGCGGTACCATAAAAAATTGCTGCACCCTTTAGTTGTGGGTCGCGGCAGGCTAATAATCCTGACAGAGCTCCACCCATACAGAATCCAATAGAAACAACTCCTTGACCTTTTGACGCTTCGCACTCTTCGCGTAAAAAAGAAGTAGCTGCTAATAGGTTTTCAATGTAAACAGAAGATTGGATTCCTCCAAACATTTTTTCAAAGGTCTTGGTTACACGGTTTTGTTTTCCTTCTTCAAGTTCGCGAATCGCCTGCTCCCTTTCATCAGGGTTGTTCCAAACCGTATGTGGCAGGGTATCAAGAAAATTTCTTACTTCTACTACTCGTTCTTCTTTTAAATCTTCAATTCGCTCCGCATTCTCTGCATATAAATCGGGAGCAAAGGCAAGGTATCCTGCTTGTGCAAATCTTTCTGTTATATCTCGGATATGAGCATCTACGCCCCAAATCTCTTGGATTACAATTACGGCTGGTAGGTTTTCATTGACTCGATCCATTTTAGCCATGTATCCGATATATTCTTGGTTCTTCCCATAACGTACCCAATTTGTTTCTACTGGCATTCATTTAGTCCTCCATTCAAGTCATAATGAACCTCTCACTTTAACTATGTAAAGAGAGCCTATCGTTCTCAGTTACTGTCAATTACAGATTAACACCCTTCATTCCCGCTTCAGGGTAACGTTCACCGGCAGCTGCGCCTCGAGGAGCTACTTCATTAATGCGGGCAAGATCTGATTCTGTTAAATCAATAGATATTGCCCCGATATTCTCATCTAGATAGTGAATCCTCTTTGTTCCTGGAATAGGGACGATATCCTCCCCTTGAGCTAATAGCCAAGCAAGTGCTAATTGGGAAGGCTTGCAATTTTTTTCATTGGCAATTTCTTTAATTTTATTAACAAGGTCTAAGTTCCTCTGAAAATTTTCACCCTGAAAACGAGGCGAATAGCGGCGATAGTCATCCACAGCTATGTCATCGAATTTTTGAATTTGTCCGGTTAAAAATCCTCTTCCTAATGGACTGTAGGGTACAAAACCAATCCCGAGCTCTCGGCAAACGGGTAAAATTTCGTCCTCAACGTCCCTGCTCCATAAGGAATATTCGGTTTGAACTGCGGTTATTGGATGTATACTGTGGGCGCGTTGAATCGTTTGAGGGGCGGCTTCTGACAGGCCAAGATAGCGCACTTTTCCCTCTTTAACTAAATCCGCCATCGCTCCAACAGTTTCTTCAATCGGTGTCTTTGGATCAACTCGGTGCTGGTAATAAAGGTCAATATAATCCACACCTAGACGACGAAGACTAGCTTCACATGCTTGTTTAACATACTCAGGGCGTCCATTTATGCCAAGAAACTCTCCGTTACTGCCCCTTACATTACCAAACTTAGTGGCAATTACAACCTGGTCACGAAGATTCCTAATAGCCTGTCCCACTAACTCTTCATTTTTTCCGACCCCATACATATCGGCTGTATCTAGAAGGGTAATCCCTGATTCCAGTGCATAGTGAATAGTCTTAATAGATTCTTCGTCATTTCTTCCACTGTAAAAGTCAGACATTCCCATACAGCCAAGCCCAAGTGCCGATACTTCCAATCCATTACGACCCAATGTTCTATTTTTCATTTTTCAACCTCTCTTTTTCAGTTGTAATGTGCAATAACCACAGCTTCGATTAACATACAGAAACTTAAAAGCTGAATAACTCTTGTTACCATATTGATTATACGAGATGAAGGAGAAATTTTCCATTAGATTCACTTTTTTAAAAAAAGTGAGCTAAATGAAAAGAACCCAGATTAGTTCCATCGATTGGCTTTTAATCTGAGTTCTTTTATTGATTAGATTTTAATATGTGAAGCCATAAGGTCTTCGTCATCAGTTGCTTCAAAGACTTCATAAAATTTAACAATAGGTTTTTCCCTAGTAACGCTTAGAAGTTTGCCTTCTAGCTCAGGGAATAATTTTTTATGCGCCTGTTCGGCTTCCTCTTTCGTATCCCAATAACTTAATGCCCGATATTCACCGGAAGGGTCATCGAAAAAATAAACACTACCTCTAAATCCAACTAATTTTCTGCTCTTTTTATCAAACTCTTTTGTTAACTTTTCAGCTATATCCCTTTGACCAATTCCCAGTTTATATTGTACAACCCGTGCATAATACACAAATATTCCTCCAATCGGAAAATTTAAGGTCTACTTATACATTTATGATGATTAGTGGAAAAAGTTGTTCATTTATTAATCAAACTGTAATTTATCATTCCTATACTCATCCCTGTTAGTAGATCATTGTCTGCATCTTCCGTTGGTATAATTTCCTCTGTCACTGACGCTTATAAAATGTATCAAAACAAAAAGCACTTGGAAACTATTCTAAGCGCTTTTAGTATCATTATGTAAGTTTGTTATAAGTCGTCCGCCCGAGCTACTATAGCTATAGGTTAAAAATGGAGCGGGTGATGGGAATCGAACCCACTACATCAGCTTGGAAGGCTGAGGTTTTACCAGTAAACTACACCCGCATTAATTAAAAATTATTAGAAAGAATAGAATCAAATAAAATTTTATTGAAATAAAAAAATGAATGGGGCGGCTGATGGGAATCGAACCCACGAATGTCGGAACCACAATCCGATGCGTTAACCACTTCGCCACAGCCGCCATTATGGTGGAGGGGGACGGATTCGAACCGCCGAACCCTGAGGGAGCGGATTTACAGTCCGCCGCGTTTAGCCACTTCGCTACCCCTCCATGAAACAGGTAAAATATAAAGATGGCGGTCTGGACGGGACTCGAACCCGCGACCTCCTGCGTGACAGGCAGGCATTCTAACCAACTGAACTACCAGACCAAATTGCGGGGACAGGATTTGAACCTGCGACCTTCGGGTTATGAGCCCGACGAGCTACCGGACTGCTCCACCCCGCGATAGTAAAAATTATTAAGTTTTGGAGCATGCTACAGGATTAGTTACTGACTGTCCCCATCTCAGAAGGCTTAATCAAGCTGCAGCTCGATGGGTACAACTCGCAGATTATTCATTGAAGCAACGCTCGTTGCTCCATCCTGCGCTAATTAAAAAATATTACATACTGGCGGAGGAAGAGGGATTCGAACCCCCGCGCGGTTTAACCCGCCTGTCGGTTTTCAAGACCGATCCCTTCAGCCGGACTTGGGTATTCCTCCAGTATAAAGTGGAGTCTAGGGGGATCGAACCCCTGACCTCCTGCGTGCAAAGCAGGCGCTCTCCCAGCTGAGCTAAGACCCCATATCGAAGTAAA
>NZ_JASATK010000038.1:0-38327 GCF_038440275.1 Bacillus sp. OTU2372
AAGAATCAATCGTGGAGGTCCTGACATGGTTGAGGGGATACTCATTGAGGTAAAAGACGATTTTGTATATATCATCACTAATAATGAAGTCGTGCGCATTACCATTTTCCACATTAAAAATGTGAGTTATGGACCAAAAATTGAAAAGGCTAAAACCGAAGATCATAAGTCACAAGAACCTAAATCACTACAAACTGAATCACTACAACATGAATCACCTCAAAGATTAAACGATGAGAGTAAAAATAAACACAATAAGACCAATGTGGTAGGTAGGCAAAATTTTGATGAGGATTTAACTGTTCTGTTGTCCTCAATGGAGAAGTTTTTACGAAATTATTCTAAAGGCATCTAACGTTAAGTTTTTAAATTCCTCACGTATCGGGTCCGCAGAGTAGTCCTATAATTTAATTAATGAGGTGTAGACCAAAACGGTTATATTAATATTTAAAGTCGCTACTCACTGTGGACCTTTTTTCTAATTTGACAATCCATTTATAATATCCTAACAATATCATGAGAAGAATTGGGTTTATGACTAACGAATGCCATAACGACCACCAGCCGTAATGAAAATACCCCCATGGTGCCGGAAGTAACGCGATCACCTCATAAAGTAATAAAACAATCTCCCATCCAGTGATATATAGGATTTTTTTCATAAACGTCTTTTTATAAGGAAAGTAATTTAAAAAAACAATATTTACTGGTGGCACTAGAAAAAGTGCAAGAGCTGCCTGCCAATCAATATTTTTTGTGAAATACCAATACCCATGGTATTTAAAATCAACAAAAACATCAAAGACGGTTTGAAATGCAATTGTAAATACCCAAATATGGTGCATAAGGTTTAGAGAAATCCTCTTTTTAATTTTTAGGGCTATTAGATTAAAAATAACTGATGCGATGATAAGACCAACCATAAAAGCACCCTTCTACACAGTATTATGTATGAGTCATTTTAACCAATATATATTATAAAAAGACCTATTAACATGCAAAAGGTCTCGATTTTAGTTACAATAATATAAAAAAGCCTGAAACCATTGGTTTGGCTTCAAGCTTTCTTAATCCAATTGAACTTTATACATTCACACCTTAAAGTATCACAAATATGATGAATAGAGCGGCCAACACAATTCGGTAGTACGCAAAAACAGTTAAACCGATTTTTTCTATCAATTTAAGGAACACGATTGCAACTAACATTGCTACAATGAAAGCAGTGATAAATCCGATTGAGAACATTGGAATGTCGCTAGTATGTAAAAAATCTATACTTTTAATGAAATCCAAGCCTGTGGCTCCCACCATTATAGGAAGAGCAATCAAAAAGGAAAACTCAGCTGCCGTTTTATGATTTGCACCAGCTAGTAACCCACCTGACATAGTTGATCCTGCACGTGAAAAACCTGGGATTACAGCTAAACATTGAAATAATCCAATGGTGAAAGCTTGTTTATAACTTAATTCATCCACTGTGTTAGATGTAAAATTTCGATGTTTTTTTTCTGCAAATATCATTAATACGGCACCAGCTATAAGGCTGACTACTACTACCTTGGGTGAAAAAAGTTGACTTTTTATGAAGTCATGTAGAATTAATCCTACTAATGCAGCAGGTATAACCCCCAATATAATGTGAATGACGTCTAATTTCTTTTCTGATTTTCCAATTGTGCTGAAATTTAAAAGTGACAGGTATCTTTTCCAATATAATACTAAGATGGCTAGCATCGAACCAAGCTGGATGATTACTTCAAAGGTATTTGCCTTTTGTCCTTCAAAGCCCAATAAGCTGCCTACTAAAATCATGTGACCTGTAGAGGAAATAGGCAAAAATTCAGTTAACCCTTCTACAATTCCCAAAATAAACGCTATGATATGTTCGTTCATGTTTTTCCTTCTTCCCTTAATTATTTGTTATTTACTTGCATTTATCTATTTTTTTGACAAAAAAATCTATTTTCTGTCTAAGGAAGTATAGTATTAGATGCGTAATATTTCAAGTTTTAAAAAATAAATTTACGATAGATTAACATTCATCAAAGCAGCTTTTTCTTTTCTAAGGGGGATGCTATTTCATTTGGGTCTTTTGGACTACCAAAATTTACAGCTTTCTTCGAAATTGTAGAGATGGTATATTTCTCTTGTAAGGTTCTTAACCGAACTTACACGATGGTTTTACTACAGAGAAGTACTCAAGAGGCTGAAGAGGCGCCCCTGCTAAGGGTGTAGGTCGGGTAACCGGCGCGAGGGTTCAAATCCCTTCTTCTCTGCCATTATATTATGGGAATGTCTTGGTATCGACAGGGATAGTTTGAGCTTATATTGCGAGTCGAGGGATTCGGCCTCGTTAAAACGATAAAGCCTAATAACTGGCAAACAAAACAACAACTTCGCTTTCGCTGCCTAATAACAGACGATAGCGGTTCCTCCCTCCATCGTCCATGTGGTAGGGTAAGGGACTCACTTTAAGTGGACTACGCCGAAATCCACCGTCTGAGGATGACGGAAGAGAATAACCAGACTAGCTGCTTCCATGCCTGTCAGTAGGCTAAAGAAGTAAGTGAAATTAATTATACTGACTACACTCGTAGATGTATAAGTGGCAATATCTTTGCACACGGGTTCAACTCCCGTCATTTCCACTCATAACTTACCATTTTTCCGCAGTAGCTCAGTGGTAGAGCTATCGGCTGTTAACCGATCGGTCGTAGGTTCGAGTCCTACCTGCGGAGTCATAACTCAGCAAGGACACTAGGAACAGGTCAGGGCGGGAACGCAGCAGCCATAACTAGTAAAATTGTGTGGGTTATTACATAGGACAAAAAGAAAGAAGCGCAGAACTCACAGTGAGTTTTGCGCTTTTTCGTTTTTATTCCACGTTTATCTGGTTGTGTTGTTTTGTATTTTTGTTAATATATCCTAAAATTTATTAATATCGTTTCGGGTCTTGTTAATAACCAATCAATTCAATTTTTTTTGTTAAAAAAGCACCCACTTTCGTTAATATATTTTAACTCTCACTACAGTTCGAATGGATTATTAAATCAAATTCAGAATTCCCGAACGTTCGTATTTTACTATTTGTATTTTTAAAGGATATAATTGTTATCTAAAAGAAAGTAACGATATTATTGTAATGTACATAAAAATTCCTTATAATGATATTTGTTAATAATTTTATAAAAACAACAGAATCCGAACATTATTATCTTTTTTTAACTTATTGTTCAGATTTAAATTTCCTCTAGTAAGCAAATGCTAGTGGAATAGGCCGATCTATTTAATTAAATTGGCGTTGTTGGACTGATGAAATTTCATCTATTACTTGTCTAGGGGGACTAACTATGAAAAATCTACTCAAAAAATGGAATCAAATCAGTCTGGTCAAGCAGATCATTATAGGTTTGGTTATCGGAATTATTCTAGCAGCAACAATTCCAGAAACAGCCAAACCCGTGGTCATCTTGGGTTCATTATTTGTAGGTGCGTTAAAAGCTATCGCACCTGTATTGGTCTTGTTCTTGGTTATGTCGGCCATTGCGCAACACAAAAAAGGGCGCCAAACGAATATGAAATCTATTATCATCCTATACCTTTTAGGAACCTTTTTAGCCGGATTAATGGCTGTTATTGTTAGCTTTATTTTTCCTGTCAGTATATCCCTTTCAAAAAGTGCAGAGGACGTAACGGCGCCCGGCGGTGTGGTAGAAGTTCTCAAGTCCTTATTGTTGAACGTAGTCGATAACCCTGTTAAAGCAATCTATAATGCCAACTATATCGGTATTTTAGCATGGGCCATCATTCTTGGAATGGCATTAAAAAATGCTTCTGACACAACTAAGACGTTGATATCTAACTTCTCAGATGCTGTATCCAAAATGGTTACTTGGGTGATCAAGTTCGCGCCATTTGGTATTATGGGGCTAGTAATCGATTCGATTACTACGAATGGAATCGACTCTCTGCTAAGCTATGGGAAATTACTAGCAGTATTAATTGGATGCATGCTCTTTGTTGCTTTTGTTATCAATCCAATCATTGTGTTCGTAAATATCCGTCAGAACCCATACCCACTTGTTTTTAAGTGTTTAAAAGAAAGTGCAATTACGGCATTCTTTACACGGAGTTCAGCTGCAAACATTCCTGTAAATATGAGATTGTGTGAAGACCTACGTTTAGATAAAGATTCCTATTCTGTATCGATTCCGTTAGGTGCTACGATTAATATGGCTGGGGCAGCAGTAACCATTTCTGTTTTAACACTTGCAGCCGTGCATACATTGGGCATCCATGTGGACATCCCTACAGCATTCATCCTCAGTGTATTATCCGCTGTTTGTGCTTGTGGCGCATCTGGGGTTGCTGGTGGATCACTCTTATTGATTCCTCTAGCCTGCAGCTTATTTGGAATTCCATCTGATGTTGCGATGCAAGTGGTAGGAGTGGGCTTTATCATCGGTGTATTACAAGATTCGTTTGAAACGGCACTTAACTCTTCTACAGACGTCCTTTTTACAGCGACTGCTGAATTTAAGAAGTGGCGTAAAGAAGGAAAAACAATTAATATTCAAAAAGCCTCATAATAGATGAAAAAGCAGTGTGTTTGAAGTGCATCCCAAAAGTTAGAGTGAAAATCTAACTTTTGGGGTGTTTTTTTATGGCTAAATATTAGTGAAGAATTTAAATTAATTCTAGTAAAAGAATATCAAGAAGGGAAATTGGATTATAAACAACTGGAATCCGAATATTACAATTGCAAAAAGAATGGCAGTGAAAAAATATGTTTTGGTATAAATATAACTAATATAATCGATGACAAATTGCGTCCTAAAAAGGAAAATATCATTTGAGATCGATTAAATTGGTAAAAACACATTCACCACACATAAAAATCTAAACAGGTGCAAACAAATATGGAGAAAGGATGTGTGAGATTTTTGGATTTTAGAAAAATATTTCTACTAACAAATATGTTTTTATCCTGGATGACGGCATTATTTATAGGAAGAAATGCCATTAAAAAATACTTAATAGCCTCCGTTATTCTAACAAAACTTGTAGAAATTCAATTTTCTTACGCAAGGAAGAAAAAGTGGTGGTGGTTTTATAAGACCCCTACCTTCGATGGGATGTACCCTAACCATTGGGGACCCTATCTAATGGGTTCGATGTGGATTTTAAAATTTACGTTTGGAAAATTCCCTTTATTTTTATTGGTGAATGCAATCGTAGACTTTCTTTATGCTTTCCCTGGTGTTTGGTTATATAAAAAATTAAAAATTGCCCACTTGAAAAGGATCAATAGGCTTCAATTCTTTTTATTTATGATGGTTAATGCTATGAATCTGTATATGGTTCAGTTTGTAGTTGTTAAAGTATCAAAGTGTTTCTCAACTAAAAATCTTGGAAAGTTTCAACCTAAATTTAAAAAGCATTAAGTTATATTTTAAATAAACGTTACTGTTCTTATTGAAGAGGGAGTATCGGTATATGCCTTTACTAATCCTTTTACCTTTATATCTTCTTTTTTTACTTCTTTTAATACTAATTGAACCTTGAACTCTTTCTTAAGAGGGGATAAAGAAAGCGAAACAGTTACTTGATTGGTCCATTGTGCATGAATAGGTTGATTGTTTGCGAAAGGGAATAATTGCGGGAATCCGTTACGAAAGAAGGGATGCTCATCCAATTTTTTTACCCCTGGTTTATTTAAGCAAATATAAAGGGAAAGGTTATCACAAAAACGTAAAATATTAAGATGATCCTTTAAATTTTTATCCTTTTCATCTATAGCCAACTCTTTTAAAAGATAGTGCTTCCTATTGATTTCTTGTTTAAAAAATTGCTGTCCAATTGGATTGGGTTCTTTGTCGAAAAAAGAGGCGAAGTGTATACTACATAGAAGACCGGCATACTTATTCATTTTTTCTACTTCATCTATTCCTGTTTTGTAGTGAGTGGTCTTTTCTTCTATCGGGAAGTCTACAAAAGAGTAAGGTATTTGCTGTTGGTCGTTCCATAATGGGGCGGCATCTAAATCAATCCATCCACGATCATGTTCATAAGCTGCAAGAACCACCTCTTCTTTTCTGTCTATCCCATAAAAAAAGTCATCGTTCCAATTTTGTGCGATTTCACCTGATATTTTTGCATGGTCATGTTGTGAAATCATGATAAATTTTTGTTTGTACTCACATATAATCATCTTTTATATCCCTTCTATTTATATTAGTTATTATTGAACCCGAGAGGCAGAAAAAACAGCTTATTAGGTCACAATAAAAGTTATTTGTTCCCAAAAGGCAGTAAACCATTCCTTAAAAGGTTATATATAGAAACTATTTATGCCCAAGAGGTGATCAAAAAAGGTTAAAACGTCATAAATAAATTTTTTTAGACCGAGAGGAAAAAATGCATTGGAAAGTCTCAATTCAAAATAATTGTGCTAAGAGACAGTAAGATGGCCTTATTGATAAATAAACCATTTTTATTCTCTATTAATAATACCTTTAGTAATATTCTATATGGGTAGTTGTTCGATTTCGTTACATTGAAACAAATTTTGAATGAACAATTAAGCGTTAATGCAAAATATTATGAGTAACCGGGATTAAACAGATGTAACCATTCAATAGCATTAAAGATTTAATAGGTCTTTAGACCTACCAAAATTTACAGCTTTCATCCATTTGGAAGACATGATATATTTCTCTTGTAAGTTCTTAACGGAACTTCACGAAAGAGTTTTTTATTACAGAGAAGTACTCAAGAGGCTGAAGAGGCGCCCCTGCTAAGGGTGTAGGTCGGGTAACCGGCGCGAGGGTTCAAATCCCTTCTTCTCTGCCATAATACAATGGGAATGTCTTGGTATCGACAGGGATAGTTTGAGCTTATATTGCGAGTCGAGGGATTCGGCCTCGTTAAAACGATAAAGCCTAATAACTGGCAAACAAAACAACAACTTCGCTTTCGCTGCCTAATAACAGACGATAGCGGTTCCTCCCTCCATCGTCCATGTGGTAGGGTAAGGGACTCACATATAGCGGACTACGCCGAATTCCACCGTCTGAGGATGAAGGAAGAGAATAACCAGACTAGCTGCTTCCATGCCTGTCAGTAGGCTAAAGAAGTAAGTGAAAATAATTATACTGACTACACTCGTAGAGATATAAGTGGCAATATCTTTGCACACGGGTTCAACTCCCGTCATTTCCACTTAAAAATTTTTTAAAAAATACTTGAATAAGATTCATCTCATGAGTATAATATAAGCATGACGTGATGATAGATATGCCGGTTTAGCTCAATTGGTAGAGCACGAACGAATAAGCTTCCTGATTGGTCTACAACATACTGACCGAGCAGCTTCTTGCTTAAGCTTTCTGAGGTCAGGATGACGTTAACTATCCAGCGTGTACAACTTAATATTATCTCATTTATATGCCGGTTTAGCTCAATTGGTAGAGCAACTGACTTGTAATCAGTAGGTTGGGGGTTCAAGTCCTCTAGCCGGCACCAGAGTTTTTTTGCGATAGCAACATAACTCACCATTATTCCGCAGTAGCTCAGTGGTAGAGCTATCGGCTGTTAACCGATCGGTCGTAGGTTCGAGTCCTACCTGCGGAGTCATAGTCCAACAAGGACACTAGGAACAGGTCAGGGCGGGAACGCAGCAGCCATAACTAGTGAAATTGTGTGGGCTATTACATAGGTCGAAACAAAAAACGCTAAACTCTTTTTATTCGAGTTTAGCGTTTTTCTTTTTACATATAGCATGGAAAATGATTCAATATAAATAAGAAACTGAAGTTTATGATGTAATTAGAAGGAGTTGTTAAAATGAAAAACGATAAAGATGTAATCTCATTTGCTGCCAATAAAAAATGGCATTCAATACCAGAAGAAACACGAAGAATGCTCGAACAAAACGTTTGGTGTAGTTCTTGTGGGGATGTAGTGACAATTGAAAAATATATTGTTGAAGATTCGCCTTCAGGAATCGTATTGCGTGGAAAATGTAAGAAATGTGGACATGAGGTAGCAAGGGTGATTGATTAGTATTCCATACATCCATAATAACTCCTGATCATAGCAAAATATCCTAATAAAACTCGCTCTTTCGATTGATTTAACTAAAACAAAAAAACGTCATTTGCGGTTCAAATAACTAATCAGCCTCCCTATAATTCATTGGGAGGCTTTTTCAATAATCGACTAATTTGGTATGTAAAACGTTGAATGGAAATATAGCCATTTTTTTGACTTGAAATGACTCTAAAAATGTGATTTTATAGATAGGTAAAATAACAAAATACGCTTTTAATATGGAGGAGCGAGAAGGATGAAGTTTCCTAAAAATATAATACTAGATTCTGTTGCTGAACGTAAAAGTCATCAAAGTTACGGACTTGAATTTGTTCAGGAACTTGGGAACGATGATGCTGGATATTCGGAGATGGTAGTCATTATCTTCAAATACAAAGATAAATTTTACAGTGTTGATATCCAACATGTAAATGGAGAAAACAATTATGACCATTGGGATGATGAAGTTGATTGTCCAGAAGTAGTTAGGAAAGAAGCTATCCATTATTATTGGGAAGAAGTGAAATAAAAAATCGAGTTCAATTGATTCCTTAAGGTGTAGGTTAGTTCAAGAATTGATCGCTACTTATTATTGTTAATTATGTCTAATTTAAATAGATTAGTAACCACCATGATCCGCTTTGATGGAAACAGCTCATTTTTTTGTGCTGTTTTTTCTTTTGATCAAATTCATCATATATTACTTCTTTTAAAAAGTTAGGATTTTATAAATAGATGGATAAAGGAAGTTAGGATTCTGTATTGAAGCTACCTTTTATTCACACGTATAATAACAAGTAGATTTAACATTATAAATATTCTAACAATGGTTAGGTGGTGAAATTTGAATCTACATAAACGGGTTCAGAACTATTAATTTTGAAAACGATTACAATTCTATTTGTCTTGAAAAAACAAATGTTTCTAGATCTCAATTAATTTATGGTCGGAAAGAGGATGCCACTAAAGGGGAGAGGATCGAATGAAGCAGGGTGTCATGAAAGTAGTTAGTATTTTAGTCGTTTTTGCATTGTTTTTATCGCTAGCCGCTTGCAGCACGAAGTCTAGTTCAAGTGCAGACGGAAAGATTACATTAAAGGTCCTTGATTGGAATACAACCAATAAGAAAGAAGCTCAAAAAGCGATGGTAGAGGCAGTTAAAAATGAGCTTCCAAACGTCACTCTTCAATTTGAAAACATCAATTGGGACAAGGATTTCAACTCCGTTATGCAAACAAGAATTGCCGGAAAGCAGCTTCCAGATATTATCCTCATTAAAGGAGGAGATCATCCCAAGTATGCTCAGTTTTTAATGGATTTAACAAATGAACCGTTTATGAAGGAGTTTCCGGATGATGTCCGTAAAGCCTTAAAAGTGAATGGTAAAGATTATGCTGTACCATACACGGCCAACTTCCAAGGGGTTTTTTACAACAAACAAATCTTTGAAGACAATCATATCGAAATTCCAAAAACATGGACAGAATTAATGAATGTTGCCAAAACCCTAAAAGATAAAGGAATCACTCCTTTTACCTCTCACTTTAAAGACTATCAAATGGGTAATTCGGCGAACCAGTTTGCTACTTTAGAAGTATTTTCTAAGTATCCAGAGTGGGGATCCGATTTACAAAAAGGAAAAGTCTCTTTCGCTAATTCACCAGAGTATAAGACAACCTTCCAACACTTTAAGGATCTCTATGAAAACACTGAAAAAGATCCATTTGGAGTAGATTTTACCGGAGCTGCTGATATGTTTGCCAACGGAAAAACAGCCATGTGGATTATCGGAACATGGGCTCCTGCACAAATCTTCAAGAATAATCCTGACTTTAAGCTCGGTTTCTTCCCAACACCTGCCGTTGATGCAGAGAATACTAAACTGATTATGCAAACTGATTATACCTGGTCTGCGAGCAAAGCAACGGAACATCCAAAAGAAGTGAAAAATGTTTTGGAAATCCTCGCATCCGATAAAAATCTTGCAAAAGAGTACATTAATCAAGTTCAAACCCAGAGTTTGCTTACGGATGTTGTCCCAGATGTACAAAGTAATTACGTAAATGATATTAATACCTCTAAAAATGCTGGTGTTATCGATGCTAATATCGGTAACGTGCAAATTCCATGGCCGTACCAACAACAATATACCACTTATATTGCTGAATGGCTATTAGGTAAAAAGACATTGGAGGAAGCACTGAAAGCAACCGATGATTTTAAATCAAAGGTTAAGTTCCAAACCAACTAGTGGATTGTAAGGTGGAAAAGGGAATAGAGTCCCTTTTCCATTCATTAAAATAAGTCTTCGGAGGTGTTCTCGTGAATATCAGTCAAGGAGATCCACAGCCACAAATAATCTCGAACAAACAGATTCATACAGATCGGGCAGCCAAAAAAACACTTATTAAAAATAAGGGCTATTTCTTATTATTAATGCCGCCATTAATCGTTTTTATTATTGGGATGATTATCCCGTTATTCATGGGAATCTACAATTCTTTTACGGATTGGGACGGCATCAGTCTCACTAAGAATTGGGTGGGAATTTCCAACTATATAGAGATTTTTAAAGATGAAATTTTTTTGAAGGCTTTTAAATTCACATTCTTGTTTATGATATTTAATACGTTTATTCAAAATGTCTCTGCCCTGTTCCTTGCGGTGATCTTGGATAGCAGTATTAAAGCCAAAAACCTTTATCGGGTCATCATCTTTTCCCCGGTCTTGTTAAGTCCAATCCTAGTAGGACAAATTTGGACTAAAATGTATGGTGATATTTTACCAAGCCTAAATGATTTACTAGGAACCAATATATCATTTTCGTTATTCTCAAGTCCTGATACAGTGTTGAGTGGATTATTAATTGCGAATAACTGGCAATGGATTGGCTATTGGATGTTAATTTATTTAGCCGGCCTTCAAGCGATACCAAAAGAATTGTACGAAGCTTCCACAGTGGATGGAGGAACTTGGTGGCAAAAATTCTATCATATTACCATACCTATGTTAGGGCCGTCCATCACCATTTGTACGATTGGTATTGCAACAGGCAGTTTGAAAGTATTTGAGTTAATTGTCGCATCCACTAATGGCGGACCTGGAGACGCTTCGCAATCACTCATTATGTATATTTTTAACAGTGCCTTTACATCGCAAAGAGCGAGCTATGCCTCCGCAATGTCGGTAATTTTCTTGATTGTCTTATTGATCTTTGCTTTTATTCAATTGAAAGTATTAAGAAAAAGAGAGGTGGAATTATAATGGTACGTAAATACCGTTTAGGTTCCATTCTTTTACAAGTATTGATTACCATTGTTGCAATTGCTTACTTAATTCCCTCGTTAATCGTTTTTCTATATGCCTTAAAATCTCAACAAGAAACGTCTAAATCTTTTCCACTTTCATTACCAAACCATATCGAATGGACCAATTTCTCAAAGGCATTAGAAGTATTAAACTTTTGGCAAAGCCTTGGAAATACAGCCCTTCTAACGGTTTTTTCTGTTGTCCTGATTATCCTCTTAAGCAGCATGGCTGCTTATGCCATTGCCAGGGGAGCAACGAAGTTCTTTAATTCCACCTATGTCTTTTTTATTGCGGGGATTTTAATTCCGTACCAGGTCATATTTGTTCCAATGTTTACATTAGGGAGCAATCTAGGCTTTATTAATAATTTTGTCGGTGTTATTTTTCTCTATGTAGCTACGAATCTTCCATTTGCTGTCTTTGTGACAACCGGATTTATGAAGACGATTCCAAAAGAGGTAGAGGAAGCGGCGGCTATCGATGGATGTTCCGTGCTTCGAACCTTTTGGTTAATTGTTATGCCGATGTTAAAACCAGTAGCGGCCGCCTTAACGATCATTTTATCCTTACAAATCTGGAATGATTACCTGATGCCGCTTCTGTTTTTATCGGAAAACAACATGAAGACCTTAACCGTTATGCAATCGCAACTATTTTCTGCCTTCAGCACCGACTTTAATACTGGCTTTGCTGGAATTATCTTGTCTTCCCTGCCGATTTTATTATTGTTTATTTTTATGCAAAAGCATTTTGTAAAAGGAATTACAATGGGCGCTGGCAAATAATTGTATAAAAGGGTGTTCGAAAGAGGAGGCCGAAATGAAAACAAGCAGTCTATACGAGAGTGCGTTGACAAGAGGGGAGTATCTTCCGGAAGTTGTGGCCTACTATTTTAAACAGTGGGATAACTATTCCATGCCATTTCATGCCCATAATCAGGTGGAAATTATGTATGTCATTGAGGGCCATTGCTGTGTCGAAACCGAGGGAGAGTCCCTATTCATAAAAAAAGGGGATTTCATTATTATTGATGCCGAAGTTCCCCATCGCCTGTTAGTAGAGAATGGCAGCCCATGCCGGATGCTGAATATTGAATTTCGCTTTCAGGAACGAAAAGGATTTTTTCCATCAATCAAAGATTTTGCAGAGGAAGACCAGGCCTTTGCCCATCTATTGAAGATGAATACCCCTTATATTCTCTTAAAGGATCCTAATGAGGTTTATTTTGTCTTAAAAAACCTTGTACTGGAAATGGATGAAAGGGGCAAGGAGAATTTACTAATGGTTCATCTACTCTCCCAGCTTCTAATTCGAATTGGGAGGCTAGCCGTTGAAGCAAAGGCCAATGAACCGCAGCAGCAATCAAATATTTATATCAAAAAGGTGATTGCTTATCTTCACGAAAATTATGATTGTGAGATCCAGATGAAAGATATTGCCGCAGATGTGAATCTTCATCAAGGCTATCTACATAGAATTTTTAAAAATCATACTGGCTTAACGGTGATGGAATATCTTACCTCCGTCAGAATGGAAAAAGCCAAAATGCTATTGGCCCAAACGGAAATCCCACTCATTGAAATTTCCGATTATATTGGGATTAATAGCAGGCAATATTTCAGTTCCCTTTTTAAGAAATACACCCTGCAGACGCCTGTAGAATATCGAAAAGCGGCGATGCGCCGTAAGGAATTTGCCTCCTGGGAGAGAGTGTAGGAGGAGTGAGGATTTTATAAATTTGCAAAACAAGTAAGTTACTATTTTGATAACATTTACACGTATCAGCCTGTTAAAATTTCTATAAATCTAGTATTGAAGGAGAGTTGCCACGTGTCATTTAAAGTAGCCTTTATTGGAGCAGGAAGTATTGGTTTTACAAGAGGATTATTACGGGATTTACTTGCTGTCCCTGAATTTAATCAGATAGAAGTGGCTTTCACCGATATTAATCCGCAAAATTTGCAAATGGTGACGGAGCTTTGCCAGCGTGATATTAATGAGAATGGTCTTGATATCCAAATTCAATCCACCTTAAATCGGCGTGAGGCCCTGCGAGATGCAAAGTATATTTTTTCCGTGGTAAGAATTGGCGGTCTTGAGGCGTTTCAAATAGATGTTGATATTCCGTTAAAGTATGGGATTGACCAATGTGTGGGAGATACGCTTTGTGCTGGCGGTATCATGTATGGTCAGCGGGGCATTGCTGAAATGTTGAATATTTGTAAAGATATCCGGGAAGTGGCGGAGCCGGATTGCTTGCTGTTGAACTATGCAAATCCGATGGCGATGATGACGTGGGCTTGTAATAAATATGGTGGGGTTCGAACGATTGGTCTTTGCCATGGTGTCCAGCATGGACACAAACAAATTGCTGATGTCCTTGGGTTAACGAAGGAGGAGGTCGATATTGTTTGTGCCGGTATCAACCACCAAACCTGGTATGTTCAAGTGAGAAATAATGGCGAGGATATGACCGGAAAGTTATTGGAAGGTTTTGAAAAACATCCGGAATATAGTCAAACCGAAAAAGTCCGCATCGATATGCTCAGGCGTTTCGGCTATTACAGCACTGAATCCAATGGTCATTTAAGTGAATATTTACCATGGTACCGGAAACGTCCAGAAGAAATTAACGAATGGATTGACCTGGGAAGCTGGATTAACGGTGAAACGGGAGGTTATTTAAGAATTTGTACCGAGAGCAGAAACTGGTTCGAGACGGACTTTCCGAATTGGATGAAAGATCCTGCCCTAGAATATAAACAAGAAAATCGAAGTGAAGAACACGGTTCTTTTATTGTTGAAGGATTAGAAACGGGTAGAGTGTATCGTGGCCATTTCAATGTCGTTAATAATGGAGTCATCTCAAATCTTCCTGATGATGCAGTTATTGAAGCTCCTGGATATGTAGATGGAAATGGGATTAGCATTCCAAGAGTGGGTAACTTGCCAATCGGTTGTGCAGCTGTATGTAATGTGAGTATTTCCGTACAACGACTTGCGGTGGAGGCTGCCGTGAGCGGGGAAGATTTGCTGTTGCGTCAAGCGATGATGATGGATCCATTAGTAGGTGCAGTTTGTAACCCGAAGGAAATTTGGCAACTAACGGATGAGATGCTTGTGGCACAAGAGAAATGGCTGCCACAATATAAAGAGGCGATTGAAATAGCAAAGGAGAGATTGGCATCAGGAAATCTGATTCCGACGAAACAAAATCAAGGTGCAGCCAGGCTTCGTGTAAAAACGGTCGAGGAAATGGCTCAAGATAGGGTGACTGCTAACCAGGTAGCTGGTGAATCCGACAAAGCGAAGGTACGTCCTACCGCTGTTAAGTAAGTTTGACAGTTTTTTGGCAAGAGTATGGAACAGGGAATCCTGTTCATTCTCTTGCCTTTGTTTATCTTTGAGAGTTATGGAGAGTAGTGTTGTGCCGGATTTGGAGGAAGAGGGCTTCGAGCGTGATGGGTATTATGTGGGATTCGAAAAGTATCATAATAGTAGGAAGCTCACTATTATGCTTATATAGTAATATTTACTTATTCAAACTGGAAATATGGCATAAGACGTGTGAATTGGCATACGTCTATTTTTGTTAATCTTGTATTACAAAAATTAATCTTATCTACCTATCTTTTGAAACTATTACCCATCCACTAGTTCCTAAGTTTCATTTTGCTCATTTCTGGTAACGTTTTCATTTCCTGTGAAATCGTTGCCAAATCGCGTCCTAATAGGAAAAGGGACACTCTCTGTCTTCTTTTTCGCCCAATTATATCGTGTTGACGCCATAATTAAATAGAATTAGATTTAAATACAAGAGTAATAGGATATTATTAAAAAGGTTTTCATAAACCAAAGGGGCATCACAACATGAAAAGCATTCAAAGCCGCTTATTTCTAATGCTTCTTATTTTTATCATCCTCCCGTATTTTTTGACGGTTTTCTTTATTTATGGTTATACCAAGAAGCTAGTGGAACAGCATGAGCTCGAAGTCAGCCATAATCAAATGGAGAAAGCATCAAACGAGCTGGAGCAATACTTTGCTGATTTAGTCGGCCTCCCATATGTAACATACCGTAACCCTGATTTGTTCCGGATCTTTGAAGACGGGTTTCAAGATTCCATTTATTTCAACCCTATAGCAGTAAAAAACAGCATCGAAACGTTTTATCTCATGCGGGGCGAAATCCGGCAGATTCGTTTTTATATTGATAAAAGTAAAGAATCATTTACTGTTTATAATGCCATGGTCAGTACCCGTAAATCTCAGCCGGATCTAGTGAAGGAGGATTCAATTAAAAAGCTTTATCACTCCCATTCAAAGTATTTGATCGAGCCTCCTCATTCGATTGAGAATTATAATGACGCGGCTATTGTTCCTCAATCAGATAACACGATAGTGTTAACGATTCACCATAAAGTAATGGACGTACTTTCAAACAAATTTCTGGGAGTCATTACGCTTGACATTGATTTGAATGCTTATGCCCACCTATGTAACAGTCTTGTACAGAATGATGAGGAATCCGTATTACTTGTAGATACGGAGAACCGAGTCATGTACGCCAGTAACCGAGACCTTATTGGAAAACCGGTTCCATCCAACTTGTTAAAGTCTATAAATAATTCGGGTGTGAAAAAGGGCAAAGAGATTATCCTGTCCAAAACGTTGTCAGGTCCTTTGCGACAATGGAAGTTAGTTAAGATCACACCTGAACAAGTCTTATTTCACGATGTTAGGCAGACCGCCTATACCAACATCCTTGTAGGGATAGGGGTAGGATTATTGGGCCTAATCATGATCGGGATTATTTCTTATATGATTACTAGACCTATTAAGCTTCTCAGCAGAAAAGTGCAGAGCATTGAAGCCGGGAATATGGATGTTCCTTTTCATGACAAGGGACAAGATGAAATTGGGCACTTGGAAAAACATATAAAGGAAATGATGAATCGGATCAATCTTCATATTGCCCGCGAGTATAAGCTGGAAATTGAAAATAGAAACAATCAATTAAGGGCATTAAAGTCACAGGTCAATCCGCATTTCTTATTCAACGCCTTACAAACCATAGGTGCGATTGCACTAAGAACCAATTCTCCAAAGGTCTACGGATTGGTCACCTCCTTATCCAAAATGATGCGATACTCTATACGGGCCAATCAATGGGTCTTAGTCCGGGAGGAAGTGGATTATATAAAAACCTACTTGTCTCTACAAGTCGAGCGTTTTGGGAACGAACTGAACTATACGATCCATCTGAACGAAACGATTCTTGAAAGTACGATTCCAAGTATGACACTTCAGCCGCTAGTGGAAAACTTCTTTAAACACTGTTATGAAGAAGGTTTCTACGATGCTCAATTGGGCATCTATGGAGAAATACAAGGAGAAATACTCTACCTTGTAGTAGAAAATAATCGATCCAGTATGACACCTGAAGAATTGCAAACCCTGCGAAATAATATTTATACCAAACCAAGTGAAGGTTCCTATTCAATGGAGCATATTGGTCTAAAAAATATTCACGACCGTTTAGTCTTAAATTATGGGATAAAGGCTGGTTTAGAAATAGATACCAACCAAGGACAAGGTTTTATCGTTCGATTAACGATTCCAGTAGAATCAAAGTTTACCAGTAATGAACTCGAAATAATTTAATCTATAAATTAGCAGCAGGGAGGATGAATATTGGTATGAAAGCTCTCATTGTAGATGATGAATACAACGTCCGTTACGTCATACGCCAGTTGGGCCAGTGGGAGAAAAATGGTATTACAGACCTATTGGAAGCAAGAAACGGAGAAGAAGCAAAAAGAATCATACAGAAGGAAAAACCAGAGATCATTTTTACCGATGTAAAAATGCCTGGCATGAGCGGGATTGAAATGATTGAGTGGCTCGACAGCATTTCATATCCCGGCAAGGTCATCTTCATAACAGGATTTGACGATTATTCCTTTATGCGAAAAGCCATTAAGCATAACAGTTTCGATTATCTGCTAAAACCGATCGAGGCGGAACCTTTCAATTACACATTGGCAGAAGCGGTAAAATCATGGACAAATGAAGAGTTAGAACGTAAATATAAAGAAGATGGCGTGTATGACGATGTGAAAAGGCTCCGTATCAATCAAATGGTCACAGAGGCTTGCCTAGGGGAGTTTTTTGACCCTGCCGAGATTGCTTCCTCTCTGCCAACGGCTGACGAATTTGATCTTACCCTCATTTCTTTTTACCAAATGCATCATTCTGCCCCGTATATTCAACTGTTAGCTGAAGAGCTGGAACATCAGGAATGGGGAAATGCATTTGAACTTCAGAACGACCATAGTCTTTGTCTGGTGATTACCGTTAAAGGAGTCTGGCTATCTGTCGAAGAATGGATCAGCCAACAGTTTGATATTCCTGTTCGCCTTGTTAATGGTGCATCATTGAAGTCAATGGAGGGTCTTCCTATTTCCTATAATGTTTTACAAAAAGAGTTAGAAGATCAAAACTTCAGAGCGATTCACCGTTTGAACGATTTAGATAATGCCTGCCGAATGCGGAACATTGTTCATTATGTAGACACGTATTACATGGAAGAGCTGACGCTGGAAAAACTCTCTAGCCGATTTTTCTTAAGCCGTGAACATATATCCAGAAAGTTTAAACAAGAAACGGGCATGACCCTGTCTAAATACATGATGAAACTAAGGATTGATCAAGCAAAATCTAGGTTAAGAGAATCAGATGAAAGTATACTTTCTATTTCTCTCATGCTTGGATACCAGGATGAGAAATACTTCTCCAAACTATTCAAAAAAGTCATGGGTTTAACCCCTTTTGAATACCGAAACCATGTAAAAAAACATCAAACGGAGGGCTTCTGATACGTTGCCACTTATTCTAATTGACATCACATAAATGGAGGGTAGGAATGAAAAGGACTTTACGATTACACATGGTTTGTCTAGTCATCTTGAGTCTGTCTCTCTCAGCCTGTGGAACGACTAGTTTGAAAGAGCCGAAGCCAATAGAAGCTGAAACCCCCACACATAAGCTTACGCTGGATATTCGGAATCCAAAAGTGGAAATTTCCAAGCAATTTGAACAATTGGCAGTCGTTTATGAAAAGGAAAATCCAAATGTAGAAATAAAGATTCACACGGTTGGCGGTGCTGCAGATGACTTAAGTGATCTGAAGGCACAGATTTCTGCAGGCAATGGTCCTGATATTTTCACAAATACCGGGTATCAAAATGCAATCCTGTGGAAGAACTACTTGGAGGATCTTTCAGATCAGCCATGGATTAAAAATGCCTATCCAGTGGCTTTACAGCCAATGATATTGGATCATAAAATTTACGGAATGCCGCTAAACCTAGAGGGGTATGGTTTCATTTATAATAAGGATTTATTTAAAAAGGCAGGTATTGAATCTGTTCCTAAAACGTTGACTCAATTACAAGCAACAGCCAAACAATTGCAAAAAGCAGGTATAACTCCTTTCGCAACCGGTTATTACGAGGAGTGGAAACTGGGTGTTCATTTGTTGAATATTGCCTTTGCCCAGCAGGAAGAACCAACTGCTTTTATAAAAGCCCTTAATAACGGAACAGAAAAGATAACTAACAATCAAACATTTAAAGATACCATCCATCTGCTGGATGTTACATTAAAATATGGAAATGCAAATCCGCTCTCAACGGATTACAATATGGAAGTTAATTTATTTGCCACAGGAAAAGCAGCGATGATTCAGCAAGGCAACTGGGTGCAGCCCATGCTTGACCAGATCTCCCCAAATATGAATATCGGATTTCTGCCACTCTCCATTAACGATGAAAGGAAGAATGACGCCTTAGTGGTCAGTGTACCGAACTATTGGGTTGTCAACAAACAAACCACACCAGAGAAGAAGAAGGAAGCAAAGAAATTCTTAAACTGGATGGTTTCCTCTGAGCAGGGGAAAAGGTTTATGACCAATGAGTTCAAATTTATTCCTGCGTTTAAAAACATAAAAATGGACCATTTAGGACCGCTGGCTCATGATACACTCGCCTACTACCAAGCAGGGAAAACACTGGATTCCAATTGGCCGGACTTCCCGGTTGGTGTAAGAGAAGAGTTTGGACTGGCGATGCAGCTGTACGTAAGAAAACAGCTTTCTCGTCAGCAATTACTAGAAGAATTTCAAAAATCCTGGGATAAGGCCAAGTCCACTTTGAAATAAACTTTTCTGCCTCCGTTTGGGGGCTTTTTTGTTTTTATTTTATTACACCTGCAAGAGGTGCCAGCCCCTATATCAATTTAAGACGAAATTCTAATCAATTCATGCCATCCCCAATAAACTCGTCCTCCTCTATACTTTTAATTAATAAGAAACTTCACTAGCTTTCTTATCAAATTCATACATATCCAAGGAGGAAGAAGATGAACTTCAAAAGATTGACGAAAAAAGCAGCTGCCGTAACATTCAGTACAGCTATATTAGTAGGAGCGGGCGGACCGCAAATTTTTGCGCAGCAAATGACCAGTGGGGATTACAAAAAAGACTATGGTTTTGCCCATATTACACGCGCTGACATGCTAAAAATTCCAGGACAACAAAACAGCCCTCAATTTAAAGTGCCTCAATTCAATGCATCAGCAATCAAAAACATTGATTCGGCAAAAGGGTATGATAAGTCAGGGAACTTAATAGATTTAGATGTATGGGATAGCTGGCCACTGCAAAACGCTGATGGTACTGCGGCAAATTATCATGGATATCATATCGTTTTCGCTTTAGCAGGTGACCCAAAAAACAGTAATGATACTTCAATTTATTTATTCTATCAAAAAGTCGGTGATACATCGATCGACAGCTGGAAAAATGCTGGAAGAGTATTTAAAGATAGTGATAAATTTGTTCCAAATGACCCGTATCTTAAATATCAAACACAGGAGTGGTCAGGTTCTGCTACTTTAACCAAAGATGGCCAAGTCCGTTTATTCTATACAGATTACTCAGGTAATACTGAAGATGGTGGAACAGGTGCTGGTAACCAAATTATTTCAACTGCTCAAGTCAACTTATCCCAGCCGGATGCAGCTACACTTAAAGTCGATGGAGTATCTGATCACAAATCTGTCTTTGATGGCGGAGACGGTACAGTTTATCAAAATATTCAGCAATTTATCGATGAAGGCAAGTGGATTTCAGGTGATAACCATACTTTAAGAGACCCACACTATGTTGAAGATAAGGGCCATAAATATCTTGTCTTTGAAGCCAATACTGGAACAACAGATGGGTATCAAGGCGATCAGTCTTTCAATAATAAAGCTTACTATGGCGGAAGTGACGTCTTCTTCCAGAATGAAAAAAATAAACTGATACAAAGTCCTAAAAAACAAATTGCTTCTTTAGCGAATGGTGCATTAGGCATTGTTGAGTTGAACGATGACTATACAGTGAAAAGTGTTATGAAACCATTAATTGCATCAAATACAGTAACAGATGAAATCGAACGCGCCAATATATTTAAAATGAATAATAAATGGTATCTATTCACGGATTCAAGAGGATCCAAAATGACGATTGATGGAATTAACGACAAAGATGTTTATATGCTAGGGTTCGCAGCCGATTCCTTAAATGGTCCATTCAAACCGTTAAATGAAAATGGACTTGTATTGAACATGAATCTTGATCCTGCTGATCTCACATTTACTTACTCTCATTTTGCTGTACCGCAATCTGAAGGTAATAATGTGGTAATCACAAGTTATATGACGAATAGAGGCTTCTATCCAGACCATCATTCTACCTTTGCGCCAAGCTTTTTGCTTAATATTCAAGGAACAAAAACATCTGTTGTACCAAACAGCATCCTTGAGCAAGGTCAATTAACAGTTGGCGATAAAAACAAATAATTTTTGTACCGGATACTATATAAAGCAAATTCAGGCGAAAGAAAATGTCGATATTCTATCGACATTTTCTTTATATATTTACCAGCTAATTTATGAGTGAAGGAACGCATATTCGTATTCTTAAAGCAATTTTAATTGCTTTTTTTATTTTGTCACGAATCAATATGATTTTTTAAATACAATGAATTCGTTATCCGATCGCAACAAGATAAACCAAAAGTTAAAAAAGGGGAATAAAATTTGTATATAGTTTCGTTCATTTTATTTGTGTTATGTATACTATTTCCGTTGTTTCATACTTTCAATGCTTTAAAAGCTTCAAAGAAAACACCTAGTTATTTGAAAGTAACACCTGACAAAGAAGTTGGAATGAGTATTTTAATTCCTTGTTACAATGAAGCCTCCATTTTGTCTACCACCATTCAAGGAATGAAGCAATTTCATTATCATAACTATGAACTGATTTTCATCAACGATGGTTCTACTGATGAGACCATGAAATCATTAATCAGTGAGCTCGAATTAATTCCACAAGAATTAAAAAAGCCTGCTCACGCTTTAGACTTCATGCCCGTTCGACAAATTTATCTTTCTAGTCAATATAAGGATGTGTTAGTGATTGATAAAGAAAATGGTGGAAAAGCCGATAGCTTAAATGCAGGAATAACATATGCTACAAAAGACATTGTAATTACATTAGATGCAGATAGCGTTTTGGATGCAAAAGCCTTATCTATTTTAAATCAAGTTTTTGATGATTCCTCTGTGATTGCTGCTGGGGGGAATGTCCACATATTACAAGGACTTGAACAAACTCGAAATGGTTTTGTGCCATCACTTCGCAAGATGAAACAAATTGTGCGCTTTCAGATTTTAGAATACTTGCGAGGATTTTACATTTTAAAAGCGTCATTAGCCAAATCCAATGCCTTGTCGATTATTTCAGGAGCCTTCGGAGCCTTCAAACGAAATGTATTATTAGAGGTTGGCGGATATCGACAAACAATTGGAGAAGATATTGATGTCACATTAAAGGTGCAGCAATATGCCATGAAACATAAAGGAACGCGCGTTTTATTTGTACCTGAAGCAATTTGTTTTACCGAAGTTCCTGAGTCATGGAAAGATTTATACAATCAACGAATACGCTGGCAAAAAGCGTTCATGGATTGCTTCGTTTTGTATTTCATGACATTCATCAAGAGTATGGTTACCAATCGCATTTCCTTTTTCTTCTTAGTCGATTCTTTTTTAGTCGGTGTCGTCGCTTCGTATTTCACAGGATTTTTTCTTATTAGCTTAATAGTTTCTATCTCTGAAATCTCTTGGAAAGTGATTCAGTTTTATGTAATCGGATCACTTGTAGTGAATATGTTATATATTGTTATTAGCTTAATTATTTCGAATCAGTATGGGTTCGGATATTCAAAACGGAATTTATTCGCCATTATCAGTACGATTTTCTTAGATTTATTCATCTTCCGTTTTATCAATTTGTTTTATATCATGGTTGGAAGTGCAGCTTATTTTGTCAATAAAGAAGGGTGGAACAAAGTTGCTCGGACGGGGCGTGACTATTCCGTTGAGGAAGTGTACAAGCAAAGTGCTTAAGTAGTAAAGAAGGGTATTGAAAATGAGATCACTCAAAACCGTTTTAAAAATGATTACTGATTTACTTTGAATATGGAATAACATAATTTAGTTTTTAAACATCATTAATAAATACAGTAACTTTATGTACTGGTTTAAACATCTTTATCGATATGAACAAACTGTCAAAAAAGCATGATTTTTTTAAAATTAAAAGAATTTGTTTTCAAATCGCAACGAGATAAACAAAAATATAAAAATGAGGAATTTATTTGTTAATAAAAATAACGGAGAAGAAAGTATACAAATATTTAGTATTTTTCACTCTTTGTTTAAGCCTATTAGTATTCATCGGAATAATTATCGATCATACAGATAATAGGAGAAAAAAAGAAGTGACGCATTATCAGCCAACATATCGAGCAGCGTACCATTTTACAGTACCGGACAAATGGAAAAACGATCCTCAAAGGCCTATTTATTTTGATGGAAAGTATCATTACTATTATCTTTATAATCGGGATTATCCGAATGGAAATGGAACAGAATGGCGACATGCGACATCAAAGGATTTAGTACATTGGAAAGATGAAGAGGTGGCCATTCCAAAATTTACAAACAAAAACGGGGACGTATGGTCTGGATCAGTCGTTATTGACACAAAAAATACAGCAGGCTTTGGAAAAGGAGCCATAGTTGCAATTATGACACAGCCCTCTGCTGATGGAGGTAAGCAGGAACAATACCTATGGTATAGTACAAATAAAGGAAAAACTTTTACATCTTATAGTAATCAGCCTGTTCTACCTAATCCGGGTGCAAAAGATTTTCGAGACCCAAAAATTATCTGGGATCGTCAAGCGGAAAAATGGGTGATGGCTTTGGCGGAAGGAACGAAGATTGGTTTTTATGAATCCAAAAATCTGAAGAAATGGGACTATACTGGAGGTTTCTTAACGAAAAATATAGGTGTTGTAGAATGTCCTGATCTTTTTCAGATACGGGCAAATGACGGGATGTATAAGTGGGTACTGGGTACAAGTGCAAATGGAAAATCATCAGGTAAACCGAATACCTACGCATATTGGACTGGTACCTATAATGGAAAGGAATTTGTTGCAGATCACAGTGAACCCCAGTGGTTAGATTATGGCTTTGATTGGTATGGCGGGGTAACGTTTGACGATGGAAAAGCAAACGACAAATTTAAACGGCGATATGCTCTCGCATGGATGAATAACTGGGATTATGCCAATAACACTCCCACAACGGAAGAGGATTTTAACGGCATGGATTCAATTGTTCGTGAAATTGAACTAAAGCATGCGGGCAGTAACGAATATTATTTAACCTCAAAGCCCATCGAAGCGAACAATGATCTAATATATTCAAAAGATTATATAAAAAAATTGAATGTAAATGGCTCTGAAACTCTCAAAATTACAGGTGATACATATCAGCTGGAAACAGAGATCTCCTGGTCAGAGCTCAAAAATGTAGGGATTAGGCTTCGAGAATCAGCCGATAAAGACAGTCACGTAGACGTCGGTATTTTTGTTGAACAGGAATACTCCTATGTCAATCGAGCGTTTACAAGGCAGCCTGATAAAAGCAAGCAGTACGTGGAAAGCAAGGCTCCCTTCGATGTCAGTAAAAAGAAAGTTCACTTAAGGATTCTTGTTGATAAAACCAGTATTGAAGTCTTTGTGGATGACGGAAAGGTTGTTCATTCAAATTTAATCTTTCCTGATCCTGCCGATCGGAGTATCACCCTCTTTTCGGAAGGAGGAACAGCGGTATTTAAAAATATAATAGTTAAACATTTGAAGTTGCAATAGGACAAGGTACAGGAAATTAAAGCGCTAATTTTAGAACAATTTCATGGAAGCAACTTTTTAATAACATTTCATACATTAGGAGTCGATTCCTTCAAGATTATCTTGAACAGCCTTCAATTTAGGTAAAAATGAAAATTCCCCCATAAAAAACTACACTTCCAATTGTTGTATCTAACTAATGGGGTGCAGTTTTTTATGGGGGGTTTTTTAGTTAATTTTTTCTTAAATAATAAATTAATTTTCTAGCTCGCGCCTTTTTGTAGAGGATTTTTTCTTTAATCTGAGACTTTAGATGTATTCAAATTTTTTGTTAAAAAAGCTATCATATTTCGATGGAATGGTTTGAAGATCGGCTATCTTTCATCCATTTTCCAACAAATGTTGATTTAATAAAAGTATCGAAAAAAGAGGGAAGGTATTTCAAAGATGTCTTTAGGTTCATTTGTATTGGGTTTTTCAACAGCGGATATAGACTACGAAATGTTAAAAAACTTAGGGATTTCTATAGGGATTCTGCTGCTATTTATCCTTTTTAGAAATCTATTTACCAAATATGTGTTTCAGTTGATATTAAAATTGTCCAGGAAAACCCCAACTGATTTTTTTACACAAATCTGTTTAAGTTTTGAACGTCCTTTAGGATGGTTCTTTATTATTTTTGGTTTGTATATTGCAATGGATTATTTCCCTTTTATTGAACAACACAATGCGTTGTTTTTAAAGTTTTTGCGTTCAATGGTCATTGTATTAATTACATGGGGATTGTTTAATTTGTCTTCGCCTACCTCAGGGTTGTTAATCAGTTTTAATCAAAAACTCAACAATAAAATTGATTTAATACTTATTCCGTTTATTTCAAGAACCATCCGTGTGATCATCATCGCGATTAGTATCAGTATTATCGGGCAGGAGTTTAATTATGACGTAAATGGATTGGTGGCAGGTCTTGGGTTAGGGGGACTTGCATTTGCCTTAGCTGCCAAAGAAGCGGTAGGGAACCTTATTGGCGGGGTTGTCATTGTAACCGAAAAACCATTTTCCATTGGTGATTGGATCTTAACCCCTAGTGTTGAGGGGATCGTCGAAGATATTAATTTTAGAAGCACGAAAGTTCGTACGTTTAGCCAAGCTCTAGTTACTGTTCCTAATGCTACACTTGCAAATGAGGCAATTACAAACTGGAGCCGTATGGGGAAAAGGAAGATCGATTTTCATTTAGGACTTAACTATCAAACGACAAAAGAAGAAATTGAAAGAGTAGTAAGCCGGATTGAAAAATTATTGAGGACACATGAAGAAATTCATCCGGATACGATTATGGTCGCATTTGATCATTATAATGAAAGCAGTCTCGATATCCTTGTCTATTTTTTCACGAATTCTACTGTTTGGGCAGAGCACGTTAAAATCAAACATGAAATCAATTTAGCGATCATGGGGATTTTAGAGGAAGAGGGAGTAGAAGTTGCTTTTCCTAGCCGAACCATTTACGTATCTCCACAGACAAATGAATTATTCCAAACAATGGGTTCTTTCGATTGAAAATTGATCGTTGAGCGAACAAGTGCAAAAGAAATAGGCTGTCGATGACAGCCTATTTCTTTTGTATTAATTGGGAGTTTAACAAAAGAAGGGAAGCATAAGAACCGCTGCTTGCTTCCTTCAAGAATTCATTAATATGTCATTACCATTATTGTAGATTGGATAAATATCAGGATGAAGGAGATATGCAATTTGCGCCAGCCCGTTCAACAGCCGGGGGGATGGCCTGCAATAAAGAGGTTCATCGAGAATGTATAATTGATTATGTTGGACCGCATTCATTTGGTCCCAACCAGGACGTTTTAGAATTACTTTCGGATTTACCTTATTTTTATGAACACCTACCCAAACCACACATATGACATCTGGATTTCGTAGCTTTACGTCTTCCCAACTCGTTTGGACGCTTGCTTCCGCCTGATCTTCAAAAACATTTTGTCCACCTGCAAGTCTGCTTACTTCTGTGAGCCAGTTCCCAGCACCTGGAGTAAAGATCGGCTTCGCCCACCACTCCCAATAAAGTGTTTTTTTTGTATCTACTCGATGGCTTAAAGAGTCGTAGTATGTAAGAATTTGAGTAAATTTTTCATACAGTTGTTTTGCTTTGTCATAGGTCTTGGTTACTTTGCCGACAAACAAAAGACAGTCACCGACTTCTTGTAAGGTTTGTGGATTTGGAACAATTTCATATGGGATATTGCGTTTTTTAAGCTCTTTAATATTTCGTTCCATTCCCGGAACGGAAAGGGAGGCTAAGACCAAATCAGGCTTTAAGTCTTCTACTTTGTCCATGTCTATTTCTAAATCTGGTCCGAGCCTTGGTAATCTATTGATTTCTTCAGGCCAATCAGAGAAATTATCTACGCCGATTAATGAGGCTGTTAACCCTAAATAAACGATTAATTCGGTATTGCTGGGACAAATGGAAATCAGTTTCAACAAAATACCCCCCGTCAAAACAATCTTCTAACTATTATTATAAAACCATTCTTTTTTATTACCAATTAACCGAGCCTTGATTTAAGGTATACAAATAATTTCTGTAGATAACAGCAGCTGGTGGTACCGGCGGTGGTGGAATAATTGGAACTGCTATCGGTTTATACCACGGATGGTAGTAATGTAAATATATGTAATGATACATATAGATCAACCCTTCCATTTTAGTTACAGTAGATTATGAGACCACACCCAAATACGATTGGATAAAAGCCTATTTTATGTCATTAAAACATTTTTAGAAGCAGGAGAACCGTCCCCGCGCTCCCCTTATTTATACTGGTCCAGCCTGTTGAAAAATTGGATAAGAAATTTATAGAAGTTCTTTTCGGCTGGTGCTAGGTCTCTGTGTTTTGGAATTATGACCCCGACTGTACGCATCGCCTTTGGTGTTTCTATCGGTACTTTGACTGTGAATCGGGGAATAGAGTCATAGAAGGTGCTCTCTGGTAGTAGGCTAACGCCGATTCCTGCAGAAACAAGACCTTTTAATGCATCCATATCCTCTCCTTCGGACGTAATGTTTGGTTCAAACCCTGCCTCATGACAGGCCTCGACAGCAATTTTCCGAAGGACATATCCCTTTGGAAATAAAACAAAAGAATCTGTACGCAACTCACCTAAAGACAGACTTTTTCGTTCATTCAAGGGGTGATGATTAGGTAGCAAAGCCACGATATTTTCCATAAAAAGAATTTTAGCCTCTAAATCAGGATCCTTCATGGGGACAGGGCCGAGAAAGGCTAAGTCGATTTCGCCGTTTTTCACTGCATCAATCAAGTAAGCATAAGAACCTTGACGTAAATGGAAGTTCACATTGGGTACATCCTTCTTATAAGCTGAAATAACAGTTGGGAGCCAATATCTGGCGAGACTTGTAGGATAACCAATTTTAATTGTTCCTGCTTGGGGATCTAGATATTCGTCGACTTTTTCCTTTGCTTCATCCAGCGTCTTTAAGACACTTTTTACATATTGTAAAAAAATAGTTCCGATTTGTGTCACCTTAATATTTCTTCCGACCCGTTCTAACAGTTTAACCCCTAATTCCTCTTCTAGTTTTGTGATTTGATAGCTGACGGCTGATTGTGCAACGTTTAGATTTTCAGCAGCCTCTGTCACATGCTGCCGTTCCGCTACTTCAATAAAATATCGTAATTGACGAAGCTCCATTTAGTGATTCTCCTTTATCCATATAAAAATCAGATTAATTTAATATAAATTATATATTGTTTGTATCATTAAGGTAACCTAAAATGAGTTTATATGCAATATTTCGACAATAATCAACAGGGAGAGATTTTATATGACGTATCATCAACTACCTAAAGCACAAGGTCTCTACCGTCCTGAATTTGAACATGATGCCTGTGGAATTGGCTTATATGCACACATCAAAGGGAATGCCACTCATGATATTGTGGCTAAAGGACTAAAAATGCTTTGTCAATTGGATCATCGCGGCGGACAAGGGAGTGACCCACTAACAGGCGATGGCGCGGGACTTATGGTTCAAATCCCGGATTTATTTTTCCGCCAAGAATGTTCAACTATGAACTTACCTGAACAAGGGAAATACGGCGTGGGGATGTTGTTCTTCTCAAAGGATGATGCGCAACGGGAAAAAATAGAAACCTATATTAATAAATTGGTCGAACAAGAGGGGCAAACAGTGCTTGGCTGGAGAACAGTTCCTGTCAATGCCGAAAATATCGGGGTAACTGCACAGGAAAGCTGTCCTGTCGTTCGCCAGTTGTTTGTAGGTGCCAACGAAAATAATACGGATTCACTAGCTTTTGAACGAAAGTTGTACGTGATTCGTAAGCAGGCAGAAAATTGGGCAAAGGAATCCGAATACCGTTTCTATTTTGCTAGTTTTTCAAGCAGAACTATTGTTTACAAAGGACTATTAACACCTGAGCAAGTTGATCAATTCTATTTGGATTTACAGGATGAGAATTTTGTTTCTGCGTTTGCTTTAGTGCACTCACGCTTTAGTACAAACACATTCCCGAGCTGGGAAAGAGCCCATCCTAACCGTTATTTAATTCACAATGGTGAAATTAATACCCTTCAGGGGAATATTCACTGGATGAAGGCGCGTGAAAGTCAATTCGTTTCTGAGGTGTTTGGATCTGATTTGGGAAAAGTACTGCCAATCCTTGATACTGATGGAAGTGATTCCTCCATTTTAGATAATGCACTTGAATTCTTGGTACTTGCTGGAAGAAAACCAGCGCACGCAGCCATGATGCTTGTTCCTGAGCCATGGTCTGAAAATCCTCATATCACAGAGGAAAAGAGAGCTTTCTATGAATATCACAGTTCCTTAATGGAGCCTTGGGATGGTCCGTCTGCTATTTCTTTTACCGACGGAAAACAAATTGGCGCTATTTTGGATCGGAACGGTCTACGTCCGGCCCGTTACTACGTGACAGAAGATGATTACATTATTTTCTCATCAGAGGTTGGCGTCATCGATGTAGAGCCAGAAAAGGTGTTATACAAAGAGCGTTTGAGCCCAGGGAAAATGCTATTGATTGATTTAGAAGAAGGAAGAATTATTTCCGACGAGGAAATTAAATCACAGTTGGCAAACGAACAGCCATATCAGCAATGGCTAGACGAACAGCTTGTTCGCTTGGAAGAAAAAGTAGAAGCGGAAGGAGAAGTTCCGGCAAATTTACTTACCCTCCAAAAAGCTTTCGGCTATACGTATGAAGATATTCAAAAATATATCCTTCCTGCTGTAAGTGAAGGCAAGGATCCGCTTGGTGCGATGGGAAATGACATGCCGCTTGCGGTATTGTCAGATCGTCCACAGAACTTATTTAACTACTTTAAGCAATTATTTGCCCAAGTAACTAATCCGCCGGTTGACTCAATTCGAGAAGCAATTGTTACTTCAACAATTTCTTATCTAGGAGCGGAAGGAAATCTACTACATCCATCAGCAGAAAATTGCCGTCGGATTCAGTTGGAGACACCAATCCTAGCGAACAGCCAGCTTGAAGTATTAAAGAATAGCGAAGCATTTAAGAGTAAAGTGATCGACATCTTGTTCACTGAGAATTTAGAGAACAGCTTGAATGAAGTTTGCCGTCAGGCTGACGAAGCGATTGCGGAAGGTACTAGTTTGATTATCCTGTCTGACCGTAACATGAGTGAAAATAAAGTGGCCATTCCTAGCGTTTTGGCAGCGAGCGCCCTTCATCAGCACTTAATTCGTGAAGGATTAAGAACGAAGGCTAGCATCATTGTTGAAACAGGGGAAGTAAGAGAAGTTCATCATTTCGCCGTTCTACTTGGATATGGTGTTGATGCGATTAACCCTTATCTTGTATTCGCTACTTATCAGGAAGCTGTTCAGGAAGGAACTTTATCTTTCACGTATCAAGAAGCGGTTGAAAAATACTTGTACGCGATGACCGAGGGTGTTGTTAAGGTCATGTCGAAAATGGGTATTTCAACGGTTCAAAGTTACCGTGGAGCGCAAATTTTTGAAGCAGTAGGGATCAGCTCTGATGTCATCGACCGTTACTTCACTGGAACCGTATCTCAGCTTGGCGGTATTGGTTTAGAAACCATCGCCCAAGAAGCGAAACTTCGCCATGCGGATGCGTTTAAGGAAACGACTGACAAAACATTAGAATCAGGAAGTAACTTCCAATGGAGACATGATGGTGAACACCATGCGTTCAATCCAGGCACTATCCATACTTTACAATGGGCTTGCCGCAATGGTGATTATGATCTATTTAAAAAATATTCGGATCTTGCGAATGAAGAAAGACTTGGCTTTTTACGCAACCTATTCTCCTTTAATGGTTCCAGACAAGCTGTGCCAATTGAAGAAGTAGAATCAGTTGATTCGATCGTCCGCCGCTTTAAAACAGGTGCGATGTCCTTTGGATCAATTAGTAAGGAAGCACATGAAACATTAGCGATTGCCATGAACCGTTTAGGCGGAAAAAGCAACTCGGGTGAAGGCGGGGAAGATGCAAGCCGCTTTGTATTAGATGAAAATGGTGACAACAGAGGAAGTAAGATCAAACAGATTGCTTCTGGCCGTTTTGGTGTAAAGAGTCATTATCTAGTGAATGCCGAAGAGCTGCAAATTAAAATGGCACAAGGTGCAAAGCCTGGTGAAGGCGGTCAATTAATGGGTAAAAAGGTTTATCCTTGGGTTGCCGACGTCCGTGGGGCAACACCTGGCGTAAGCTTAATTTCACCGCCGCCGCACCATGACATTTATTCGATTGAGGATTTGGCTCAGCTGATCCATGATTTGAAAAATGCCAATCGTGATGCCCGCATTAGCGTTAAGCTAGTTTCAAAAGGCGGCGTAGGAACCATCGCTGCCGGCGTAGCTAAAGCGGTAGCCGATGTCATTGTCATCAGTGGTTACGATGGTGGAACAGGTGCATCACCGAAAACGAGCATTCAGCATGCCGGATTGCCTTGGGAGCTTGGATTAGCAGAGGCGCACCAAACGCTTATGTTAAATGGTTTGCGTGACCGCGTAGTACTTGAAACAGACGGTAAATTAATGACAGGTAAGGATGTTGTCATGGCAGCCTTACTAGGAGCAGAAGAATATGGCTTTGCTACTGCACCGCTTGTGGTTCTTGGCTGTGTGATGATGCGTGTTTGTCATTTAGATACTTGTCCAGTTGGTATTGCGACTCAAAACCCTGAGCTTCGTAGAAAGTTCACAGGCGAGGCCGATTATATCGTTAACTTTATGCGCTTTGTTGCACAAGAAGTACGTGAGATCATGGCAGAGCTTGGTTTTAGAACAGTTGAGGAAATGGTTGGCCGCACAGATGTTCTAGCTGTAAGTGAGCGTGCAAAAGCACATTGGAAGGCGCAGCATTTAGATTTAACTGCTTTACTTCACAAGCCTGAAGGAACGCGCACGTTTAAACGTCCGCAAAATCATAGAATTGACGAAACTCTTGATATCAAACACATTCTACCGGCTGTTCAACCAGCATTAGAGCAGGGAACACCTATAGATATTACTTTCCCAATTACAAACGTCAACCGTGTAGCTGGTACGATTGTCGGAAGTGAAATTTCTAAACGCTACGGTGAAGAAGGTCTTCCAGAGGATACGATTACTTTAAGGTTTACTGGTTCTGCGGGGCAAAGCTTTGGAGCCTTTGTACCAAAAGGAATGACTCTTGAGCTTACTGGAGACGTGAACGATTATGTTGGTAAAGGTCTGTCTGGCGGAAAAATAATCGTCAAAGCAGATAAACATACAAAGATTGCTTCAGGTGAAAATGTCATCGCCGGAAATGTCGCCTTTATCGGGGCAACAAGCGGTGAAGCTTATATTAACGGCCGTGCTGGTGAACGTTTTGCCGTTCGTAACAGTGGGGTTAACGTTGTTGTTGAAGGAATTGGCGACCATGGTTGTGAATATATGACTGGCGGACGTGTGGTTATCTTAGGTGATGTTGGTAAAAACTTCGGTGCAGGTATGTCCGGCGGAATTGCCTATGTCTTAACTGATGATAAGGATGCATTTAAGCATTTATGTAACCAAGAATTAATTGAATTTGAAACAGTATCAAATCCTGCCGATCAAGATGAGTTAAAACAGTTAATCGAGAACCATTTCGCGTTTACAGGAAGTGTGAAGGCGAGCTGTGTTCTAGAAAACTGGGAAGAGTGTGTCAGAAAATTTGTCAAAGTCATTCCAAAGGATTATAAACGAATGATCCAATTGATCGAGGAGCAAAAACTAGCAGGCTTATCGGAAGAAGAAGCTGTAATGAGTGCCTTTTTAGCGAATTCCGGAGCATTACCAAAACCATCTAAACAGCAGGAAGCTGCAATCCGCTAAGAAAGGGGAAAAGGAAAATGGGGAAAACAACTGGATTTATGGAATATGCTCGTGAAAAAGTTGGAGAAAGAGATCCTCTAACACGCCTAAACGACTGGAAAGAGCATAAAGTTCCTTTTTCTGATGAAAAATTAAGTATACAGGGGGCGCGGTGTATGGACTGCGCCACTCCTTTCTGCCATATCGGCATGGAGATTCAAGGAGCCACATCTGGCTGTCCGATTCACAACCTGATTCCGGAGTGGAATGATCTGGTTTATCGTGGTCGCTGGAAAGAAGCACTTGATCGCCTGATGAAAACGAATAATTTCCCTGAGTTTACAGGACGGGTATGTCCGGCTCCGTGTGAAGGTTCATGTACGGTAGCAATTTCCGACCCGGCCGTAACTATCAAGAATATTGAACAAGCGATTATTGATAAAGGTTTTGAAAACGGATGGATCACACCGAGGATTCCTACTTCACGGACTGGAAAAAAGGTAGCAATTATCGGTTCTGGCCCTGCAGGAATGGCTGCTGCTGATCAGCTAAATCAAGCAGGTCACTCAGTAACTGTTTTTGAGCGGGCAGACCGTCCTGGCGGCTTGTTGATGTATGGAATTCCGAACATGAAGCTTGAGAAAGAAGTCGTAGAACGACGGATTCGTTTATTGACTCAAGAAGGTATCGACTTCGTTACAAATACAGAAGTGGGCAAAGATATTACAGCTGCAGAACTTCAAGAACAGTTCGATGCCGTTATTCTTTGCACAGGTGCGCAAAAGCAGCGTGATTTAGTGATTGAAGGCCGTGAAGCAAAGGGCATTCACTTTGCGATGGACTATTTGACGCTAGCGACGAAAAGTCTACTAGATTCAAATTTTGAAGATGGGGAATTTATCGATGTAGAAGGCAAAGACGTCATCGTTATTGGTGGTGGAGATACAGGCGCCGACTGTGTGGCAACAGCGCTTCGTCAAAAATGTAACAGTGTTGTTCAATTTGGTAAGCATCCACAATTACCTGTTGAACGGACTTCTAATAATTTATGGCCAGCATATCCGAATGTTTTTACAATGGATTATGCATATAAGGAAGCGGAAGCAAAATTTGGGGAAGATCCTCGTCAATATTCCATTCAAACGAAGAAAATCGTTGCTGATGAGAATGGGAATCTGAAAGAGCTTCACACCATCCAAATGGAGAAACTTAAGGATGAAAATGGCCGTTATTATTTTAAAGAAATCCCAGGCACTGAAAAAGTATGGCCAGCCCAGTTTGTGTTTATCGCAATTGGTTTTGAGGGAACAGAGCAGCCATTGTTGAACCAATTTGGTGTGAAAGCAGTCAACCAAAAGGTTCAAGCTTCATACGGTGAGTTCAAAACAAACGTTGAGGGAGTTTTCGCTGCTGGCGATGCCAGAAGAGGACAAAGTCTTATCGTTTGGGCGATCAACGAAGGACGCGAAGTCGCACAAGAAGTCGACAAATACTTGATGGTCTAAAAAATCCCTCTGTTTATAGATTGATTAGAAAACTATAGTTTGTCACTGATTTAAACAGCAACAGGCATCATCGTTTTTGGATGTTGCCTGTTTTTATTGCTTAATGCTAGGAACTTAAATTGTTCATTTTCAAATGACAGTCCATTATTCCTATTTTTACGATAGTATTTCAAATTTAATAGTAATTTTTAGTTTCAATGGGGAGTCTAGTTAAGAATAGGTAATAATCAGGGGTGTAGAGAGAAGTATAAAAATGTATACCTGAATGAATTTATTCAATAACAAGGAGGAGAGTGATGGAGAGTTTTAAAAAAATAGAACAGACCTATGAAGAACTTAGAACGATGTGGTTAGATTACTGGTTTGAAGAAGTGTTTTTGACCTACCAGTGGTGGATTGAAGTAGTGATCGTTATTTTATCACTGTTTCTGTTTTGGAAATTTATCGATCAATCTCGGTTAAGAGAAATCAGTCTAGTTGGATTTATTACAGCAGGAATTGCTTTTATTTTGGACCAAATCGGTACATCTCTAGGTTTGTGGATTTATCCTTATACTTTAACTCCATTAGAAAGAGATGAGTTTGCCCCTGCAGACTTATCTATTGTTCCCCTTTTTTACGTCATGATTTATCAGAAATTTTCTACGTGGAAAAATTACATAATAGCCATTATGATTTATGCGTTCATCGCTTCCTTTATAGGAGAAAGCTTCTTTCAAATGCTAGGAATATACAAAGTGATAAATTGGAATCACATTTACTCTGTTCCGTTCTATATCTTAATTGGAATATTTGTAAAGATGGTTCTTCAAAGATTAAATTCAATTGAGTTTTATTATAAAGGGAAGAAATAAATTTTACTTCTAATGATTAAGGGGGGATGGCTATTGCTATCCTTTTATTTCATGATGCTAACATAAGCCAGTTTTAACTAAATAGAATAAAAAAAACGCCAGTCGCGGCGTTTTAGCGTAAATATTATTGATTAAATGTAATTTTAAAAAATTAATACCTCCAAGGATATTCGACGGCAGATACTAGCACATGTAACTTGTTTAATGTTAAATTAGAACTCATTTGAATTCTTTCAAATCATTACTCCACAGTTCCAGTTTGTTGAATTTCAACTTTAGCATGTACAAGAACTTTTACTTGGGGATACAGTAAATTCCATTTTCGTTCATTAAATCGATGATCATGTTCTTTATATTTTGCTCCCAAACCTAATGTGTCCACTTGATGTTTCTTAAATTGCGAAACAATTTTTAAGGAATTCTTCTCTAGTATTTGTTCAATTTGTTTTTGTATCTTTTGTTTATTAATAGGTACTCTTTGTTTCTTTGGAGAAGAAAACTCTTGAAGTCTAGTTCTCATTTTTAAGTAGACAGTAAATTCTGGTCTGCCTTTTACGATTTTCACTTTGTACTTTGCTTTTGAATGAAGGATATCTAAAACGACCTTTTCACCATTATTTAAAATAAATTGGTGTAATCCATGTTTGTATTTATCAACCAGTCCTTTGAATATGAAAAGATCGTCCATAGATAAAGAAGATACAAATTGATCATCTTTTAATATTGCCAAGCCATTAATCTTGATCGAACCTTTTTCCTTTTTGATTATTGGCAAATAGGGATGCTGTCCTACTTGTGAAAATTGAAATAGAAAGGTGTGTAAATCAGTACGTGGAAGTTGTCCAGATTCCATATTTTGATCAAGCATTTCTTGTAAAAAGATGGAGATATTCTCTTTTTTTAATTTTTAAGCATTTAATATAACAGTAGCATCGCCATCTACAATCGCCATTTGAACAAGGCTTCCAATTGAGGGGTCACGGTTTAAGGTGTCTACAAAATCATTAATCCCTTTTTTTGATAATTTTCTGCCGTATAGTGCCAAACGGAGCTGCCCACTTTCCAATGGATATCTAGTTTCATTATTTATCATTGCACGAACCTCTTAGCTTGATTGCCCCGTGCCTATTTTGATTTCCGTAGTAGAAGATTTGTCCTTTTTAAAAATTGGAATGACGAGTGTCTCTTTTATTCTGTTGTCAGAAGCCAGATCAAAACCTATACCCTGTGACATGTTAATTTCATTTACAATTTTGAGGCTTTTAATCCCAATAGTTCTTTTGGGATGGAATTCTTATGGACTGTCAATATGGCAGTCTTTTTTAAATTGTCCTAACTAGCTGAGCTATTGTAAACCCTATGTTTTTTAGTTTAAAAAAATAAAAACATAAAATTTACACATTATGTTATTAAATTCATTTGACTTCACGTATACAATAGTATACATTATTAATATAACTTAATGTATACGATTGTATACACGAAAGGAGCTTAATTATGAGAAACGATGAATTTAAAGATAAAGACAACCACCATAGAGGTAACCGTCATAAAAGAGACCACGATCATCACCATCGCGGGGCGAAAACGTTCCGACGAGGAAGAGCGATTGCATTTTTAGAGATGATGAATCTTAAACGTTCCACCTTAAAGCAACAAATTAATGCTCCAGAATTTCAATCCATTGATCAAATTTTAATCGGTGAACTAAAGGCAATTGAAATGGTCATTAACGAATTTGTTCAATTATTCGAACTCCACGAATTTGAAGCAAATGAAAAAGATCTTAAAGAGACAGAAGAAGAGGTAACTCCTTTTTTAGTCGCAAACGAGACTCTAGATGACACTCAGGTAAAAGATGACTAATCAAGATATCATTAAAATAAAAGGTGGGGGATGATTATTTGTTCATACAATTAAGAAAAATAACAGTTGCAGAGGGAAATGCAGAAAAGGTCATAAAACAATTTAGCGGTGAAGGCATGATTGAAAAACAAGAAGGCATTATTGATGTAACAGTTATGGAGAAAAAAGTTCGCAAGGGGGATGAAGAAGTAATCGTTATGATCCGATGGGAATCAGAGGAATACTGGAAGCAGTGGGAAAAGAGTGAAGCACATATAGCCAACCATAAAGCAAACCTTGGTAAGCCCAAACCAGAATTTATTTTGAATACAGAGGTTGGGAGATATGAAGTAAAGGCCGTCAAAAAACCAGCTAATTAACATATAGGAGCCATTGGTATGCAGTGTAGTATCCTTAAAAACTCATTGCATGAAAAAAAGCAGAGCTAATTCATATATGAATACTCTGCTTTTAACTTCAAAAAATAAGGGCTTTTTTGCTGGGCGGGAATCCTCTTTTCACAGGAATGGTTCATTATTCATATCAATAAATTTATGATTGCCTTTAGTGCCTCTTCATCGTCGTCTCCTTTAGTTATGATGGTCACGTCAATTCCAGCTCTAACTATGGTTAGGACACCAATAATACTTTTGGCATCGATCGTGAAATTTGTCCCTCTGATTTTAATATCGCTTTCAAATTTATTGGCAGTTTTTATAAACTTAATTAATTCATCTACAGATAAGTTTTTTTTAACCTTAATTTCCTTCACTCTCATGTTCATTCTTCTCCTGTGAAATGCTATTTAGTAAATAACAATTTTCCGAAAAAATATTTTTGAAATCCTCCCTCTTATTTGTAATGTTATTAATTTTCTACATTTAAATTACTTTTTCCTGCAAATTTTAATCATTTGAAAAAGCCGATACTAAAAGCAATAAGAAAGGAGGATTTTGATGGATCAAACGAAACAAAGGACCTTCTCTGTTGAATATGAGTTAGGCGGGGTCAC
>NZ_JASATK010000039.1:0-27712 GCF_038440275.1 Bacillus sp. OTU2372
GATGGAATAACCTGATACCAGCCATGAGCCCATGGATGAGTTTAAGGACAAGTCTTTAAGTATAAAGGGTAATGCAACATTAAACATGGTTGTATTCATCACCACCAGCAAAGTAGTAACACTCCATATTAAAATGAGTTTATTCTCTTGTAAATACACCGTGCTTTCCGTTTTGGAAGGAGCCGTTTGAAATGAAGGCATTTGATCCCACCTTACCTTTTTAATATTGATAAAATGAACCTTACATTGTACTACAAGCTAAGTGATAGCTAAAACCTTTATGGAGCTCACTTTGAATGGACTTTCTTTTTACAAGAGATTAGTTATATCATTCTATTTCCAATCTTTTCCCAGCGGAATTCCCCTTCAAGATCATACATGTACTTGTAGAATGTGCCACGAGTCTTTGTTTTTCATCATATACATGACACTCCAGCAATCCGACTGATGAACCTTTTTTTATTAATTTTCCCTCAGCTCGAAGTCTAGATTTAAAAATAGGTTTTAGGAAATTTAATTTAATTTCGATTGTCGTAAAAATTTCGTCCTCAGCTAATGTAGTTACAAATGCATAGCCCATAGCGGCATCGGATATGTCACATAAAATCCCACCATGAAGTGTCCCCATCGGATTGTGTAATCTTTCCGTAGCATCCATTTCGACCACAACCTTCCCTTCCTCAACATCTGTTATTTGAAAACCTATTACCTCTGCAGCAGGAGAACCTGGTATTTCACCCTTTGCCATTTTCTTCAAGAACTCTAAATGATTCATTCTTTTCACCCTCCATATTTAAAATAAAAAAGATTAAACAAAATCATTACATTTTTAGAACGTTCATTCTAAAAATGTTAATCTAATACCGCTAAAGTTGAATCAATAATGTTTTGAAGTTTCTTTTTATCTTTCGTTGTTTTGGCTAATACTCTTATACCAATCAATGAATTATGAATAGTTTGAGCTAATTTTTCTATATCAAGTTGGTCGGAAATTTCCCCACTTATTTGCCCCCGCAATAGTAGTTCGTATATAAAAGATTCTGCCTTACTAAAGCTTTTACTAATCCTGTCCGCAATTTCTTGGTCATGTAAGGTTAATTCTACAGCTGTATTAACAATTAAACACCCTGGGGGTTTTTCTTCATTCGAAAAAACCACCATTTCAAATAATCTTCTTATCGCTAACTTGACTGGCTTAATAGGTTTAATTTGTTGTTCCATTCTTTTTTCGATTATTTCTTCGAAGAGTTGTAAAGCTCGTAGAAACAACGTCTGTTTATCACCAAATGTGTCATAAATACTTCGACGGTGTATGTTCATATAGTCAACCAAATCTTGCATAGACGTTTTTTCATATCCATTTCGCCAAAAAAGCACCATTGCTTTTCGTAAAACCTTAGCTTCATCAAATTCTTTGTGTCTAGCCATTTTTTCACTCCCTTTTAAAAAAATTATATCATTTTTAGAATGGTCAGTAAAGAATATTCGAACTATTCAAACAGCAAGGGGTATGAGCAACGGTAACATCGCAGCTTCTATTAATTGGTTTAGTTAGTAAATAAGTCGAACTTATGCATTTAAAACTTTTTGTTCTAATTCACACTTCTGACGCAAGTGATGGCGAAAATGCATACCGACAAGGTCGAACCACTCCCTCGCGTTCAGCCAGCCAAAACCTTCATGTTTAAGGATTTATAGCATCTACTCTAGATTCCCAATGTCTCAACCTCTGCATTACCTGATCTAGCCTACTCAAAAGGTCTTCTTTACTATCTGAATTGCTTGGTGGGGTATTTAGTTCGTCCGGTAACTTGATTTTAATTGGGGGGAACCCTCCAATTTTATATAAATGCTTACCAAACTCCGTTTTCCCGAGCTTTTGTTCTTCCTTTGAGGCCCCACAAGTTTCTACATTGTCAAGGTACTCAATGGCAACGAGGATCACATGGTCGTACATTTGACCAATGGACCAAACCCCTTCAGCTGTTATATATCTTAGTTGCTCCAGTGAATAGTTTTGCAGATCGCTTTTGTATGTTTCAATAAATTTTAAATCACTCATTTAATCTCTCCTTTACCACCGTGCTACAACTTAATGTTCTTGTTTAGAAAACATTATTTTTAATCCATTGTTGTTCATAATTCTCTAGAATTATTTGAATCCCCTTTTTCTCCAACCTACCGATCTTAATATGTTGTAAAAGATTTGTTGATATAAACTTATTCCATTAAATGGCCCGATTATTGAAGTGGAAGGAGTAATTTTTATTTAAAAAAACACCTAATATGTTACAGCTTATTAATTCAGTGGTATTCATGAACCTTGTGAATAATTCGTTTTTAGCTTCCCTGTATTCATCATCCATTTCTTTCCCTTCATATTTCCTTTTTAACCTGCTTTAATTGCGGACGAACAATGACCGCCTTCATGGCGGTCATTGACTTTTTTAATATATCGTTGTTTTTGAAAAAAACGCTTCATACGCTTTTGTCGGATTGGCAAACCATTCAGCAATTTCGTTTGCTTTTACTTGGTCCTGTGCACCATGAAGTAGCAATTGAACTACATGCTCAGGTAATGGTTTCGTCATGGCATTTGTCCATTCAGTTACTTCTTTTACATACTGTTTCGTTCGATTCCAATAACACTCTCCTGTTTCTACGTCCCACTTAGAATTTTTGTATTCAGTAAGGGTTTCATACAATTGTTCAGCACAGTAAGAAGAGAGATTACAGCCTTGCCCCGTAATAGGATCGTTTAAAAATACACTATCACCACAGCCAACTACCAGCTTATTTTTAACCATCAGATACGGCTTTCGAATAACAGGTGTTATGGCCGTTTGAAGAAAGCTATTTTCATCACATAAAGCAAAATGTTTTCCATCCATTCGGTTATAAATTTCCGGAAAAAACTGTTGAACTGTGCTCCTCATTTTAAGAGTAAACTCTTCTGCATTTTTTATTCCTTTAAATATGTCTAAATCGCTGTTTGGTATTGCCATAATGAACAGTATGGTAACAGGACCGTGTTCTGTAATTGCGGGTATTTCAAACATTTCACCCAACTCAGGAAGAACCGTTACACATACTCCCAAAGGGGTGTTTGCTTCTATACCTTTGAAATAACCAACGATACATTTTCGCTGAGGAGTTTGAAAAGGAGACAGATCCTCTTCAATCGGAAACGAAAAAAGAGGTCCATTTTTCCCTGTACAATCAATAACCAAATCAAACTCATCTATAAGTACTTCCACACTCTCTTTTTCTACCTTTTCTAGACGGAAGGAAACTCCCTTTTCTACAAGATCTTTAATAGAATGAGAGTAATACAAACGTTGATCAACAGATAATGCCGAATCACGTAATTTTCCTACAAATAGTTTTTGATTTCCAATCGTAATATGAATACTTTCAATAAGAGCTTGTTCTCCCCATTTTGGCACATTAAAGCGTTTTTCACGATTCCTTGTTGATCCAAAATGCACTTGGGTAGACATGATTCGACCATTTTTAATCTGATCTGATGATTGTCTTTCAATGACTGTAATATCAAAATCGTCCTTTAGAGCATAAGCTAGGTGCAGTCCGGCTACGCCACTACCAATAATACAGAGTCTCTTTTTCAACAATTTCACTCCCTTGTTAGAAAATATGGCATTCTCCAATCGATTTAGATGAATGCCTAAGTTACATTATATGTACTAGTTCTGTGAACTTTTTAGCAACATTTTCCTGTAAATGTAACTATGGTTTATTTTATTGAAGGCCAACTCAGATGTAAATGGTTCTTTAGTGACAGTGTTTATTTACTAGACCATAAAGGAAATTTGGGCAAAAATCCCTTAACAATACATTCCAAAAAGTGTAATATGACACAGAATTTTTAGCCAAATGGTAACCTCTCCTTTTTAATACTAGCGATAAGAGTTCAGATAAGAATAAATGGTAAAAAAAGGTTGATTAAATTAATGCACAGCATAAAATTAAGAAAATCCGAAATTGTAATATTTGATTAATGTGCAATATTTAACTTGTGTATGTTTTAACAATTTGTGGATGTATTGATGCACAAAAAAGCTGCCGAGATGACAGCTCTGATAAGTTATTTATAAAATACCATATTTCCTCATGTAGCCAGCCCCGTTAGTAAAAGAAGACGGTTCTATCACTTTTTTACTTTTATTTTTTGGGGAATGGTCGTCCAGTACATGGGGTCTTCTAAGCCGAGCCGCCAAATCCCGATTCCCCGTAAGTTATATTTTTCTACAAGGTTTAGCTTAAACCGCAGGCTATAGCTATTCTCAAACCAAGCCTGATGGCTATGATGTTTTTCATCTACATAACTGAAATGTGGTGTTTGTGAACGGGTGTCCCAAATCACTTTAGATTTATATTTGGTTTTTCGATCCATTAACAGTGCATAGGAGCTATACACGGCTTTTTTTGCTGTTGTATCCCAGTCCCATCCATAACCAGCAATACCGAGTAAAATTTTTGATGGTGATACTCTATGTTTCAAAGCATAACTAATTGTTGCTTCTGTCCAATTGACTGATGCTGTGGAACCGGGTGTTGTTCTTGGGTTGTGCTCATCGTAAGTCATAATCATTAACCGATCTGAGTATAGACCAAGCTTTTCGTAATCAAACCATGGAGACCAGGGATTAGCACGGGAATCACCTGTGTTTGCCGGCACTGAAACCGTAACTATTTTCCCGTCACGATGCAGAGCATCCGACAATTTCTTTATCATTAGACTAAAGGAATCTCGGTCAGTCAAAAATAAATTTTCCATATCAATATTAATACCGTCATATTTATACTGCTTCATTTCATTGCGTAAGTTCTGAATGAAAAGATTGCGGTTTTTATCATTATCAAGTACATTACTCGCTACCTGCTTGCCTTTCTCCACGGTTTCATATAAGAGATTATGTACAACCATATATACCTTCAGGTGTTTTTTATGAGCAATCTGAATAACCTTTCTCTTATGATCAGCTGTAACGGAATCTATAAGACTGCCTGGACGTTTATCATCAAGCTTATACCAAAAGGGTGCAATGATGCTTAAACTGGTGGATTGCGAGTTCACTGTAGGTTGAGACCCTGGATACGTTCCTTCCTCTTCTGTGTAGAAACCTAAAACTTCACGAGGAGTTTTATTCTTATTGTTTGCTTCTTTTCTTTGTATCTGATTACAGGATGACATTAGTAATAATGCCATGCTTAAAGAAATGATCATGAATGACCGGAAACAATTTTTCGCCATATTACACCTTCTTCTAGTTTGTATATCCCTTAAGTTGATGCGAAAGGTTGTAACTTATTCACGAATGATCTTTCCTCCATAAAAGGATTACGGAAGAAATACCATAATACCTCAATATACTTATATTTTTTCATTCGATTCGGGTATTATTTCAGGACTTTTTCACTTATCATATAAATTATTATCATACTATTTTTATATTTAAAGGTGGAGAAGCATCATGAATAGAAGAAAGGGAATCTTTCTTGTTATAACGGGAGCAATATTTTGGGGAATCGGTGGCACAGTTGCAAAAAAGCTTTTTCAACAGTATCAAATAGATGTAGATTGGCTGGTAACAATCCGATTGCTCCTAGCTGGTTTTTTACTCTTAACCGTTCAATTTTTCGGAAAGGACCGCTCCCAGATCCTTGATGTCTGGAAAACTCGAAGGATAGCGATTCATTTGATGATATTCGGGTTACTCGGTATGCTTGCGGTTCAATACACCTATATGGCTTCCATTAAACATGGAAATGCAGCTGTTGCAACACTTTTACAGTATTTAGCACCTGTAATGATTATCGTGTACTTACTTTTCCGCAAACAAACAGTTCTAACACGAAATGATTTGTTGACTGTTTCGCTGGCTTTAGTTGGTTGTTTTTTCTTATTAACAAACGCCTCAATCTCTCAACTATCTGTGCCAACTCTTGCCATTGTTTGGGGGGTTCTATCTGGAATAGCTTTAGCATTTTATACTCTTTATGCCGTTCCATTATTGAAACAATACGATTCACTTGTCATAGTCGGATGGGCAATGATCATCGGTGGTATTGCATTAAGTTTTATCCATCCGCCTTGGGAAATGGACTTTAAAAGCTTAACGCTAGAAGCTTATTCATATTTAGTTTTCGTAATCATATTTGGCACTATGTTTGCATTTTGGTTTTATATAGAAAGTTTGCAAAGTCTATCGCCTAAAGAATCCAGTCTTCTAGGCAGCATAGAGCCACTAGCTGCCGTTTTAACAACGGTCTTTTGGTTAAAAGAACCCTTTGGTTTATTCCAATGGGCTGGTACAGTATGTATTATTGGAATGATTCTAATATTGGCTTTGGGTAAAGATTCATCTTCAAAGACTAATCAACTATCTAATAATGAAAAGCCCCTCAGAGTAAGTTGATTAGAGGGGGTTTCTGACAATTGAGATTGTCAATTACTACAAAAACTCTATTTTAAAATAAGTTTTAAGGAAAGAAAAATACTAAAAAAAGACCATCGTCACCGATGATCTTTATACTCGCTTTGCTCCAATATATCTAGGATGCCAATATGGGTTGCTTGTGTAGGTGATAATAACCCCTTTAGAAGAGGATGCCATGATCATTTTCCCGTATCCGATATAGATGGCAACATGTGTTGGGGCACTTGCTTTATTCGGTCCATAGAACAATAAATCACCGATCTGCAAGTTAGATGGTCGATATCCGTTTCCGTAGTACATTTGGGCAGCAGTGCGATTTAGTGTTCTTCCCGCTTTTCCGTAAGAATACTTCACAAGACCTGAACAGTCAAATCCGCTTGGCGAAATCCCGCCCCATCGGTAAGGAACTCCGATATTTGATTTCGCAATTGAAATGGCTGCTGTATGATAATTATAAGTTGCTGCTTCCGCTTTTTCACCCTTGGCGGCGAACAAAGAGCCACAAGAAGCTAAGATGGTAAAGGCTACGATGAATTTCTTTAGCATGATTGTTTCCTCCTAGTGTGATTTGATAAGTTCACTATACTAGAAAGGTATAACAGACACATCACAGCAATATGATAATTTCATTACAAAGTAATTTTAATATAATTTTAAAATACTAGATAATTATACTCTAGTAAGTTCAGCGTCGTTTTTTTCTATTATTAATGAAAAGATTTATACAGATAAAATTCTAATAAAAAAAACCTTTGACCAAAAGATCAAAGGTTTTTTTGGGGGCTTAGTGGTCTTAAAGCATTAATCATTTAATCCTTTTCCATTGAGAATTTGCGACATAGATTTTTCAACCCTTGACACTCGAGTTTTGGATTGTTTGGGTTGAGAAAAATGAAGAATATATGCTCTTTGCCGTCCCGGCGTAAGTGCTTCAAAAGCAGTTTTCAAGGCAGGGATCTCATCTAATTTATGTTGAAATTCTTCAGGAATGGTGTAATCTGTATTCTTTTTAAAATTCACTTCCAAACCGGCTTTTTCCACTTCAATGGCTTCATAAATATAATCTTTCAGAATGGTTTCCATTGCAATTATTTCTTGAACATTGGTGAACCGAATCTGGCGCGCCGCCTGTACATTCTCCGTTTGTTGGATTAGAATCCCCTTCGCATCCTTTAATAAGGCCCCTTTAGGAAATAGAAGCGCACAATATTCTTTAAATCCATGGATTAAAACAATGTTTTTTTTCTCAAATGTGTAGCAAGGATGCATCCACTTATATTCTTCGGTAAGCTCACAGTCAAGAACGATTTGTCTCAACTTCTCATATTCTTCCTTCCACTTTTTAGCTTTACTTAAAAATTCATCAACCTTAGGATTCATTTTACTCTCTGACATCAAGGAACACCTCACTTAAATTCTACCCTGCCACTTTTTTGGCTTTACTTAAATATATATTAACCTAAAGGACCAAAACTAGATATTACTGTAAATGGATGCTTTCGATATATAATAATTACGAGGAGGGGTAACATGAAAGCAATTCAAGTTAAACAATTTGGTGGACCTGAGAAATTAGTATATACAGACGTAAAGGATGTAGCAGCAGGTAAGGGTGAGATATGTGTTCGTTTATATGCGGCGGGCGTCAATCCGAGTGATACTTACACATTAACTGGTACATATGCATTTAGTATACCTCAATTGCCTTATACACCAGGATTAGACGGTGCTGGGATTGTGGAGGCGATTGGAGAAGAAGTCACAAATGTTCGTGTTGGTGATCGTGTATTTATTGCGTCCTTAATGAAAGGTCATAGTACAGGCACATTTGCACAAAAAGTAGTATGTGACGCAACCTTAGTTCATCCATTACCAGACCATGTATCTTTTGAACAAGGTGCAGCATTAGGAGTACCTGCATTAACAGCCTATCGTGCACTATTTCAACGTGCCTGCCTGAAACCTGGTCAAACCGTGCTTATTCATGGAGCCAGTGGCGGAGTTGGATTACAGGCTGTTCAAATGGCGAAATCTCACGGTGCTATAGTGATTGGAACTGCAAGTAGACATGAGGGTAAAAAATTGGTGCAGCAAGCTGGTGCAGATTTTGTCATTGATCATGTGAAAGAAGCAACGATTGAAGATGTACTAGCCTTAACAGGCGGCAATGGACCCGATGTCATTATTGAATTTTTAGCAAATAAGAATTTAGAAACAGATTTAAAGCTGATTGCACCATTTGGTAAAATCGTAATTATTGGAAATCGTGGTTCAATTGAAATAAACCCACGTCTTGCCATGCAAAAGGAATGTGATATTTTAGCGACAGCTCTTTGGAACGCACCAAAAGAGGAATATGAACAAAGCATACATGGTGTCATTGGCATGATAACAAGTGGTGCACTTCGTCCAATAATTGGGACAACTTTGCCGCTCCAGCAAGCGTCGCAGGGCTTTGAACAGCTGGAAAAAGGTTTAGGAAATGGTAAACTTGTTTTAATCATTGACTAATAATTCTACGTAATTAAAAGTACTCACTAATAGCATTTCTTAAAAAACAACTATATTGAAACATGGTGAAAAATTGTATTTAACGTAAAAGGGGCGATGCTTAAGGAAGCATCGCTTCTTCCCTTTTTAGAACTTCCCTCTCCCTACCTCCTTCCACTCACATCTTTGTATAATATTAACACTTACATAAACAACAAAAACATTATTTAATTTAATAAAAATTTATTGAAATACGATAAATAATAGTTTAAAATTCAATTAACAATAAATTAGAGAGGTGCTTTTATGAAAAGAGGAACAACTTTATTTTTAAAGATCGCTGATATGTTTATTGGAATCCCCGTTCTTGCTTTGTGCATCTTTTTGGTGCCTGAGATAGGGAATGTTGCAGCAAAATTGCTTCCAGGGTTTGCTTTTATAAAATATCTCGTTTCCATCGTTTTTTATGCATCGGCAATTCCTTTTTACTTTGCTTTGTATCAGGCTTTCAAACTATTACGCTATATTGACAAAAATAAAGCTTTCTCCGAATTATCTGTAAATGCTTTAAAGAAAATCAAACACTGTGCCATCACAATCAGTACCTTGCATGTGCTAGCCTTGCCGCTCTTCTATCTCTTTGCGGAAAAAGACGACGCGCCTGGTGTCATCTTTGTCGGAATGGTTGTTCCTTTTGCTTCACTAGTCATTGCCGTTTTTGCTGCTGTTCTCCAAAAGCTTTTAAAAGAAGCGATTGATATCAAATCAGAAAATGATTTAACGGTCTAAGATAGAGAACATAGCAAAATCAGTATCAATGTGATGCTGTCCGAAAGAAAAATAACGTTAATTGCTATGAAACGCTATAACATATGAACATTGATCAGTGAGGTGTTTTCTCTATGAACCGAAGGGCAACTTTTTTCCTAAAGGGAGTTATTCTTTTTATTGGAATAGTGGTACTTTCTGTGTGTCTATTTTGGCTGCCTGAGGTAGCCAGTAGAGATGCAAAAGTGCATCCGGAGACTGCTTACTTGCAATATGACTTTTTACTATCTGCTTATTTATTGTCTATTCCATTTTTCATCGGATTGTATAAAGTGTTTAAACTTTTCATTTACATTAATCAGAACAAGGCTTTCACGGAAGTATCTGATAGAGCTTTGAAGGTTATCAAGTACTGTGCAATCACAATAAGTGCCTTTATTGTAGCAGGAGTCATATTTGTCGCTCTATATATGGAAGGTGACAGAGCCGGTGTCGTTGCAATGGGTTTATATTCCACCTTTGCTTCGAGCGTAATCGCAACCTTTGCTGGTGTCCTCCAAAGGCTTGTGAATGAAGTCGTAAATATAATATCTGAAAATGATTTAATAGTGTGAGGTGGTTAACTTGGCAATTATCATCAATATTGATGTGATGCTGGCTAAAAGGAAAATGAGCGTAACGGAACTTTCGGAAAGAGTTGGGATTACAATGGCGAACCTTTCCATTTTGAAAAACGGGAAAGCAAAAGCGATTCGTTTTTCAACGTTAGAAGCGATATGTAAGGCTTTGGATTGTCAACCTGGAGATATTTTAGAGTACAAAAGCGATGAAGATACTTAAAATACATGGAACATAACATATTAATTATGAACTGTTGCCGTTATTGAGATTTTTTGGTCACGATTATAAATTTAAGAATTTCCTATTCTATAATAGAAGTTATTATGCTAACAGATGCTTTGCTTTGCTTCGCTTGGGAGCAAGGCTTTTTTTCTCCTTCAAAAATGTGGGTTCATTTAACGAAATCTGTTAATTTTAAGTTCGATACCTCACAAACCTGTTTTTGGCTTTTGATTTCTTATTTTACAAATTACCGATGTTATTGGAGGAGAACCACTATTATTATTTATAATTTCCTTTTGAGACTTGAGCAGTTTACCATAAAAAGCCAACCTTTTTTTGTATTACCATCCTGACTTTTAGTTCAAAAAGAGAAGCTGCCTCAATCACAGCCCATCTCTTGACCTCAAGCACCTGTTAGCTGAAAAAGGATATGTTTTAATCTGAAAAGTCCCTAAACAAAACCTTTAACTCCGGAGCGTCATAGAATTTACCATCACTAATAAATTTTTCTATGTAAAAAACCTCTTGAAACAAGAGAGCAAATTATCTGCAATGAAAGAGGTTGGGTACCTTTTAGGCATCCAACCTCTTATTTCTCTTTATCTTGTTGACAAGAAAAGGTTCTTTGGTGTTGCTACAAAAGATCTATCAAACTTGACCATATCTTCAAAGGAGTTGCTATGCTAAACCAGCCTTAGTATTCATTGAAATACTCTTGGATCTTGCTAGGATCTTTGGTTTTGGTGAGCACCAGCATCAATAAGATACGAGCTTTTTGAGGGTTGATGTTGCCAGAATTAACGAAGTGGTTGTCTTCGTCGGTTTGTTCGTGAGTAACCATGCCTTCTGGTACACGAGTGTCACGAACGACGACAACACCCTTCTTTACAGCATCCTGCAGACCTGGAAGCGTTTTTTCATTAATAGAACCGTTACCTGTTCCAGCATGGATAATTCCTTTCGCACCGGCAGCAACTGCAGCGTCAACCATTACACGGTCATCATCGGCATGCGAATAAACAATATCAACACGATGCAGATTGTCTTCAGTGATCTTGCGAATGTCAAAATCGGACTCAGTGGTGTGCTTTTTAGTTGGTACGTTATAGAAGTAAGGTTTACCGCCTTGTATATAGCCGAGGGAGCCGAACTCCGGATTATCGAAGGCATCAACGTCGGTGGTATTCGTTTTAAATGTGTAGCGAGCGCTTCCGATCTTGCCATTCATGGAAATCATGACGCCCTTGTCGCGAGCTTCCTTGGAACCAGCCAGTATTACAGCGTTATACAGGTTCAACGGACCGTCAGCAGAGAGTGACGTAGAAGGACGCATTGCGCCAACCAAGACAATTGGTTTGTCAGAATGAACAGTCAGGTTGAGAAAGTAAGCCGTTTCCTCCATTGTGTCGGTTCCGTGGGTGATTACAACACCGTCACACTCTGGGTCGTCCAATGCTTTATGAACCTCCTTCGCCAGTTTGACCATTAAAGCATCAGTATTAGACGTACCGGAATCAATGTTTGCAACCTGCTCAGTGGAAATATTAGCAACATCTTTTAGCCCAGGAACCGCTTCTATTAGTTGATCTGGAGTTAGGACACCTGCCTGATAGCCTGTGGTTTGAGTCGAAGTAGAACCCGTTCCCGCAATGGTGCCACCCGTTGCCAGAATTTTAATGTTAGGTAATTTTTTCTTAACAGGATTGGTTGTATTAGATGTTATAATCTGTTTAGCCTCAACAGGATGTGATACATCCGTGTAACTTGAAGAGATGATGATAATCCCGGGGGCCATTAATGTTAGTGCGGTGAGAGCAACTTTTTTCTTTGTAGTTAGTTTCTTCATTCGAAATTCCTCCAAATAACGTGTGATTAACAAAAATATAAAGTGAAACTTCCATAAGTTGGGTCTTACTGCCTATTAATGCAGGTTAAATCTTAGTGAACGCTTTCATGGATTTTAATTTATCATAAGACCTACAGAATCTAACAAAAAAACTAAAAAACTTACAAAAAAATTTGAAATTTAAAAATGACTGTTTTTCATATCAGTTAGCTCTGGTACAAATATTTCACAATATTTCAGTCAAAATAAAAACTCCCCTCATATTAATTGAGGCCACTGAAAATCTGTTGGTTTTTATTTTTAAAAGGTCCTCACATAAAAAATCTGGCTTTATTTCCAATATTCCAGAACAAAAAGCCGGATTTTTCTTTATTCGTTCTCTGTTATTTGTTTATTTTTGGTCTAACTGTGTCATTATCCCCCCGTAAAAATCGCCATTGCCCGTTGCAGTTCCATGCCAATTAGACCCGAGGATTTTGCGACATTATACCCTTGTCTATGTTTTAATTCGCTGTTTTTCGCTTCAATTTTATAGCGCTCCTTGTCGGAATGCGCGTTTGATTTTATTGTGACCGAATAAGTCTTGCTTTTCGCACCTTCTTGGTAACATCCTTCCTTGAACGGGCCCACCTTTCACTTTTCGATATATTTGCCTATTTGTAAGTGTTGTTATTTTATTTTCGGTATAGTGACAACTCCTCATTGTACTAGTGTTTATTAGCATGAGTGTCCCATTTTACTGTCTTCTTGTTTAAACTAGCTGCCACATTAGCACAAAAAGAAAATGAGCTGCCGCAGCAACTCATTGTTAATACAGATAGGTAAGGCTTTGAAGTTATCGCCACCTTTTCCCCCTGTTCACACCTGTACGTGCGGCTTTCACCGCATACGGCGTTCCAACTAATCCAATTCATTCAATTCTATGTATTTGTTTAGATTGATGTTGCTTTCTTCCGAAATCATATGGCTTCATTTTTACATTGTAATCGAAATTCGTTTAGCTTTTCTTTTTGCTTTTTGGTAAGTTTAAATACTTTAATTAATTTCTTTATCTTTTCACTATCCTTAAGGTGGACTAGTCGATGAACTGCTTCATGGAGTATCACTAAATTTGAAAATGTATCATCTTTTGATAGGTAATACGGATGCTTGTGATGGCAGTGCCAATCCCTGACACCAAGCTCAACTCCTGTTACCGCACATTTACCATTTTGAGCAATAAACTTACTTATTCGATTGTCATTATATTCGATTGACCGATTTGGAATATAGTTTTTCATGATTGAAAATAAAACCCTTTTGTTTATAGCTTTAAGACTTTTGTGGATTTTATCTCTACCTTCGGCAGTATAATTACATGTTTCCTGCGAAAAGCATAAATTTGTTTTATGCTTTTGAGCATAAATGGGTACAAATACCATACTTTGTATTTTGTATAGTTTCGATTTGTAACCTTTGTACCTTTTTTGTAGAGTCTTTGTCATCTCATGAAAATTCGCATCTGTTCTAAAAATCTTTAAACGATTATACAGTGTTTTTCGTAGATAAGAGTTTAACTCATTCAGATTTGTTGTGATTTGGGTGGCTGCTGAATAGTAATTTTGAATTCCCATTACAACTGTGTTGAAATGCCAGACCGTTGCTATGCAAGGATTCTTCTGGATGGCTTTAATAGCCTCCTTAATCTTAAAGGAAGCATTTGCCTTTGCTTTTCTGGACATATGGGAATGGACTACATAACCAAACCTAGTTTTTCCCTTTCCAACTACTTTAAAAGTAAAGCCAAGAAACTCGGAAGAGTTTTTCTTTAGGTTGATTACCTTTGATTTTTCATCACTGGTTTCAAGGTGTAATCTTGTTTTCAAAAAGCCTTTTATGGCATAGTTCATTCTGATCGCTTGTGAACGAGTTCTGCACAGAACTTTAAAATCGTCCGCATAGCGGACGATAAAGCATTCTTTTAAGCCAGATTTTTTAAGTGCTTGATACTTAATTCCACTGGTCTTATATTTAAAATTGCTTTCGAATGTTTCCCACTGATTACTTATCCACCAATCAAGTTCATATAGAACTACATTTGATAATAAGGGTGATAAAATTCCACCTTGCGGTGTTCCTTTAACTGGTATTCCTTCGCCATTAATCTCTGCTTTTAATAATCTTGAGATAATGGAGAGTAATACTTTATCCCTAATCCCCAGTGACCAAAGCTGTTTCAAAAGTTTTCCATGATTCACATTATCAAAGAAACCGCGTATATCGACATCAACACAATGATGCAACCCAGCTTGATTGATAAGGAATTCGAACCTTGCTTTGGCATGATGGGTGCTTCTATTTGGTCTGAATCCATAGCTATGTTTATGGAATTTAGCTTCGCAAATGGGCTCCAATACTTGTAGAATACACTGTTGGAAAATTCTATCCCAGATGGTTGGAATCCCTAAAGGTCTAAGTTTTCCATTCCCTTTGTCAATAAACACTCGTCTAACCATTTGAGGTTTGTAGCCTTTAAACATGATTTGAACCGTGTTTATTACATCCTCCACTGATAAATGACAAATATCTTTAATCGTAAGATTATCTGTACCTGCCGTTTTACTACCTGTATTTCTTTTGAAATTGCGGTAGGCAAGACGAATATTTTCATTAGAACTCATCAATTCTATTAATCCATAAAACTTTTCACCACTGGCACTTTGAGCATACAGGTTGTCAAAGCATTCCTGTAAGTTATAATACTCATTGTGCCTCAGCTTCTTCCGCTTCAATAAGTCGGCAACTCCTTTCGGAGTTAAACCTCTTTTAGTCTCACAAGAATCTTATTAATCGATAAAAATCTGCCTTACATGGTTGAATGATTCTTCATTAGTCTAGTGGCTATCCCTCCATGTTGATTAAACATTTCATTGGTATTGTGCCACCACTTTCACTGATATAAAGGCAAGTTATACGATAACTAATATCATTATTGCTTTCCTTACCAACGATTCACAGGGAGTAAGCCCTCCACGTTATCAGCTTACAATGTTGAATTATATCTATTGTAGAATGAACTTAGGTGCTTCTTTTAAGCCTGTTAGCACTCATACGCCTGTAACGTATCATGGATTTTTATATTAGTTATTCTTACTCACCCACGGCTAACCTCACAATTTGGTGATATACACATTTCTATGTATTGTGCGTATAGACCCGTACATTCAGAAGTTCGTCAGCTTTACCTTTTTGTTTTAGGTGTATTTGCATCCTCACCATATTCATTCAACTCAAGCATCATGAACTACACCACTCCCTCGAGTAGGATTTCGGCAGCCAAACTGCTACGGTAGTTTCTCACGCCTTTTTACCAAGCTTATAACACTATCATTCTTACTAAATCCAATGCTATTCGGCTAAGAGAGAACCCTTCAGGGCGTTACCCCATCATTTGATTCTTGGATATAACCCTTCAGTTCCGACAGGAACTGCCTTACCTTTACCTGAAGATTGTGACCAATCTCAATTTAAACCAGTAACATTTCGCACAACTCTTGCACCCGTTAGCTGAAGTACCAAAGTGTACACAATATTAAAACCAATCAGGTGTTTTACTATATAATTCTTCGAGCTGATTTAAATCGTATCCCATTTTCTTAAAGTAATTTATCTTTTCAACTCTTGTTAAAAATAAAAGGTTATCTGGTTTTTGATAATCTGGTACAAGCATTTTATCGAAATAGTTCACGTCAATATTTTCATTCCAAGGTCTTATCCCATTAAGAGCTTCTGCCAGCTCTTTTAATGAGCTAACAGAATATGTACTACGTGTTATCCGACGCAAATAATTCTTGGGTTGCCCCTTAATCACCTCTTCAACCGCAACTACAACACTCTTGTTTCCGATGATTTTCCAAGTGTGATTATCCAGGGATTGCGAGGAAATTGGTAATATTGAAACAACATTTTCATTAATAATATTATGAATTTCTTCTACTTCATTAGAAACTAAATCAAATAAACAACATAAAGGAAAACCAAGTTCATCCTTTTTTATTATCTGACCAAAACTAAAAGAACCATTTTTTAAAGGAATGGAAAAAATATCTGCTACAACCCATCTTTGTTTTTTCGGTCTTTTGAAATTCTTTACTGATTTGATTACCTCGACTATTTCAGAATTCTTTATTTCAATATTAATCAATTCATTGATTATTATTGCAGCCTCAACTATTATTTCACCATTTTTTGAAGTTATAAAAATTCCGTTAGTCTCATAATCAATTTTTAATTTTTTTAAAGGATACTCCATTCTGTTTTTTAATTTTTTCTTAATGAAAGTGGCTGCCTCTAAACTGGTTTCAAATCCGAAAAATTCTGCCAGGTCTTCGATTATAAAAAAATCACTCGAACTTGCATCAGGAAAATAAATTGTTAATGCCCCGATTTTTATTTCCACGTAATAAACATACCTTTCATTTTTAAACTAGATATTATACATAACGCTTTGTTTATAAGATAATCCTTTTTCAAACTGCCCAGTTACTTGAAGAAGAAAATGGCATTACCCCTTTGTTGAAGAAATGCACCCTTAAGTTTAAGTACAACTCTTCACAATATATCAAACATAATTCATCCTGATATTAAAAAAAGTCCTTACTGTTAAATGCAGAAGGACTTTAAATGTGATTTACAACTGATTCTTTTTTCTTATTAATTCATCTCGATCGGATGCCATTGGAGGTTGTTCCAACCATCCATTTTTAATCATAATATTAGCTCCATCTTCAGAAAACATCTGAACTTCTAAGGATAGCCTGTTATACATTGCACTAATATCTCCTCTAGGACTTTGACTAACAGCTGTACCATAATAGCCAACGCTTAAAGAAATCAAACCACTTGTGAAGAACATCATCAGTTTATCAGAAAAAGTATGGGATGTACTATTTGTTATTTCTGAATCCCAAGCCATAGGTGCTGGAAGTTTACTTTCCTCTAGCTTACTTCTTAATAATCTAATATGTTTATTCCCAACTTCTAAACCCTTTAAAAAGAATTGTTTTACATCCTTATCCTTTGCAACCTGACTAAAGCCAGTAACTGTAGCTATTCCCAAGGCATTTCTTTGTAGATTCGCAAATAAATTATCGACTTCGGCAGCAACTAATGGTCTTTTTTCTCCGAACACATCTAACATAAACCATTGCTTTTTTACAAATTCAACCTTCTCTAAATTAGGCAGGCTAGGAGACCTGATAAACAATCCTTTAGACAATAATAATTCAGTTGACTTATCATATAATTGCATTGTTTCTGTAAGGCAATTCATGTAATAAGATCTAATATCACTTCTTACAGATGTTCCAACACTACCAGCATAAGTTGTAAGTCCAACCTTAGACATTTGGTTTATAAAATTTAGTACAAAACTGTCGGAATAAAGTCTAGGAGCATTTAAATCCACATCCTCTTTAATACTAAAACCATATGGAACTACATTTTTTTCCTCTGTTAGTATTGCTGTAATCTTTTGAATATGTAACTTTGATAATTCTAATGCAGATTCAACTATAGCCTTAATTTCAATATCCTCAACTTTTTCCAGAAAAAATGTAAGAACACATATGCTAGAGCTATCATTTAAGTATTGAAGCCAAAGTTGACCCATTTCACCCGCTGTTAGCCTAATCTGTTTTTCTTTTTCATCCATAAGTAACCTCCAAAAAAGTTATCCTAAAAAATACCTTCCCCAGAAATTACCTATAGTATGTATTAGTTACCTTAATGCCTTTTTTAGCAACTTTCTTTATTTTCTATTCCAGCTAATAAAGTGAACCCAATAGAATCATAGAACCGCTTAACCTTGCGATCCAAGATAAGGAATGTTAGTCCAAGCAGCAATCTGTAATCTAACTAAACTACCATCATCTTGAATAGTAAAAACTGAGACTGTACCTTGATTTCCGTTAAGAGTATAAAAATGACGTCCATCTTTACTCACTCCAACATCCATCGGCAAACCTGGTGCTGTCTCGGCGGTGTACTGGTAGTATGCCCTATCACCGATAATACTCCATTTTAATCGGTTCAGTTGGTTGAGATGGTGCCGCTAAAGGTGTTGGTACTGTAGGTAAAACGTCCATCTCTCGTTGTTATAACCCAACAAGCAGTCTTATATCCGTTTGGTACAGAGCTGCTGAGATTACTTAATCATTGGATCTGCGGTCCTTAAAACAGTGTGGTAAGATAGGTATAAAACCCGTTGACGGAGGATGCTATGATTTGGTTTTTGTTGCTTGTTTTTGTTTTTGCTTTAGTGATGGGCTATTTCCAAGTTCCGATTTGGATTATGTATGTCGTATTGGCAGTTATGATTATTTTCTTTTTAATTCGAAACCCTCTGTTATTTGGAAAAGATCCCGAAAAAATGTTGGCGTATCTAAAAAAATCAAAAGCTGCGCATTTGCAATTCTTGTACCATTTTCTTCAGGGGAACCTATCGGCGGCTGAGCATGCCTTGGGGAATATCCGCTCGAAAAAAGCGAAACTAAGCTCGGAATTGATGCTCTTAAGGGAACGGAAAGAATACGGAAAAGCAAAAGATCTCCTTTCTAAAATGAGTGGGCATAAGACAAAGTGGTATGCTTTGTCGGATATTGCGATTCAGGAAGAGGACGCCGAATCATTCAAACAATATAAAGAGAAGATAAATGACACGTTCCTTTTAAACATGTTGGAAGTAGATCAAGCCGTTTTTGATGGGAAAAGGAAAGAAGCGGTTGCGCTTCTCGAAAACATGATTCCTAAGTTAAGGGGATATAAATTATTGACAGCCGTCCAAGTTCGAAAGCAAATACTTGAAGGAAAAATCTAAAAGTGCGAAAGCATTCGCTTTTGCTATTTTAATTCCTGAATATATATAAAGACCGTCTTTGACGATAACGGGTTCCGTTTCCTATCGAAAAACTCGAAAATGTAATCAAATTTGCCCCTGAATTTGTATGGTGTTTTGTATCGATATTCGTACTGAAAAAGCAAATGACTCAGTCCAATACTGAGCCATTTGCTTTTGCCTATTCAAGTTTCTTTTTCAATTAACATCGCCTACCTAGGGCAAGCGTGTTATTTTGGCAGCGTTGCAATCATCGGAAAAAATTCAGTTGTCATTATACCAGCAATTACTGCTGGGTCTTCTGCTATAAGTTTTGGGACTTGAGCTTCATATTCAACTTCAATTACGGCAAGTCCGTGCGGAGCCGAAGGATTTAAAACAGGACCGAAGACCAAGGCAATCCCCTGGTTTTGCTTGTCGGTCCAATAAGCAATATGTTCTAACATAATGTTCCGCTCTTCTACTGTCATATCCTGGTGAAAAGTTGTTCTTGGAGGAGTAGACTTTAACATAAAGTGCATTTTACCTGTAGCTTCACTTGTAGTTTCTTCCGACATTCCGAATGTACCTCCATCGATTTAAATTTGTTTTTCTTAGTTACGACACTCAACTTCAATTATCACATAGCCCTCTATCGAGTACAATCAACCTCTTTTTGTGTCACATTACTGCCTTTCCGATAGGGAACGAAACCCGGTCCTTTGACACCTCTCTTTTTAAATCTTCTGTTCGCTGCCTCCTTAATTCTGATCTATCTTGTACTCATCAAGAAGATTTTTTATCGAATGGTTCAGCTCCACTATATTCACATTTCCCATGTTCGTATTGTTCATTCCATATTTCTTTTTTAACATGACAATTCTTCTGACACTATCATTAATTCTTTGTTCAGTGATCTCCCCTTTTTGAACAGCGACCTTTATGGATGTAATGGCTTCAACTATTTTGTTATAATCATGGGCCACTAAAATGATGTCACTGCCGGCAATAATGGAATCCACTGCCGCCGCGCCCATTTTATAATGGTCCGTGATTGCCTTCATCGTCATGTCATCCGTTATCACAACACCGCCGAAATCAAGCTGTTTTCTAAGGATATCTGTGATGACAACTTTGGACATAGACGCTGGATAGTGAGCATCCAATTTTGGCAGTAAGATATGTGCCACCATTACCACATCGGCCCCATTATCTATGGCACGCTCAAACGGGATTAATTCGAGTTTTTTTAGCTCTGTCAGATTTTTATATACGATTGGCAATTCGAGATGAGAATCAACCGTTGTATCTCCGTGTCCGGGAAAATGCTTAATCGTTGCGATTATATTTTGCGACTGAATTCCTTTCATGGTTTGAATCCCAAGCTTACTGACAACGTCCGGATTGTTTCCGAATGACCTGTCCCCTATTATTGGGTTTTTCGGATTGCTGTTGACATCAAGTACAGGAGCGAAGTCAAGATTGAACCCAAACCCATTTAACTCCTTGCCTAAAATCGTTCCAACTTTATAAGACAACTGAGAATTATTTATTACCCCAATCTCTTTATTAGTAGGAAAATTGAAAAGTCCTCCAGGCAGCCTGGTAACGCGTCCTCCTTCTTGGTCAACACTTAAAAATAACGGCAGACGGTTGTGAAGATTTTCAGTCTTTATTTCATTTAGCAGCTGAACGGTCTGTTCGGGATTGACTAAATTGTCCTGGTAAAAAATCATCCCTCCAACTTTGTAATTCATGATTAAACTGATTGTTTGTGGATCCAATTTTGTACCCGAAATACCAGCGATAATCATCTGCCCTATTTTCTCATCTAAACTCATTTCCGAAATCATTTCCGCTATGCTCTTTTGTTGATCCGGTTGATTTTCAACTTGGGTATAGACAGAAATATGATCCACTTTTGGATTCGGCTCCTTTTCGGTTGGCTTTGGTAATATCCACTTTAAATCAGTTGTCGAATTAACATGATATATAAGAATGATTTGGGTATTGAGTCGATCTTTATAGTACCGAACCTGATCAGGTTCACCGCCTGCCTTCTTGATTTCGCTTAATCGACTGGTCTGTAATACCGGATCATAGGACCTAATATCAATCAATGTTTCTCCAAGATACCCAAGGACGACATGGTGCTTTGCATATTCTTCGTACATAACACTTGAAGCTTTCGTTATTTGGTCCGGTTTTCCCCACTGGTTGGTTACATCTATTTTTTGAGTTTTACCGGAAATGAACGGAGAGTTTACTATTTTACCTTCCTTAGACAGTGAGAAGATATCACGGACCAATGCTTCTAGACTCGTGGGTTTATCTCCATTTAAATCTGATGGCTTACTCTTAGTTGGAGGTGATGTTATGGGAACTTTCTTGAACGGCTGCTTCTCACCTCTATCCCCTCCGAAAAAATAAATACCAACAACTAGTATAAGAACGAGTGAGAGAGTCGAAAAAATAAGCGATTTCAAAATGGATGAACTGCGTTTACGCATAACATAATTCCTTTCTATGTCATATTTTTCTAAAAAACATGTGCTCAAGGAGACTAGTATATTCATAGTATCTTATACACTATAAATACTCAAACAGTATTCCCTACCAATTAATTAGCTATAGAATAGGCTATGCTTACAAAACAACTATTTTGTCTCTTAATTTTCAAAGTTCTTAATTAGAGTATAAAACTAAAAAGTGCTAGGTAAACCCATTTTTGGTATTTACTTAGCACCTTATTTTTCATTAGTTAACATAAGAATAGTTTGTTCACTGATATTCAGTTACTTAATGTTTTTCCTGTCATCCGCATTTGGTGGTTGCTCCATCCAATTTTTTTTAATAAGTAACTTACCAAAACTACCATATACAAGCATATCATCGAGAATTGCTTTTTCACAAAATGTTACAATATCGGCTCTCATACTATAAATCACCGCAGTACCGTAATAGGAAATAGCCGCAGCAAATAAAAAACCCGCATGAAACAACATTAATTTATCAGAAAAGGGTGATACATTTGAGTTTGTTATTTCCGAGTCATAGGTTGAAGGTAAATGAAGGTCTTCAGTGAGTAATAAATTTGAAAAATTGCTCATGTGTTTATTAGCTGCTTGAATACACTTTTCTAAAAACTTATTTACTTCTTTATCTTTACATACTTGTTTAAAAGCAATCAAAAGGCCTTTTGTAATCGCACTTTTTTCTAGATTAAAATAGATATTCCCGCATTCGAGCGAATTCATCGCTCGTTTATTACCAAATAAATCAGTAGCATAATCCATCGTAGTGATAAATTTAATTTTATCTGGTGTTGAATACAGTGGAGGTTTATTTAGAAGGTCCTTTTTCTCAAGGATTGCCAATGATTCGTTATATAAATTCATGGTGTTTATATTACATTGGTAATAAAAATCTCTAATGTCTTGACGAATGGAAAGCGTAAAGGCTAGGCTATAAGATTGTTCTGCGTACATGGACATGGTATGAATATAATTTAAGCAAAAAAATTCTGTAAATAAAGGGGGAGCCTCTAAATTCACATCTTTTTCATTAAAGCCTTTAGGTATGGGAAAATCATCTTTATTAAATAATTCCTTTAATTTGTTTAGATGATTTTGACCAAGTTTTTGAGCATTTTCAAAAACTTTTACGATTTCTGGATCTTGAGTGATCTTTCGCATGTAATTAATCACACAAATCCCCATTGTCTCACGTATGTAATGAGTCCATAAATTTGATATTTCTGGTGAGGTCAATTTATCATTATTTTTGTTCATTTTTCCATCCTATAACTTGTTAATTTAGGTTTAATATCGTCAATTTTCCAAAAAATTATGTATTAAAACGAGGTAAAATATACCTTCCCACCTATTCTTTCTCTCTAGTACAGTCAGCATAGCTTCACATTTGAGGTATAAAAATAGATTCTATAGCACAGTTATTCTTTGTGAAGTGATTCAAAGGAATTAATAAAAAACTGCAAAAGCATACATTCTTTCCATATTTTTCTCCACAAAAAAACTAATCGGGAGTTTTACCGATTAGTTTTTTCTTTTATTGATTCTCTTTTTCTTTTTTTAAAGTATTTTCTAGTTCTCTTACTTCAAACGGTAGCAAAACTTGTTCAATTTGTCCTCTTTGAGATTCATACTGTGTTGGCAGCATCAATTGCTCACCCATTGTCTCTTGGGATTCATCATGAGCAAATCCTGGAGGATCAGTTGCAATTTCAAATAGTATTTCTCCATGTTCTCTAAAGTAAATGGCATTAAAATAATTTCTGTCTTTTACAGGAGTGACACCATATCCATTGGCGGCAACATATTTTTGCCAATCTAATTGATCTGCATCATCTATTGCCCGCCATGCAATGTGGTGCACTGTTCCGACGCCCATTTGTCCACGACCAATCGGAGTTAATTTAAGATCGATAATATTTCCAATTTCCGCAGTGGTAATGAACCGCGCAAGGTCTCCTTCTTTACCGACTAATTCTAGTCCCATTACTTTTTCTAACAATTCAGCCGTTTTGTTAGGCTGGGTAGATAATAGAGTAGCTCCTCCAAATCCTTTGATAGCAACTTCAGGTGTTACTTCTCCAAAAGTCCAGTTATTTACTTCCCCCGCTTCTCTTTCCACAATTTCAAGGTGAAGCCCATGAGGATCATCAAATTCCAAATACTGCTCTCCAAATCGTTCCATGACTGTAAAAGAAACATTGAATTTTTCTAGTCTTTTTTTCCAAAATTCCAAAGCTCCGTTTGGAACCACATAAGATGTTACTCCTACTTGACCGTCTCCAATGATTCCTTGACGAGCTCCTGCCCATGGAAAAAATGTAATAATGGTTCCTGGTTTTCCGCCTTCATTACCAAAATAAAGGTGATAAGTACCTGGATCATCAAAATTTACAGTTTGTTTTACTAATCGTAAACCTAATACACCAGCATAAAAATCTACATTCTCTTGTGGATGACCGACGATTGCTGTGATATGGTGTATACCCATGGTTTTCTTCCTCATTTTTTAACACTCCTTTTTAATGTATCATCCAGTTATTTAAGCAACTCGATACCTTATTCTATACTTACTACAGTTATTAAAGTCTTATAAACTTTCACTTTAATTTAAGAATCTCTAATTAGAGATATTTTAGAATAAAAAAGCATCTAACGCATATTGACCGGGACCAATTAAAGCAATACCTATGGCAACGACTAGCAAAGTCAAGTTATATTCATATCCATTTGATGTTGACCATAACCCATTTGGTGCATGCACCTTAATAATAGCCATTACCATAGTTCCAGCAATCATAATTCCTGCAAGTGGAGTTAATAGTCCTAATGCAAACAAAATTCCCCCAATAAGTTCTGCTAATCCTGCAAAAAGAGCCATGGTAATTCCAGGTTTCATGCCAATGGATTCAAACCAACCTCCTGTACCTTTTAAACCATATCCGCCGAACCAACCAAATAATTTTTGAGCACCGTGACCCACAAAAAGTAAACCTACAACCAAACGAATCATTAATAAACCAATATTTATCATCTTAATATCCTCCTAGTTTTTTATCTCGAATTCGAGATATCATCTTAAAAAAATGCGAGTTTAATTTTTACCCCTTACTTTTTTCAAAAGATGAACCAATGTCTCTTTCTATATTTAATTTGCTTTCCATCTAGTTCACCTCCTCAAAAGTCTCAAATTAAAGTATCTCGAATATGAGATAATCATAATACTTATCATTTTATTTGTCAATAACCTTTTTTTGTTTGTTTCTTTCTTGTTGAACGAAACTCCGTTTAAGTACAAACTTTCATTATCCTTTCTAAACTTAACATAGGTATTCATTATTCTTTAAAGTTGTTGTTACACACATTCTGGCCCAAAACATGAAAAAAGACACGTTCCTAAATAAACGCATCTTATAATGGAATAAGCATAAACCTTATATTTGTTGTTATTATATTTTAGTTTACAATTTACGGATTTACTGTTCCTTCAAAAATAACTTCTTTTAACGGTTTTCTGGTGCTCGGATTCTCACGCTCTTGCAAATTCGCATCGAGGATTTCTTTTTCGCCACGATAGCCAATAGTAATAACCGCATGAAGATCAAGATCATCTGGAACATTCAGCAAGCTACGGGCTTTTTCTTTATCGAATCCCCCAATAGCATGTGTGCTAAGTCCCAGTAAAGTAGCCTGAATGGCTAATTGGCCCCAAGCTGTGCCAGCATCAAATGAATGTGCACCATTAGGATCACCATTATCTCTCTTTTTACTTGATGCTACCAGGACAAGGACAGGAGCCTTTTCTGCCCAAGCTCGATTGAACGGATTTAAGAATTCATGAAAGGTTTTCAATTGTGCCTCTGTTTTAGCTACAATAAAGCGCCAAGGCTGATCATTGAAGGATGAAGGAGCCCAATGTGCTGCTTCAAGAAGACTATACAAATCTTCATCAGAAATCTTTTGGTCGGAATAGGCACGAGGGGACCAACGATTTAAAAATAAGGGATTAACAGAATACTCAGCTTTACGATATTCTTTAACCTCTCTTGTAAGCTGCTCAACAGGATTAACAAAACTCATTATATATACCTCATTTCCTATAGGAATAATCTTAGTTATAATCATAACATATCCAAAGTTAATTTTAGAAATTTTAAGAATTATTAATCGATATTTAGTATAGGGCATAGCCCTTATACTTCAATTTACTGTTTAGTGCCATAAAAAAGCCATTAAAACGACGCGTGATCTTTAACTCTTGCTACTCAATAGTAAAAGAAGTTAGTTATTTTTTTTATCAAACCTTTTTTAAAAACAAGCATTGTATTATCATAAGACGTACTTCTTATTTAGGAATGGCGTCTGTTAAACAGAAGTAAGTTCTAAACACCAAATAGCTGTCGAGGGCTCTCGCAAATCACCATTATTCCCGTTTCTCCCTTTACCGATATACAGGGACCCGCTCATGATTTGTGAGACAACCGCTTTTAAGAAACAAAAGGATTAAATTAATTCTTTCAGATGAGTTTTCGGATCATAGGAAATAATTTTTTCTCCTTTTTCCACTCGATGAAGAAAATCTGGATTGGCAAGTAACGGACGTCCAAAAGCAGCGATATCAATAGTTCCTTCTGCTATTGCTTGTTCAGCTGTTTCAGCATTTAAATCTCCGACTCCGACAATAACACCATCCCAATATTTACGGACGAGCTGATGCATTGTTTTTCCATCGGCAATTGTTTTGGTAAATTCCATGGTGGACGGATGAATCATTGTCATACCAACCTCTTTGAAAGCTTCAATAATAGTTTGAATAGCTTCTTCCGGATCATCCCACATGTAATCCGGCTGGTCAATTTTTAACGCTGAAAATCGAATAAGTGTACGATTAGCTCCCACTGCATCAATAACTTCCTTTAAGACTTCTTTCATAAATGTTAGTCTGCCTGCAAGATCTCCTCCGTATCTATCTGTCCGGTGATTGGAAACATCTGAATTAAATTGATCAATTAAATATCCATGGGCACCGTGCACTTCAACTCCGTCAAAACCTGCTTCAATTGCATTTATTGCTGCTTGTGTATATTGGCCGATGACTTCTTTAATATCGTCGATACTCATTTCTTCAGGTATATCAAAAGGTTTTCCAAATCGTGATACTTTTCCTTCCGCTCGTATAGCTGATGGTGCCTGTGGTGGTAGATTGCCAGCAATCTCATGATGACTTGCTCTTCCAACATGCCAAATTTGTGCGATAATCGTTCCACCTTCTCGGTGTACCGCTTTTGTTACCTTTTTCCACATATTAATTTGTTCTTGAGTATACAGCCCTGGAACGCCAGGATTACCTTTTGCGCGAGGACTAATGACAATGCCTTCAGTTATAATCAGACCAATTCCATCCGCTGCACGTCGACGGTAATATTCCACGACATCTTCACCAACAATACCTGTTTGAACATCAGCAAAACAGCGGGTCATTGGTGCCATGGCTGTTCTTGTACGCAACTTCCACGCACCTATGGTTACAGGTTCAAAAAGCTTACTAATCATCATATGTTCCATTATGCTTCCTCCTGATTATTTCTTATTTATTTTTACCAACTAATTTTAAGTAATAGCTGTGTTACCTAGCATAAAGATATTTAGCAAAATATTCAAATTATATACTCACTCAAAAATGCTGGTGCTCAGTTTTAAAAATATTTAGACCTAAGATACTGTTATTGTAAGATTTTTGCATTTACTTTTATGTATGTTTCATCCGTTGTTTAGGAATCATTCGCTTACTTATATAACGCCGGATTCTCTTATCTTATTCAGCACCATATTAATGGATTCAACGCATAATCATTGTGTGAGCAAATGATGAAATTCTAATTCAAGATTTCTGCTATCGTTTCCCTTAAATCCTACTCCG
>NZ_JASATK010000040.1:0-25803 GCF_038440275.1 Bacillus sp. OTU2372
TGGGTGCTTTTTATGTATGGTTAAAAATAACGAATCTAACTATATTTTGAACAGTGGTTAATTTATTATAATTTAATTATGTAAATTGATGAATCAATCTTTAAATTAAAGGTTGCGTGAATTTTATCCAAAAATATACGAATCCTCGTAGTTGGCAATTTTAAAATCAATTTATTGACAGTGTGTTTTATCAAAGCAAAAAATAACCAAAATAGATAAGTAGTGCATAAAAACTTGTATGTTTTAGGCTATTTAATAGTATTTCTTATTGTATGAAAGCACCTAGTTAAGTTGAAGTGCACTACTTCTCAAGTGAACTGGAATTTTTATGCTTTTTGTAGACCAATGGTGTCATGTTCATTGACTTTCGGAATTTATCTATGAAATAGCTTGTACTGTTAAATCCTACTTGATAGGCAACATCTGTGACATTGGATTCTGGTTGTTGTAATAAAATTAAACTTTTTTGAATTCGAAAATCAGTTAAGTAATTCAGAGGTGTTTTCTTTAAAATTCGTTTGAAGTATCGACAGCACTCGGAACGGCTTAATTGACCAGCTCGTGCAATATCGTCTAAAAGGATTTTCTCAGGATAATGTAGGTGGATCCAATTTAACATCTTTTTCATTCGATGATTCTTTATCATTTCGGTCTGTTCGTACTCTAATTCAATCCCATTAATTATTAGGTTCTTCCAAATTAATGTGAGATGCAGGCTGATGTCAATTTCATAGTATGGTGGATTTTGTTTTATCAACTGATTAATACTCATAATAGAAGCCAACATATTATTTGCCCAAAGCTCCTTTGGAACCAAGAGTAAATAAGGAATATTAGTAGCCTGAATATAAGGGTTTACATGGGTTGTATAAAGTTCTTGTGATAAAACGAAACTTGGGGATACATTTAAACATATATAGGTACAGCCAGAATCATTCTTATCTTTTGCCATATGCAGATAGCCACTATTTATAAATAGCCCTTCGCCTTCTTGAACAGTAATATATTCTTCATTTATCTGAAAAATGGCTTCTCCTTTAACAACGAGAACGAATTGAAATTCATCATGCCAATGTAGTGGTATATATCCATTAATATTTTGGTTAATCGTTGTTTCGTAACATGCAAGCGGTAACACAACTGTACGATGTTCCGTTAATTCTTTTAAACTTTGGTCAACTATAAAATCTTTAATTTGCATATGACCACCTCAATATAATTATATTTTTCCATTCAATCAGGGTATTATTTCAGAGGTTTTCTACTAATTATTTAAAATATTATAATACTATTTTTATATTTAATATATATTCTTATGTTAATATTTAATCTCTGAAACTTTTTTTTGATGATAATTTGAAATACCTTTTCTGGTTGGTTGATAAGGAATATTTAACCAAGATTGACCCGGAAAATCCGTTGCCTCCTAAAAACCACGGTATTCCCTTTAATAAAGTAAAAATGATTCATAAGGCAACAGCACACTTCCAATCTACTTTTGACTTAAACGGAGAAGAAAGGATTGAGAATTTTAAGCTGGAAAATACAATGTTGCTATTTGATTTTTCCAGCTTTTTCCCAGCTAAGGAATTAAAACCGTTTACTGTTGAACTTCCAGTGGAGAATGAATAACCCGCCAGCATCTCATATCTAAAATCACCAACACCCCGTGTGTTGTGCAAATTAAATTAAGTTAGGCAGTTTGCCCTCAGATGAGGGAGCTGCCTTTTGTACCACTTCGTTTTAATTTTTGAAGATATTCCTCAAGGATTTGCGGAGATCGCTGGACTTTGTTTCCTTGTGCTCTGTATTATAGGATAGTCCAAAACCGTAGCCATACTTGTCACCAGATTTTGATTGGTAGTAATAGGAAGGAGCCTCATCAAAGCCTGGTACGTCCATCTTGTTTTTTGCCACTGCTTCTTGATTGGCAGGAATTGTAATAGGAAGTTTACCTGTCGGATTAAATCTCCCACGAATCACATCCATTAAAGCTTCCGTTTTCACTCCGAACGTTCCAATGACAGCTGCTGCATTCGGTTCAATTTCTTGTATCAGCCAAGGATTACTAAAGTTGATGGCCATAATAGTCGGTACAGTTTTCTGTATTTTGATAATCCGATTTTTATTATGAAATTGCGTATCCGGTCCTATGGAAATCAATGGTTGCTTCGAAAGCAGATCTTGTTTGGGTTTTATCCAAACAAGTGCATGTGTTGCTTCTTCCAAATGATCCGTCAAAGTGATGTCAGGATCATATTTCTGAATGGTTTTTCTAAATGCAATCGTATTGGCACTATGTTCACCAGCTGGGAAAGACTCAACATAAAGTTTCATATCTTTTATTTTTTTATTATATAGGGGTAGAAGATTCTGATCATTGCGTAATAAGACGATAGACTTCCTGTGAGCTAAGTCTGCCTTTTCTTGTGATGTCGGATTATTTACCACTTCAAGTGCCCTTTTTGGATTCACATAGGGGTTTTCGAATAAACCTAATTCCATCATTTCTGTGAGCAAATATGCTACGGATTGATTTGCTTCTCACTTACCAAACTTTGTTCAACTGCAAAAATGCTTTGTTGTCAAAAAAACGCTGTTTTTGTCGAGTTCTTCACCTTGAAAACCTTTGATTAACGTATAATTGATATCTGAAACAAGTTTAGGACTTTCTCCAAATGTTTCTATAATTCTTGCCCATAACGGTTGTGTTGCAATATCAGCATTGTAGCCATACATTTTACGAAGACTAGAAGATGTCCATTCTTTTCGTGCAATGTGAGCAAATTCTCTAACCAAATCAAGGTCTCGGGTTGCAGCGAGTCCTAAAGAATCTGGCCATATGGAAAATTGACCAGGTCCATCTTTTGCGGGTACATAGTAATCTTTTGCTTTTTAAAATCTGTAATATCTGCGATCATAGTGAAATGGTTCCGGGGATTTGATATAAGAACTGCCGGTATTCCTAATCTAGTTCTCTCAGTCCGTTCTTGCAGTATATTATTTGTATTGGCAATAACATCAGCACGAGGTGTACTACGATAAACAAAATAGCGTGCATGTTGATCAATTAAATTATTCGGCTGTTCCATCTTTGACCCTTCAATTTCCCGAAATTCAGGTATAATCATAAGTCCGGCTTTTTCCTCTAATGTCATTTTGGATATAAGGTCAGCGACTCACTTTTCAACCGATAACTCCCAGTTTTCATAATTATCTAGTTTTCCATTTGAATTTAAATCTTTAAATACTTTTCCATTGACAGTAAGCGTTTCTTTTACCCTTGCCAAGACCTGCGGGTTAACATTTTGGGCATCCACCGAAGGTATGATAAAAAGAAAAGATAAAACCATTGTAATTAAATAAATGAGAGCCTTTCTTCGTTTCAAATTCATCTATTCCCCTCATTTCAATCATTCATGTTGGCTGATGTTTTAATCTCCATTTTCTACTTAATATTTTCCTTAGTATTAAAAATTATTATCCTAACGCGAGGCAAAACGAAAGAATTGTGGAAAAATGAAGGCTCTCTTTTGACCTTTGTTCAAAATAATTGATAGTAAAGTGATATAACCGCAGACTAACCGAAGGTGGGGGGATTTGATCATTTTTAATAATATAATTAGAATATTAAAATAATAACCGCAATAGTTCTCAAAAAAGTTGAATTTGTTTTAAAATATGTTTTTTACCATATTGTCGGGTTACTATTAAAATACTTTTAGGGTATAAAAAATTTTTGTATTTTATTAAATAGATAGAATTATTATACAAAAAATACTTTTTCATATTTGATATCTGTGGTATATTAAAAAAGTATTGTTTTTATTATATTAAAAATAATCTAAAAAGTAGGGGTGTTATTTAATGAGAAAATTTGGTTTATTTAGTTTATTTTTAATTCTGACTGTCTTTATCGCAGCGTGCGGTAGCAAGGAAACATCAGGAGAGAAAACGAATAGTGAAAAGGTATATAAAGTCGGCGTGGACACGACTTACCCTCCATTTGAATATAAGGATGGAAATGAGTATAAGGGTATTGATATTGATTTGATTAATGCCATTGCGAAAAATCAGGGCTTTAAAATTGAACTTAATCCTATGGACTTTGGTGGTATTATTCCAGCCATGCAAGCCAATCAACTTGACGTAGCTATTGCAGGGATGAGCATTACAGACGAAAGAAAAAAGGTAGTAGATTTCTCAACTCCATATTTTGATGCAGGATTAACAGTTGTTGTTAAAAAAGATAATTCAACTATTAAATCAGTTAAAGAACTTAAAGGAAAAACAGTTGCTGTAAAAAAAGGAACAACGGGTGCTGAATATGCACAAGCTAATGCATCAAAACTAGGAATTAATGTTGTTCAGTTTAATGATAGTCCAGCAATGTTCCAGGAAGTTTCTAATGGAAATGCAGATGCACTTATTGAAGACTATCCTGTTATTTCCTACGCTATTGCCCAAAAGGACCTTGGTTTGAAAATTGTCGGTGACCGCTTAAATGGAGACCAATATGGAATTGCTGTTTTGAAAGGTCAAAACAAGGACTTAATTGAAAAAATTAATAAAGGTCTTGCTGAACTCAAAAAAGATGGAACATATGATAAAATTGTAAAAACTTATCTTGGTGAATAAATACTGATTGGGCGCGCATAAAGCGCGCTTTCTTTTTGAAAGGGGATGAAACAGTGGATATAATTGTTGCAGCTTTACCAATATTACTAAAAGGATTACAAGTCACACTTTATATATTTGTTATTGCTATTATTCTAGGTTTTTTAATTGGTTTAGTGATGGCCTTGTTACGGCTTGCACCTCTTAAAATCTTGAATTGGATTGCAAAGGTATATGTTGATGCGATTCGAGGAACTCCATTTATTGTACAATTGTTTTTTATATATTTTGGAGTGAATTCGCTGCATTTGGTTTCTTTAAACAGCACAACAGCTGGTATTATTACTGTTGCGATTAATGCGGGTGCATATTTTGCAGAAATTATCAGAGCCGGGATTCAATCAATTGATAAGGGACAAACAGAAGCCGCTAGATCGATTGGTTTTACAGGAGCACAAACAATGCGTTACGTGGTCCTGCCTCAGGCTTTTAGAAGAATGCTTCCTACGATTACGAACCAATCCATTATTAGTTTAAAAGACACTTCACTGTTATCCGTTATCGGTATTGCAGATTTAACACAGCAGGGTCAAATTCAGGCTTCAGCAACCTTTGAAGCATTTAAAATTTGGCTTGCTGTAGGTGTCATTTATTTTATCATTATTTATTTGTTAACCCTTCTTGCTAATTTTGTTGAAAGGAGGATTCAGGTTCGATGAGCATTATATCAGTAAAAAACTTAAGAAAATCGTTTGGGAAACTAGAGGTTTTAAAAGATATTAACGCTGAAGTTCAAGAAAAAGAAGTAATATGTGTAATAGGCCCTTCTGGATCAGGAAAGAGTACATTCCTTCGTTGTCTTAATCGCCTGGAAGAAATCTCAGGTGGTGAGGTAGTGATTAACGGACATAACATTACGGACCCAAAAATCAATATAAACAAAGTTAGACAAGAAGTTGGAATGGTATTTCAACAATTTAATCTGTTCCCACATAAAACCGTTTTAGAAAATATCACTTTAGGTCCTATTAAAATTCTTTCTATCAGTAAAGTAGCGGCTGAAAAAATGGCCCTTGAGTTACTTGATAAGGTTGGCCTGAAAGAAAAAGCTGGCAGTTATCCGGGAGAACTATCTGGCGGACAGAAACAGCGGGTTGCGATAGCTCGGGCATTGGCTATGAATCCTAAAATCATGTTGTTTGACGAACCGACTTCTGCACTTGATCCGGAAATGGTCGGTGATGTATTAGAGGTTATGAAGCAGCTTGCTAAAGAAGGAATGACCATGGTAGTGGTTACACATGAAATGGGATTTGCCAGGGAAGTTGGCGATCGTGTTATTTTCATGGATGGAGGGTATATTGTAGAAGAAAATGAGCCGAATCAGTTATTCGGTAACCCACAGCATGATAGAACAAAGGCTTTCTTAAGTAAGGTGCTATAAACAGGTTTCTAGCCTATTAAAAAAGACCGCGCAATTACAATATGGACACGCGGTGTGGTGGAAAACTTAAATGGTGTCCTAAGATATTTTTAGGAAAAGTCAACAGGATTCCTTGATTTGCGGGCTGACGTTAAGAGCGTAAAGTAACAACCTTAAATGGTCATTACTTTGCGCTCTTATTTTGATTTCGATTCTGGTATTTTCCTTAAAGGAAAGATTTGAGTATCTATGATTTCTTGTTAATAGAACCTTCAACGTTAACAAAATGAATGAACTATGATAGATTATAATAATATTATGTAAACTTATTGGGAAGAGGCTCTAGTATGGCAAAAAAGAAGCATAATACAAATAACACCCCAAGAAGGAAACGCTATAATCGTAGAGATCGTCTTCAGAATGCTAAAAAATGGGCTGAACAAAACAACGGTAATAACCTAGCAAAGAGATATAGTAATTGGTTTGGAGTAGACCTAAACTGTGCCATTACAGAACTAGAAATGTTGGGCTATAAATTTAAACAGTCATACAAAGAACAGGTAAAGAAATCGCTTGAGGCAAGACAAAAACAGAAGGAAAAAAGGAAGATTGACAAAGAGCAGGTAGAAGATTTTGGGGAAGATATGTTTTACTTTGTAGCAGGATATACTGAAAACGGAGTACCGTTTGGTTTAACAAGAGAGGAAATGGAAGAAGATACTGAAACTTTCCCTATACTACAATCCCAAAAAGACAAAAATCACTTTAATATTAATGATGATGACTTTCCATTTTAGAATCCAAGGTTAAGAGGTTTCTGAAACTATAAAATTAATAGCTATAGTTTCCGCCCAAATTAAGGTTATAGAGCGACTTAGATTAAACAGTTTAAAATTAAAACTCATTTCTGATATAATAAACACTTAAAAAGGCTCTTTTTTACATATAGCAATTTAAAAAATATATTAAACAAATATTTTCAGAAGGTGATCATCTTGAATACTAGCAGCATCGATAAAGATACTTATGAAAAATTACAAGGCGCTTTAGAAGATTTAAGAGAAATGACAAGGAAGAGTCAGCAGAAACGGGAATCAAAAATGTGGAGTGATATTTCTATTCCTTTAACAATAAACGATACACTTACAAGATTTTCTAAAGATGAATTGAGTGACATCAGGAGACGTTTAGAGGTAAAAGGCGCCAGTCAGCTAAAAAAGGGGGAATTAATAGACTTATTAAGTATAAAGATTCCACTTTCGTTTGAAAAGATATGCATGTATCTGGACCAAGAGCGTTACAACTTAATCAAAAAAATCATCCATCATGGCGGGTATATGGAAGCGCCGAAATTAACGGCAAATCAACTAAACTACTTCCGCAACATAGGAATTATCTTCACAGGAACTTTTGAAGGCAAAAAAATCATTGCAATACCTGAAGAAATAGTACAGAATTCGTATATTCGCGACAACCACAAGCCATTAATCACCATTAGCCGACGTAATACAGAATGGATCAAGCTTACACAAGGTTTGCTCTACTATTATGGTACTTTGACCCTCACTGAGCTGCATGATTTGCTAGAAAAATACATGAATAAACCTATCAGACTTACGGATTATCTATCTGTAATCAATCATGCTATCTCCTACTACGAGCAAATAAGATTGGATCAGTTTGGCTTTTCCAATAGTCGTGTCTTTGATTCAGAAAAAGTAAAAGATGAACACAAAACCAGAAAAGATGTGGCATTTTTCCCATTTTCTAAAGAGCAATTACTGAGAGCGGGTGAACCCGGATATATCGAACGAAATGATAGCTATCTTCAATTTGTTCACTTTTTAACTCAAAACTATGAAATGAGCAGACAAGAAGCGGATGGAATCGTAGAAGAATGCGTTTATGCGACCAACATCGGGGAGAGTCCAAATCATATTCTTCAATTTCTGCAAAGCAGACTAGAATTTGAAAATATAGAATTGGTGAAAGCTTGCATGGACAAAGTCGTAAACCTTATGAATAACACGAGGCAATGGTTCCTCAAAGGGTATTCACCAAGAGAGCTATCGGGGGCCTATGAGCAGCAAACTTTGCAGCGATTGCCAAATCCTAAAGCGAAGATTGTGGATTTCGAAGCCAGACAGAAAATCGGTCGGAATGACCCTTGTCCTTGTGGAAGTGACAAGAAATATAAGAAGTGTTGTGGGAGATAATATATCTCTGAAATGCATTAAGTCTGCCTTCAATAACGAGGCAGACTTTTACAATTGAACGAACATACATAAAATAAAGGTACAGAAGAATAATCATCAACCAAAATATCGATGCGTAATTTGAGAGGATTTTTTCCATGAATACATCTTTAGAAATGCTGATCCATTTATTTGAACGAGCGGCCTTGCTGTTGATTTGTCTGTTTTTTATGATCCGGATTCCGAGATTTAAGGAATCTCTTCAAAAAGATCGTCATTCTCTGACAGAGCGGCTTGTGATTACCATCTTGTTTTGCTTATTTGCTATTTTTGGGACCTACTCAGGGATCAATGTCGAAGGTTCGCTGGTGAATACGAGGATCATCGCGGTTGTGTCTGGTGGTATTTTGTTTGGACCTTGGGTGGGTATCATTTCTGGTGTCGTTTCGGGTTTACATCGCTATTTAATTGATATTGGCGGGGTCACATCGGTCCCATGCTTAATCACAAGTATAATTGCGGGAATTGTCTCTGGTTACATTAACCGAAGAGTAAAGAGGTCCTTACGTTGGATCTATGGAATTGCGGCTGGGATGTTTTGTGAAGTATTAACCATGCTGTTGATTCTTGCAATGGCTGAACCATTTTCACTTGGTTTGGACATCGTTTCTAAGATAGCCTTCCCTATGATTGCCGGAGAATTAAACATCGGGCTGATTGTTTTACTGGTCATGAGTGTGGAAGGTGAAAAGGAAACGATTGCGGCAAAACACGCCAAGCTTGCATTAGATATCGCTAATAAGACTCTGCCTTATTTTCGCTCCATCAATACGGATTCCTTAAGGCAAATCTGTAGTATTGTCAAAAATGATATCAAGGCCGATGCGGTTGCCATCACAGATAATGAAAATGTACTCGCCTATGTTGGTTTCGGGGAAGAAAGATATGTGACTGGACAGGAAATCATTAGTGATTTGACAAAAGAAGCGATCCGAACGGGCAAATTTATCATTCGGAATCATATCGCGGATCACCATACGCCACAAATTCACTCGCTGCTGATTGTTCCTTTTGAAGAACATGGAGAGGTGACAGGAACATTAAAAATTTACTATCGAAAAGCTTATAAGATGACTTATTCGCTTCAGACAATGGCGATCGGACTTTCTCAAATCATTTCTACTCTAATGGAGGTTTCACGGATTGAACAGATAAAGGCAGAAGCGAATAAGGCAGAGTTGAAGGCACTTCAAACAAAGATTAATCCGCACTTTTTGTTTAATGCCCTTAATGCAATTGCCTCCACGACACGAAGGAATCCGGACAAGGCCCGTGAGTTGATTATCAATCTATCTGGCTATATGCGCTATAATTTAGAGGTAAATGATGAATTGATTGATATTCATAAAGAGTTGGAGCAAGTCCGTGATTATGTAGAAATTGAAAAGGCCCGTTTCGGCAGCCGTTTAACTGTAGAGTATGACATAGACGAAGTGAATGTAAACATCCCAAGTCTTCTTATCCAGCCGTTAGTAGAGAATGCCATTATTCACGGCATCTTAAAGAAAAAAGGGCCTGGAGTGGTGACGATTGCAGTTAAAGATTTGGGAGAAAAAATAAGAGTAAGCGTGAAGGATACGGGTGCAGGGATTAGTGAAGATGTCATCCACCATGTGCAGCATGACACGGTACCGGCTAACAAAATCGGTTTGTATAACGTCCATCAGCGCGTCAAACTTATCTATGGAGATGGTCTGGTGATTCACCGGTTATCACCAGGAACAGAAGTTTTTTTTGATATGGTAAAGGAGAAAAAATGAGAGCAATTATTGTAGAAGACGAAATTCCAGCTCGTGAAGAATTGGAGTACTTAATTGAAGCTTATAGTGAAATTGAAGTCACTCATTTCTTTGATGATGGCTTAGATGTTTTAAAATTTCTGCAGGAGCAAGAAACAGATGTCATCTTTTTGGATATTAATATTCCATCACTTGATGGGATGCTTCTGGCTAGCACCATTAGCAAATTTACGAAAAGACCCTATATTGTTTTTACCACGGCCTATAAGGAACATGCCGCTCAAGCGTTTGAGCTTGAAGCCTTTGATTATATCCTCAAGCCATATGATGAAAAGCGGATGGCAACGATGTTAAACAGGCTTGAGGCTGCTTATCTACGAGATCAGACACAGGTTAATATCCTAAACAGTCGGCCTAATGCTCCGGTACAAGAAATGGAGGTCCATGCAAAGTCTTCAAACCGAATCAATTTAAAAAAGAACGATAAAATTATTGTGACGGATGTAAATGACATTTATTATGCGGAAGCAAGTGAAAAGGTGACATTGGTTTATACGCTGAATGAAGAGTGTACGATGCAGATGAGTATAACGGAGTTTCATGCCCATTTACCGGAAGAAATGTTCTTTCGGTGTCACCGATCGTATACAGTTAACTTAACGAAAATCCGTGAAATTGTGCCATGGTTTAATCAAACCTACCTGCTGCGTCTTAAAGATCTGAATGCAGAAATCCCGGTGAGCAGAAGTAAAGTAAAAGCGTTCCGACAAATTATGCAGCTATAATATCCATTCATTCCGAATAATAAGCATTTCATTCTGAAAACGATTTCTGTCCCTTTTTCGATGGTATGATGATCACATCAACAAGGTAATTAAAATTTCTAATTAGAAAATGATCATTTTTATTGGGAGAAAAGAGGAGATCATAATGAGAGCAAGCATGGATCGTCGTTGGTTAATTGTAATAGGAACGATTATCGTACAAATGGGATTAGGTACTATCTATACTTGGAGTCTTTTCAACCAGCCCTTAGTCGACCACTTTGGCTGGAAGTTAAATTCAGTTGCTTTGACTTTTTCGATTACCAGCTTAGCCTTAGCACTATCCACGTTGTTCGCTGGGAAGCTGCAAGATAAATGGGGGATTCGCCGCTTACTTATTTGTGCCGGCATTGTCCTAGGTGCAGGATTAATAATTAGTTCCCAAGTATCATCCTTATGGATGCTTTATATCTTGGCAGGCGTCATTGTTGGGGCAGCAGATGGTACTGCCTATATCACATCTTTATCAAATTTAATTAAATGGTTTCCTGAAAGAAAAGGACTTATTTCTGGTATTTCGGTTGGAGCGTACGGTACAGGTAGTTTGATATTCAAGTTCATTAACGGGTCATTCATCCAGTCAGCTGGAGTTACCCAAGCCTTCTTTTTCTGGGGACTAATCGTCATGATTATGGTCGTAGGTGGTTCATTTCTAGTTAGGGAAGCTAAAGTAATTCATGAATCGAAAATTCAAAATGGCAGTATTCAAAAAGACTATACTGTGAAAGAAATGTTGAAAACGAAGGAAGCATATCTCTTATTCGTGATCTTCTTTACATCATGCATGAGCGGATTATTCCTGATTGGAATTGTGAAGGATATCGGTGTTAAAATGGCAGGGCTTGATATTGCAACGGCAAGTAATGCGGTAGCGTTTGTGGCAATCTTTAATACAAGCGGACGTATCATTCTTGGAGCCTTATCCGATAAAGTTGGCCGATTACGAGTGGTATCAGGTGCATTGCTTGTTACAGCGGCAGCGGTTACGGTATTAAGTTTTGTTCACCTGAATTATGGATTGTTCTTTGCTAGTGTGGCAGCGATTGCGTTTTGTTTTGGCGGGAATATTACAGTATTTCCAGCCATCGTAGCTGATTTCTTCGGTTTGAAAAATCAAAGTAAGAACTACGGAATCATTTATCAAGGCTTCGGTATTGGTGCCATCTCAGGATCATTTATTGCTTCTTCATTAGGTGGATTTATCCCTACATTTAAGCTGATTGCGGTTTTAAGCATTGTATCTGTTGTCATCGCCATGATGATCAAGGCACCAGGCAATGGGACACCTAAAACGAAGGATAAAAGGAATCCTGGAAAAATTCGAAGCCTGTCACCGGATACACGAGCAAGTTAATAACAGTTTTTAATTTAAATAGTAATAACAAAAAGGCAGAAGCATCTGCCTTTTTTCGGTCAAATGGGTCATTGCCCTGTTGACAATAAATCTGGTCATTCTAAAATGGCAAAAAAACTATTTTTGAAAAAAATTCATTATAATACATTTTTTATAAAGTAATAAATTTAACAAGGAAAGCTTCCACCTATCCGAATAAAGGGTTGAATAAATTTATCCCCCCCTAAAATCTAAACTAAAAATCTACATCTATATCAGTATTTTGATCTTGGTCGTTTTCTTGGTCTTGTTCGGATCTTACACGTGCATTGCTTCTGCTATTTAAGTTAATATCTACACGGGAATTACCTGAGTTATTAATAGTTGCTCTAGCAACATTAGTATTTCTGTCAACATTGCGAACGTCTGCTTCTGCTTCTGATTCTGAACGATTTCGAATATCGTTTTCAATATCATTATTTACATCAACATTCACATCTGTGTTGGTGTTATTACGCTGGTTTCTTCTTGCCATTTTTTCATCCCCCTAAAATTTAAATTACTTTTTTTAAAGCATTAAATAGTGAACATCTATAAGAATACTCTTAAAAATCAAAATCCACATCGATGTCTTGGTTTTGTTCGTTGTCTTGTTCTTGGTCCGTTCTAACACGTGCATTACTGTTGCTGTTTAATCGAACATTAAATCGAGTATTTCCAGAGTTATCCATAGCTGCTCTAGCCTCATTGTTATTGTTGTCAACATTGCGTACTTCAGCTTCTGCCTCGGATTCCGAAGTATTTCTCACTTCATTATCAAATTCATTATCAATGGCGAAATCAACATCGGCATTAGTGTTACTGCTGTTGCTCCTGTTATTGTTGTTGTTTCTGATACTGTTGTTATTTCTGTTCCTATTCCTGTTATTGTCGTTGTCAATTTCATTGTTTTTTGCAGAACCTCTAAACACAGATTGATTTCCTTGATTATCAAATTCTCTGTTACTTCTACTCAATTGTTTCAACTCCTTTCCCCTGTCTAATAAGCATCTTATTCTCTAGATGTGCAATGGATTGGACAAGTTACCGAGGACAAAGACCCATTTTACTGAAAAATAGTATTAATTTTAAATAAAAATTGCTAATGGGGTTGCTTGACGAGATTCATATGAAAATTCACTCATGTCCAATAACATAATTTAAATTGATGGCAATATCATGGTAAAGAGGGGTAGTAAAGGAGGGGATAAGTATGCAGTATCAGACTAATCTTCCTGGTCATGTTAGCACGGATCAGTTTAATCAGATGTTGGTTACACCCGAATCGTTTGCTGCAAAACAGATCACATTGCACGTGAAGCAGAGTATTTTATGAGGACACTAACGAAGTTTAACCGGGGGATTTTAGACCCAATTTAGGATGCAATTATTAATGAAAACGTTTTTTGGCTACGAATCATGATGGAACATTCCCGTTTGATAGCATCACTGCTTGACCAATCAGAAAGGAATTTAGATAATGCGGCACGGAAATTTGGAGATGATTTCGAGGTGCTTTTAAATCAAGCAAGAGATGTAGAGTCCATGTTATATCAAAAGCAGCTGGATTACCCAATAATTGGAAAAATGAATAAAAACAGTGAAAACGCTGCTCAAGAAATTCGTACGTTTAAGCAGACGGGACTAGACCTAATTAAGTCCTGTCAAATCAGGAATGTTATAAATCCATTATTGGCAGACCATGTATTAAGAGAAGCTGATCATTTCTTATATATGATTCATGTTCTAGAAGAAAGGTTAAATACTAAAAAGATGAGTGAGATGCGTTAAGGGGGAGTGTGTTTATGGCGAAGGTAGGAAAAGATGATTTTGTAAAGGGTTTTGTACCACACCATAACCATGGTTCAGTTGATTATACCTCAATGGAAGCGGGTCATGTTCATCAGTGTTTAGATGTCACATCACCGCCAATACCAACGCATGATCATAATCACATTCATTACACAGAGGGATATGTTGTTTTTGAAGATGGGCACACCCATCATTATAAGGCATATTCTGGTCCTGCTATACCAGTTGGGAATGGCATGCATGTTCATTATTATGATTTTTACACAACTGAAGATGATGGGCATCGGCATCATGTAAAAGGGGTTGATCAGCCAGCCCCAGGTAATAGATAAATATTGTACCCATCGTTCCTGTCAGTAAATAAAAAAACAGTTAGGAAAACACACGGTATTTTACTAAACATCTGTGTGTTTTTTTATTCAATGGTGGTTTAGACTTGGTTCAAATACCAAATACTATATATTATTCTTACTAGAACATTGTTTTAAGGGCGTGCAAATTTGGAAGCATTTTACCGTACTTTCTTAGTTTTTGTGGTAGGATATTTGTTTTTAAGGTTTACAGGAAAAAAAGCAGTAGCTCAGATGCACACTTTCGATCTATTGTACATCCTTATTCTTACCAATATTATTAGTACCCCTGTTGAAGTTAATAATCTGGTTAAAGCCATTACCTATGCTGCAATAACAGTAATTCTATATAAAATTTTTATTCTATTATCGTTACATAATAAATTAAGATGGATTATATATGAAAGTCCTACGGTATTAATTCAAAATGGGGATATTGATAGAGAAGGTTTGAAAAAGGTACGTATGCCTTTGAATGAATTATTATCACATTTAAGAGTAAAAGGGTACACAGATATACGAAGTATTGCTATGGCAGTTATGGAGGAAACAGGAAATCTTAGTATTATCCCAAAGTCGGAATATCGTCCTGTTCAACCCAATGATTTAAATTTGCAAGTAAAGAAAGAATTTATTCCTATACCATTGATAATGGACGGACAGATCATTTACCATAATCTAAAATATCTACAATTAGACCGTGGATGGCTCATTAATGAGGTTGAAAACAAGGGAGAACTAGTAGAAAATATTACATTGGCAACTCTTTTAGAGGATGGAAAGTTATTTATTGATAATAATAAAGAGAAAGAACATAATAGCAATCCTTATTACTACAAGCCAGGGAGAGATAACTAGATTTGTCTTAATTTAATTAACTGACATTTAGGAGATGAAAAAACAGTTTCCCAAGCTATATGGAACCAATTCGAATTAATGTTGTAATTATAATCCACCCCATTTAATATAAAAAGAAACTAGGAAAAGACCTAGCTTTGTGATAGCCTTTTCAATTGTCTGTTGGTACTTACAGCAAGTGAAATGATTATTGTACTAAATATACTGGATAGAATAGCTGAACCCACCAAGATTAATTACCTGATGACCAGGGCGTAATTGTAAGAGGTATAAGTTTGTACTTTATTAAAATCTTAGTGAAAGAGCCCTTCCTCTTTTTAATTTATTAACATAAATTGTATTGAATAATTATAAAGGAGGACTTAATATGTTTGGTTATGGAGGCTTCGGAGGATTTGGCGGTTGTGGTTATGGTTATGGGGGATTTGGATACGGTGGAGGTTTTGCATTAATCGTTGTATTGTTTATTTTGTTAATCATCGTTGGAGCAGTAATTTGTTACTAAAAAATTAATAATCTAAAAAGCCCTAACAAGGGCTTTTTGGGTTGAGAATATATCTCATGAATTGATGGATATGGAATTGATGACACACTAGCCTAAGTGATTCGTTCATGTGAAAGTCCTTGAGTTAAAACTTGTTAAAGAAATTATTTTTTGGGCTCAGCATTTGTCTATTCAATTTTATTATCCTGTAGATATCTTATATTACACCAGTTGCTTAACATGAAATTAACCTCCAAAGAATGCCTGATTTGAAGCAGGCATTCTTTCTTATTATGGTCAATTCAAATTTTTAAGTAAAGAGTGATTTTTGTCCAAACAAAGCTTGTCTTAAAAAATATACATATTTATGAGAGGTTACTTCTCTAACTCTAATATTCGGATTGGAATGGTGGTGAAATAAATGAGCTGGGACGGCGGTAATAGCTTTGCGTTAATTGTTGTATTGTTCATCCTTTTAATCATTGTTGGAGCTTCTATGATGTATTAATTAGCTAGAGATAAATGAAACGTAAAAGACTCCTGTGAAGGTGTCTTTTATTTTAAAGATATTAGTGCCGTAAATAAATAACATAAATAATTTGGCAGGCATTTCTTTAAATTTAGTTGTTAAAAACTGTTTTATTCTTAATTTAATTCGTTCTAGATTATTTATGGAGGAAGATCTCTATCGAAGCATTATCAACTAAATTGATTAATTATTAAAGTTTTATTAGAAATTAAAGAATCGCTTGTAACCGTTTTCTTAACACATTATAATTATTAATAATTTCGAAAATTACTTTAGAAGGTGTACAATATGAACCTTTATGAAAAATTACCTAATGATTTCTTAATTAATTTTTATTATGAGATATGTAAAAACATTGAAAAAGGTATCTTAACTAAAGCTATGTATTATGAACTAGGTTTGATTACTAGTGTCTTAGATCAGAGAGGAATAATCTTAAGTAAACCAACTGATTTTGAAGATGTAGTTAAGCAAAAAAACATATCGAAACTTATTTCTTAGAATAAGTGAAAAATATGTTATATCAAGCATATTTTTAAAATAAGGAATTGGTTTTTTAAAATCATATTTTGTAGTTAACAAATCCTTTAATTGAAAAATTAGAACTAATACACTACAATTTGTAATGAAGGGTAGGTGTGTGTTAATTGACAATAAATAATTTTCGAGTTGATCAAGAAGGGCTTAATCGTTTTTTCGGTCCACTTGAATCCAAAATAATGAATATTCTTTGGGATGGGAATGAAAGTAGTATTAAGGAAGTCCAACTAATTTTAGAAAAAGAGAAACCTATAAATTTTAATACTGTTATGACAGTTATGAATCGTCTTGTTGATAAAAACATCCTTACAAAAAGATTGGAAGGACGTACATCATTCTTTAAGCCTCTCACCACCAAAGAGGATTTTATTAATAACCAATCAAAAAAACTAACAGAAAACCTTTTAGATGAATTTGGGGGATTAGTTGTTAACCATATGCTCGATTCATTAAAAGAGGTGGATGATAATTTACTGATAAAACTGGAACAAAAACTGGAACAATTAAAAAGGGACAGAAAATAAATGGTCTGGAAACAAAAGTCAACCGCAGTGTTTGGATTAGCCCTCTTCTTTGCGATCATTTTGTTTGTTCAAATGGGTTTGTACATATTAAATGATTTTATTGGACCAATAGAGCTATTTAATATTTTTATTTTTTGCGTGAGTTTATTTAAACCAGGTACGTTTGGATATTTCGCAGTTGAGATTATTGTAAATACCTATATTTTTTATACGGTTTTCATTATTTGTAAAAAGGTTATTAACCAGATTGTCTTATTAAGTTCATTTCGACATCAGATTCAGCAACGTAATCAAATAAATAAATCTAGTGAATTGAATGAAAAATTTAACAGAAAAAATAATGACATTGTGGTTATTCAAGATAAGGAACTTTTAGCATTTACCTTTGGTTTTTGGAAACCAAAAATAGTGCTTTCTACTATTTTAATTGACATGTTAGATTCTAAAGAATTAGAAGCAGTAATATACCATGAAACGTCGCATCAAAAGTATTATGATGGATTGAAGGTTTTTGTTTTACAAATAATCTCAGAAGTAATGTGGTATATCCCTCTTACGAAATGGTCCTATCAGAATTATAGAATCATGGTTGAACTAGTGGCGGATGAATTTGCGATTAAAAGAATGGGTTCTGAACTTGGTTTGGGAAGTGCTTTATTAAAGTTAATCAAGAATCAATTAAAAATTGCACATCCTGCACCAGCTCTTGTACATTTTGCGGATGAAACCGTTGATTATCGGTTAAAACAGCTGTTAAATCCACAACAGACCATTCCAGTTAAGATGCAGGCACGGTCAGTCATTATCTCATTAAATATGTTCCTTGTCATACTTTTCATTTTAGTAATAGCATAACCATTTTTATTTTTCTAAAGGATTGGAGTCAAAATCCAATCCTTTGTTTTATAACCTTTATCAAATACAAGGGAAAAATTAAAATCCTTGACCAATCGTTCTAAGTTACACTACAATGGGTAGTGTGATTTATTTATCGAAGACTTTTTTTAAAAGGGGTAAATCGTGTTCAAACACTACTGAATGTAGTGTTTGTCTGTGATTTCCTACAAAATACGTTAAATTGGAGGAGTTAATGAAATGAAAAAAACAGAAATCGGTGTATTAATTTTAAGAGTATTTTTAGGGTTATCTTTCTTTATCCATGGTCTATCTAAGTTTCAAAATGGAATTGATAATACTGCCGGATGGTTTGAAAGTATAGGTATTCCAGGCTTTATGGGGTACGTAGTTGCAATTATTGAGTTAATTGGGGGTCTTTTGTTAATCATCGGTCTTGGTACACGATACATAGCAGCCCTCTTTGTTTTAATTATGATTGGAGCAATTGTAAAGGTAAAGATTGCAGCAGGATTTATGGGAAATGGTCAAGGAGCAGGGTACGAGCTTGAACTTGCTTTTGCAGTTATGGCAGCATTTTTATTTCTAAATTCAAATGCTACTCTTTCTCTAGATTCAAAATTCTTCTCTAAAGAACAGTTAAAGAAAGTTGCTTCTTAGAGTTTATAAAAAGAAGGTGAATAAATGTCTTCAGCGAACAAAAAAGCAAAAAAATCTAAAAAACAATCTTCTAAGTTCCTATTTTGGATTATCGGTTTTGTCACCATCTGTCTTGTTGGTTTAATTTTTTTATCAAATAACGCTAAAAAAGAAGCCATTGACTATGCGGGACAGCCATTTTTAGGTGAAAAATCAGCGCCAGTAAAAATAGTTGAATTTGGTGATTATAAGTGTCCGTATTGTAAAAATTTCAACGATTCACTTCTTCCTAGTATAGAAAAGGATCTTATTGATACAGGAAAAGCCTCGTTATACTTTATGAATTATTCATTTATCCATGTTGATTCTACTCGTTCTGCTAAATTTGCGGAAGCAGTATTTAAAGAATTAGGAAATGAGACGTTTTGGAAGTTCCATGAGCTATTATATGAAAAACAGCCCGAAGACACAAAAGCAGAACAAATGGATGTCTATACAGAGTCATTTCTTAAGGATACATTAAGCGAAATTGTTTCTGAGACAGAAGTGAATAAAGTGGTTAATGCTTTTAAAAATGACGAGGCAAAAGAGGCATGGGAAAAAGATATGTCAACGGCTAGTAAGCTAAGTATTACTAGTACCCCTGCCATTTATATCGATGGTGTCAAGTTTGAAGGGAATACGTATAACGATTTCAAGGATAGAGTAAATGAAGCAGCAAAAGAAAAGTAAGGATTTAGGAGATTAAAGGTGATTCAATAGCTTCCATAATTAAAGCTTTCCATACATATGGAAAGCTTTAATTTATTATCCTTTATATAATTCTTACTTAACATGCGTATCTTTTAACATGGATTTCTTTATTGGAAGAATAAACAGCATGAAGAATTAGGTGCCAAGGATAATAAAAGTTGTTGTTTATGGTATTATTTTTTTTGATATTATTATATATTGATTGGATGTCACTATTTTTCTCATACTATTTGCTTTCAGGGCTTACAGGCTTTAGTAGGATAAGGGAGGGGCTATTGTGAATAATGGTTGGAATCGTATCGTTTACAAATGCTGGTCACCCATTTACGATCGTTTTTTTAACTCAGGAATATTCTTAAAAGCTAGAAAAGAAATCTTTAAAGATTTGTCCCATAAAAAAGGAAGTAGTGTTCTCTTTGTTGGGGTTGGCACAGGTGCAGATATACCTTTCTATACGGCCAAAGGCTATTTTATTACGGCGATTGATTACTCAGCTGAAATGTTGAAAGTGGCTAAAGAAAAGTATCCTGACTCATCCATTAATTTTCTTGAAATGGATGCACAAAAGATGGAGTTTCCTGATGAGTCTTTTGATTTTATTGTAGCCAGTTTAATTCTAAGCGTGGTCCCTGATCCCCAAAAAACATTGAACGAAATAGTAAGGGTTGTAAAGAAGGATGGCACTTTCCTTATTTTTGATAAATTTGTTCCTAACAACAAAAAATTGATGAAAAAACAACGAATTCTTCGTGCGATTGTAAAAATTTTCGGTACCGACATAGGTTTGGAATTTTATGATTTGTACAAAGTAGTTGAAAACCAATGCATTATAACTCAAGATGAGAGTGTTATGATGAATGGAATGTACAGAAAAATAATAGGAATTAAGAAAGGGGCAGCAAAATGAAAAAATTACTATTCTTATTAATGAGTTTACTAGTAATGGTTCCAAGCATGGCTAGTGCACATACGGAACTTACTTCATCCAATCCAGCTGCGAATCAAGTGGTCATAGAAGACCAAAAACAAATGGTCCTTACATATGAAGGTAAGATTGAATCCTTAAGCACAATGACTTTGGTAAAAGATGGGCAAGAAATACCTTTTGCTAATGTTACGCCAAAAGAAAATCACCTAATAGGTATAATATCAACTCCATTAGAAAATGGCTCTTATACAATTAAGTGGAGTATAGCTGGTGAAGACGGTCATCCCATAACGGGTGAAATCCCATTTACCGTGCAAAAGGAAGTAAAGGAGGACCAAAAGGCGGAAACCAAACAGCCAGTAACTCCAAATAAAGAAGAACCTAAAAAAGCGGAAGTAAAACAGGATAAAACAGATAATGTTTCTATGGATAACACTTCTAATATGAAGACGATTATAGTTGTGGCAGTAGTTGTCGTTTTGTTCATTGGTCTATTCCTGTTATTTAGAAGGAAGCGTTAAATATGGGGTTCATAATTCCTATTACTGAATTCGGAAATTATTTATTGTATTCCATCCTAGTTGGGCATGTGGCTTTACAGTTTGTACCCAATGAGAATAAACCAAAAGTTTCTATCCCTAAACCAATGTTACTCCTTTTCACACTTGGAATTATTATTCTCTCGTTAGGGCCAATTGCTCAAACAGTTTCCTATTTCCAAGGAGGAGTTGGATTCTTTTTAGCTGTACAATCCGTAATTTTGGACTTTCAAGTCGGGAGAGCTTGGATCTTTGTAGGTTTATTAGCAACATGTTTATATCTTACGATTTTGCTAAATGGCTCAAAATATATACAAGCCATTTTACTGTTATTAATGATATTGGCAGTTGGTTATTCTAGTCATGTCGCTTCTCTGTCATTTTGGGCAGGATTATGGTCTCACAACACTCATTTTTTAATAGTTACATTATGGACAGGTATATTGATTAATGTTGGCTGGTTCTCGAAAGAAGACCTTAACTGGTCTAAATTTTTACGGTGGTTTACTCCTTTTGCTGTTATTTGCTTAATCATCATTATCCTTAGTGGTATCTATTTAATGTTATTTATTGTTGAACCAAAAGATTATGTAAAGGCATGGGTGTTACCTTATGGCCAAATGCTACTTTTAAAACATATCAGTATCATCCCTGTTTTTGCTTTCGCCTTTATAAATGGTGTACTCACAAAAAAAGCGATGAAGAATTTATCCTTCAATCCAGGACCATGGATTAAAGGGGAAAGCCTAATTCTATTATTCGTGTTTTATTTCACCGCTGTGATGGGAACGTTATCGCCACCACATAATGTGGAATTCACTGTAAAGTCAGAGGGTGCATCCAAGTGGGTGGAATGGTTATTGGGGAAAGATATTCTTACAACATTACAAACTCATATAGCAACTTCGTTCCAATCGGAATTGCTAGTCATCCTTTCAGTGATATTTTTAATTCTGATTTTATTCAGTTTCCACCGGAAAAGACTTTTACCTGCTGTTTTTTTCGGGATTGGTTTTATCGCAGTCCTATATTTTGGTTTAATGTTATCATTAGTGTAAGATTTAAAAAAAGGATAAATAAGAGTCCTTAACAGATATTTTATTAGGAAATATCTATAAAGTAAATTAATAATAAATTAAAACATTGCCTTCAAATGGCAAGGTTTTTTAATATATTTTTTTCGGTACATCCGAGGGTTGGGCATCTTAGCCAAAGCATTCCCCTTTTTATTTATGTTTTAAAAGTTAATATTCACATTACTGTAACAAATAAAAAAAATCTCCAATTGACAATTGTTATCAGTGGAAATACAATAGTAAATATAAATGATATTGAAATTCGTTATCAATTGGGTGACTACACCAGGGGGATTCTTATGAGAAAAAATCTACTACTTATATTATCTATTATTTTATTAATATTAGGATTTGGCATATATAATCCTGTACTAGCAGCTGGAAGTTCTAATGAGGATATTAAGAAAGCTGAAGTATCAATTGATCAAGCCATCGATTTTGCTTCTAAAGGGAACCTTTCGGATGCTCAAAAGTCTTATGATGAATTTAACAAAACTTGGAGACAAATTGAAGAAGGGATAAAAGCTGATTCAGCTACTGCTTACCGAGATATTGAGTCGAATATGGGAAAGGTAGTATATGCTTTTACTCTTAAAAAACAAGACCAAGTTTTACAGGCTTTACAAGATTTAAAGGCTGTAAATGAAAAAGTTGCAAGTGGTGGATACCCAAAAGAAGCTGGTTTTAAGAAAGAAGATATTTCTTTAGATGATTTTATCTTGCTTCTCCAAGAAACAAAGAAGGAAGTTAAAGAGCAAAATCAAACTCAAGCACTTGAAGCCATTAAAAAGGCAAGTAGTAGTTGGTTAAGCGTAGAAGGAGTAGTGGTTGCACAATCTGCCTCCGTTTATAGTGATTCTGAAAGAGATTTGGTTACTATTCAAGCTATGCTTGCTGCTAGTCCACCAAATTTTAAAGAAGCTAATAAAACAATCGATAACATGATAAATTACCTTACTCCTTTAGCTGATAAATCAGAGTACACCTATTGGGATGCAGCAATGATCCTAATTCGTGAAGGTTTAGAAGCTTTACTTGTAGTAATTGCTCTTATGTCTTTTGTAAAGAAATCAGGAGAAGGTAAGGGAAAAGGTTGGATTTGGACTGGGGTTTTAGCGGGTCTAGGTGTTAGTTTGATACTTGCACTCATTGTAAAATTTGTTATTTCATCTGGAGCGTTTGGTAATAATAATGCCCTTATTGGTGGATGGACAGGGGTATTTGCGGCAGTAATGTTATTATATATGAGCTATTGGCTTCATAGTCAATCTAATATCGCCGATTGGAATCGATATATTCGTGAAAAAAGCCAAACAGCTTTGACAACAGGTAAACTTGTTTCGTTAGGGGTTCTTGCATTTCTTGCGGTGTTTCGGGAAGGGACGGAAACCGTATTATTTTATATTGGAATGGCAAGTCAAATAAAACTTCAGTCATTATTAATTGGTTTCCTCATTGGAGCAGCAATTCTTGGAATCTTAGCCTATATGATGATTTATGTGGGATTGAAATTACCACTTCGCCCATTCTTTATGGTGTCTAGCGTTATCGTATTTTACCTCTGTATTAAGTTTACAGGAATGGGGATTCATAGCCTTCAATTGGCTGGATTAATCCAAACGACTAATTCCCAAATCATACCAAGCATAGACTTTTTTGCACTCTATCCATCATGGGAAAGCACCATTCCTCAAATCATTCTAGTTCTTGGTGCAGTTACTATACTTTTATTAAAAAGATATAAAAACAAACAACTTATTGCGGTGAACAATAATAACATTGAAAGTAGGAAATTATCATGAAAAAGTTAACATCAATGGTCTTAGCAATCGGTCTTGGAAGTGCTATAGTATTAGCGGGTTGTAGTTCAACTGATAGTAAAGTATCTGAAGGTGTAAATGAAATGTTAGATACAACGGGACAGTTATCAAAAGCTATTGATAGTGGAGACAAAGCAAAGGTAAAGGAAGTTGGACCAAAATTAGAAGATCAATGGTCTTCTTTTGAAGATGATGTTAAGAAGGATAACAAAGATTTATATGAGAAAATTGAAAAATACTTAGATCCAACCATAGCTGGCTCAGAAGCAGCAACACTTGATAAAGAAGCATTAGGTAACTTAAACGACCAACTTACAGGTGCGTTGAAAGAATTGGATGAGAAAATTAAATAGTTATATAACATTAAAAAAGAGACTTTCAAAAGTCTCTTTTTTAATTGGATGAACTCTTACATCTGCAATTTGTAATTCTCCATAAATAAATGTTAAGCAGCACGTACTCCCCCAGTTGATCCACTAAACTAGTTAACCTTTCGGACCAAGCTTTCAATCCTGGTTCATTGTAGATTCTCAAGGATCCCAAAATTAAATTTGGTTCAAATCTTCCTTATATTTATTTAAACAATTTTTACAAATACAATGTTTTCTTCTACTTTCAGCGGGAACTAATTCAAAGATTTCATCAGGGAATATTTCTTTGTCACACCAACAGTTACCGTGTTCTTCAGTACCTGTCATACACTTATTTTCTTCTCCACAGATAGGACAATATTTATTTGCCAATCAGTTCCTCTCCTCAATACATCACTATATAAGTCTATTCCTTATTTTTTATTATACCTCAGATTTATTTGTGTAAAAAAGTAAAAAACACTTAGCAAAGAGCCATAAAAAGACAAAAATAGAGAGTTGGTGATTCTCAACTCACTATTTTTACGTCAAAGACTTATATAAATTTATTTAGAAAATATGTTTATTCAACGAATTTATGGTTAAATGTTCTTTTTTATTGGCATATCTTGTTTAATAGTTTTTCTAATAAAAGGGATTACCCAGCGGTCTAAACCAAATTTACCTGCATTGAAACCGGAAAATAGGATAACTGCTCCTAATAAAATATCTGAAGGATTGTGTGAAACAGTGCCTGCCATAACATAGGAAAAATTCATTACAAGCCCAAAAACACAAGCTGCTGTTGTTAAGCATCCGAGAATCAGTCCAAGTCCTACTAGGAACTCTCCTAAAGGAACTATGGTGTTAAAAATATCTACATTTGGTAAAGCAAAACCCTTTAAAAACGAAATATACATACTGTAAACAACGCTGCCATCTGGACCCTTTACAGGATTTGCGATTGCACCTTTTAAAAATCCAGAAGCATCAAATCCGCCAGTTAATTTGCCCAAACCTGCTGTTAACCAAGCAAAACCTAAATACAATCGAACAATTGTTAATATTCCAGCTGCAATTGTATTTTCTCTTAATGTTTTAATCATAATTCCCACTCCTTAAATATTATTTACCTAATGATTACTTTGTAAATATATATTGGATTTGAGATATTTTAAAGTGAGATATAGGATTGTTCAAAATTTTGACATGAAAATTTGAACATTTATTGAATGATGTTTTGTGTAAAATACTGAAAGAGGCAACTAAAAAGCCTACTTCTAGCTGGTTCAAAACTGTTTCTAGCAAACTTAAACGGATCTCCAACATTCTCCCAGTGTATATCCATTAATCTTTGATTCTCAAATATCCAATTGTTTTGAACAGCAGTTATTGTAATTCCTGTACGGCATAATGCAGATAGGAAAGGATTTGTTCAATATAATCTTCAACAATCGGGCCAGATAATGGAAAGAGGCTTATGACTAAACAGGGGCTTATTACGGTTTTTGTTCCC
>NZ_JASATK010000041.1:0-24106 GCF_038440275.1 Bacillus sp. OTU2372
TTGCTGACGCCTGTCGTTCAATCTATCCTCACGAATAGGCTTACCGCATGAGTACGGCATACCGACAGGTTCTCCCCGGGTAAGAGTACAGACTTTCCTTCCATGTCTCCGCCTCATTTACTCTGTGACACCTTCGGCAGTATGGGCTTTGTCTTGTATTGCAGACTTATCCAATGTCACCTAGCCTTATATGAGATTCGTGTTCCTCGGAGCGGAAGTTTGCCGCCGACTTCCTTCAGATATGAAAGTCACCCCGCATATCCTTGTCTTAAGCTATGATCTACTACTGCCTTCACCGTTTGGGACTTGCACCCTAGAGCCTGCACCCATGCCGGGCACACAATGAAAAATAGTATTTATTTTATAAATATTATTTGATTACTTCATCAATAAAAATCTGTTAACCTATAAGATGTTATAATTTTTCGAAAAGAGGAAATTTTATGTTTATGAAAGGATGACTTACTTTATGGGGGATCCACTACACAGGTCGTATGATTAGGCGGTACTCTCACGCTCCAAACGGTTATCGATGGCGATTATACTTGGTATACTCGCAGTATTTGGCCCTTTATCCATGGATATGTATTTACCAGCACTACCTAATATTGCAAAAGATTTTTATACCAATGCCTCTTTTGTACAACTTACGATTACGTTTTTTGTACTCGGTTTAGCATTGGGGCAACTACTAACAAGGCCAATTAGTGATGTAACTGGACGCCGCAAACCCCCTTTTAATTGGCTTAATGGCCTACTTTATCGTGTCACTTTTATGCGTATTTGGTCCTTCGATTTGGGGATTGATTATTTTGCGATTATTCCTCCAGGGGTTTGCTGGATCAGCCGGATTAGTAATCTCGAGATCGATTGTAAAAGACTTATATTCAGGAAGCGAATTAACCAAGTTTTTTTCACTGCTCGCATTGATTAACGGCCTGGCCCCCTATTCTCGCTCCTGTTTTAGGCGGTCAGTTGCTCAAAGTAGTCCCTTGGCAAGGTGTATTTATAGTTTTAAGTGCCATCGGTATCGTGATTTTTTTGTAGTTCTTTTTGGCTTGCCAGAGACGCTTCAGGAAAAACAGCGTACGGCTGGTGGCATCCAGAATACATTTCATGCTTTTTCAAAACTGGTCACTGATCACCTTTATGGGATATGCTTTAGCACAAGGATTAGTCACAGCCTGTTTGTTTTCATATATTTCAGGTTCTCCTTTTGTCATACAGGATATTTACAAAGCCTCACCTCAAACGTTTAGTTTAATTTTCGCTGTAAACGCCATAGGGATTATGATTTGTAGTCAGACCACGGGAAGATTGGCAGGAAAAATTCCTGAGTCAACGATGTTTAAATTTGGATTAGGAATGGCAGCCTTAAGAGCCATTATATTACTCATTCTTATATTTTCACAGGCAAAATTAGTCTTTTTATTGATTCCATTATTTTTCGTTGTATCAAGTGTAGGAATGGTGAATACATCAGGTTTTTCTCTGGCGATGCAAACACAAGGAAAAAATGCAGGAAGTGCGTCTGCTTTGTTGGGTGTTACGTCATTTGCACTTGGTGGAATTGTCTCTCCACTTGTTGGAATTGGCGGAGTCCATATGGCCATTCCGATGGGCGTTGTTATGGTTTGTACCGGGTGTGGTTCCATTCTAACTTAGTTAATTCTAGTAAAAAGAAAAAGAAGAGGAATAGTAAACTAATAGGAAATAATCCACCAGAGTTTCAACTCAAGGGTGGATTATTTTTTATGATTAATGACACTATACCTATGCGAAAATTATGGACTAGTAGGATATTCTAATTAATGTGCAGACACTATCATGCGTTTCTTTACAGTGTCTCTCATTCTACTACTCTATGAACCCGCTACGTGAGGGAATATAAAAAACTTGATCTTAAATGCCTTTAGAATAATTTCGTAAAAATTTTTCCATTGAGGACAACAGAACAGATAAATCAACTTCAAAATTTTGCCTAGCTGCCAAATTGGACTTATTGTATTTATTTTTACTCTCATCGTTTAATTTTTGAGGTGATTCATATGGCAGTGATTCATATTGTAATGATTCAAATGGTGGTGAATCATGTTGTAGTGATTCATATGGTTGTGAATCATGTTGTAGTGATTCATATGGTTGTGAATCATGTTGTAGTGATTCATATGGTTGTGAATCATGTTGTAGTGATTCATATGGTTGTGAATCATGTTGGAGTGATTGATATGGTTGTGAATCATGTAGTAGTGATTCATATGTCAATGAATCATATGGTAGTGATTCATCTTTTAATGACTCAAATGGTAGTGATTCATGTTGTAATGATTCATGTTGTAATGAGTCAGGTTGTAGTGATTTAGGTTTTGGTGATTTAGGTGTTAGTGAATTAGGTTTTAGTGATTTAGGTTGTAGTGATTTAGGTTTTAGTGATTTAGGTTCTTGTGACTTATGATCTTCGGTTTTAGCCTTTTCAATTTTTGGTCCACAACTCACATTTTTAATGTGGAATATGGTAATGCGCACGACTTCGTCATTAGTGACGATATAAACAAAATCGTCTTTTACCTCAATGAGTACCCCCTCAACCATGTCAGGACCTCCACGATTGATTCTCACCCATAGATAATTCAATGATTCAAGCAGTTCTTTGAAATTTTCAGCCTTTTTAAATTCAAAATCCTTAGGAACTTTAACGTCGAATTCCAACTGCATATTCCTATTTTCTGTGAAACTCTTAATGTGTTGAGTGTGATAATAAACGACCCCATCGTCTTCAGTGAGAACTGCGAAATAATCGTCACCAGCATCTAGTAACTTCCCAATTCTGGATTCTGGGCCGCCTCTGTCAACCTTGATTACTTTATTTGTAAAATACTGCTTGATGTCCTTACCCATTAAAAATCTCCCCTTTAATAAATATTTACACTGCATGTATATGTATCACGGCAGGAAGTTGTCCTAGGTAATGGCCTGTCTTTTAATGCTTTGGACGAATACAATGGGTATGTAAGGGGACCTATTGGTAAATACCGAATGCGACGTTAATAATCGAATCCTTCTTCAATAACCTGAACTGTTAGTCGTTTCATGCAATCGTCGTATCTTTCAGACAAAAAAAGCCACACAAATGGCAGCTTATTTTTCTAAAAAGCAATGGAACTTTTACTCCTAATGAATATTATGCTTTCTGAAATTACCGCCCTTAACCTCTGCAACGTCATATACGGTAACAAAAGCAGTTTCGTCCATTTCATTTATAATTTCCTTTAATTTGGTTTCTTCTAAGCGGTTAATGACACATGTGATTTCTTTGAATTTTTCATTGGAAAAACCGCCATAAGCATCCTTATATGTTGCACTTCGACCTAAGCGATCACGTATTGCTTCTACCATTAATTCGGGTTGAGTTGTGATAATTTGAAAGGTTTTAGAGCCGCTTAAGCCTTCTTCAACAATGTGAATAACTTTAGAAGCAATATAGTAAGCTATTGCCGAAAGAATCGCTCCTTGCAGACCAAATGCAATTGAAACAAAAATAAATACAAATATGTTTAAGAAAAGAATTAAATCACTTGTCCCAAACGGTAATTTTCGAGATATTAGCACGGCAAGCATATCAATGCCATCTAATGCACCGCCATTTCGCAGGGCTAGACCCATCCCTAAACCTAGGATAATACCACCAACAACTGTAACTAACAAAGTATCCCCTTCAATAATGGCTGGGGTATGGTGCAAAAGGCTTGTGCCAACAGCTAGTGAAGCTATTCCGATAATGGAAAAAAATGCGAAACTTTTTCCAATTTGTTTATATCCTAACCAGATAAAGGGAATGTTTATAATTGCAATTAGAACTCCTAATGGTAAATCAAATAGTTCTGATCCTACGATACTAAGACCCGTTACTCCCCCATCAGATACGTTGTTTGGGATTAGTACCGTTTCTAGTCCATATGCGGCTATAAATCCACCAATAATCACGATTAATCCTCGTAAAATAAATTTAAGTTTATTAGGCTTATTCATTTTCGTTTTATTCATATAATTCCTCGCTTCAAATTTTTTATTATTGCTCGAATACTTATCAAAATTATAAATTTACGTCTATCTGAGTGGTTATTAATTCTTCGTTTTTTATACCTAATAATTTTAGTGTCTCCGCTGGTGTAGAATGGTTAAAGTGTTTTTGTAAAAGCGCAATAGAGACTCCTTGTTTAAACGCATGAAATCCAAAGGTTTTTGCCAAAGAATTTGTTCCTATCTTCCCTTCAATGCCTACCTTAAGCATCATGGATAATTCGATAGGCCTGTTGTCGAGTAATCGGTTGTTTAAACTTACGAGATTGGAATAAATAAATCTGTTCTTCGATGTTGACTTGGTTTATGTAAGACGTTACAGCTTCTTTTACTTTTTTGTTTAAAAATACAGACTTCCTCCTTTCGCTCTCCATTTCAGAGTAATGATAAAAATCCTTAATTTCTCCATTGCTATTAGAAAGATCCTTTACTTTAATCAAAAGTAGTTCAGATATTTTAAGACCTGTATTTATTCCAAAAACAAACAATTAGTAATCCCTGTACGAATGTTCTTTAAGGTAATGTTTTAAGGAATTTATCTGTTCTAAGTCTCTAAGTGCATCCACTGTTTCCAAGGCTAATCATTACTCCTTCAATGTTACTTAATCAAAATATATTTTATTATTTAGTAACATTCAAACTTTCCGCCTTTATAGTAGTATCTTCTACTAAATAACTTTAGGAAATGCTAGAATCCACAAAATATACAAAAAAACCCCGTCGATCTATTTTATTGGATATCTGACAACGCAATTGTTTCGTTCAGAAGCAAAGAAAAAGAACGGACGAATGATTTTAGCAAACATCCGTTACCGTTCTTTATTTGGAATGGAAGATTCAATTTTTGAGGATTCGCATAAATCAAACAGTTCTCCAGAATATCCGTTTTAATCTCAACATTATGGTTCAAGGTATTACTGTGTAGGATGTTTATCACACGATGTAACTGATAACCTACTTCTACTCTTTTGTTGTTATTTATTGTGGGTTTTCCAAAAGATAAAAAATTTTTTTAATCTGTTAATATATCGGTAATTCTTTGAATATGTGACGTAGATAAACCTAAAGCATATTCAATAATAGGCTTAATTTAATTTTCCTCAGCTTTTTATAATAAATATGTAAGGTCACATATGCTAGAGCTATCATTTTGGTATTGCGACCAAAGTTGAGCAACTTCGCCTGCCGTTAGTCGAACCTCCATATAGATATACTAGATGATACCTTCCCCATAAATTATTTATCGCATGTAATAGTTTCCTTAATATCTCCACTGGACTCCTGTTTCAAAATAACCATATAAGTCATATTTAAAATCTAAATAATATCTACCATTTGCTGTAAACATATAGCAAATTATGCTTCTTCTACTAAAATTAACTCTTCTTATATTTATCTGTCGATAGCTCAATAAAAAAAGGCTGCCACAGCAACCTTTCCTTCTAAATTTAAAACACCCGTAAGTGTAATAATATATTCATAAATTCTAGCACCGCGATAGATCCTTTCATATCGGAGTGAAGAATGAAACCTCATATACGATCTATTTATCAAGAAATGTTGCATTTGAATGTTTAAAAGGATTATTGAACTTGTTTCGCAGCTCCGCGCTGTCTCGGTATCTTTTGCGTGACTTGCTTTTAATTTTCTCACCATTAACAAAATAGTCATAACTCCATGGTGCATTCGATAATGCATCTTGCTCAGCTTTTTTTAATTCTTTTAGATAATTAGCTTTTATTTGATAAACAGCGTGAGTTTTATTAGGAAGATAGCTCTTTAAGACAGAGTCGAATCGATTATTAAAAAGACCGGAAAAATGGAAGAACTTTAATGGCACTTTGTTCACTAGATAGTTTCCTAAGGAATCATATGCGAACCTTCTTTGGGGTAAGTTCCAGCAGGCGACATTATAACCAGGGTGTTTGAAAAGGTGAACATCAAAGATGCAAAGTGATAGGTCCACCCATTTTTGATCCACATACATACCTTCTGAAGTGTTTTCATAACAAAATTTTTTAAGTCGATACTCCCACCAGCGCAGGAAGCGCTCTGCTTCGTCTGATCTTTTAACAGCAAGAAAGCCGGTGTTGCAAATACCATAAATTATGGTAGTGAGTTCATTGTCTATGATTCCGTCGTCCTCAGTAATATGAGGGGTTACTAGTACGGGGAATTGGTCTAGTGCATCCATTACCTCATCAAATGAACCAAAAATTTTTATATCTGTATCGAGAAAGATGAAATCTTCCTCTTTCGGAAATAAATCAAATAAATGAAGAAAAAGCTTCGCCTTAACAGATGTCACTGCTTCGAGGGCCTTGTATTTAAAAATATGTTTATAAAAGTTTTTGAATCCTAAATCTTTTGCTAAAATCACATGATCAAAAAACTGACAGCTGCTCGCAGCAGGGTGAATGCTTTCTTCAACTAAACAGACTACCACTGTTGAAGTAGGAATGTGTTTTTTAGCTGATTTTGCCATTACCATCGCTTCGCTCAAGAAACGCGTGGTTGTAACCGTAAATATTATCATGTGATCCCTCCCTTGTTTGTTAATAGTTGCTTTTACATCGACACAACACGTGCCAATCATTCCTCTTGAGACGCCGTGAGTACCTTGCAAAAATCAGCTACAAATTGTTCGATTTTGTCACTAGGTTGATAGATATCTTTCAGATAGAGGCTGCTATAAGTGAATTGATCATGGTTCGAAGGACCATCGGGGATGACAAGCTCAACTGATTTGTTTAGATGTTTTTTTGTTACACTTTGAATTAGTTTTCCAAAAGATCGAATGCTCATGGTATCTGGGCCGGGAATATGGAGTAAAGGTACAGCGTGACATTGAGAATAGGCGTGTTCTATTACCCTACAAATATCCTTTACTGATATAAAATTTCTTAATTGGTAACCTGGCGTACGCAAAACGATCTTTCCGGTGGTAACCGCCTCTTTACAAAATGCCAATGGGACTAACGTCCACCGCTTGCACTGAGCGATATTAACAGGTTTGCCAAAGAAATTACTAGGACGTATGACTAAACCATTAATTTTATTTAACCGGGTGTACATTCGAACATAATCTTCGGCTTGCAGATGACTTAATCCGTAATCGTTCATGGGGCAAGGGACCGATTGTTCATTGATGGTTCCGGAAGGTGTTCCAAAAACATGAAAGGTAGACAAGTAAACGAAATATTTTATGCCGTTTTTCACACAGAAGTCAAGGGCTGCCTTTGTTCCAGCCACGTTTTGGAATATACTTTGATATGGATTGGATTGACAAGATATCTCATTGGCGGCAGCAGCATGAATAAATAGATCAACTTGACTTTTGATTAAAAGGTTTGCAAAGTCTCCCGGACGATCGAGATCAAAGTGCAAATGTGCATCCGGTTGACGACTGGCTTTTACTATATCCCAGTTTTTTGATTGAAAATATCGGCAAGCAATACTGCCAAAATAGCCATTGCTCCCGGAAATGATCGCTCGCATGTTAGTTTGCACCTCAATTTTTATTAATTGTATTCACTAAAGTAAAAAGGACTCACAAAATGGTTGAATTCTGGTAATTGCTGATCTCTTTTTGAAAGAATAGGGTTAAGATTTGGCCATGGAATCGCAAGAGAATTCCATCGTATTCCGGTATCATGTTGTGGGGAGTGCTCACGGGAAGATAAATAAACCATTATTGCCGGGCCGCTTTCTACATAAAATCCATGCGCCAATCCGGACGGGATGTAAATGATTCTGTTTTTTTCACAGTCCAACTGAAATATTTCATATTTACCGTACGTGGGGGAACCGATTCTAAGATCTACTACCACATCCATCACTTTACCTTGAATACAATAAATTAATTTGATATTGTCCCAGGGTGGAACTTGAAAATGCAATCCTCGTAAAGTACCCTGATTAGATATCGAGTAGTAGCTTTCACGAAAGTTATTTACTAGACCGTTTTGTGCAAATTCCTGCTGTTGGAAAGTCTTGATGAAACTACCACGGTGGTCCTTGAAATGCAATGGAATTAACTGATAACAGCCAGGAATGCTTGTTTTCTGCACCTGCATCAAAACACCTCATTGTCATAAGATACTATACTATATGTTAGGGTTGAAAGGTAAAAGGGCTTACGAAATCAGACAGTGCTGGTAGATCACGATCCTTTTTAGAGAGAATGGGATTGTCATCCGGCCACGGGATAGAAAGAGAATTCCAGCGTATTCCGCTGTCGTGTTTAGGTGAGAAAACGGTCGTCATATGGCAAATAATGATGGCTTGTTCACTAATTACATAAAAACCATGGGCTAAACCGGGTGGGATGTAGACCATATTGCCTTTATCCGATTCCAGCATGAAGATGCTATACTTGCCATAAGTGGGGGAGTTTTTCCTAACATCAACTACGACATCCATAACGATCCCTGAAACACAGTAAACCAATTTGGTGTGCTCTTTTGGCGGGAGTTGAAAATGTAGTCCTCTCAATACTCCTTTGGTCGAAATCGAGTAGTATTGTTCTGTAAAGTTGTATTCAAGTTGGTTTGCCTTAAAAAAAGAGGGAAACAGCGTTTTGACGAATCTGCCTCGCTCATCTTTATAGGTTGCCGGAATGATTTCATAACAACCTTCGATGCCTGTTTTATCAATACGCATGGAGTTTCAACACCTTTATTTTAACTGAGAGAATTCTTTAATTTGCTTAAAACAAACTTCCCTGATGTCGCTTTTTTCACTGTAGGCTCGAACCCATTCAATTACTTTATCAATCGCTTGGTCAAGGGTCCACTTCGGAGACCATTTTAACTCTTCTTTTGCTTTAGAATAATCTAGTTTCAAGTAACTAGCTTCGTGGGGATGATTTCTGCTGTCTAACTCATAATAGGTTTGCCCGCCCCATTTTTCGCAAATGCGCTGAACGATCCATTCAACGGGTTTTGCATCGTCATCCTTGGGACCAAAATTCCATGCTTCAGCATATTCTGTTCCATTGAGGTATAACTTCTCGGCCAAAAGCAGGTAACCGTATAACGGCTCCAAGACGTGCTGCCAAGGGCGGATAGACTTCGGATTGCGAATCACAATCTTTTTTCCATTTAAAAGCGCCTGTGTACAATCAGGGATCAATCGCCCGGCCGCCCAATCACCTCCCCCTATGACATTTCCAGCTCTAGCGGTAGCTATCCCAACACCGTGTTGGTCATAGGTATTGGGGTTAAAAAAAGCCTTTCGGTAGGAATCCGTAATCAGCTCGCTGCATGCCTTACTAATAGAATAGGGATCGTATCCCCCGAGCCGATCATTTTCCCTGTATCCCCAATGCCATTCCTTATTTTCATAGCATTTGTCAGTCGTTACGTTAACCAGTGCTTTGATCCTTTTTCCGTTGTTGACAGCCTTTTTGACCGCCTCCAATAGATAAGTCGTTCCCATCACGTTGATTTCATACGTTTCCACAGGATTTTCATAGGAATGACCCACAAGTGGTTGAGCAGCCATATGAAAGATAATATCGGGGTCAGTTTGTACAATGGTTTCGTACAATAGGTCAAAATTGCGAATATCACCATACACAGAATGAACTAAGTTTTCAAGCGAGCTCAAATGAAACAGATTAGGCTCGGTTGGCGGTTTCAAGGCGAAACCAGTGACTTTTGCACCCAGCTGATGTAACCATAAGCATAACCACGAGCCTTTGAAGCCCGTATGTCCTGTAATAAGCACTTTTTTATTGCACCAGAAGCTTTTATTCACTTTGATCATTCACCTTTTTCCAAGGTGCTTGATTAGAATCCCATAAATCATTTAAATGATTCTTATCCCGAAGAGTATCCATGGGGTGCCAAAAGCCGGCATGCATGTACGCCACAAGCTGCCCCTTCTTGGCTAGGGTTTCAAGCGGTTCTTTTTCCAGTACCACATCGTCACCGGTTATATAATCAAAAATTTCTGGTTGCAATACGAAAAAACCTCCATTCACCCAACTCCCGTCACCCTTCGGTTTTTCCATAAATTCCGAAACCGTACCGTCTTCAGAAATATTTAAAATCCCAAAACGACCCGTTGGCTGTACGGCGGTTACCGTAACTATTTTTCCTTGTGCGTGATGAGTGTCCACTAATTGCTGTATATTTATATCAGAGAGACCGTCCCCGTAAGTCAGCATAAAAGGACTATTCCCGATATATTTCTGTATCCTCTTTATCCTGCCTCCCGTCATTGTATGGAGGCCGGTATCTACAAGCGTCACATTCCAAGGTTCAACATTTTGCTGATGAATCGATATTTTTTGTTCTTGAAGATGAAACGTAACATCAGCATTGGAGAGAATATAATCGGAGAAGTATTTCTTGATTTGATCCCCTTTATATCCTAAACAGATTATAAAATCATGAAAACCGTAGTGTGAATATATGTTCATGATATGCCATAGTATTGGTTTTTCACCAATTTCAATCATTGGTTTTGGTTTTAGTCTGGATTCTTCGCTAATCCTTGTGCCGAATCCCCCAGCCAATATGACCACCTTCATAACAGACCTCCTAGATGGGAATAAAAGATGTTAGTCTTTGTTTTCTCTAATCCCTTGCATGATTTTGATTAAATTTTGTTTAAACTTTTTCAGTTGAAACTCATTTTTGATATATTGCAAGCCATTTTCTCTGAGTCCCATCCACATCTTCTCATCGGTATAACATTGAATAATTTTTTGTGCAAAACCCTCCGGATCAGCACCAATCAATAAAGTATTTTCATTTAGTTCAACCTGTTCTGCTATTAATGGAGTCACCACGCAAGGCAGGCCATGAGCGAGACTTCCGATCAATTTCAGGGGAATCCCAGACGCATACCTTGTTGGAACAATAAATACTTTACAACTGTCATATACATCCCACAGGTTGTCTTTCTTTCCTGCAATCACTATATTATCGGATGCCAATTTCTTGATCGAACCAACTTTGTTTGAACCAGTCCCCACAATCCATAACTTTGCTCCAAGAGCTTCGTATACTTTAGGATAAATCTCGTTTACAAAATAGAGGATGGAATCTTCATTTGGTGAAGGTGAATCAAGAAACGCCCCAACAAAAAGGATATCAGTTCGCTCTTTAAAGGGCTTTGAAGTGGGATTGGCATCCATCGAAAAACTAAGCACTTCTACCGATTTTATACCCAAGCTTTCGATCTTTTTTCGTTCCTGCGCGGATACAGCCACAACCATATCGGCTTTGTTCATTAAATCCAGTTCCTTTTGAATGATGGCCTTTTTCTTATCTTCGCTCAGTTTGTTTCCATACAATTCCCTCCGAAGTATGTCACGGGCCGGAGAAAAGGTTTCTGTATCATAAATAACTTTTTGTGTAGGGTTGATTTTCCTTATAATATCAATTGTTTGTATCATATTGAGGGTCCGACTGATCCAAATGACGTCATAACGATCTTTTTTCTTGCGAAAAAATTGCTTTAAGTTGCTCCTGTCAGGAGTTTTTATTTTGATACCCTTTTCTTTTAAAAGATCAGTATGTGGTTGTGTTTTCTTGGGATTTTGCAAGGGTAACAGAGATACCTCACAACCGATGTCCACAAGACAGTTCAAAACGAGATCTGCCCTCGGATAACCCCATCCTAATTCCGGTGCAGGAATACAATCATCTATGACCAACACCCTCATATTTTCATGCAATTTTAATCCCATGCAAGGAATTCCTCCTATTGAATTAATGATATTTTGATCGTTTGATGTAAAAAATGTTTGTTTTCTCATGGGAGAGGCCGCCCTGCCACAACTTTAACAACATGGAGTGCTAGGTTCATATTCTGGAAATCTATGTATTATCCTATGACGAAACATGCAGAGTGGATATGGTATTAAAACCCATAAACTAAAAATGTGCTACAGGTTGCTTGGTTTTATGAAAATGAACTAGGTTTTATAGAAAATGGATACGAATCCAGGCGTCATCTTATTATCTTCATATAATATTTATGAAATTTATATTCACATCGTACATGGAGTGTTTAGCTTAAACACTAGAGATAAAATGATTATTGTAAAGGATGATTCTTATTAATGAAAATTATTGTATTATCAGGAGGATCGGGAAAAAGATTATGGCCGTTATCGAATAATTCAAGATCAAAACAGTTCCTGAAGATACTTCGTAACCCTAATAACGAGCTGCAATCTATGGCTCAAAGGATGTGGACACAATTAAAGTCCGTTAAATTACAAGATTCCTGTTTTATTGCAACAAGCAGAGCACAAGTCGAAATAATTCAAAATCAATTAGGCCCAAATACTCCCCTAATTATCGAACCAAGCAGCCGCGATACATTCCCTGCCATTGCTTTAGCCTGCAGTTACTTGTATTCCGAAGTTAAGGTTGATTTAGAAGAAGTAATCTGTGTGTTACCTGTTGATCAATTCGTAGAAGAGGAGTTCTTCTACCAGATAAAAGGACTTGAGTCCTTGATTATTGAAACTGGTGCCGACTTAGCCTTACTAGGTGTACGTCCAACTCAACCGGATGAAAGATTCGGGTATATCATACCGAAAATTCTAGGGGAGATAGATTGTAACTATTTGCATGTTAATAATTTTATAGAAAAGCCCAATCTAATACTGGCTGAAAAATTGGTTAAACAAAATGCCTTGTGGAACTGCGGAGTGTTTGCATTTAAGTTAAAACATATGATTTCTTTCATCTCGAACGAAAAATGGCCCTTAGCGTACGATAAAATGATCGACATATTTGAGAAATTGCCTAAAACAAGTTTTGATTATAAAGTAGTGGAAAAGACAGAGAAAATGATCGTTGTTCCTTATGTCGGTGAATGGCAGGATCTAGGAACTTGGAACTCATTAACCGAACAGCTAGATACGCCTGTTTTAGGAAAGGGATTTATTAGTCCCGACTCAAAAAACACTCATTTAATAAATGAATTGAATCTTCCGATAACGATTTTAGGTCTATCAAATGTAGTGGTGGCAGCAAGCCCTGATGGTATCCTTGTATCCGAGAAAGGTGCAAGTCCAAGAATCAAACAATTCATGAAAAATAACAATGAAAGACCCATGTATGAAGAAAGGCGCTGGGGCTGGTACAAGGTATTGGATTACACTTCTTTTGAAAAGGGAGATAACGTGCTTACCAAAAAAATTGGCATTCATGCAGGTAAGAATTTGAGTTATCAAACCCACAAAAAGAGGAGTGAAGTATGGACTATTATTTCCGGGTCAGGGGAATTTGCCTTGGATGGAGATATTATACCGATTAAAGCTGGTGATGTTTTAAAGATACCGGTGGGCGCGAAGCATGCAATTAAGGCCATTACTGATGTTGAAATAATTGAAGTTCAAAAAGGATCTGAACTCATCGAGGAAGACATTCAAAGACTTCTGTTAAGTTGGGAGGACATAGAGGAACATTGCCGGAAAGTATAGCAGCTCTCTTTTTACGAGGAGAGTAGTCTGCAATTGGATAATTAGTAAAACGATAATAAAACGCTTGGATTCATTTCCAAGCGTTTTTATGTGCTAAAATGGTTACTATTTTAGCTTCAAAATCACTGTCATCGATGACACCTTTACCACATTTTAACATATAAAATCCAAAATTGTATTTTTTTATAGATATCGAAATAATTCTCCGTCACTTCAAATATATAAAAGGCTGCATGTAAAAAAAGAATATTACATATTTATAAAGTTTCAGATTAGGTGTATGATATTATTTTAAAAACAAGAAAGAGGTCATCATATGAATACAACATTCTCACCGGCAGCAACTTCTAAAACAAGGTCCATAGTTATCAATGCACTTTTCATCTCATTAACACTGGTAGCCACAATGTTCATTAACTTAAGGCTCCCAATAATGGGTAATGGAGGTCTAATCCATCTGGGGAACGTGCCTCTTTTTATAGCTGCCTTGGTTTATGGTAAAAAAACAGGAGCCATAGCTGGCGCCTTTGGAATGGGCTTATTCGATCTTATCTCTGGCTGGGCAGTATGGTCGCCGTTTACTTTTATCATCGTAGGGACAATGGGCTTTTTAGCTGGTCTCATATCTGAGAAAGTACCCGGCAATAGAATCCTTGTAAACACAGTAGCAATTGCGGTTGCATTGATAATAAAAGTCGTAGGCTACTATTTTGCTGAAGTCATCCTTTACGGTAACTGGGTACAGCCATTCGGCTCCATTCCCGGAAACATTATGCAGGTTGTCATAGCCGGGATAATCGTAGTACCTCTTGTAGGACGCTTAAAGAAAAGAGATCTGGACAGAATTAAAAGTTAAATATGCCCAAAATAAAACAGTGCCATAAATATTCTTTTGGCACTGTTTTTTTACTAGTAAACTAGTTATTTAGCACTTCTGCTTTTAAATCAGTGTTAAATATTTCAGTTAAATAATCTACTGCCGTCAGATACACCATCCCATTCCCTTCTAACTTTGGAGAATGACCGAGAGGAACCGTTCGTTTGATTAATTGCGCATAAAGCTCTGGTACAGTTAGCTCTCTCTCGAATGATTGATTCGCAAGGACTTTGATGAGGGCAAGTGCACCCGATACATGTGGAGTGGCCATTGACGTGCCGCTAAGCGTTGCAAATTTACCATTCAGATAGGTAGAAAGAATCGTTTCACCTGGCGCTACAAGATCTACTTCATTATTAGAATTACTGAAATCCGAGATTCGTCGGTCTAAGTTGACCGCCCCTACACTGATCACTTCATTATAAGATCCAGGATAATCAAATTCATTGGTTGCATCCTGTCCATCCCCTTCATTGCCGGCAGCACAGACCACAAGAATATTATGTTCGACTGCCTTTTGAATAGCTTCATGTAACTCCGAAACATCTTCAGGACCGCCAAGGCTCATGGAAATAATGTCTGCCTGTTGTTCAATCGCATAATAGATACCATTTATGATCCAGTCATATTGGCCGGATCCATTTTTATCAAGAACTTTAACAATTAATAGATTGGCTTCAGGAGCAACTCCAACTACCCCTCTTTGATTTTGTGTCGCTGCCATTGTGCCGGCTACATGGGTACCATGGCCATTGTAATCCCGATAAACATCTTTATTCCCGTTATCATCATTCGTAAAATTCCTGCCGCCAATAATCCGTTCCTTTAAGTCAGGATGTGTCAGATCACAGCCGGTATCTAGGATGGCAATGGTCATGCCCTTTCCTTTTGTTTTTTCCCATGCTTTAGGGGCCTGAATCATATCGACTCCTTTTGGCACCTCGGTTACTTCTTCAATATGTGCAATGAATTGGTACGGAATCAAGTGCATTTTTCGTTCCATATTATCCCTCCTGATTAGTTTCATTGAAGTCGACCCATGATAGTAATAATAGTTTAACAATTCTGAATCAATTAAAACAGAGTCTTTTTACGTACATTTGTTCCCATTCTTCTCTACTACTATTTATGAAATCAACTTCTATATATATGAAAATAATGGAAAGGGACAGGTTAGGTTTTAACATTTACTAACATAAAGATATTTTTCTACAATTAGTTAAAAGAACCTATTGGTTTACCGTCTGAATTTGTAGGAAAAAGAAGGAATTTTACTATTACTTATAAAATATGAAGATTACTGTAGAAAAGTTTTATAACATGATGGCAGGAAAAATGCTACTCTTTACAAAATATTAAAGAAAACGGAAAACAGATGTCTAACGAATAAGTTGAAAGGTGGTATTATCCTTGAATGAACTTACCCTACAACAACTCGTCGAAGGTCTACCGAAGTCTTTATTAAATGCATCTGATCGAGATTTGGAAGGATTCCAAAAAATTATTGAAGAAACGATAAAATTAAGAGAGGGTCATCGAAACCTGCAAAAAATGGTTAAAAACTTCTCACTCTCTACGATTCAACGAACATAGAACCCAATGAGAAGAAGGATTCAGAAGGTGAATTGCCTTCTTTTTTTATTTGTACCATTCTCTTATTATTTCTTACGATAATCATGATCCTTAGTCCCCTTCTAAGGATCATTTTCAAGACAAGAATAGAAAAAATACTTGCTGTACCCTTGACTTTTTTTCAAAGATTTAAGCTTTTAAATAAGGACTAAGTAAATCAATTGCATTTTGTATTCTTTCGGCATTTACTTGATATAATTTTTTTGCTTCCGTAGAATCAGTTTGTAAAGAAAAGGATTCTAAATCAGCTTGGCATTTTTTTAGTGATGACATTAACAAAGGCTTTTGTTGTGGTGATGGGATTTTGAGTTTGTCATCATATACATCCACCGTTAATTGTCCATATGAATCAACTTGTCCCATAAATACATTCTCCAGCATGACGCCAAGTTTTTGTAATTCAGTATCCAGCCACTGCCGGTTCTTATTAGCTTCCGTAAGAGCATTATCTAAAATTTCACCGTCCATAATGACCGTCTGTGGAACTTTTTCATTCCCAACCTTCATATTTAAATCTTTAGGAGTAAGAGGTTGATTTTCTTTCTTCAACAATACATTTATGTCCCCATTTGGTTCTAAAACGGCAAACTCTACATCTGCAACTTTAAATACATTCTTTTTTCTTAGTAATGAATTTAATTCATCAATCGTATAATATTCCTTTTTTAAACTATCTTCCATAATCTTTCCATCTTTAATAACAACCGTTGAAGTACCTTCAGCAAAATCTCTGAATTTTTTGCTCTTCAAAGAAAAAACATCAACAGCATAGGTTATCCCGCTAAAAAGAATTAACACAATAATACCGTGCATAATATTTGCATCAAGACCTGTAATGACTTCAGCTGCTACACTACCAATAGTGATACCTGAGATATATTCGAAAAAAGAAAGCTGGGAAATTTGTTTGGTCCCTAAAAGTTTGGTCATAAAAAATAATACAGCAATAAACAAAATGGACCGTAATCCAACTTCAACCCAATCCAGCATTTTTATCACCTCGAAATTACGATGGTTTATATTGAGGTTCTTGAACTTCCATTTCTATCGTTCGTTTTTGTAAATCATTTTTCACTTCTTCGACAATTAACATGGCATTGTGAAAGGTCTGTTGAGCTTTTTCATCCTGAGAATTTAAAGCGAATGTGGATAGTTGTGCTTCAATTCCCTTAATGGAAACTAAGCATTGTTTTACATTGGAGTATATTGTCATTTTTATCTCCCTATTGTTAAAAACTTATTTATTGTGCCTGTTAATATTGAAAGGGGCAGCATAGAACGCCACCCCACCGTTTTACTGATTATATTGGGGTTCTTCTTGTTGTATTTCCTGAAGACGCGGTTCTAAACTGTCAATGATTGACTGAGTTTGTTGAGCAGCATTTTGGTACAATTGCTTTGCATTCTTGTTTTCAGTTTGTAAGGCAAATGTTTCAAAACTAGCTTGAGCACTTTTTAAACCTGCTAAAGTTTGATTTACTTGAGTAGCAACCGTCATTTTCTTTCCCTCCCTAGTTTTTAATTGAACTACACATGTATTCTTTGCCTAAAAAATTGGAAGTATTTGTGGAAATGTTTACTTAAACATTTCACAAAAAAAGATCAGCCAGTCACAACGAGAATTAAACATCCCATCTGGCTGTTTTCTTTTTATGAAAAAATATTACTTGTTCATAGAACCGCTGTTATTGGTGGCATTACGGTTGTTAGCAGCATTATTCTCTCCGCCAAACTCTTCACCAACTTGGTTACCAAGCGCACCGCCTGCAAGTCCACCTGCAACAGTACCTATTGGTCCCAAAACAGAGCCTACAGCAGCCCCAACAGCACCGCCGCCAACAGTACCAACCGCTTCACCAACATCACTGCCTGATTTGTTCGTTGCATTGTTACCAGTTTGGTTTGTAGCGTTGTTACTAGCTTGGTTTGTAGCGTTATTGCCACCTTGGTTTGAGTTTTCACCATATCGATTACGTTCGTCGTTTGTAGGCATCATCTTTCACTCCTTTTTTGTAGTTGGAAAGTTACTAAGTCTGGTCAGTACCATTCCCCAACATATTTTAACCAAGCTACATGGTATTACACGATTATTTGTGATTTCCATTAATACACTAATTTAGCCATGTTTCTCACTATGTCGTTTCACCATTTTAGTGCGTCATGTAAAAAAAGTTGGCAACATGATAGCGCCAACTTTTCCGTTAAATTCTATTTTATCTTTTCACATTCCTCTAATATATTCTCCGTCTGTTCGATTAAGAAAAACGTTTCATTCCAAGAGTTCTCGGTGTTGATATCCTGGGAATGAGCCAAATTGTTGCGGAGCTCTTCTAATTTTTTAAAAAAATGCTTCCCCTTCGTCTTGGTTTCAATCCCCAACTGTTCCCTTAATGGACCTTCATTTAAGACAATGTCCCGTTTATCGCAAATTTGCAAGCAATCACTTAATTGAATCCCTTCATTTCTGGCTTTTCGAAGAGCAAATAAATCTTCTGTAAATTGAATCCGCTTCGGATTTAAATGCTTTTTCCAGGAATCATCAGGAAAATACTCATTAATAATCCGATAAAGATGCATCTCTAATAACGAGATCAAGCCAAATAATAACATCCGAATCGGCGGCTTCTGAAGATCGGCAAGCGTGACAACCTTTGTTATTCTGTTTCCTTCAAGGATAAAAATTCGCTCATTTTCTTTAAAAATAAACAGTGTATGTAAAAGCGACGTTGATTCCGAGACAAGCTCTGTCGGACTAAAGCTCCGGTAATAATCTTTACAGATACCTTCCTTCAATTCATCTCTTACCACATATCCAATGACAATTCCGTTATCCTCCACACCGAGAATATCGTAGTCCTTCATTTCCATCATGTTTTTAATATGGGCAGCATCATCATGTAGATGACAAGTATCCAATGATTCTGCAATACTGTTTATGGTGATGTTTTGTTCGTATAAGGAACGAAGACTTTGATACGAACTCACTTTATCACGCTGATGAACTGGTTGAATTGGCATAATTATTACCTCCGTGTTAACTCCTCTTAGACAAATCTATTATAACCTTAATCCTTAACAAAAAAATAGACAACTCATTGATTGCCTGCCCTTTCGAATGCTTGAAAAGTAAAAATTTTATGAAACACAGGGACGTTCATCTTCATGCCATAAACACATAGGGATCTCTTTAAGTGAATACAATGTAGTAAATCTTTTCACTAGGGGCGATCAGATGCCTGATAACAAATACAATAAGTTAACAAAACAACAAATGCTTAGCATCATACAAAATGGACTGATGAAGTCGAAAGTACCCAAGAATATTACAATTGTCGGTGCAGGGCTAGCAGGACTGGTTGCTGCTTCCTTATTGAAAGAAGCCGGGCACAATGTCATCATCCTCGAAGCCACTAACCATGTGGGCGGCCGTGTCTATACTATCCGTTCCCCTTTTTCCAATGGGCTTTATCTGAACGCAGGACCAATGCGTATTCCGGATTCTCATCATTTAACCTTAGAGTATATTAAAAAATTCAGTTTGAATATAAACTTGTTCATTAACCGAACGCCTGTCGATATTCTATATATCAACGGAATCAAAACACGCCTTAACATTTTTGAACGTTATCCGGATATTCTAAACTTCCCAGTAGCCCGGAACGAAAAAGGGAAGAGTGCAGAAGAACTCTTAAATTTAGCTTTACAACCCATTATTGATTTTATTAACAAAGATCCAATGAAAAATTGGGATTTAATCGAAAAAGAATTTAAGGACTACTCACTGGGTTCATTCTTAAAATTTTACCATTATCAATATGGAACCACATTTTCTGATGGCGCGGTTGATATGATCGGAGTGCTCCTTGACTATGAAGCCTATATGGGAATGTCCTTTCTGGAAGTATTGCGAGAAACCGCGCAGTTTAGAACGAATCGTTACTATGAGATAACAGGTGGTATGGATCTGCTTCCGAAAGCCTTTCTTCCACAATTAAAGGATGTCATCTACTTCAATCAAAAGATGACGAAAATTACCCAACATCACAACAGTGTAACCATTCATTCCTCCCATCCGGACACGTTAGCAGCTTCCACCCTAACTAGTGATCTTGCTATTATCACCATCCCATTTTCCGTACTGCGATTTGTCCAAGTTGAACCACACCATTCTTTTTCCTACTATAAACGGCGAGCGATTCGTGAATTGAACTATATGGCTGCAACCAAAATCGGAATCGAATTTAAAAGCAGGTTTTGGGAACGGTTCGAACAAAAAGGTGGAAAGTCCATAACGGATCTGCCAATCCGTTTCACCTATTACCCAAGTCAAGGTATTGGTACAAGTGGACCCGCTGTACTTTTAGCAAGCTATACATGGGCGGATGAGGCTTCGACATGGGAGGGTCTATCAAACGAAGATCGCATTCAATACGCTTTAAGGGACTTAGCTGAAATTTATGGAGACCTGGTGTATTCTGAGTTTAAAGTAGGAACTTCCTTCAGTTGGGTCGATAATCCCTATTCTACTGGGGCGTTAGCGGCTTTCGAACCAGGTCAGGAAAACGAGTTGTTTCCTTATGTCACTTTACCTGAAGGCAGAGTACATTTTGCTGGGGAGCATACCACACTTACACATGGGTGGATGCAAGGTGCGATTGAATCTGGGATACGAGTTGCCTATGAAGCGAATAACCTGCCAAAATAAACAAGTACAAAGCATATCCTGGAAGAATATTTAATAAGGGTTGCTCTAGAATGAGCAACCCTTTAGATTTAGACTAAGATTCCATTTAACTACGATTAGTAGTAAATTAACACTTTACACTGCGTTAGAAAATGAATGGATCTGTGATTTCTTATCTTTTCCTTTTTTCAAACTAACCATTGCGATAAAGGAGATACAGTAAAGGCCAGCAAGATACCCCATCGCTACCGTTACATTCGCGTGCTGCAGGATGTATCCTACCAAAATAGGAGATAATCCCCCTAATGCCCTGCCAAAGTTAAAGATCGTATTGGTTGCTGTGCTTCGAACCTCAACTGGATAATAATTACTGATTAGTGCACCATATCCCGCAAACATTCCATTCGAGAAAAACCCTACAAGCGCACCGCCGATTAAAAGCCCTGCACTCCCTGAAGCAAAGGAGAATAAAAACACAGCCACCGCAGAAGCGAATAAGAAGATTCCATATGAGCGCTTCATTCCAAAACGATCCATAAATTGGCCAAAAGTTAACATCCCTGCAATCATTCCAACAGCCGTACTAATCGTCCAAAGAGCCGAATTGGAAACGGATAAACCTTGGGATTGTTGGAGCATGGATGGCAGCCAAATCATCAACCCATTATAACCGGCAATTTGGACAGTAGCCATGATGGCTAAAGCAATCGTTGTGACCGATGTTCTTGGCGAAGAAAACAATTGCGATAATTTCCCTTGCTTTGGCAAAAGTTGTTTTTGTTTTTGTGCCCCTACCCATACAGGTGATTCGTCTAATTTCTTTCTAACGATAAAAGCGAATATAACGGGAACCAAACCGATGAAAAACAATCCTCTCCATCCCCACGCAGGGAGGATCATGGCGCTAAGAAGAGCAGCGAGGATCACACCATATTGAGCACCAATGCTGACATAGGAAGAAGCGCGTCCTTGTTTATTCTTTGGCCATGCTTCCGCCACAAGCGCCATACCAATGCCGTATTCTCCACCTGCACCTAAGCCTGCAATAAACCTAAATAGATAAACTTGTTCAATACTTGAGGCTAACCCTGTTAATGCCGTACCAAGAGCAAATAGTAGAATCGTATAAGTAAAAACTTTAACTCTTCCAAATTTATCTGCTAAAATCCCAAAAATGACGCCACCTGCCAGCATTCCTAAGTTGGTAATAGAAGAAATAAGACCGCCTGTAGCCATGTCGATATGAAATTCCGCAATAATCATCGACATCGCAAAGGAAATAAACATGATATCCATACCCTCTAATGTTAAACCTGCTACTGATGCAACTACTGTTTTTTTACGATAATCCATTTTTGTCGTTCTCCTTTCAAGCCTCACAGGACTATGTTTAAAAGATAGTTGGCAAAAATAAAAATGCCCTCTCATCCAAAGGACAAAAGGGCACTTATATACATGAGAAGTATATAAGAAGTCTACTTTCGCCTTTTTGGCCTCTCTGGACCAAATTAAAGGAATTTAATTTCATCTAATAGTATCATGATATCAAAAATGTGACAATATTTTAAAATAATAAACTAATCTTATTCATAAGGTCATACCTCTAAGAGCCCACAGATAATTGACAGCAAAAAATGAAAATGTAATCAGAAATTCAAAAAAATGTAATCTGATTTTAAAAGGGTTGAAAAATAAGTATGGGATAATCATTACTTCAGGGATTGTTAAAGATGAGGTGATGCTAGAATTGACACAGTCAGAAAAGAATAGAAGAAGACTAAGATTGGGGAGAGTGTTTGGCGCGCTTCTTCTATTAAGCATTTTTATAGTTGGTCTTTTTCAAATATTTCAATACATACAAGGTACAATCGAAACACTCAACGAACCGCTTAAAAAAGTAGAAGGAAAAGATGCATTTCAAGGAAATAAAAATAAACTAGGTGCAGTCAATGTTCTTTTATTAGGAAGTGACTCACGAGGGGAAAAACAGGCTCGAACGGATACGATCATGGTTGCTCATTATGATCCTCAAACACATAAAATCAAACTTATTTCTCTAATGCGGGATATGTTGGTTTCTGTACCTGAACATGGCCAGCAAAAATTAAATGCGGCATTTTCGTTTGGAGGACCTGAACTACTCAGAAAGACCATTAAAGAAAATTTCGGTTTGGATATTCATTATTATGCGATTGTCGACTTTAAGGGATTCGAAAAAGCGGTCGATCTCCTCGTTCCAGATGGAATTCGTGTAGACATTCCTTACGAGATGTCTTATGGCATCGAAACCAAGTTAGAAGAAGGCAAACAAACGCTTCATGGGAAAGAGCTGCTAGGATATGTCCGTTTTCGTCATGATCGATTAAGTGATTTCGGACGGATCCAAAGACAGCAGGAAGTAATTAAAAAATTAAAGGATGAAGCCGTAAGTCTGCAAAGTGTTGTAAAACTTCCTAAACTATTAAGTTTGATGAATAAATACGTAGATACCAATATGGATAGTTCCACTATTTTGACGATTGGGAAAGACCTAGTAACGAAGAAAAGTGCCAATATAGAAACCGTACGCATCCCTGAAGATGGCAGTTTTCAAAATAAACGTGATGAAGAGCTTGGCGCCGTATTAGAAGTCGACTTCGATAAAAATATTGAAGCTCTAAATCAGTTTTTAGGAGAAAAAAGTATTGCTCAAAATGAATAAATAAGGTTATAAAAATAACGCTAGGATTGGTTCGTCCTAGCTTTATTTTTATAACCTTATTGACGATTTTAATGGTTGTGAGTGAGGTTAGTACTGACCACAAGTTTCCCATCCTATCATTTCCTTGAGTGCCGATTATAATCCCGTTCAATCCCTTTTTTCCAGCTTCGATCTATTTTTTTGCCGTAGAGAATGTTTAATTATTATTAGTGTCTTTATTGATTTTTTTCCAGTCAGTAGCCCTTAAAAAATTATTTGATACTTTTATGCTACCTTTTGATTTCGCTTTTAACGAAACGAATCCATTGGATGCGTGTATAACAGAGTAACCCAAGGTTTCTGAAAACCATACATCACCTTGTACAGTTTGTTTAATCATTTCCCAAGTTTTCACTTAAATGTTTTCTTCCTTTCTGTTGAAGTCTCACAAAAAAGTTTGTTTAAAAATCCATTTAACCGATGAGTAAAATTAAACTTTTATAATCTTCCTATAGTTTGAATTACCCGTAATTTATAAGTATGAAGAACGTATAAGTGCCATGTCTGGTAAATAACACCATATAGGAAATTAAAAGGTGGGTTTGGTGAAGGAATGGGATAATTGTAATAAATACAAAGTTTGAAAGACATTCATACAATAGTCCAATTGAAGGTGTGTTCTACTAAAACTAACCAGCCCCA
>NZ_JASATK010000042.1:0-22966 GCF_038440275.1 Bacillus sp. OTU2372
TAATTTATACTTAGTATATACTATATATATTATCGTCGCGGGGTGGAGCAGTCTGGCAGCTCGTCGGGCTCATAACCCGAAGGTCGCAGGTTCAAATCCTGCCTCCGCAATCAAGTGAAAAAATACTTAAAATTACATAGTTTTCATTCGCCTTAAGGAGTTATTCCTAAGGCTTTTTTTATTAAATGTTAAAAAAGTGGAATATTTTATTAGTTATAAATTTCAAAAATGAGTTGTTTAATACCTACTAGGGGGAGAGCTTTAAAAAAATGTATTGCAATAGATAAATTATTCTGATTGCATTTTGGATTATTTTTGTTACCTGCTAAGCATTCTTGGTTTATTCTTCGTGAATCAAGAAATCTTCCTATTCTTCTCCGGTTTACTTCTGAACAGCTCAAACATAAAACGCTCTTTCATATCAAATCGATACTATCCGGTATGGATAAGACTTTGAAAAATACAAATCGAATTTGGAAGTTTTTAATTTGGACTTTGAAAGTTAGATATCTGTTTTAAATACAGTAGGTTATTTAAACGCATCCCAATCTCGACAATTTTTTGCTTCTAGGATGGAAAATTCCTTTTATATGCAAGGGTTCATACCAAAACTAAACAAACGTTTGATTAACAAATGAAAAGAGAAAAAAGGTCGAAGAATGGTAAGGGATGGAAATATTTAATTGATTGCCTTTGGTTAGTTTGTGGAATAGGCTTAGAAGAAATGACGAAACCCGCCTACTTCATGTCTGAACTATTATCATGATTCGTAAAATAAACATTGAGGTGGAAAGATAAAAATGGGAAGACATTAGATGAGTCAAAAAGAAAGCAGTTATAAAAAGCTGCTTTCTTTTTCCATTTTTCATACCCATTGCACCAGGTTTACTTTTTTTCTTCCTTAACGTCATTTGGAGTGATGCAGCGAAATGAGACGGGTGAGGATAAAACGATTGATGTATTTACATTTCCGTAAGGAGTTAGCCGGTCAATAAGCCTGCTCAAATGATCCATCCCTGTAACGGCAGCTTTAAGTAAATAGCTAACAGAGCCGGTTAACCGATGACATTCAATGATGTCGGGGTCATCGATAATCCACTTCTCAAATTCAGAATAAGATAATACCTTGAGTTCACTTACTTGAATATAAACAATTACATCCCTTCCGATTTCTTTAAGGGATACCCGGGCACTGAATCCTTCAATAATTTCCCTATCTTGAAGCCGTTTTAAACGCTCCGTAATGCTTGGACGACTTAGGGATAATTTCTTCGATAATTCACTTAAAGTCATCCGTCCGTCCATTTGAAGAAGTTCAAGCAGACGAATATCTAATTGGTCCATAGAATTATTCCCCTTTTTTAAAATGAAGTTAAATACTGAAAAACTTATGCAAAATATAATGATATGTACCAAAATTTATGCATTTTGATATGTTTTTCCATTTTATTATAGCTTATCATTAAATAGAGACATAATCCTTTTAATTTTTATACAAATAAAAAGATTATGTATTAACTCAAATCATGGTAATCTCAATGAACTCGACCATTGTTTATGAAAGGTGCTGCTTAATTTGTCCGCATCAACAGCAGAAGGGTTTGTTGTAACGATTTCTACCTGTAAGTTGCTATTTTATAAAATGTAATCGCTACCAAAACGGAAAGCTCGGTATCTAGAGATGGTAATTCGAGAAGAAGGAGTCAAGGAAGTTGTTGAAAATGTAACTTCTTCATCATTAACACCGGAAAAGACGTTGTTTTTTCTCTTTTTTTAAAATATTTTTCTACTATAATCACAGTGCTAATGGAGGTAATTTAAATGAACGTGTTAGAACATTCTGTACAAACAACTGAATCAGTTATTGAAAAAATGCATGAACATGAGCAAATTGTTTTTTGCAATGACCCGACAACAGGGTTGAAAGCCATTATCGCCATTCATAATACAACACTCGGACCTGCATTGGGGGGCTGCCGTATGCGCCCGTATCGTACAATGGATGAGGCCTTGGAAGATGTATTGCGTTTATCTAAAGGGATGACATATAAATGCGCTGCTGCCGATGTCGATTTCGGTGGAGGAAAAGCGGTAATCTTCGGTGATCCAGCAACAGATAAAACACCGGCTATGTTTAGAGCTTTCGGCCAGTTTGTTGATTCTTTAAACGGACGTTTTTACACAGGAACAGATATGGGTACATCAATGGATGACTTTATCCATGCATCAAAAGAGACAAATTGTATTGTAGGAATTCCTGAAGCATACGGTGGCGGTGGGGATTCATCCATTCCGACGGCGCTTGGAGTCATTTACGGTTTAAAAGCAACGAATAAAGTCGTTTTTGGCACAGATGATCTTTCCGGCAAAACCTTCACAATCCAAGGTCTTGGAAAAGTAGGGTACAAAGTAGCCGAACAATTGCTTGAATCAGGCGCAGATTTATATGTAAGTGATATTAATGAAGAAGCCGTAAAAGCCATTCAAGAACATGCAAAACAATTAGGAAGTATTGCTCGTGCAGTAAGCGGAAATGATGTGTATGCTGCAGAAGCAGATGTATTTGTTCCTTGTGCTTTTGGCGGAATTATTAACGGTGAAACGATCGATCTGTTAAAAGTAAAAGCAGTGGCTGGTTCGGCTAACAATCAGCTTCTTACGGAGAAACACGGAGAATTACTGAAACAAAAAGGAATTTTATATGCTCCAGATTACATTGTAAATGCTGGCGGTTTAATTCAAGTAGCTGATGAACTATACGGCTACAATAAAGAGCGTGTATTATCGAAAACAAGATCCATTTACACATCGTTATTGGAAGTGTACAGACAGGCAGAGTTGGATGATATCACGACCATTCAAGCGGCAAACCGGCTTTGTGAAAAACGAATAGAAGACCGAAAAAAGCATAATAGCTTTTTCACTCATACCAAACGTCCTAAATGGGATATTCGTAATTAATTAATTGATTTCTGTTTATGAGGTGATGACATGTCAACGGAATTTCCTATATTTCAAATTGTCGATGAAAACGGCGTATTAATAAATGAGGATTACAAAGATAAAATAACCGAAGATCTTGTAAAAAAATTCTACTATAATATAGTTCGCATTCGTACCTTTGATCGAAAGGCCATTAGTTTGCAGCGTCAAGGAAGACTTGGAACGTATGCTCCGTTTGAGGGACAGGAAGCTTCTCAAGTTGGAAGTGCACTGGCACTTGAAAAAGATGACTGGGTATTCCCTACCTATCGTGACCATGGTGCCACGTTAACGTTTGGTGCCGGCATGGCCCGTACATATTTATATTGGAATGGGCGTGTGGAGGGATGCGTGCCTGAAGAAGGGAAAAAGATTTTCCCTCCAGCCGTTCCCATAGCAACACAAATCCCGCATGCAGCAGGGGCTGCTATGGCTGAAAAAAGAAAAGGAACGAAAAATGCAGCGATTGCCTATTTTGGAGACGGTGCCACTTCAGAGGGCGATTTTCATGAAGGATTGAATTTTGCCAGTGTGTTTAAAGCTCCAGTTATCTTCTTTAATCAAAATAACGGCTTTGCGATTTCAGTGCCAATAAAAAAACAAATGAATTCCAAAACGATTGCCCAAAAAGCACTCGCTTATGATATGCCCGGTGTCCGTGTCGATGGAAACGATATTTTTGCTGTGTATTTCCAAACGATAGAAGGGTTTGACCGTGCCCGTAAAGGAGAAGGCCCAACTTTAATTGAAGCAATGACATGGAGATATGGTGCCCATACAACGGCAGATGACCCGTCTAAATATCGGGATCAGTCCCAAAGTGCCACAATTCGAGAAAATCGAGATCCTCTTCTTCGTGTAGAACGTTTTATGAAAGCAAACAACTTCTGGGATGAAGATTGGGTGATGAAGGTCAAAGAAGAAACCGCAACCGAAGTAGAACAAGCGGTAAAAGATATGGAAAGCTATCCAAAACCAAATATCAATGATTTATTCGATAATGTATTTGAAAAGCCGACTTGGACGATTGCGAAACAAAAAGAAGAATATTTTCAATTGATCGGGAGGGATGCTTGATGATCTTAAGTGTTGATAGACCGGCAGAAGACCAAACTACGAAAACTAACGAGCTAACACTCGTTCAAGCCGTAACAGATGGGTTGCGCACGATTTTAAAAGAGGATGATCGAGTCCTTTTGCTAGGTGAAGATATCGGTAAAAACGGTGGTGTATTCCGTGCTACCGAGGGTTTGCAAGAAGAATTTGGGGAAGATCGCGTTATTGATACGCCACTGAGCGAAGCAGGAATTATCGGAACCTCTATCGGAATGGCTGTCAATGGATTCAAACCCGTAGTGGAAATGCAGTTTTTTGGTTTTATTTATCCGGCGTATGAGCAGATCATGACACATGTATCACGCATTCGTATGCGTACGATGGGTAGCTATACAGTTCCAATGGTCATCCGTGCTCCATACGGTGCAGGCATACGTGCTCCGGAAGTCCATTCAGACAGTGTGGAAGCATTGTTTACACATATGCCCGGAATAAAAGTTGTTTGCCCTTCATCTGCATATGATGCAAAGGGTCTGCTCATCGCAGCTATCGAAGATCCGGATCCCGTCTTATTTTTAGAGTCCATGAGAATCTACCGCGCTAACCGTGAAGAGGTTCCGGAAGGTAAGTATATAGTTGAAATCGGAAAAGGGAAAAGGCTTAAAGAAGGAGATGACGTTTCTGTTTTTGCATGGGGTGCGATGGTACCGGTAGCCATGAAAGCAGCAGAACAGGCCGAAAAATACGGCATTACCTGTGATGTCATTGATTTACGGACCCTTTATCCACTTGATAAGGACATTATTGCAGAATCTGTTAAAAAAACAGGCCGTGCAGTTATTGTTCATGAAGCCCATGCAACAGGCGGAGTGGGTAATGATATTGTTTCCATTATAAATGATACATCATTTTTGTATATAAAATCTCCGATTGAGCGCGTGACAGGTTTTGATGTACCAGTACCATTATTTGCACTGGAAGAACATTATTTACCTACGCCAAAACGGGTATTCAACGCAATCGAAAAAGTTGTGCATTTTTAGGAGGGGAAAACATTGGTTGAAGTAAAACTTCATGACATTGGTGAAGGGATGACAGAGGGAGAAGTTATTCACTATTTCGTCAAAGTGGGGGATTCGGTCAAGGTGGACCAGCCACTTTTAGAGGTACAAACAGATAAAATGGTGGCAGAGCTTCCTTCCCCAGCTTCAGGGAAAGTAAAGGAAATTGTTGTGGATCATGGTAATACTGTCTCTGTTGGTACCACTCTGCTTGTACTGGAAACAGAAGGAGCAAAAGCGGTAGAAACAGATAAGAAACCGGCAGAAGCAGCTTCTAAAAATACAGAGGCGTTACAATCACAACCGCAGCAAACAGCTGTGACCGAGCAAAAGGGAGAAAAAAAATTCATCATAGCTGCGCCTTACACAAGAAAAATTGCACGGGAATTTCGTGTAGATATTAACGAAATTACAGGAACTGGCACAAATGGGCGCATCACTGTGGAAGATATATACAACTTTGTTAAACAACGTGATGCGATCCAATCTCCTAAGGAAATAAAAGAGGCTTTTGCAGAAGTGACTGAAGCAAAAACAGAACCTAAACAAGAGATTCAAAAGCAGGAAGTTCGGAACATAAATGAAACAAAAGCAGAAGTGATTCCGTTTAGAGGCCGTAGGAAGCAAATTGCAAAGAAAATGACCCAGTCACTTTATACAATTCCTCATGTGACACATTTCGAAGAGGCAGATTTAACTGAGCTGCTCGCCTATAGAAACGATTTAAAAGAGATGAATATCAATGTTTCGGCTGTCGCCTTCTTTATTAAAGCGATTGCAGTAGCATTAAAACAATTCCCTGTTTTCAATGCCAAGCTTGATGAAGAAAATGAAGTAATTCGTTTAGAGAAAGAATATAACATTGGGATTGCTACTGATACAGAAGATGGTTTAATTGTCCCTGTCATTCATCATGCGGATCAATTAACAGTTCGCCAAATTCATGACAAACTTAAAGAGTTAACCAAAAAAGCGCAAGAGAACAAGCTGACACCGATGGATATGAAAGGCGGTACGTTTACCATCAGTAACGTCGGTCCATTAGGAAGCATCGGAGCAACTCCGATTATTAATCATCCGGAAACAGGGTTAATTGCCTTTCATAAGACGAAAAAAATGCCTGTTGTTATGGAAAACGATGAGATTGCGATTCGCTCGATCATGACCATGTCGATGGCGTTTGACCACCGCGTTGCAGACGGTGCCACAGCAGTAGCCTTTACGAACCGTTTTAAACAATTGATTGAAAACCCTAAGTTGTGGCCAATAGAACTTGCATAGTATACTTAAAATCCACTAAACCCCAAGATATAACTAGTAAGTCTTGACAAGCGCAGGGGCAATAGGACAACAAATAAGGAAGACTACCCCACATCATTTTGGTAAAGTATCGTCATTTCCAATGATTGGTTGAAGTCTTCCTATCTCAAAAAGCAGATAAGATGTGGAAACAGATCTCCCGAAAATAAACCGGACCTCACAAGAGCCTTGGGGGGAAAAAAAATCCCCCAAAAAAAGCAGCAAAAAGTGTAAGCGCTTGCTTAAAAGGATTTTTCCGGTTGGACAAGTTCGAAGTCATCCAGGAAACCAGTAGAAAGTTCATTTTGATCCTATCGTTCTCGTATATTAATTAATTAATAGATATTTGGAGGTCTAATAATGAATGATGCATCATTACAAAAGAAGTTGTTGCCGCGGCATATAAGTTTAATGGCAATGGGAGGAGCAATAGGAACAGGGATTTTTAAAGGCAGTGCAGAAACCGTATCATTAGCAGGACCAGGAGTTATCTTCACATATGTGTTCGCCGGACTATTGCTTCTTGTTGTTATGGGAGCTATAGCAGAAATGGCTATCGTCTATCCGAACACAAATATGAAAGGCTTTGTTCAGAAAGCCTTTGGTAAGCGCGCTTCCTTTGTTATAGGCTGGATGTATTGTTTCATGTGGCTGGCCGTATGTGTCATCGAGATTGTCGTGGCAGGGAGTTTCCTGCAATACTGGTTTCCATCCATTCCACTTTGGGAATTAAGTTTAGGCTGTGCCGCTTTAGTTATCGGAATTAACATGATGAATGTTAAAAATTATGGGGAATTTGAATTTTGGTTTGCAGGCATCAAAATCACTATGATTATCGTATTTATCATATTAGGTGCAGGTATTTTATTTGGAGTCATCCCGAGCAATCAATCCAACTATCTGCATAATCTTACAGAGCATGGCGGTTTTTTCCCGAAAGGGTGGATGTCAATCTTTTCAGCGCTTTTAATTGTTATGTTTTCTTATGGAGGTTCTGAATTAATAGGCTTAACAGTAACAGAAGTAAAAGATGCAGAACGGATTTTACCTAAAGTGATTAAAAGCTTTGTTTGGAGAATTATTTTGTTTTACACGCTGCCAATTCTAGTCATCTGCGGTTTAATTCCTTGGAATGAGATTGCCAGCAGTAATGTGAGTCCGTTTGTCCAGGTGTTATCCATGGCCGGCCTGAAGGGGGCAGCACACCTTTTGAACTTTATTTTAATTACAGCTGTCTTATCTGCAGCCAACTCCGGTATATATGGTTGTACACGGATGTTGCATTCCCTTGCGGTTGAAGGGGAAGCTCCAAAGTCTTTCTCTTATGTATCAAAAAAGGGTGTTCCATTATACAGTTTAATATTAACAGCCGTGGTATTAGTCGGCGGCTCGATGATTGCCTTTGTTGCGCAGGAAAAGGTATTTACTTTATTAATGGCGGTTCCGGGTTTTGTCGTATCGTTGGTTTGGGTTGGTATTTGTCTAGCACATTTAAAACTTCGCAATTCTTATCCTAAAGAACCAAGCTTTAAATTGTGGGGCTTCCCCTATGTAACTGGGATTACTGTCGTTACGTTAAGCATCATATCAGTAATATTTTTATTTGATAAACAGAATCGAGTGAGTATTATTACTTGTCTTGTTGTTTTAGCGGTGCTATTTTTGATTTCCATCTTTAAGTTTAAAAATGTGGATGAAAAAGATACCATGATAGTAAAAGAAAATAAAATAGTATAGTCATATCTATATATAAGAGAATAGGTAAACTATTAAAAAAGTGATATGGGCCATAATGGCTCATATCATTTTTCACATTTATAAATACTTAATCTTCTGCTTCAACAAAGGAATGATTTTTTCGATAAACCATTGCTTCCATAGTAGCGATCAATTCTTTGTTGCTATATACATGAATGTTATACCAGCCGAGGCGATGGTTTTTCTTTATTTCCTCTGCAGTGGCCAAAAGTGTTTCCCCCGGTTTTCCTGCAGACATAAAATTAACGCTGGTTTGTACGCCGACAGCCGTTTTACCATATGAGTTGCTCGCTGCAGCAAACACATAATCTGCAAGAGAGAAGATAACTCCTCCATGGACGGTTCCGTGCGCATTTAACATGTTTTCATCCGGGGTTAATTCAGCTGCTGCTATCCCAGGTCCTAGTTTAATCAGCTTCATACCAAGGAATCGGCCATAGGGTTCATCTTTCATTTTGTTTACAATCTGATCATAATGTCTTTCATGAATAGCGTGATCTTCTAGATTAGTAGTCATCGTATCCCTCTCTTATACTTAATTTTATCCATAAAACGTTATTTAAACGTTATAGTCTATATTTGAAATATACCATTTTATTAATTTAGTATCAATTTTTAATATTCAATGAATCAGAATTGGTTTAGCTAGATTAATAAAACTATTAGCTTTGCTGTTGTTAAAATAGCTGTATCTTAATGATGTGAGCGATAATTTTGTTTAATTAAAATTTTCAGTTATCAATATTGACACAGTGGAAATATGGTATTAATCTATAAATATGTTACACCATTTTTGTTGGTCGTTTAAAATGTGTTATTTTTGGTTTTTGCTATCAATCTTTGAAAAATAGTAAGGAGGAGCAGAGAATGTACAATCCGGAAATTGAAACGATGAACCGTAAAGAATTGGAAGCACTACAAGTAGTGCGTCTTCAAGAGACAGTAAAAAGAGTTTATGAAAATGTTCCCTTTTACAAAGCAAAATTCGATGAGTTAGGGATCACACCAGAGGATATTCTATCGTTGGACGACCTCAAAAAGCTTCCATTTACAATGAAAAAAGATTTACGGGACCAGTATCCATTTGGATTATTTGCCGTTTCAATGGACGAAGTAAATCGAATCCATGGATCATCTGGAACGAGTGGCAAACCGACAGTTGTTGGCTATACCAAAAATGATATTAGTAATTGGGCTTCGATTGTTGCACGTGCCATTGTAACTGCAGGGGGAAGAAAATCAGATATTTTCCATAATGCTTATGGATATGGTCTTTTTACAGGCGGACTTGGCCTTCATTATGGAGCGGAAGAACTTGGAGTGGCAACGGTTCCAATTTCAGGTGGTAATACAGAAAGACAAATAACGGTTATTAATGATTTTAAACCAAGAGGAATTTGTGGAACTCCATCATATATTTTAAATATTGTTGAAAACATGGAACAAATGGGGATGGACCCGCGTGAAACAAGTCTTGAATATGGTATTTTTGGTGCTGAACCATGGACAGAGGAAATGCGAGCTACGCTTGAGAAAAAGTTGGATATAAAAGCAATTGATATTTATGGTTTGAGTGAAGTTATGGGTCCTGGGGTAGCCATTGAGTGCATTGAGGCTCAAGATGGTTTACATATTGCTGACGATCACTTTTTGGTAGAGGTACTTAATCCTAAATCAATGGAACCAGTTGAAGACGGTCAAGATGGAGAGCTTGTATTTACTAGCTTAACAAAGGAAGCGCTGCCAATTATCCGTTACCGTACAGGGGATATTGCTTCCATTACGCGTGAAAAATGTAAGTGTGGCAGAACACACACACGTATGTCTCGCTTAAAAGGACGAACAGATGACATGCTGATTATCCGTGGTGTAAACGTTTTTCCTTCCGAGATTGAGCATGTTCTCTTGCAAATTGAGGGTCTGGTTCCAAATTACCAAATTCACTTGATTAAAAAAGGAAGCTTGGACAGTGTGGAACTCCATGTTGAAATTGAAAAGGAGCTTTATCTGGAAGTTGGAGAAGATTTAGGGCATGCTGACATTCAAAAATTAAAACGGAATATTCAACACCAAATGAAATCTAGCTGTCTAGTGACAATGAATACGATTATCAATAAACCTGGAAGCCTTCCACGTTCGGATGGAAAAGCAAAGAGAGTGGTAGATAAAAGGAATCCCGTACCAGTAGTTTAATAAAGTTATTACTAGAAAAAATGAAAGCGGATTCACCTATGCCATCAAGTCCATCTTGATCAATGACGGATCGCAAGCATAGGTGATTTGCTAAGAATACACTATTAAAACAATGATTATAGAAAATATTCTTGCTATTAATATAACAATAAAATATAATAACGGTAAATACACGTTATATTAGAAAGGTGGTATAAATGTGAGTACTCTGGAAAAAGATTTTACTGAACAGGAAAAATTAGAAAAATTTGTTGCTCGAATTGAAGCAGGCGATAAAATTGAAGCAGATGACTGGATGCCGGAAGAATATCGGGTCGCTCTTATAAAATTAATATCACAGCACGGAATCAGTGAAATTATGGGGGCACTGCCTGAAAAGGAATGGGTTCCGAAAGCGCCTTCACTAAGAAGAAAATTGGGAATTATGGCTAAAGTGCAGGATGAAATGGGGCATGGACAACTGCTCCTTCGTGTAGCAGAGGATTTATTAAAACCATATGGAAAAGATCGCGGCGATCTAATGCAGGATCTTTTTAATGGAGATTTAAAGTTTCATAATGTCTTCCATATGGCAACAAACACTTGGGCTGACGCTGGAATGATTGGCTGGCTGGTTGATGGTGCTGCCATTATCACCCAAACAAACATGCTGGGTGCTTCTTACGGTCCATATGCAAGAGCATTGCATCGCATTTGCGCAGAGGAAGTGTTCCACGCACAGCACGGGGAAGCGATTATCATGGCTCTTGCAGAAGGAACAGAGGAACAAAAACAAATGATTCAGGAGTCATTAAATGACTGGTGGGAAGCGCTTCTGATGTTTTTTGGACCGGCAAGCAGTACGACAACAGGTACAAGTAAACAAGACGTAACAATTAAATATAAAATTCGCACAAGCACAAATGAAGAACTTCGGCAAAGCTTTTTTTCCAAGTACATTCCTCGAATTTTATCATTAGATTTAACGATTCCAGACCCAACTCTTCATTTTGACGAAGAGCAGCAGCTCTGGGTTTACCAACAGCCTGATTGGAATAAATTTAAACAAATTATCAGAAATAATGGCCCGCGCTCACAGGCACGATTGAATTTACGGAGAGTATCTTATGAAACGAACGCATGGGTGCTCGATGCCTTAAGTGCTGCAGTTAATTAATGAAAGGGGAAGGGAAAAATGGAGCAAAAGAAAACATTTTATCAGGAATTTGAAGTCTTCAGTAAGCGAACACCTTCTTCACCCTTTCAGCACCAGTTTAGTTTGTTGGCACCAAATGCTGAAATGGCGATAGTAATGGCTCAAGAAAACTTTATGCGCCGGGATCCGGTTGCAGACATATGGGTAGTGAATCGTGAACATATTCGCGGACTAACAAAAGAAGAAAAGGTTACTTTGCAACGATTAGATAATAAGGATTACCGTACAACGAAAGGCTATGGCTACTTAAAGAAAAAATGGCGGCATTATGAACAACAAATGCTCGATGAAAAAGAAATCCTTTCTTGGGCAGGAGGTAACAAAAATGACTGAACAAAACTTAACGATAACTCCTGAACTAAAGGATGCAGTAGTCAATTTATTATTTCAGCTTGCAGACGATGACTTCTTTTATTCCTACAGGGGGTCTGAATGGCTTGGATTAGCACCGCATATAGAGGAGGATGTTGCTTCTTCCTCCATCAGCCAAGACAGCATGGGCCATGCCGCAATGTTTTATCAATTATTAGAAGAAATCGGGATCGGTAATGCAGATGCATTAGCCCACCTGCGACCTGCTAATGAAAGAAGGAATAGTATTTTAGTAGAGAGACCTAATGGTGAGGGCTATTACATGGAGGTGCCTAAATATGACTGGGCCTACGCCGTCGTTCGGAATTATTTTTACACCGCAGCGAAGAAAATAAAGATTGACTCTTTGAAAAATAGCTCCTATGAGCCGCTGGCAAAAGTTGCAATCAAGGTAAATATGGAACTGTATTACCATTTACTCCACTGGAAAACTTGGTTTGTTCAGCTTTTAAGTTCAACAGAAGAAGCAAAACAAAGAATGCAAGCTGCGATTGAACAAGTCATGAAAGATTTTGCCGATGTTTTCTCATTCGGAACGGATAGGGAAAAATTTATCGCAGGTGGATTAATTGAAAAAGAGGATGTCCTTATCCAACGATGGAAACAACATTTAGAGCCTGTTTTCCAATCAATAGGTTTAACTGTTCCAGAAATACCGGTCAATGGAGAAAGAAATGGCCGAAATTTTGAACATACAGAAGATTTAGTGTCGGCGATTGAGACACTTTCAGAAGTCTATCGAATTGATACTGCTGCAACTTGGTAATGTACATATAGAAAAGAGGTGTGATCATGCAAATGTCTGTAATTTCACTGAAAAAGCAGGTATTAGAGGTACTAGATGAAGTAAAAGATCCTGAAATCGATACAGTGAGTATTATCGACCTGGGTATGGTAGAGGAAGTAATGGCCGAAAACGGTGCAGTTGAGATTAAAATCCTGCCGACCTTTTTAGGCTGCCCTGCTCTTGGCATCATAAAGAATAATATCGAAAAGGCAGTTAAGGTCATAGAGGAAGTACAAAAGGTTGAGGTAGAATTTATCAACCACCCGCCCTGGACGTCAGACCGTATATCTGAAAAAGGGAGACAAGGGTTAAAGGCATTTGGAATTGCTCCTCCACCTCGTTTAATGGACAGTGACGGATCGTGGCATGTTGACTGCCCCTATTGCGGTTCCACCTATGTGACCATGGACAATATCTTTGGACCAACAGCTTGCAGAAGTATTTTGTATTGTAAAAGTTGTAAAAACCCTTTTGAAGCAATGAAACCGATATCAACTTTAATGTAAATAAAGAGAATGTGAGGAGAAACGATTATGGCAAAACTAATTGCATTATATAAACAACCAGAGGACAAGGCAGCATTTGATGAACATTACAATAACGTACACGTACCGATTACGGAAAAAATTCCAGGCCTGCGTGAAATCAAGGTGACAAGGTTTACTGGAACACCAATGGGAGGAGAACCTCCATATTATTTAATGTGTGAAATGCGCTATGACAGCCATGAGGATTTACAAAAGGGCTTACGTTCGGAGGAAGGAAAAGCCTCAGGAAAAGACTTAATGAAATTTGCCGGCAAGCTCGTAACCTTGGTCATTGGGGAAGACGATTAATGAAAGCGTACGAATTTATTGAAGCTTCACAACAAGATGGTGTAGCTCTGATTGAACTAAACAGACCAGCTCAATATAATGCGTTGAATCGAACGATGGTACGTGAAATTGTTGATGCATTGGAAGCTTTTGATCGGGATGAAGAGGTTCGGGCCATCGTGGTCACAGGTAAAGGGCGTGCCTTTTCAGCAGGAGCAGATATTGATGAAATGGCAGGTGATCATCCAGTTCGACTGGAGCTATTGAATCAATTTGCTGACTGGGACCGACTCACGTTAATCAAAAAGCCAATTATTGGTGCCGTAAAAGGATTTGTTTTTGGCGGGGGATTTGAGTTGGCACTGAGCTGTGATCTATTAATTGCGGCCAGTGGTACAGAATTTTCTTTCCCGGAAGTGACCCTTGGTGTTATGCCCGGAGCTGGTGGTACCCAGCGTCTAACAAAAATTGTCGGCAGAACGAAAGCATTGGAATGGTTATGGAACGGCACGAGAATTACAACAGAGAGTGCCCTCCAGCACGGTCTGATTAATCGAGTCGTTTCACCTGAATTATTAATGGAAGAAGCAATGAAGACTGCTAAACAAATCGCAAGACAAGCACCGCTTTCGATTCGTTTAATTAAGGATTCGGTCAATAAGGCAGTCGATTATCCGTTATATGAAGGAATGCAATATGAACGAAAAAATTTCTATTTATTGTTTGCATCCGAGGATCAAAAAGAAGGTATGAACGCTTTTATTGAAAAGCGGAAACCGGAATTTAAAGGGAGATAACATATGTACGAAACGATTTTCTATTCAGTAGAAAACGGTGTAGCCCGGATTACGTTAAATAGGCCTAATACATTAAATGCGTTCGTGGCCCAAATGAATATGGAAATAACTAAAGCGATTAAAGCTGCTTCCTCTTCTGAAGAGGTCCGCTGCATCGTCATTACCGGTGAGGGACGCGGTTTTTGCTCTGGCCAGGATTTGTCCGAAGTGGATGAAAATATGGATCATGGTCAAGTGTTAAGGGAGAAATACGGCCCGATGATCAAGCAAATTTATCAATGTGAGAAGCCAATTATTGCAGCTGTCAACGGGATTGCTGCCGGTGCAGGCTTTAGTCTTGCTCTTGCGTGTGATTTTCGCCTTTTATCAGACCGTGCCAGCTTTATAAATGCTTTTATCCACATTGGTTTAATCCCTGATTCAGGGAATAGTTATTTTCTTACTAGATTAGTTGGTGAAGCAAAAGCATTAGAAATATCGATCTTAGGTGAAAAAATTCCTGCCGACCAAGCGCATGTCTTGGGGCTGGCAACAAAGGTGGTTTCTTCTGATAATTGGGACGCTGAAGTAAATCAATTTGCGGAGCGAATTGCGGCCTTGCCAACAAAAGCCGTTGGATTAATTAAGCGTACGATTAAAGCTACGGCTGAACAATCCTTTACTGACTATTTAGAAGAAGAAGCACAAGGCCAAAGAATCGCCGGCTTAACGAAAGACCACCGTGAAGGTGTTCAAGCCTTTATGGAAAAAAGAAAACCAAACTTTAGCGGGAAATAAAAGGAGGATAAATAGATGTCTACACAACAAGTTATTGAAGCGGTTTCACTAAAAAGGGATTATTATCATTTAATTATTAACGGTGAAAAAGTAGAAAGCTCAACCGGTCAAACGATAAAAACCTATAATCCTGCTACTGGTGAGCTCTTAGCAGAAGTGGCAAAGGCTTCTAAAGAAGATACAGAAAAAGCGGTACAGGCTGCCCGTCAAGCATTTGATCATGGAAAATGGCGCAAATACCCAATTAACCGCCGTTCACAAGTCTTGAACAAAATTGCTGCAATTATGCGTTCCCGTTTTAATGAGATTGTAGAATTAGAGATTTTGGATACTGGTAAATCATTGGCTGCAGCTCAAGGTCAAGTATCACAAGCTATTGAAGATTTTGAATTTTATGCGGCTGCCATTGTTGCCCATCGCGGTGTAGTGAACAATATGCCAGGCCAGTTTCATAATTTCACAGAAAAAGAGCCTGTTGGGGTTTGTGCACAAATCATTCCTTGGAACTATCCATTGATGATGGCTGCATGGAAAGTTGCTCCAGCAATTGCGGTTGGCTGTTCTGTTATTGTAAAACCAGCAAGCTTAACCCCTCTTACTGCGATTATTCTTGGTGAAATCTGCTTAGAAGCAGGAGTTCCCGCCGGGGTAGTAAACATTGTTCCTGGATCAGGTTCAGAGGTTGGAAATTACCTAGTTGAACATCCAAAGGTAAATAAAGTGGCTTTCACTGGTTCTACGCCAATCGGAAAAGATATTATGGCGAAAGCATCCGAAACATTAAAGCGTGTCACTCTTGAATTAGGCGGAAAGTCTCCTAATCTCGTGTTTGAAGATGCGGATATTGATGCTGCCGTTGATGGATCTCTTTTTGGTATCTTCTACAATTCAGGACAATCCTGTGAAGCCCGTTCTCGTTTGTATGTACATGAAGATATTTATGATGAATTCGTGACTAAATTTGTTGAAAAAACCAAGAAGTTAGTCCTTGCGAATCCATTTGATAAAGGCACACATGTTGGTGCAATCATTGACCAAGGTCAATTAGATGTTATTGATGGTTATGTAAAATCAGCGATTGAAGAGGGAGCAGAGATTTTAGCCGGTGGTAAGCCAGCTAAAGTTGAAGGCTATGAAGGCGGATTCTGGTATGAGCCTACTGTCATCGCGAATGTTGACCATAACATGACCGTTGTAAAAGAAGAAATCTTTGGCCCTGTTGTCGTTGTTATGAAATTTAAGGATGAAAAAGAAGCGATTATGCTTGCTAATGATACAGAATTCGGTTTAGGTTCAGCTGTTTGGTCAAAGGATGGTGCCCGTGCAACCCGTGTGGCGAAGCAAATCGAAGCAGGCATTGTGATGGTGAACTGCCCATTCTCTGCATTCCCTGGTACACCATTTGGCGGTTATAAACAATCTGGTTTCGGCCGTGAACTTTGCATTGAAACACTTGATCTTTATACCGAAACAAAGAGCATTATTTCTTACTTTGGAAGTCGTCCATTAAATCCATTAGGTGTTTAATATCCTACACGTACGAATGAGACTTCATGGTCTCATTCGTACTTCTTTAATCTTGTAAAGGAGAGATAGATGATGAATAGCATCGTTGTTGTTGGTTCCGGTGTAATGGGAAGAGGAATTGCTTATGTGTCTGCACTCGGTGGATTTTCCGTTGCATTGGTAGATGTAAATGAAAATGCGCTAAGAAGTGCTGAAGGTGAACTAAATTCAATTTTTGCAAAAGGTCTTGCGAGAGGGAAAATTTCTGCTGAACAAGAACAAATGGCAAAAGCAAACCTTTCCTTTATTAGTGATTTACCGCAGGCTTGTTCAACCGCCGATTTAATTATTGAAGCCGTGCCTGAAAAAGCAGAAATTAAAAAGCAAGTTTTTGAAACGATGGAGCATTATGCACCGGAACATTGTCTTTTTGGTACCAATACTTCTACAATGAGTCCAACTGAAATTGCTTCTTATGGAAAACGTGCAGAGCGGACCATTGCTATGCACTTCTTTAATCCGGTTCACAAAATGCCGCTTGTTGAAATCGTTCGTGGTCTTGAAACGAGTGATGAAACAGCAGAAACGATTAAAAAAGTAGCTGAACGAATGGGAAAAGAAACCGTTGTAATCAATGAATTCCCGGGCTTTGTGACAAGCAGAATCAGCTGTTTAGTCGGAAATGAGGCTTTTTATATGCTTCAAGAAGGTCTCGGCACACCTGAGGACATTGATAAAGCGATTAAACTAGGTTTGAATTATCCAATGGGCCCTTTTGAGCTGGTCGACCTTGTCGGGTTGGATGCACGCTTGAATAACTTGAAATATTTACATGAAAAATTAGGTGAAAAATACCGTCCGGCACCATTGCTTGAACAATATGTTCGCGCTGGTAGACTAGGTAGGAAAACCGGAAAAGGTGTTTATGATTATACCCAAAAAGAAGAGTTGGTGAAAAAATGAAAGAAGTAGTGATTGTGGATGCCGTTAGGACGCCAATTGGAAAATATAAAGGTGCTTTAAAAAGTGTCCGTCCCGATGACCTTGGGGCTATCGTAATTAAGGCTCTTCTTGAGCGGAATCCAAATCTCCCAGCGGAACAAATTGAAGATGTCATTTTTGGTAATGCCAATCAAGCTGGGGAAGACAATCGAAATGTTGCCAGGATGTCAGCCTTGCTTGCAGGACTGCCGATTACTGTCGGGGGAACGACAATCAATCGTCTTTGCGGTTCCGGTTTGGATGCAGTGATTTATGCGGCAAGATCCATCGCTGTAGGTGAAGGTGATATTTATATTGCCGGTGGAACGGAGAGCATGACACGAGCTCCTTATGTTATGGGCAAGCCTGAGGTGGATTTTCCTAGAGGTTCCATGGAACTTCAGGATACGACGATTGGCTGGCGCTTTACGAATAAAAAATTAGCAGAGATGTACGGGGCAGAATCCATGCCGCAAACAGCGGAAAACGTGGCGAAGCGCTGTTCGATAACTCGAGAAGAACAAGATGAATTTGCTCTTCGAAGCCAACAAAGAGCAAAAGCGGCAATGGAAAACGAACGTTTTGCCAATGAAATTGTTCCCGTCCGCTTTAAAGATCGGAAAGGGAACGAGGTAGTGGTTACTCAGGACGAGCATCCTCGCCCGGATTCCACCTTGGAAAAGCTGGGAAAACTAAAGCCTATTTTTGTGGACGGTACAGTCACAGCAGGAAACGCATCGGGTGTTAATGATGGTGCCTCTGCCTTATTATTAATGAGTTCTGAAAAAGCAAAGGAACTTGGATTAAAGCCGCTTGCAAAATATGTGGTGGGCGCTGTTGCAGGTCTTGAACCATCCGTAATGGGGCTTGGACCAATCTATGCATCAAGAAAAGCACTCACTAGAGCGAATTTATCAATCGAAAAGATCGGTTTAGTGGAATTAAACGAAGCCTTTGCATCCCAATCAATCGAATGTATGAGAAAGCTAGAGCTTGATGAAGAGAAAGTAAATGTCAATGGTGGTGCCATTGCCTTTGGACATCCACTTGGTGCAAGTGGTGCACGCATCTTAACCACACTTGTACATGAGATGAAAAAGCAAAAGGTTCAATATGGCCTTGCAACGATGTGTATTGGCGTCGGTCAAGGGATTGCAACGATTATAGAAAACATCGAAAATTGAACGTAAAAGCCCTTATATAGCATGACTATTAAGGGCTATTTTTCAAGATAAAGGAGCGGAATTGGTTATGGCAAACGTGTTATATAAAGTTGAAAATCATATTGGATATGTGACAGTCAATCGTGCGGACGTTCTAAATTGTTTTAATTATGAAACACTATTTGAGCTTCAGGAAGCTGTTAATGCAATTTCTTTAAGTCAAGATGTACATGTCGTTATTTTTACAGGAGCCGGTGAAAAAGCTTTTAGTGCTGGCGCAGATTTGAAGGAAAGAAAAACGCTAACGGAAACAGAAGTTAAAAGGAATGTTAAAGCGATTCGCGATGTGTTTAACAGTATTGCCTTGCTTCCGCAGCCGACGATTGCTGCTGTTAATGGCTATGCACTTGGCGGAGGCTTCGAATGGCTGCTATCCTGTGATTTTGCCATTGCTGCCGAAGGAATCTCTTTAGGACTGACAGAAACAAGCTGGGCGATTATCCCTGGTGCAGGCGGTACCCAGCGTTTGCCAAGGTTAATCGGAGAGACAAAGGCAAAAGAATTAATTTTTACTGCAAAAAAATTGTCTGCCAAGGAAGCGTTGGATTTAGGGATCGTCCTAGAGGTAGTACCTCGAAACCAATTGATTCCGGCTTGCGAGGAATTTGCGGCAAAAATAATGAAAAATGGACCTGTTGCTATTAGACAGGCGAAATATGCGATTACAAGAGGACTGAATACAGACTTACAAACAGGGCTTGAAATAGAAGCAAAAGCCTACGAACTAACGATTCCGACTGAAGATCGTGTAGAAGCTTTAAATGCATTCAGCGAAAAAAGAGCTCCTCGTTTCTCTGGAAAATAGCTTGTTTTTTTAGAATTATATATAATAATATTAACGCTCGTATTAAATTTGTGATATAAAAAAGAAATGGGGGTGAAGATCTTGGGTGAAAATACGCGCTCTATGATTTTTACAATATATGGTGATTACATTCATCATTATGGAAATAAAATTTGGATTGGCAGTTTAATACGTCTATTAAAGGAATTCGGTCATAATGACCAAGCGGCCCGGGTTGCTGTCTCCCGCATGATGAAGCAGGGATGGCTTCAATCTGAAAAGCAAGATAATCGCAGCTATTATTTTCTGACAGAACAGGGGATAAGCCGTATAGAAGAAGCAGGGAATCGCATTTTTAAGCTTAATCCCTTTGAATGGGATGGGAAATGGCGAGTCCTCATGTATACCATTCCAGAGGAAAAAAGACATATTCGCGATGAACTGCGTCAGGAGTTATTGTGGAGCGGCTTTGGCAGTTTTTCTAATGCCTGTTGGATTTCTCCCAATAATTTAGAGAAAGAGGTTAAACTCCTTATTGAAAAATATGACATCAGTGAGTATGTCGACTTTTTCATTTCTGAATATATAGGTCCAAAGGACAACCATACGCTGGTGGAAAAAAGCTGGCCGTTAGAACAAGTCGTGGAAAAATACGAAGAATTTATTATCAAGTATAGCAAGCAGTTTATTGCCAATCAGGAGATTATTAAACGCGGTGAAATGTCGGATGCCGATTGTTTCGTCGAACGGACAAAACTAGTACATGAATACCGAAAATTTTTGTTTATTGATCCAGGTCTTCCGAAGGAACTGCTGCCGGAAAATTGGAATGGAACTCTTGCCGCTTCATTATTTAACCAATATTATCAAGTTCTTGCTGAACCAGCTAGCCGCTTTTTTGAAAGCATTTTTCAAGAAAACAACGATCTTTGCAAAAAAGATGTCTCCTATGATGCCAAACAACATCCGTATATGATTCAGTAAGCAGCAAAGCAGCTTTTCCACTTCAGGTAGAAGAGTTGTTTTGTTGTAAATTGTACCGGGTGAATTTCCTTTTTAAGAGGGAGGGATACGAGTGAAATATGTTAATGAAGTGCTATCCATAAAATATCCGATCATACAGGGTGGAATGGGAAATATAAGCAATTCACAGCTTGCGGCCGCTGTATCAAATGCTGGCGGGCTTGGTACCATTGGATGTGGAACCATGACCCCGGAGCAAGTCGAAACGATTATATTGGAAACGAAGGAAAAGACGGATAAACAATTTGCTATCAATATACCAATTAATGTTAGTCCATATACGGAAGAATTAATTCAACTGGTGATTAAACATAAAATCCCCGTTGTGTCATTGTCTGCAGGGAATCCGGCACCATATATTGCTCTCTTGCATGAACATAACATTAAGGTCATTGTCATTGTCGCCGCCGTCAAACATGCGCAAAAGGCAGAAGAGGCCGGGGCCGATGTGTTGGTTGCGGAAGGCTTTGAAGCAGCAGGGATTAATTCAAATTTGGAGCTGACAACCTTTACTCTCATCCCGCAAATCTGTAAACATGTTTCTGTTCCGGTTCTGGCTGCAGGGGGAATTGGCGATGGACTGGGTTTGGCGGCAGCATTGATGTTGGGTGCGTCAGGAGTTCAGCTTGGGACACGGTTGATTGCCACAAAGGATTCCCCTTTTCATGCAAACTATAAGCAGAGACTTATAAAGGCAGATGATAATGAAACCGTTATTTTAGGCCGTTCGCTTGGACAAGTTAGGCGGGTGTTAAAATCACCTTATGCAAAACAAATTATCGAATTAGAACGCGAAGGAATGTCAGAAGGACAATATCGTCATATGACATCCGAAGATTTTCATCTTATTGGTGCATTAAGCGGTGACGGTGAAAATGGTTTTATGAACAGTGGGCAAGTTGCCGGGCTTATTGAAGATATTCCGTCAGTACAGGAATTATTTTACAGAATGATGAGCGATGCACAAGCCATCATGAAGGATCGTTTACGTCTTTTCACCAAGTAGTTCCGAAGATAAATAAAGGTAAAGGAGGTTTCGTTTTGGAAAAGGGTGTGGACCTTATGAAGGTCATTGCGCATGAGGAATATCCTCCCCAATGTGATAGAACATTACAAATTGAAGTGACTGATGCTCATGATGGAATGGCGCGTGGGATATGGAAAGTGGATGAAAGGTTCATGAATGGAATAGGTGTGGCAATGGGGGGGTTTGTTTCATCTGCAGCTGATATTATGATGGCATATGCAATTGCTACTAAATTAAGTGGTGAACAAAGCTTTACCTCAATAGATTTGCACACGACTTTTCATAGACCTGTCCTCATGGGAGAGGTGACGGTTGTGGCCAAAGTTGAAAGGCTGGGAAGAAAGGTCGTCTATGTTCTTGCAGACTTATTCCAAAACGAAAAGAAGGCGGCAAGTGTTGTTTCTTCCGTGATGATTATAGATCAGTAAAACTCCAGATGGGGAAGAGATGGATCATGTAAAGGCATGATCCTTTTTAATTTGGTTATAAAATGACAAGGGAAAGCCTGATCATTCCAGAAGCTGATATGTGGAATTGAGAGGGAAAATTCGCTATACAAAAAGTAGTCGCCAATTGATGTTTTTTCATTAATTGGCAGCTACTTTTATTTTCATGGGGGTTGTTTTTTTATATGAAATAACTTTATTTGTTCACAAACTGTCCTTTGTCATAGTGTATTTATTTTATAGTACAAACTGGTACGGTTTGTAACATCAAGCTTCGTGTATATACTTTGCTACTGTTTTTTTACGGTATTGACTTATGAATAATTCACAAGCTAAATCTAGTTCATAAAACCTTTTTGAACTAGATTCAATACTTCTTTTTCTTTCAAAGTTAACTCTTGAAAAGTTTGATTGAATTTATTTTTCAAATGGATTAGAGGAGAATGGAGTATCTTTTGTGAATCTAGAGATAATCTTCATGGACATCAAGTTAAAGGAATTGAAAGGATTATCTTTTTTTGATCTTGCCATCCCCTGCATTAAGGGAACTGATCCCTTAACAATCTGCGCCAAGTGAAGCGCCCCTGATGTTGCCTCCTAAAAGTGTTTTTGGGGAATCTAAGTAACTTTATGTCCGTTAATGGATCAATGAGGTGGGGGAAGCGATAAAATTCAAATCGGAAAACGAATTGAACGATGTACAGATGATTATTGTAGAATAAAAAAATCAGTTGCAAGTGAACACCGGCAGTGTTAAAATAGTAAAGCCGCTCTTTAAAGAAGTGGATAAGAAACAATTTATAAAAAACTTTCTCTTGTTTTGGCTTGCACAACGTGATAGAATATAAAAGTCGCTCGAACAAAAGAGCGTGGAAGTCAATCAC
>NZ_JASATK010000043.1:0-17589 GCF_038440275.1 Bacillus sp. OTU2372
ACGTTGCAGTTTAATTGTGCGAAATGTTTCTGACTTAAATTGGGATTGGTCACAATACTCAGGTAAAGGTCTGACAGTTCCTGTCGGAACTGAAGGATTATATCGAAGAATCAAATGATGGGGTAACGCCCTGAAGGGTTCTCTCTTAGTCGAATAGCACTGGATTTAGTAAGATTGATAGTGTTATAAGCTCGGCGAAAAGGCGTGAGAAATTACCGTACCAGTTCGGCTGACGAAAGCCTACCCGATGGGGTGGTGTAAATCATGATGCTTGAGTTGAATGAATATGGTGAGAATGCGAATAAACCTACAAGAAATGGTTAAGCTGACGAACTTCTGAATGTACTGGTCTATACCTGCGATACATAGAAATGTATATATCGCCAAATTGTGAGGTTAGATGTGGATGAGTAAGACTAACTAATATGAAAATCCATGATACGTTTCAGGCGTATGAATGCTAACAGGCTTATAGGAAGCACCTAAGTTCATTCAATAATAGATATAATTCAACATTGTAAGCTGATAACGTGGAGGGCTTACTCCCAAAGAAGCGTTGATAAGGAAATCGGCAGTGAGAATAGCTGCCATATAACTTATTTTTATATCAGTGAAAGTGGTGGCACAGTACCGATGAAATGTCTAATCCACATGGAGGGATAGCCACTAGACTAATGAAGAATCATTTAATCATGCAAGGCAAATCTTTATCGGTTAATAAGGTTCTTGTGAGACTAATAGAGGTTCACCTCCTACGGGAGGCTCCGACTTATTGAGACGGAAGAATTGAGACACGGAAGGTACTACAATATCAAAAGTGTTGATGATTACATCGAATTGGATTAGTTGGAACGCCGTATGAGGTGAAAGTCTCATGTACGGTGCGAACGGGGGGAAAAGGGAGCGATAACTTCAAACCCTTACCTATCTGTATGAAGAAGGAATTTATTAACGTAGTATATGACACTAATTGCGACGTTTACTTCATGAAAAAGAGCTGCCTAAAAAGGACAGCTATAGCGAAAATATTACTTGTAATTGCTAAGGAGCGTAGCAAGTAACATTTTGTATTAACGATTAACATTCAAAAACTGTCGAGCCTATTTGAGAATAAATGAAAATAGGAGGAAAGGTTTACCCTTTCCTCGATAACAAATAGATAATTAGTTTAGCTATTTATCTACCTCATAGTCTCGTAATATCAAGAGGAACGATAACTTGCCCATTTATTCTTTTATGAATTACTGGGTTACTAAAGGAATCATAATCCAAACTATCTTTTTTAGAAGAGCGTGCACGAACATCTATACATAATATACTTCGAATGGTGTTGCTGTTTGTCATTGAATCATCTCCTCTATAGGTATTGATGTAAAATTTTCTTCTGAAAAATAAAAAATACCTAAAAAAGATGAATAAATTAAGTGAAAAGTTATTCCTGATAGGAAACAAATAGGAGTGAAAAAACGAAATATTAGATTTAATTTGGAAAGAAAATAATAAAGGGATGCTCTGAAGGTATGAACATCCCAATTTTTAAAGCGAACCTCAATTAAATTAATATGGATGGTATGGTCCATAATGATAAGGATATCCATATGGATGGTGGTACCCGTAATACGGATAATGTCCGTAATGATGATGATGGTGTCCATAGTGGTGATATCTATAAGGGTGATAGTGTGACTGTTGATAGTAATCATGATAAGGAAATGGAGTTGGAGTCATTTTCTCACCTTCTTTTTTTAGTCATTTTACTTTATGAAAAGAAGATGATTAAAGAGTTTGTCATTTTATAAAATAGTCTTTTTACCCTCAGTTTACAGCACAGTTCGAGGATAGGTGAACTTTGACTGAAACTACTTAGTAAAAGGACAAGAAATATAGAGTCATTTATGAATAAAAACCCTAGTACCAATTGGAACTAAAGAAGATAATTCTAGAACATCATGATTAAACATTCTAATACATCCATGTGAGACATTCTTGCCTATAGAAGATGGATTATTTGTTCCATGTATACCGTAATGAGGTCTTGACAATCCCATCCAAAGTACTCCAAATGGTCCGCCAGGATTAGGATCCTTGTTAATAATTGTGTATGTTCCTGTAGGAGTTGCTGACAATATTTTTCCAACTGCAATTCGGTAAGTTTTTAAAAGTCTATGACGATCAAAAAGTTTTAATTGGTGTTTTGATGTTGAAACATCAATCCATTTAGCCATGAAGATCAACTCCATTTTTTGAACATTGTATGAAGTAAATCAGGATATGTTAATTAACAAGAATGGGTGGACAGTTAATAAGAAAAAAACAAACTGATTAATGAACAGATCGAAGATAATGTGCAGTCACAAGGGATGGTACTTGCTCAACGGGGGGATTAAATTTTAATGCTTTTTTATTCTTAATGTAACAGGTTGAAGTAGAAAATTAGTAAATAGCTTTTATTTTAAATTCTAGTTTCTAAATACTTTCTACATATAAGGTGTGAATATTACAAATAATAACAAAAAATTTAAAGGAATGATAAAAATTATGGATTTTTTAGCAGATCTACCTTCCTTCCTTATTTTTTAAAGGCCTTATTAATTTTTTCTGCTGCAGTTGTTCTTCTGCGTATCGCAGGTAAGAAATCGCTTGCGGAAACAACAGTCTCGGAAGCTGTGTTGAGGATTTCTATCGGTGCAGTGCTAATCCAGCCTTTAGCCTTGAGAAGGGAATGGGAAGCAATATACGCTGGAACTTTGCTTATTATAGGAGTTGTATTATTAGCAAAAATACAAATATGGTTTCCTAAATCTAGGAAATTCATTAATGGAGTACCATCAATACTAATTAAAGATGGAAAGATGAAGTTAGAAGAGCTAAAAAAAGCAAGATTATCAACAGATGAGTTAGAAGGTGCACTTCGCCTAAGAAAAATTGGAAATGTTGAAGATATAGAATTAGCAATATTAGAGCCGAATGGTAAAATATCGACTGTCCTAAAGCCAAATAAAACACCTGCAACCAAAGAAGATATCCAAAAAATTTTGGATATCTTAGCTGAGAATGGTATTCGTTCTTCGTCCCAAAATCAGTTTGAAGCGAAAACGCCACCATTATTTAAAGAAGCTTATTCCGAAGGAGAAATAGTGGACTATAAACCTCAGTTACATTAAATTGCCGACTTTTTTCTTTTTACAATACATAGCGTATCTTGTTTACTAACTGGTTCATATATAGAGGATCCAGCTGCTGCCATCGATGCAGCTTTTTTTATTTGTGTAACATGTGAGATACTTTAAAATAAGGAATCTTTATTTTTGATTTAATTAACAAAACAGATTGTGAAGGGACTGTACTTAAACTTACGGGTGGGTTAGCGAAAGATCCGGGCTGTCATTTTGGCAGCTTTTCTTATTGAGCTAACGTGGGTGAGGTTAATGGAAGAAGGACTTTTCCAATTTTTAACGAACTACCTATAATAACCTTTACAAGGATTGGGTGGTATTTATAGGGAAGCAAATGAAATTTTATATTGATGACCAAATTCAAGAAAATATAATCGAGATACTTCGGACCGCAGGTTGTGTTTTTGCAGAAGAAGAGGCTCGGCTTCTTATTTCTGAAGCACCGACATTGGAAGCCCTGTCCTCTATGGTCAATCTTCGAATTAAAGGTACCCCACTTGAACATGTCCTCGGTTGGGCGGAGTTCTGCGGTATCAGAATATCAGTAGACCCAGGAGTTTTTGTACCTCGCCGCCGTACTGAGTTTCTCGTGCAAAAGGCAATTGCCCTTTCTGCTCCTGGAGCAGTAGTAGTTGATCTTTGCTGTGGTACTGGAGCGGTGGGTGTAGCGATAGCAAAAACTCTTGGACATATTGAGTGGTATGCAGTCGACATCGATCCAATCGCCGTGCGCTGTGCGATCCGCAATGTTACACCCTTGGGTGGTCGTGTATATGAGGGGGACCTCTATGAGTCATTACCTGCCAAACTGCGTGGGAAAGTCGACATCCTTGTAGCAAACGCACCTTACGTACCGACCGAGGCAATCAAAATGCTTCCCCGAGAATCGCGTCTACATGAACCGAAGGTGGCGCTTGATGGAGGAAATGACGGACTTGACATTCAGCGGAAAGTGGCAGAAGAAGCATCCCTCTGGTTAGCTGCTGGGGGGTATCTATTGGTAGAGACGAGCGAAATGCAGGCACATCAAACCTTTGAAATCTTTACCCAACATGGGCTAATCCCTCAGTTGACCCACTATGATGAACTTGAGGCTACTTTAGTAATTGGAACTAAACCACCCCATTAGGCTGAACTATGTATTTCTACTATTTAATGAACACGCATCTTTCATAATAAAGGACGTGGGGCATTTTAGTTTGTGAATAAATATACGTAAAGTAACGGTGAAATAGTTGAAGATGAAGATCGCTGCGACGATCTTTTTTTTTTGAGTTAACGAGGCAGTCTTGTTCAAGAAGGTATTAGTACTAATGTAAAGAATATAATGTAATAAATAACTGATTTCTGGTCGTTTGTCTTATAAAAAGGATTAGATACGAAAAGGAGCTAAAAAGGTGTATATAGTAATTGCATTTCTGGTTTTATTATTGGTGTTAATTGCAATTATTCAACTAACTTCAAATAGGAAATGGAAACTAATATGTACTGTATTTGGATATGAAAATTATTTTACGGTAATTGCAAAATTGAAAAGTGAAGGAATAAAATACAAAACTAAAACTCCTTTAAATTCAGTTGTCAAACATCATTTTAAAGATTCTATGCAATATGATGTGTGGGTAGAAAAAGAAAATGAACATATTGCCCAAAAAGCATTGCACAAAAATAATTGATTTATTCTTTGAACTAATAGGTTGCAAGAGTTGAAGATGCTGTCATTTTGGCAGCTTTTCTAATTGCACTAAATGGGATAGTTTAATAAGAAATTGATAAACTAATTTTATAAATAGTGATGTAAGAGGTTAATCTAAATTAAATTTGAAAAAAAACCTTGGATTAGGGATATATAAAGAGGAAGAATTAGCCAACAAGAAATTACTTAGAAAAGGGCAAGAAAAATATGTATAGAATTCATTACTAAAAAACTGGAAATATTAATTAGGAATTATTCTTCAACCCTCATATGCGAAATTCGAATGCAAAGGATGAATGATTACATTGGATAATTCCAGAATGGATAGATTTGATAAAATCGTTAAAATGGGAAAACATACAACTGAAGAATTAACAGACTATTGGATGGATTATGAACTATATGCTTCTCTTGAATACTGGATGATGGTTACTCTCTTGGTGGTTCCACTATTAATTTTATTCTTTAAAATTGATAAAAATAAAATTTTTTTAATTGGTTTTTATGGATACAGTTTTCATCTTATATTTGGATATTTAGATTTATATGGGAAACATAATGGATTATGGAACTATCCGTTTCCACTAATTCCTGCAATCCCTGGATTTGCGATAGATGGTAGTCTTGTCCCTGTTGCTTTTATGCTGGTATACCAGTGGACCTTAAACAATAACAAAAATTATTACCTCTATTCTTTTATTACAGCCCTAATTTTTTCATTTATTATTAAGCCAATATTAGTTCAGCTAGAATTATTCAAACTGTACGAGAATATAAAGTATTTTCACCTTCTTATCGGATATATCTTTGTCTTATTGACAGCAAAGTTTATTACCAATGTATTTTTATGGACTCAAAAGAAATTTATAAAATTAACTTGAAATTTATGCATTATTATCGTTCACATCCGAGGGGAAATTCCTTTAACTAGCTAAAAAAGTGATGATGCATTTGGGATAAATTCAGACTATTTCTTAATAATATCCACTTCCATCGCCAAGAATTAAAGTGATATCTATGATTTAAGAAAAGAAATTAGCTACATTCTGTAAATTATAATTAGGAGGAGCAGTGTGCATTATTAGGACAAGCACGGTTCGTGAGGGGGGTGGAGATCAATTTACCGCAAGGTAAAAAGGTTCCCTTCTACTCGACTAGTAAAACAAGAGTTGACGTCTAGATAAAAAAGCTTGGGTTAAATTTTCCCAAGCTCATCTATATAAGAATTAACTCTCTATTTGATCGACTTGTATCATAATTTTGGTGACGTAATGTTCCTTATGATTCATTACAACTGTATCATAAATATACTCTTCAAAAACATAATCACCTAAGGCTAAATTTAAACGATCCATCTCTGAAAAAAGTCGCTTATATGTTTTATGTATTGTTTTCTCATCCCCTATATGATATCCACTGAGAAAATCACCCTTAACACTTTTAAAATATGGATATCCTTCCTTTGGATTTGGTTGCTCAATATATAAATAGCTATAATTAGTGAATTCTCCCTTTAATACTTGCTCCCGTTTCGTTATAACACCTATTGGATATCCTGTATCAAGTTGTGATTTGTTCAATTCATTAATAAAATCTGAAACGACCTCAACAAATTCTTCATCGGTTATATTTTCAATATTTCTACTTAAATAAAGTGTTGCTTCTGGTAATTGTTCAAGCATAACTTGATGAAAATTAAGGTGTGACGCTTCTTCCATTAATGCTATTTTTGCCTCGATAATTTTTTCCTTCATTTCAATCTCCTTACGTTTTTTAACAATCTCTACTTTTTTTTGATACATTAAAGACAAAAAACTTTCAGGCGATTTATTTTGCATATATTGTTGAATATCGTTTAGCGACATACCAAGATCCTTTAATAAATCAATAACAAAGTATAGCTCTATCTGGCGAATTGAATAATAACGGTAACCTTTTTCATTTTTCAATACCGGAGACAAAAGCCCAATTTGATCATAATAAAAGAGTGTCTGTTTGTTTACTTTGCAAAGCTTCGCAAATTCCCCTGTAGTTAAATATTTTCCATTTTTTTTATTCATTTTTTACAGCTCACCCCTTGACTATATAGTTACTATATACACTAGGATGGAAATTGTAAACAAATGAAAACAATACACGTTAGTTGCGGTAATTAGTTTTGTTAAGGAGAATGTAAAAGATGAAGACTCATAAAGTCACCTTAGGATTATTATTAATGAATTTATTCATAGCCTTCTTGGGAATTGGTCTTGTAATTCCAGTCTTACCTACGCTGATGAATGAATTAGGCATTACTGGAACAACAGTTGGTTATTTAACAGCAGCGTTTGCAATTGCTCAATTGATTGTTTCACCATTTGCAGGGAAAGCGGTAGATAAATCGGGTAGAAAAATTATGATTGTAATTGGCTTATTTATTTTCGGCATCTCAGAATTTTTATTTGGGATCGGCAGAGAAATCGAAATGCTATTTATTTCTCGTATTTTGGGTGGAATTAGTGCTGCGTTCATTATGCCAGCTGTTACAGCTTTTATTGCTGATATTACAAATTTGGATACTCGCCCGAAAGCACTCGGGTTTATGTCAGCTGCAATTAGTACAGGATTTATTATTGGACCAGGTATTGGTGGATTCTTAGCGGAATTTGGAACACGTATACCATTCTTCTTTGCAGGTGGACTTGGTATAATTGCGGCAATACTTTCTATTATTTTATTATCTGAGCCAAATCGTAAAGAAGATAATAATGAACAAGTCTCAGATGGGAAGATTGGCTTCAAACGTATTATTGCCCCAAAATATTTTCTTGCGTTTATTTTAATTTTTATTACCTCATTTGGTTTAGCAGCTTTTGAATCGTTCTTTAGTCTATTTGTGGACCATAAATTTCAATTTAAACCATCCGATATAGCCATTGCTATCACAGGTGGTGCAATTTTTGGTGCAGTTTCACAAGTCATATTATTTGATAGGGTTACACGAATTTGGGGTGAAATTAAACTGATTCGATATAGCTTAATATTATCTGCCATACTTGTCTTTTTAATGACTGTTGTTCATTCATATTTCTCTATTTTACTTGTTACATTTATTGTTTTTGTAGGATTCGATTTATTCCGGCCAGCAGTTACTTCATACCTTTCAAATATCGCCGGGGACGAACAAGGTTTCGTTGGTGGAATGAACTCTATGTTTACAAGTTTAGCGAACATTAGTGGACCAATTCTAGGGGGTATATTATTTGATATAAATATTAACTACCCATACTACTTTGCGACTGTAATACTATCAACGGGAATAGTTATTACATTGTTCTGGAAGAAGCAAGCAAATGATTCATCAAACGAAGTGAAGGCTAGTGTAGCTAATTAATCAATTGAAATAAAGACGAAAATTGTGAAACATTGTACTAAATCTCAACGGGGGCTTTTGTTAAAGGTCCTGTCAAATGCTTCCGCTAAGTTGGGCATAAATTCGCGTGGTTTCACTTTTCTCATGACCAAGTAAACTCTGAATAACATCCAGCGGCGCTCCATTATTCAATAAATGAGTGGCATAGCTGTGCCTGAGTTGGTGCGGATGAATTTGTTTATTGAAGCCAGCTCGATTTGAAATACGCTTATATTAAAGTTTGATTAAATTAGGTGTTTAATGAAGGTACCCATTTGTGTATAATTGGAAGAATATTCTGGTATTTATTTTTCTACGGGGTGGGATAGTGATGGAAAAACACGAATATGAGTGGGTAAAACAAACGAGACAGATTTTACTAGACCAGTGTAAAGAATTGAATGAAAATGATTTTACAAAAGAGTTTGGATTCGGTTTTCAAAGTATAAGAGATTCTTTAGTTCATGTGGCGGGTTGTTATCATGCTTGGCTGGGTTCTTTTGTGCTTTCAAAAACAGCTTCACCACTATTAGCAAAGGAAGCAATCAATGATATGCGGATAGAGGATATTCAACGTTATTTTCAACAGGCGAATATATATGTAGATTGAACAATTTACTGAAAAATTTGATGATATTATCGAAAAAGAACCTTCTTGGAAAGTAGGCAGTGGGGCTGTAAGAAAAACGCCATACCAATTACTAATCCATTCTATTACGCATGAATTTCATCATAAGGGGCAAATTGTAGCAATGCTGCGTCTGCTTGGTTACTCACCTAAAAATACAGACATATTGGGGCTACCTGAAAAGGAATTCGCTAAACAAGAAATAAAGAATTATTGAACTAATGGGTGCAATAGTAAAAAGGCACGGAGTGTCAGTTGCCTTTTGCCAATCCATTTTTAACTGAGCATAAATCCTAGTGGTCTCGGCTTTTTCGTGCCCAAGTAAACTTTGAATTACATCAATAGGAGCTCCATTGTTCAATAGGTGTGTGGCATAGCTATGGCGTAGTTGGTGTGGATGAATTTCTTTGTCGATCCCCGCCCGACTTGATATTCTTTTTATGATGTACCTCATCTGTCCAATACTCATTCTATGCGGGTGTCGTTCAGGAACAAAAATAGCTGGGGTCTTTATCCTGGCGAAAGTCTAAGTATCGCTTGAGCCAGATTTCACACCGTATATTAAAGTAGACCTCCCTTTCCTTATCGCCTTTTCCAAGCACAATGGCAGAATGATTTGACCAATTAATACAATTTTTATCAAGAGAAACAATTTCACCTATTCTACAACCTGTTGAAAACATGAATTTCGAATAATGCCTTTTCCATTGGAGTAAAACATACTTCCCTCAAATGTTCAATTTCTCTCTCTGTTAAAAATTTTGGAATCCGTTTTCCTTGTTTAGGTTCTTTGATTTTGGCAGCTGGATTTTTGGGCATATGCCTTTCCTCGTATGACCAACGAAATATCGATTTAATAAATCGAATTCGATGAGCCAAACTCGATGGCTTTAAGTGTTCACTTGATTTTGCTAAGTATCCTTTCAGCTGATCAGTTGTCAATGATTCAATATTCACATCGTTAAAGTATTGGATAATTAGCTTAGATTGGAGTCTATACGCTTTTAATGTCTGATGAGAGAATCCTTCAATCCTTTTATCTGATTCATAAAGTTCCCAGGCTTTTGATAATAAAAATAAATTCCTCCTTTTGGGTTAAATAAGAGGAATTATTGCCTTGATTATTGAAATGGAAACGTGCAGATATTGAACTATCTGGCAGGATAGTTGAAGAAGGAATTCAACCTATATTTGTAGAAATAGTAATATTTAGCAATGTTTGGTATTACTCTTATAGAATTTTTACAGTTCAATAATTTTCTAAAATGGGGAGGGGCTTTTTTGCAAATTTTTTTTAGATATAACTGGATGGTAAGAGAAGACTGGTATCGTTGGTGTGAAGAGTTAAGTGAAGAAGAACTTCTGCAAAACCGAACGGGTGGAATGGGAAGTATATTGCATACACTTTTCCATATAGTTGATGTCGAATGGAGCTGGATACGTCTTTTACAAGGTAAAGCAGACTTTCAGGAGAGTTTCGATGGTTATAAAAGCTTGGATAAGGTTCGAAAATTGGACGCTGAATTTCATTTAGAAGTGGAAAGCTTTGTGAACAACTGGGATGCTAGTATGGAAAATCGTTTATTTTACGATACCTTGCCTGATGGAAAAATTGTGACGGATACTTGGGGAGAAATCATGCGACATACCATTGCTCATGAAATTCACCATTTAGGACAATTATCAATTTGGGCAAGGGAAATCGGAAAAAAGCCTGTTTCTGCAAACCTTATTGGTCGGGGTCTTTCATCTTATTCCAATAAATAATTCAAATAGAAATTAATATAGTCGGTTTCTGTATATTTATGGGTATGATAATTTAAAAAGAATCAACTTTTCCTTGTTCTGCGGGGGTTCAGTTTTGTGGAGCAATACCTAAGGAAATTGGGTTGTTCTTTAATGAGGTATGTGATTTACACGTTCCTATGGTTGAACCTTGGGGAAGTGGCTTTTATGTTAACTCAATCGAATTTAAAAAGCATTCAGATAAACAGATAATTACTAAAATACTGTTAATCTCTGGTGACGAAATAACTTGTATTGCTGAAATAATAAAAATAGGATAACCTTATTCAGCTAACTGGCAGGATAGTTGAAGAAAAAAATGGTAATATGAAGATAAAAGGATGTTGTTTTTATGGTAATACAATCAAAAATGACTTCAAAAGCTATAACAGAAGTTTGGGAAGATACCGTTGCGATTTTTCTTAAATACAATGTTCCAATTACAGATAAAGCATTACAAGTATTAGTTACCGAACACGCTTTACATGTTTTATTACCGGAATTAAATAATTTAGTGGGTAGTTCCAATGCAACTTGCATAGAAGGTGGCTGACAAATGCCTTCTAAAAGGGAGTAGGTTACTCCTTTAATCATATTTCCTTCAGGTCACATTAATAAAAAATTTTCGGTGGTATTTATGGGTTATTGTGAAGATATAAGAGAAATGATAGGTAATTCTCCTCTAATAATAGTACGACCAAGTGTAGCTATGATTAATGATAATGGAGAAATTTTATTAAGTAGATATTCAGGTTCAACTTGGGGGATTCCAGGTGGAATATTGCAGTTAAATGAGTCGGTCGAGGAATGTATTAAAAGAAATATACTTGAAGAAATAGGTATAAAGATAAAGACGTTAAAATTGTTTGGTGTCTATTCTGGTAAGGCATTAATTAATCGAGTCGAGGAAAGTGGAGATGAGTATCATACTGTTGCGATTGGTTATGTATGTACCGAGTACGAAGGAGAAATAACACCTGATAGCAATCAAGGAATAGAGTCACATTTTTTTGGACTAAATCAATTACCTGAAGAAATCGACCCTTTTATTAAAAACAAGTTAGTTGAATTAAAAGGACAATTCGAAAAAATAAAACTCTCTTATTGAGCTAACGAGTGCTATAATTAAATAAGCCAATATATAGAAAAAAGCTCAGAGTTTATATGCCCTGAGCATATTTTTATATGCTGATTATTTTGTTAATTTTCTTGTTAATCCTAATGTTAATCCTCCCGTGATTTTAACAGCTAATTGGAATTTTGTACTTCATAACAGAACCCGTTACTAAAAGACTCATTTTTAATATTTCCATTAGAACTGAGGGAGATTATCAAGGTTGTTGGTCGGATCACCGTCCGGATTGCTACGAAGATGTTCCTCTCCATCGCCACCCTTGAAAACATTGACGTTTACAATCATCCCACCTTTTGCCATCTGTTGTGCTTCTTTGTAATCAACAACTTGACCGTTTGACAACTTTAATTCAATAATATCGTCATCTCCATTCTTACGGACGGCGATGACAGATTCTTGACGTTTTTCCATAATTTCGCCTCCTATATATAAGTAGGATGACTTAAAAAAATAAAAAAATTCATATTATATGAACCTTGCATCCGAAGATTAGCTGTGTAAATCTTTAGCCCAATGATTGCGGACCTTAATTTATAATTTAATCATTTCGTAGTAGCGGACGCTTTTATAAGTTGTTAATAGTTAACTTATAATAACGCGTGTATTAATTTAAGATGGGGTTGTGGTAGCAATTCCTTTTTCTTATTGTGCTAACGGGTCAGGTTAGCTGTGCGAGATGTTTCTAACTTAAATGGAGTATGGTCACATCACTCTGGTAAAGGCTAGACAGTTCCTGTCGGAACAGAAGGATTATATCGAAGAATCAAATGATGGGGTAAACGCCCTGTAGGGGCGTATTAAACTATTTCTCTATTGCAAAAACGGATGTAATTCAATAAGGAAACATTTATTAAATAATACTTTTATTATTTTTTCTTGGAACATGGGTGTTTAGGTGGTTTAGGTTTATGTGGTTTAGGTTTAAGAGGTTTAGGAGGTTTAGGTTTAGATGGTTTAGATGGTTTAGATGGTTTAGATGGTTTAGATGGTTTAGATGGTTTAGTCTGACAAGGTTCGCTGCTTTCATGACATTCACAAGGTTCGCAAGGTTCACAATGATCACAGTCTTCAGAAGATTCACAGCGCACACAGTCTTCACAAGGTTGACAGAATTTAAAGGGCTTAGAAAATTCGTAAGATTTAAAGGACTGACAAGGTTCATCATGTCCATAAAATTTATTAAAGTAACCCATACTAAACTACTCACTCCTTTCTAGAATATAAAATAGTTTATGGAACTTTGATTAAATCTGAAATGGACAAGTATGGAACTTATATTAAAATAATATTAAATACATACTTTTCTCTAATTTTGTTGTTAATAAAGCAAAAGAACACAATGTCATAATGAACAATAACATATCCTACACTTCTATTTTTTTGATATTAAAATGATCAGTAAATAAACACAATAATGTTTTGTGTTAAGTCTTCTTGCAAATTCTTTTGAAAAATGTTATTCTTAAGAAGAATTATTTTTGTTCGGTGTAAAGGATAGTATAAGATTAACTTTTCGTCTTGATGATCACTGAGTGCAAGGATAGTAACACATTGTGTGCAAAGCACACAGCAGGAGGAAACAAAATGGAACAAGGTAAAGTAAAATGGTTTAACGCAGAAAAAGGTTTCGGATTTATCGAGCGTGAAGGTGGAGAAGACGTATTCGTTCATTTCTCAGCTATCCAAGGCGAAGGTTTTAAATCTTTAGACGAAGGTCAAACAGTTACTTTTGACGTTGAGCAAGGTCAACGTGGAGCTCAAGCAGCTAACGTGCGTAAAGCTTAATAATATGAACAAATAAAAGCAGGCTCTTTTAAAGAGTCTGTTTTTTTATTTGTTCCTTTTTAAAAAACAAGGAGCCCCACTCAAGAATGAGTAGGGCACATGTAAACAAGTAAATCAAATGGTAAACAAATTGTATCACATAATCACAAATTCTCCTAATGACCTATGAATGATCTTCAACGCAAAACGGGAACAGCGATTTGCGATTCACCTGTTTTGAACGATGTGATTTGTGGAAAACATACCAAAAGGAAAGGAGATGATCTCATGAATGATTCAAAACACAGTTATTATATTAACATTCAATCTCACGAGATTTTTAGTGAACCTTATGGAGCAGAATGGGATTTTAAAATTGAAGCAACGGCAAGTCAAGCTGCCGTTCTGGAACGGTTGTTTGATAAAACCAATGAAACGGATTGGGAAAGTTATGTAAGAGCCCACATTCCCTATCTTGAATATCATCATCAACCCCAAAACAAGGAATATGATCTACGAATGATATTGATCTATAGCCTACTATATTATTTGGGTGATGAAAAATCCCGTCTCCATATTCGCGATATGGGGATATTAAATGAAGAATTAGTAAACGAACAAGCCATACTCGGGTACCGAGAATTTTGACCCAAAAAATAGAAGTTTATTACTTAAAAGTAATAGGTAGCTGGCGCCCATTACCGAAAGACGAGTAAACATTGAATAAATGATGGGTTGGGATCATATAGATAGTAGAGATAAAATCAGCAAAAATAGCATCAAATGGATGCTATTTTTGTATTTTTATTAAAAAACAAGATGATCTCATGAGAGGTCATCCTGTTTTGTTTGTTTTTATTTATTAAGTGATTTAGTTATATCTAAGTCATGATGCAATTTTTCAGACGGAATACTTGGATTAGGTACTTGTCCTTTTGTGATTGGCTCTTCAATATATACAAAATCTCCAGAACCATCCGGTGCACTTCCTGTAGCCCAAAGACCTTCAGAAGATTCACGGCCTTCTGAAAGATTCCAAAATTCATAGGCCTGAGGTTGGGCTTCCTTTTCCGCTTCAGCGGGGAAAGAAGCAGGGACTACAACACCATTTTTCTCTTCAAGCTCTGCAATTGCAGCCATCCATTGATATTGATGGTATCGGTCACGAGCAAGCATTTTTCGAAATGTCGCACGTACACCTTCATCCGTTGTCATATGGTATAGACGAGCTACTTGAAGTCTACCCTGACTTTCTGCATGTAAATTAGAACGCATATCTGCTAATAAATTCCCGCTTGCTACAATAAAAGCACCGTTCCAAGGTACTCCATTTGCATTAGTAGGCAACGCGCCAAGACCGCTAACGAGTAAATGCTGTGGATTGATACCGCCCATTATGGCAGCAATAGCAGGGTCTTTTGCCGCTTCAGCCTGATCTTCCGGAGAAGCACCATCAAGTAATTGACTGATTAGTGAGCATAGCATCTCCACATGCCTATTTCCTCTGTACCTATATCCATTAACATGTCTTTATACTTTTCTTCACCACGACAATTAAAACCTTGAAATAGATACTGCATCATAACAGTCATTTCTCCAAATTGACCACCAAGTACCTCTTGTACTTGTCGGGCGAGCATAGGATCTGGTCGGTCTACTTTTACCTCAAACTGTAATTGCTTTTGGTGGCGAAACATAAAAGTCCTCCTTTATTAACTGAATTTCTATACTTAATTACCCATCGACCCTTTACATGAATCATTTTTTATTTCAAGAAACATATTTTCCAAAAATGAAACCGTTTAGCATAGGAGTGAATAGTCTACGAACGCATTTAACATGAAAAAAAGCCTCAGAAAAAACAGAGACTTTATGGAGTCTCTGTTTTCTTAACATCTTGTTGATCATCTATATAACGATCTCTCTTTTTAAATGGAATATCGCCAATATTAGATTCAATTCCTTTCCTATCTAGCAGTTCTTCGTACTCTTCCAACTTTCTGGAAGGCAGAATGTTTTTTTCCTCACCAGTGATGTCTGTGGCAGAATAAGTTTCATAATCCTCCGGAAAGGAATCTTCGTTTCTTCCACGGTTATACAGCTCATTATAGTTATTATAATCTCCTACGAGGTCGGCAGGAGTTTCCGAGGTTCCAAACCTGGCGACCTCCCTAAAACTATCTTGCGTATCGACAACGCCATGTTTCGCTTCATGCCTGAAGGAATTAACCTCGGATCGTACTAAGTTGTGTTCCTTAACTGGACTTTGTTCTCCGCTAGATGTTTCTGGAGAGTGATTTACACAATGTAAGGTGGAAGGAAGAACTTCCAGCCGCTCGAAAGGTATTTCGTCCCCGCAAACCTGGCACTTTCCATAGGTTCCTTTATAAATGGCCTCTAGTGCAGTATTTATTTTTTTTAGCTCTCTATCCTGGTGGCCTTCTAATGCAAAGTCCCGTTCACTCTCAAATAATTCTGTACCCAGGTCAGCAGGATGATTGTCATAAGCAGATAATTCACCGACTGTTTCCCGTATGCTCGAATCCATATTATGGTTAACATTTATATGGATTTTAATTGCCTGTTTATCCTGCTCGAGACTCTTTTTTAAGCTTTTAAGCTGGTTTGTAGACAGCATTTATGGTCACATCCTCTTTTAAATTTACTATTAATCTCGTAGTGTAAATACCCTTTTTGTTTTTATAAAAACCTAAAGCAATGATGACGGCTGAGAACGTATTGCTAGAGGAAGGGAGGGTGTCATTCGAATTGGAGGAGAACGGGTGGGATTTTCGATTTTTTTGTTCCAATGTATGTAACACTCATTATTGAGGGTTTGATTTAAGGGCAATGTTTCATTCCTTTTTAGGGAGGGTAATTTTAATTAAGACTACTTAATCCAAAGGAGGAATTTCCATGTACGAACATGAAAAGCATTTGGTAGGAGTTTACGAGACTGAAGATGAGGTAATTGAGGCGGTTGAAAATTTAAAACGGCAGGGCTATGCTTCCGAGGATATTTCAGTAATCGGGAAAAACAAAGACGACGTAAACGATATTAATGATGCTACCGGAACAACTGAAAAAAGCGCTCTTACTGGAGCGGCAACAGGCGGTGCACTTGGCGGGGTATTAGGTCTGCTTGCAGGCGTAGGTGCCCTCGCAATACCAGGCATCGGACCTTTCGTAGCGGCTGGGCCAATAGCTGCTACCCTAACTGGGGCGGCTGCCGGCGCAGGAGTAGGTGGATTGGCAGGAGCCTTAATTGGATTAGGGATCCCTAAAGAAGAGGCAGACCGGTACGAAGACCTTGTTAAAGAAGGTAAATTCCTAGTTGTGGTGGAACGCCGAGAAAAACGTATAGGAGAGGGACAACCAGTCGATAGAAGTGGAACCATAATATCAAATGATCCATACAAAACTCCGATCGCTTCCTTGAATCAAACTAATACTAACATAGGTAACAACAGAAATTCTTAATAATTGATAGTGAAAAGGGTAGCTTTCCTAATTTGGGGAAATATACCCTTTTTTATAGACTGTCCTTATAATATAATTTAATCTAAAAGAAATGATGAAAAATAGACATAATCAACCTCCCTAAAAGTTGAAAAAAACCTACAACTAACCTCCATAACAGACCCAATATTCCATCAATAATAAATTCGATGATTTCCTCAAATAGATAATGGCGTATTTTTTTCTTGTGTTTTTCCTTTTCTTTAAATGGTTTCATCTGTGGTAACCTCTATTGAACTCTAGGTATTTTCAAAATATATTCGTTTTCTCTTTTTATGTTGTTAACGTTAACTGAAAAATATTCGTAGAAGGTTTTTAACTAATTCTCGGGTTTCGATGTAGGTCGGGAAACTCGTCATATGCTTCAAACGGAGCCATTAGTTCAAATACGAAATTGGCTTAGCTTTTTTGAACATTTTTGGGAGGAAAAACTTTCTGCTCTTAAAAAATTTTTAGAAGAAGATGGCCATTAGTTATAAGAGAACCGAGATAGTG
>NZ_JASATK010000044.1:0-16409 GCF_038440275.1 Bacillus sp. OTU2372
CTATAGGCGTAACTCGTTTTTACAAAATTTCTTCTACATTATCTAGTTTTGAGAGAACGATCTCTCAATTTTAATAAGTCTGGTAATTAAGGCGAGAAGGTCACACCCGTTCCCATACCGAACACGGAAGTTAAGCTTCTCAGCGCCGATGGTAGTTGGGACTTTGTCCCTGTGAGAGTAGGACATTGCCAGGCAAGTTAAGGACAATCTGGAAGGATTGTCCTTTTTTGTTATTTAGTAAATTATAAAATTTCCGCTAGTGGATAACTGTTAATAAAAGGACTGTCGACGTCCAGCTCCAGCGCCTAGCCCCTGAACGTCCTATGCTTGTCGGGGCTGTTCAAGGCGCTTGCGCTTTTGTTCTATTGCATAAGAAATTTATAGATCAGAAACGGTCCTTTTTTCATTGTGACCTCGATGAATGATTTGATAAATGGATAATCTCGGTTGGGCATCATCTTCGTTAACTCACTCCACCATTCTGTTTCATAACGGGCAATCATGCTAAGGTTATACAACAAAAGATAGTGAACAAGCAGTTCTGGAAAATTATTGAATTTCCCCTTATCAAGTGGAATTGTGTAACTTTTATCTTCCAAGTTGTAAAAAAGCGGTGACATTTCAGAAAGAGGGTCACCTATCTGAAAGGCAAGCCCCTCATTAGCGAACTCCACATTATTTTTAAACTTTGAGGTAAAAAACTCCTTAAACCTGCTTTCTGTCATATGATAGTTATCCAGTACATACTCAGGGATTAGAAGTTTATTCTCATGCTGAGTTAAATTGGCAAATGTCCTTTTTCCTTCAACGATAAAGAATAAATCATTTAATTCAGGTATAAGCTGTAATAAATCCTCCATAATAGCTTTTTCCCCTTCCAATTGTTTCATGTGAAACATTTTTTCTGACATAAAGGGGAAAAGGCCATTTTTTTGAAACTTTACTTCATCATGGAAAAAAAGGTAATTCTGCTTTTTTCTTTTCCTTGTAGAAACGCCGTGGGCCAATACAGCGGTAGTTTCTGGATAGGAGGGATCTATGGTTAAGATACAGGCTTTAATTAAATGGACAAGTCCATAAAAGAGTAATATGGGTTTTAAAATTAGTGGAGACTTTTCTGCTTGATCATAATATATTTGCCCATGTTCGAGATAATAGAGAAAGGCATATCCATTTTCATAGCTTTTTTGTTCAGGGTTTTCAATATTTCGCTTTTGGTAGCACATTCTTAAGTATCTTTGGCAGTATTCCGCCGAAAAAAAACAAGAGTAACTTTTCCAATTTTTATAGTTAGTAACCAAGTCGCTCACCTTTTTCAGAAAAATCAATTTAATATTTATTCCTTGACAGTATTTTGTCCAATTGATAACCTACAAATAATATTTTTTGTTCTGGGGGGCTGTTTAAAATGTGGGAAAACAAATTTGCAAAAGAAGGACTAACGTTTGATGATGTTTTATTAATTCCGGGTAAATCAGAGGTACTGCCTAAAGATGTCAACCTGCAAGTAGAGTTATCGCCAAGTGTAAAGCTTAATATTCCAATTATCAGTGCTGGTATGGACACTGTAACGGAATCTGAAATGGCGATTTCCATTGCCCGTCAAGGCGGCTTAGGAATCATCCACAAGAATATGACCATTGAACAGCAGGCAGAACAAGTTGAGAAGGTTAAGAGATCTGAAAGCGGAGTAATTACAGATCCATTTTTCCTAACCCCTGAACACCAGGTGTTTGATGCGGAACATTTGATGGGCAAATATCGCATCTCTGGGGTTCCTATTGTGAATAATATGGAGGACCAGAAGCTAATCGGTATCATAACCAATCGTGATCTTCGTTTTATCCAGGATCAAGATTATTCATTTAAAATTTCTGATGTTATGACAAAAGAAAACCTTGTAACAGCCCCAGTCGGGACAACATTGAAAGAGGCCGAAAAAATACTTCAAAAGCATAAGATTGAAAAACTTCCGCTTGTGAATGAGGAAGGCGTATTAAAAGGCTTAATTACGATTAAAGACATCGAAAAAGTAATTGAGTTTCCTAACTCAGCAAAAGACAGTCAGGGGCGTTTATTGGCAGGTGCAGCTGTAGGTGTAACAAAGGATACGATGAAGCGTGTTGAAGCCCTAGTAGCGGCAAATGTCGATGCGATCGTTATTGATACAGCTCATGGACATTCTATAGGTGTTCTTGATATGGTGAAGGAAATCAGAAGTGCGTATCCTAACCTAACAATTATTGCAGGAAATGTTGCAACAGCAGAAGCGACAAAGGACTTGATTGAAGCGGGCGCTGATGTGGTAAAGGTAGGGATCGGACCTGGTTCCATTTGTACGACAAGGGTTGTAGCAGGTGTAGGAGTACCACAAATTACAGCTGTCTATGATTGTGCAGCGGAAGCGATGAAGCTTGGAAAAACGATTATCGCTGATGGCGGAATTAAATACTCTGGAGATATTGTAAAGGCATTGGCTGCAGGCGGGCATGCCGTTATGCTGGGAAGCTTATTAGCAGGCGTATCAGAGAGCCCTGGTGAAACGGAAATTTTCCAAGGACGCCGCTTTAAGGTTTACCGGGGTATGGGTTCAGTCGCTGCGATGGAAAAAGGTTCAAAAGACCGTTATTTCCAAGAAGACAATAAAAAGTTCGTTCCAGAAGGAATTGAAGGGCGGATTCCATATAAAGGTCCATTAGCTGAGACGATTTACCAGCTTATTGGCGGCATACGGTCTGGTATGGGCTATTGCGGAACAAAGGATCTTCATGATTTAAGAACAAAAGCACAATTTATTAAGATGACAGGTGCTGGTTTGAAAGAAAGTCATCCACACGATGTTCAAATTACCAAAGAAGCACCAAATTATTCACTATAGATTTTATTAAACAGAGAGGTCATACCTCTCTGTTTTTATTATGAAGAATTTCCTATTAAATTTTAAGAAAATTTTAATCAAATGCCAAAGAATGGTCCAATGCTCATTCTATGATTTACTAGGCAGGTATGATAAAATATTCAAAGTGTATAAATTCCTTGGAGGGCGTGTAATAGTGAACAAACATCTTTATCGAAAATATGTTGCCAGTGCATTGGCAATGATTATGTTTTTTAGCGTTTTTGCTGGTGTACATAAGGCCCATGCAGAAGCAGCTTTAAATGTGAATGCAGATGGAGCCATTTTAGTAGACGGTAAGACAGGTAAGGTTTTATATGAAAAAAATGCTGATAGTGTACTAGGAATTGCTAGTATGACCAAAATGATGACTGAGTATATCCTGCTTGATTCAGTGAAAAAGGGAAAAGTGAAATGGGATCAAGAGTACAAGGTAAGTGACCTCGTGTACAAAATATCTCAGCGGCGTGATCTTTCCAATGTGCCACTACGAGCGGATGGTACTTATAAAGTGCGAGAATTATATGAAGCTATGGCGATTTACTCTGCCAATGCCGCAACCATTGCCCTTGCAGAAATTATGGGCGGTTCAGAAACAAACTTTGTAAAAATGATGAATGATAAAGCAAAGGCACTTGGGTTAAAGGATTATAAATTTGTGAACTCAACAGGTTTGAATAATCGAGAGTACAATGGCCTGCAGCCAGAAGGAACGGGTGCGGAGGACGAAAACGTGATGTCATCCCGGGCTGTGGCAAAGCTAGCTTTTCACTTAATTAATGATTTTCCTGATGTGCTAAAAACAGCGAGCACACCAAAGAAGGTTTTTCGTGAAGGAACAGATGACCAAATTAGTATGATTAACTGGAACTGGATGCTTCCATCACTAGATTATGGTTACCAAGGGATGGACGGGCTAAAAACGGGAACAACAGATTTTGCAGGTTACTGCTTCACCGGAACAGCGAGCCGTGATGGAAAACGATTTATTACGGTTGTGCAAAACGCTAAGGATGCCTCTGGACAAGGCGGTTACAGTGCACGCTTTGAGGAAACTAGAAAAATGCTGGATTATGCTTTTAGCAACTATACCAATGTAAAACTAGTTCCAAAACACTATCAGGTCAAAGGACACAAGACAGTGCCAGTCCTTAAAGGGAAAGAAGATCAGGTAAAGATTTATACGAAATCTGCTATTAATATGATCGTTCTTAATGGTGAAGAGAAAAACTATCAACCTGAGCTCGTATTAGATAAAAATAAAGTTAACAAAGACGGTGAGTTAACTGCTCCGATTAAAAAGGGAGAAACGGTCGGTTATGTGACCTTAAAACCAAAGAATGGCGAAAAGGTTAGTTTCTTAACAGCTGAGGGTCAAAAGAAAGCACAAGTGGATGTTGTTGCAGCAGAAGATGTTGAAAAGGCTAACTGGTTTGTTTTAATGATGCGCGGTATCGGTAATTTCTTTGGAGATGTATTTCATGGGATAGGAACAACTGTTAAGGGATGGTTTTAAATTACAATCCGTTAATATTTACCATATACTAAAGAAAAGGATTTCTTGTCTTGACAGGAATCCTTTTTTGTTGCTTTAATGTTTTTATGGTAAAATTATTCCGATATTTTAAATAGGGTTTTTTCCTATAAGTTTGAATTAATTTTTCTCAAAATTAAAATAAAAGGGGGATTTTTTTTATGAAAACTGGTACAGATCTTGTAAAACGCGGTATGGCTGAAATGCAAAAGGGCGGCGTTATTATGGATGTCATTAACGCTGAGCAGGCAAAAATTGCGGAGGAAGCTGGTGCCGTTGCAGTAATGGCATTAGAGCGTGTTCCATCTGATATCCGCGCAGCTGGCGGTGTTGCGAGAATGGCTGACCCAAGAATTGTCGAAGAGGTACTTAAAGCTGTTTCTATCCCTGTTATGGCAAAAGCAAGAATTGGCCATATCGTCGAAGCACGAGTACTTGAAGCTATGGGCGTCGATTATATCGATGAGAGCGAAGTTTTAACACCTGCAGATGAAGAATACCACCTAAACAAAAAAGACTATACAGTGCCATTTGTGTGCGGCTGCCGCGATCTTGGTGAAGCTGCCCGCCGAATCGGTGAAGGTGCATCTATGCTTCGTACAAAAGGTGAACCTGGAACAGGTAACATCGTAGAAGCTGTTCGCCACATGCGTAAGGTGAATGCACAAGTTCGCAAGGTTGTTGGAATGAACGAAGATGAGTTAATGACTGAAGCAAAACTACTTGGTGCACCATATGAATTATTGCTTGAGATTAAGAGCCTTGGCCGCCTTCCAGTTGTTAACTTTGCTGCCGGTGGTGTTGCAACACCTGCTGATGCTGCATTGATGATGCAATTGGGAGCAGATGGCGTATTCGTTGGATCTGGTATCTTCAAATCTGAGAACCCTGCTAAATTTGCAAGAGCGATTGTGGAAGCAACTACACATTATCAAGATTATAAATTAATCGCTGAACTTTCAAAGGATCTCGGAACACCAATGAAAGGGATCGAAATTTCATCACTTGCACCTGAAGCCCGCATGCAAGAAAGAGGCTGGTAAGAATGATTAAAATCGGCGTACTTGCTTTACAAGGAGCTGTCCGTGAACATATTAAATCTTTAGAGGCATGTGGAGTAGAGGCTGTTGCAGTCAAGCACAAAGAGGAATTAGAGGACCTTGATGGCCTTATTCTACCTGGCGGTGAAAGCACGGCAATGCGCCGCTTAATTGATAAATATGATTTTATGGATGCACTAAAAGAATTTGCACGTGCGGGGAAACCTATGTTTGGTACATGTGCCGGTCTGATTCTTTTAGCAAAAGAACTTGTGGGTTATGATGAGTCACACATCGGTGTAATGGACATCAAGGTGGAACGGAACTCATTTGGCCGCCAAGTTGACAGCTTTGAGGCCGACCTCACGATTAAAGATGTAGCAGACAGTTTTCCAGCGGTGTTTATCCGTGCGCCGCACATCGTTGAGGCAGGCGAGAATGTTGAAATTTTGTCCAAGCATAATGACCGCATCGTCGCCGCACGTGAAGGACAATTTCTTGGCTGCTCATTCCATCCGGAATTAACCGAGAACCATGCGATTACGGCTTACTTCGTCGAAATGGTGAAGGAAGCAAAAGCGAAACAATTTGTTTAATTCGGTTGCATTTGGTTCATAATTATAGTAAATTATAAAACAAATCAATAATGAAAAAGCAATGAGAGGAACTAGTAACAAGAACCTCACTCTAAAGAGAGCCGGTGGCTGGTGTGAACCGGTGTGTGATACTTGTGAATCCCTCCTCGAGTAAGGTACGGAACACCTATAAGGTAAGTAAGTACTTTCGGTAAAAACCGTTACAGTTTTTTGAGGTGGGCAGCCTATGCTGTCAACCAGGGTGGTATCGCGACTAACTCTCGTCCCTGTTTTTGGGGCGGGAGTTTTTTTATTTTAAAGCGGAAGCGCCCGTTTAGCGGCGCTGGAGCTGCTAGTTTTCAAATTATATAATAAAGGAGTGCCGACAGAATGTTAGATATTAAGGTACTAAGAGCTAATTTTGCTGAAGTAAAAGAAAAACTTCAGCATCGCGGTGAGGATTTAACTGATTTAGGCCGATTTGAGGATCTGGATGTAAAAAGACGAGAGCTAATCGTTGAATCTGAAAAATTGAAGGGCCGCAAAAATGAAGTATCACAGCAAGTGGCCGCACTGAAGCGTGAAAAGAAAGATGCAGACCACTTAATTACAGAGATGCGTGAAGTTGGCGATCAAATAAAAAGCTTAGATGACGAACTCCGCGGCGTCGAGGAGACGTTAGAACAGCTGTTATTAAGCATTCCTAACATTCCACATGAAAGTGTACCAATCGGTGAAACCGAGGATGATAATGTGGAAATTAGAAAGTGGGGCCAAGTCCGTGAGTTTGACTTTGAAGCAAAGCCGCACTGGGACATTGCGACTGAACTAGGCATCCTTGATTTTGAACGGGCAGGAAAGGTTACGGGAAGCCGCTTTGTCTTTTATAGGGGGCTGGGAGCTCGTTTAGAACGGGCCTTAATCAGCTTCATGCTGGACCTTCATGTTGATGAGCACGGCTATACAGAAATATTGCCGCCATACTTAGTCAACCGTACAAGCATGACCGGTACAGGACAATTGCCAAAGTTTGAAGAGGATGCCTTCTTAATAGAAAATGAAGATTATTTCCTCATTCCTACAGCTGAGGTGCCAGTCACAAACTATCATCGTGATGAGATTTTAAGTGGAGAAGACCTTCCGATTCGTTTTGCTGCCTATAGTGCTTGTTTCCGTTCTGAAGCAGGATCTGCAGGACGCGATACAAGAGGATTAATCCGTCAGCATCAATTCAATAAGGTTGAGCTTGTTAAGTTTGTGAAACCCGAAGATTCTTATGAGGAACTTGAAAAGCTTACACACGATGCAGAACGTGTGTTGCAGCTGCTAGAACTTCCTTACCGTGTGTTAAGCATGTGTACCGGTGACCTCGGCTTTACAGCTGCAAAAAAATACGATATTGAGGTTTGGATCCCAAGCTACGGAACCTACCGTGAGATTTCTTCTTGCAGTAACTTTGAAGCCTTCCAGGCAAGACGGGCAAATATCCGCTTCCGTCGTGATCCGAAAGCGAAACCGGAGCATGTTCATACCTTAAATGGATCTGGTCTTGCAATTGGCCGCACGGTCGCCGCAATATTAGAAAATTATCAGCAGGAGGACGGCAGTGTCGTCATTCCTACGGCCTTACGTCCATATATGGGCAACCGCGACGTCATTAAACCTATGTAAAAACTGCATATCAAAGGATTTTTTCGGGCACTCTAAATTTGTCCGAAAAAATCCTGTTTTACTATTTGACATTATCATTATTTTTATGGTAAATTATCATTTGTTGATACGGAGGAATACCCAAGTCCGGCTGAAGGGATCGGTCTTGAAAACCGACAGGCGGGTTAAACCGCGCGGGGGTTCGAATCCCTCTTCCTCCGCCATTATCTAAAAAGAATCACGCGCATAAAAACTGGAGATAAAAATTCGTTACAATTATTTGTAGCGAATTTTTTTTGCGAAAAAATATGTCTAGCTGCAGCGCCTAAGGGCTGGGGGTCATAAGCCCCCTGAACAAGGTGCTTCCTCTTTTCGACAAAAAAGCACAAATTGGTTTAACCAATCTGTGCTTTTTCTATTTTTAAAATTTTATTTAATTTCTCATCTACAGCATTGCAAACCTTGATGGCATCTGCCTTGCTTTTGACCACATCAGTATTGTCCATATCAATCACTAGCACTTCGCTTGCTGCATACTGATTTAAGACCCATTCGTCGTAGCCCTTCCAAACCTCGAAGTAGTACTCTTTTAGTTCAGGATTAATTTCAAAGCTTCTGCCGCGTGCCATTATCCGGTCAATGACCGTATCAAATGATCCTTTTAGGTAAACCATTAAATCTGGTGCCTTCTTAGGAAGTTCATTGAGTTCTTCCATCATATTATCAACAAGCTCTTCATAGATTTTGAATTCCAATTCTGAAATTCGGCCTAAATTTTTATTTACATAAGCAAAATACCAATCCTCATAAATCGAACGGTCTTGAATGGTATAAACGGGTTCGCGCCAATTCACACATTCCTTAACAGTCTTAAATCGTTTGTTTAAAAAGAATAATTGTAAGAGGAACGGAATTCTTCTTGCATCCAATTCTTCTGGTGTCAGTTCATAATAAAGGGGAAGAATTGGATTATCATCGACCGCTTCATAAAATACCTTACTCTCAATGCCTTTATTTTTAAAGTGTGCATTCAATGTATCAGCTACACTTGTTTTTCCTAGACCAATCATACCACCAATAACGATACTCACTAACCTAACATCCCCCGTTCAATAATATGTTGTTTGTCCAGCTGCTTTCTTTTAAGGAAGTAGTTAACCTTTGAAAAATATAATTTAAATCCTGTTCACTTTTTACAAAATCCAGCTCATCTCCGCTAAAGCGAAGAACGGGAATTTCCGGATGTTCTTTCTCAAAGGCAGCTATGGTATTTTCATAGTCAATAGAGAGTTGTTCTAAATATAAAGGGCTGATATTTTTCTCTACTTCTCGGCCTCTTTTCTTAATCCGTTTTAAAAGTGTATCGAGGCTTGCATTTAAATAGATAATCACATTCGGTTTCGGCATATCTTCCGTTAGAATTTGATAAATCTTAAAGTACTTTTGGTACTCTTCATTATTTAAAGTCCGTTCAGCGAAGATCAAATTTTTTAAAATATGATAGTCTGCCACAACCGATTTGTTTTGGCTTAAATAATGGGTATTGATATCCCCTAATTGCTTATAGCGATTACAGAGAAAGAACATTTCGGTTTGAAAACTCCACTCCTCTATATTTTCGTAGAATTTCCCTAAAAATGGATTTTCATCAACAATCTCTTTTAATAAAGCAAAATGGAACTTTTCTGAAATAACTTTTGCGAGAGATGTTTTTCCTACACCAATCGGCCCCTCAACGGTAATAAAGGGTGTAACCCCCATTGCAAGTCCTCCTTCTCCAACTGCCTGCACATCTATGTTATCTTATGATAAGTTTTTACCTATCTTATCTTAGTTCCTATTGTTATACGTTCTTTATAAGACGCAAAGAATATTTTATCATAATCTGTCGAAGGAAGGGATATGGAATATTTTCAAGCTGTAAATTTTATGTCAAATACATAAAAAAACTGCCGACTAACGGCAGTTTTTGTGAAATGGAAATTTATATATGCTAGGATCCCTTTTTGGTTACATTGAAATTATCTACGATTAATAGCCAATTTTGTGGAAAGGCTAACCCAAGTTTCCAGTAGCTCATTCCCCGGAGATTCAGCTCCTTGATTAAGTCAAACTTTGCCTGGATTGACCGGGCATCTTCAAACCAAACTTCGTGCTGCTTACCATCGGCGGTATATCGGAAGTGAGGAGCTTGTGCTTTTGTGTCGTATTCAATCGGAACATTATGTGTTGCAGCAAGCTGAATGGCCTGCTGCGGGCTCACCGCTTTTGCTACTGTTCCTTGGACAAAAGGAAGTGTCCAGTCATAGCCATAGAGGTTCTGTCCCATTAGAATCTTATTTGAAGGCATTTCAGTAATGGCGTATTCTAGAACTTTCCTGACCTGTTCGATTGGTGAGACAGCCATGGCAGGGCCGCCGCTGTATCCCCACTCATAGGTCATAATCACGACAAAGTCAGAGATTTCCCCATGTGCTCGATAGTCGTGGCCTTCATACCATTTTCCTTTTTGGGTGGCACTTGTTTTCGGAGCAAGGGCAGTAGACATGAACCAGCCCTCCCGGCTAAACCTTTGTTTTGCCTTCCGCAAAAAGTTATTATAGGCTTCTCGGTCAGCTGGCCGTAAAAACTCAAAATCAAAATGAATGTCGCGGAATCCATATTTTTTGGCGGTAGCGACAATATTATTGAGGAATCGATCCTGGACCTGAATATCGTTTAATAAAATGCGGCCAAGTTCGTCACTAAATTGATCATTCTCCTGATTGTTAATGACCATCATTAATACATTGCGATTGGCTCTAGCTATTGCAGGGAAGTTATTTAATAAAGGCTCTTTTAAGGTCCCATCGCGGCGCGCTTGGAAACTAAACGGGGCTAAATAGGTTAAGTACGGAGCCGCTTCTCGGGCGCTTGATTCTAAAACAGGGGCTACGGTTGTTCCGCGCGGCTCAACATAGGCGTTAAACTCAGCGTTTCTTTTTGACCCTTGAGGTATATAGAGACGGAAACCTACATTTAAGGGCTGATTGATGTTAATACGGTTAACGCTTGCCAATTGTTGAGGAGAAACGCCGAACTTACGCCCTATTGAATAAAGGGAATCTCCAGATTGAACGAAATAAAAATGGCCGATAATGGGAATAACAATGGATTGTCCAATGACAAGATTATTTGGGTTTGGCAATTCATTTGCCTCAACGATGTCTTGTACGGTCGTATGATAAGTCCTTGCAATCGTTGTTAATGATTCATTACTCTTTATGACATGGATTTGCATCCTAATCCCTCCCCGAAACATACGCTACAGCTATTCTATGAGGGTGGGTTTGTTTACATGATATAATGTTGATAAATTTTGCGAGGACTTAACCTCCGCTTTTAAAACATTTTTCATCATCATCAGAGCGTACTGGTTATCTTGATCATCGGCTGAGGCAATACAATCATTAGGAATGAGGAGCTTGTATTCGCGCATATAGGCGTCGTTTGCTGTAAATAGAACACAGATGTTGCCGGCAATTCCAGTTACAATAAGGGTATTTACTGTTAGCTGGTGGAGTAATGTATTTAAGGCAGTACCATAAAAGGCGGAGTGTTTAGGTTTGATTAAAAAAAAATCATTTTCGCCCGGCAGCACTTTCTTGTAGATAGGCTCACTATATTGATTTCGGCAATGTTCAATAATTCTATGGTAATCAGCTTGCCATAAATTATAATGATCGTTAATGAAAATAACAGGAAGTTGCTGCTGATTAAACTGATCTTTTACTTCTTTAATCGGTTCGGCAATTTTCAATGCCTTTTGGGCAAGAATCGGACCATGTGTAAAATCAAAGTTATTGATCATATCAATGATTAAGAGTGCAGGACGGATCTGATCCAAACTGTCTCCCTCCTTTTCGTTTATTTTGGAGTAGCAGGGGAGTTTTTATCCCGCCTTTCATTGATTAGGGGATTTCAAACCCTTTAATACTAAAATAATTGGGTGATAATTTGATAAATATCGTAGAATCTCAAGATGAATTTTTTATGAAGGAAGCAATAAAGGAAGCAAAGAAAGCAGAAGATTTAAATGAAGTACCAATTGGTGCAGTGCTGGTGATGAAAGGCGAAATTATTTCCCGGGCCCATAATTTAAGAGAGCTAGAACAAAGTGCAATTGCTCATGCCGAGTTACTAGCGATTGATCAGGCCTGCCGGCAAACCGGATCTTGGCGGTTAGAGGATTCAACCCTATATGTCACCCTGGAGCCATGTCCTATGTGTGCAGGTGCGATTATTTTATCAAGAGTGAAAAGAGTGGTTTATGGTGCAAGTGATCCAAAAGGGGGCTGCGCTGGGACTCTTATGAATCTGTTACACGATGAACGCTTTAATCATCAGTGTGATGTCACAAAGGGCGTTTTAGAAGAAGAATGCGGGCAGCTGCTTTCTACATTTTTTCGAAGCATAAGAGATCGAAAAAAGCTCGAAAAGCAATTGAAGAATAATCAAACATTTAAAGATTTACAGTAATTTACAGTGGATTAAGATTGCTTTTTTTTGCGATAAGTTGTATATTAGAAAGGCGTCAGATACGACGCGTGAAAATCTAGGTATCAATTTTGCCGTGCTAGGTGGGGAGGCAGCGGTGCCCTGTACCCGCAATCCGCTCTAGCGGGACTGAATCCCTTCCCGAGGCTTACGACCTGTAGGGTCTGCCTTAAGTAAGTGGTGTTGACGCCCTGGTCCTGCGCAATGGGAATCCATGAACCATGTCAGGTCCGGAAGGAAGCAGCATTAAGTGGACGCTCCGATGTGCCGCAGGGTTGCCTGGGCCGAGCTAACTGCTTAAGTAACGCTTATGGGCGTATGTCGACGGAAGGTGCACGGCAGTACATATAGCATGCACTCAAAAACTCATCTCAAATTACGGGGTGAGTTTTTTTACATACATTTTGAAAAATGGAAATTAAATAAGCTATAATGGATATGATGATAAAAAATTTGAAGGGGGCGGTGTCCAGTGGCATATCAAGCTTTATATCGTGTTTGGCGTCCGCAGGCATTTATTGATGTAGTAGGACAAGAACATGTTACCAAGACATTGCAAAACGCCCTGCTTCAGCAAAAAATTTCACATGCCTATCTTTTTTCAGGTCCTAGAGGAACAGGTAAAACAAGTGCTGCTAAAATATTAGCAAAGGCTATTAATTGTGAGAATGCGCCGGTTTCGGAGCCATGTAATGAATGTTCGGCATGCCGCGGCATCACTAATGGCACTATTCCAGATGTATTAGAATTTGATGCTGCTTCAAATTCCCGTGTTGAGGAAATGAGGGATGTCCTCGATAAGGTCAAATTTGCACCAACGGCTGTAAACTACAAGGTCTATATTATAGATGAAGTGCATATGCTGTCGATTAGTGCTTTTAATGCCTTGTTGAAGACGCTCGAGGAACCGCCAAAGCATGTTATTTTTATTTTGGCAACAACGGAACCTCATAAGATCCCGCTAACGATTATCTCAAGGTGTCAACGTTTTGATTTTAGACGCATAACAGCAGGATCCATTGTGAATAGAATGAAATTAATCGTGGAAGAAACAGGCGTGATTTGTGATGAAACGGCGCTGCAAATGATTGCCCGCGCTGCTGAGGGCGGTATGCGTGATGCCTTAAGTCTGTTGGACCAAGCTATCTCCTACAGTCAGGACCGTGTTACACTTGAAGACGCGTTAACCGTTACAGGATCTGTATCACAAGGATTTCTTAATAAATTAGCCCATGCCTTTCAAGAAGGTGATGTGGCAAGCGGTCTAGAGGCACTCGATGAACTATTATTCCATGGGAAAGATCCATCCAGATTTATGGAGGACTTAATTTTATTTTATCGGGATCTGCTCCTTTATAAAACCGCCCCTAATCTGGAGGAATCGCTTGAAAGAGTGATGCTGGATGAGGATTTTCGAAAATTGGCGGAAACGATCCCAGTTGAAAAAATTTATCAGCTTATCGATTTGCTGAATAAGACACAGCAGGAAATGCGGTGGACCAATCACCCCCGAATCTTTTTGGAGGTGGCGGTTGTAAAGCTCTGTCAATTGGAAGTGAAACCATCATCCGTTCAAATTGATACTGCACCCATTGGGGAATTACTAGCAAGAATTGATCAGCTAGAGTCAGAGCTGCAGCACTTAAAGGCCAATGGTGCAGCACCGGCTGCTCAAGAGGGAGCGCCACAACAGCAAAAAACTGCACAAAGATCATCCTCGAAAAAGGTCTTTCAGGCACCAGTTGGAAAAATAAATGAAGTTTTAAAGCAGGCAACGAAGAACGATTTAAATTTAATTAAAGCAAATTGGGGAGAAATGCGGTCTAGCCTGTTAAAGTCCCAGGCAGCATTATTAAATGATGCTGAACCGATCGCCGCTTCCTCTACCGCTTTTATTATAAAATTTAAGCATGAAATGATTTGCCAAATGGCAATGAACCGCACCGATTTTCTTGAAGCCGTTACAGCTGCACTTTTAAAATTAACAGGCAAGAGGCTTCAGCTTTTAGGCGTTCCTGAAGATCAATGGATGCCGATTCGCGAAAGCTTTTTAAATAGTCAGCATGATGAAGAAGGAACAAGCTTAGGCGGTGAGTCTGCAAAGGAAGAGGAACCGCACATTGCAGAGGCAAAGAAATTATTTGGTGCTGAGTTTGTAGAAATTATTGACTAATGAATAAATTAAATGGAGGTTAGGATTATGATGCGTGGTGGCGGAATGGGTAACATGCAAAATATGATGAAACAAATGCAAAAGATGCAAAAGAAAATGGCGGAGGCTCAAGAAGAGTTAGGCCAGCAAAAAATTGAAGGTACTGCCGGCGGCGGAATGGTAACGGTGATTGTTACAGGACATAAAGAAGTAGTAGATGTGCAAATTAAACCTGAGGCCGTAGATCCAGATGATGTTGAAATGCTTCAAGACTTGGTTCTTGCAGCAGTTAATGATGCCCTTAAAAAGGCGGAAGAATTAACAAACAATACAATGGGTCAATTTACTAAAGGAATGAATTTACCTTTTTAATTGTTAAGCTATAGCGCTTAGGGGCTCGGGATCATAAGCCCCTGTTCAAGGCGTGTGCGCTATTTTATTAAATGTTGAGTTGGGGTGCATAGGAACTTAGGATGTTTTCGTCCCTGAGGCCTGGCACCCCTGCTTTCTAGAGGAGAAAAGCTAAATGCACTATCCAGAACCCATATCAAAGCTGATAGACAGCTTTATGAAGCTGCCAGGAATTGGTCCTAAAACGGCTGCCCGGCTGGCTTTCCATGTTTTAAATATGAAAGAAGACACAGTGCTCGACTTTGCAAAAGCACTTGTCAACGCAAAACGTAATTTAACTTATTGCTCCGTCTGTGGGCATATTACCGATCAAGATCCGTGTTATATCTGTGAGGATCAGCGCCGGGATAGAAGCATTATTTGTGTCGTTCAAGATCCAAAGGATGTTATTGCGATGGAAAAGATGAAGGAATTCAATGGCTTATATCATGTTCTGCACGGGGCTATTTCACCAATGGATGGAATTGGACCAGAGGATATAAATATTCCCGATTTATTAAAACGTCTCCAGGACGAAACGGTTCAAGAAGTCATTCTCGCCACAAATCCAAATATTGAGGGAGAAGCAACAGCCATGTACATCTCCCGATTGTTAAAACCATCAGGCATTAAAACAACTAGAATTGCTCATGGACTTCCTGTTGGCGGGGACCTTGAGTATGCAGACGAGGTTACCTTATCTAAGGCACTTGAGGGAAGACGAGAATTGTAAACCATAAGTAGGTAAAAAGTCTCGTGAAATCTAATTACAGATTTTAGCTAGACACACACTATAAACCGGAGGAATAACAGATGTTTTTTCGGCGCAAAGGGCGGCTGCGAAAAGAGTATGATGAGAAGCTGTTAGCACAATTAAACCGATTTAAAACACAATGGCAGCAGGAAAAGATGCTTTTAGAAAAAAGCTTTGACCCTTCAGAAGAAGTGATCTGTCAAACTAAAATAGCGGAAGCTAAATATATCTTTCTATTAAGAGAAGCAAAGCAGCGAAATGTAACCATTCTTAAGTAATATAGTATTTCTCCCCATATGGTCTATACAGAACAACTTGTACATATGTTGTAGTAAAAAGACATTAGAGGGGGGAAGCTCTAGTTGGAACCAATAGTCGTAATTTCTATATTAGGCGGGCTTATTCTTTTATTGTTATTTTCTGGTGCACCATTTAAGCCAATACGATTTGTCGGACAGGCAGCTGTAAAGTTTTTAATAGGAGCTTTGTTTTTATTTTTCCTGAATGTGGCTGGCAATCGCTATGGAATTCATGTCCCGATTAATTTTGCGACTTCCGCTGTTTCAGGTTTTCTTGGTATACCGGGATTAGTCGCATTAGTTGCGATCCAGCATTGGGTTCTATAGAAAAAACCGCTGAAAAACAGCGGTTTTTCTTATGTTGGATGGAAAAAGACAAATGGAAAATCTATTTTAGAAAAAATAATGATTATTTGCTTGACGGATTAATTGGAATGCTGTAATATATTAAAAGTCGTCACCGAGACGATAAAGAAAAAAGAAAGTTATTGACTTTTAGTTGATAACTTGGTAGGATAATAAAGTCGCATTTGAGCGACGGGATATTGTTCTTTGAAAACTAAACAAACAAGAACGTCAACAG
>NZ_JASATK010000045.1:0-15876 GCF_038440275.1 Bacillus sp. OTU2372
GGCAGCAAAGGTTCTTCCGGCAGCAAAGGTTCTTCCGGCAGCAAAGGTTCTTCCGGCAGCAAAGGCTCTTCCGGCAGCAAAGGCTCTAAAGGCGCTAAACGTCCTAAAGGCTCTAAAGGCTCTAAAGGCGCTAAACGTCCTAAAGGCTCTAAAGGCTCTAAAGGCTCTAAAGGCTCTAAAGGCGCTAAACGTCCTAAAGGCTCTAAAGGTAAGAAATAATTGGATTTATAAAGCCGGTACTTCAACAAGTGCCGGTTTTTTTTTAAGGTTCTTCAAAACAAACTGCAGCCCAATTTAACCCAATCTACATAAATACCTAGATCATATAAGCAGAGTTATTTACCCAAATATAAAATTGTTAGGCAAAAATCTATTTAAGTTTAAAAATATTTATCTAGATAGATGCTGATTTGTATAATTACAGGATATTCGTTTAGAACAAGCCTTCAATTTAGACGTACTATATGGCAAGGGACAAGAAGAGAATAAATGGAAAAAAATCAGAAGGAAAATAAATGAAGGGAGTAAATTAACTTTTATGTATCATCATTTGACAGTGATTGTTACTATAACAGCTTTTATTCTAACTATGGTGATGATCTTCATCCGTCCCAAAAATATGAACGAAGCTATACCAGCTATGATTGGAGCTATTATAGTCTTCTTAAGCGGTAGTGTGTCAACAGGTGACTTGCTTGACATCAGTTCCAAGGTAACTGGGGCTGCGATTACCATAATAGCCACGATTGTAATGGCAATAGTTCTTGAGAGCATAGGCTTTTTCAGCTGGACCGCGGCATTAATGCTTAAACTATCAAAGGGATCTGGTTACCGCTTATATTGGAACACCTTGCTGTTATGCTTTTTAATGACGTTATTTTTTAATAACGATGGAAGTATTCTAATTACTACACCGATCCTGATTTTAATTTTAAATAATTTAAAATTAAAAAATTCACAAAAAATCCCATTTCTTTTAAGTGGAGCGTTAATCGCCACAGCCTCCAGTGCCCCCATTGGTGTAAGCAATATTGTTAATCTGATTGCATTGAAAATTATTGGAATGGACCTTTATATGCAAACCGAAATGATGTTTGTGCCAGGAGTCCTCGGCCTATTGTTCTTATCATATTTGCTGTACCTAGTCTTCAAAAAGAATATTCCAGCGCAAATCGGCTTCCATTCATACTCCATTCCGCTGCAAAAAAACCGCCCATTCCATCCGCTCCAACAAAAGTCAGAAAGTCTGTTTGACCAACAAAAGAAACTTATGATAAAAATGTTAATCTTCGTCCTCATTGTCAGGATTAGTCTATTTGTAGCATCCTTTATCGGCATCTCGGTCTCTCTAGTAGCGGTTTGTGGTTCGCTAATTCTTTTGATTTGGAGATGGATGTATTTAAAAGTCAACCCAAAGGATGTCCTAAAAAAAATACCATGGCACATTTTAATCTTTGCTTTCAGCATGTATGTGATCATTTTTGGCTTACACAATATCGGACTTACGGCTTATCTAATCGAAAATCTAAAACCTCTTGTCAATGACAGCTTCTTACATGCAAGTTTAACAATGGGTGTTATCACGGCATTTTTATCAAATATTTTTAACAATCATCCTGCCTTGATGGTCTCAACCTTAGCATTAACTGAAATGGGACTAGACCCGCTAATTATGAAAACGGTGTATTTAGCAAATATAATTGGAAGTGATATTGGATCCCTTATTCTACCGATTGGAACCTTGGCAACCCTAATATGGATGCATATATTAAAGAAAAGCAAAATTAAGATCACCTGGGTCGAATACATTAAAGTAACGCTGATCGTCATACCGCCAACCTTAGTCTTTACCTTAATCAGTTTGTATCTATGGCTTTTACTCTTTTTTGTAAAATAATCTCACATAAACAAGTTTGATGAGGGTTAATTTGTTCATTAAACTTGTTTTTTTTATTCTGAGTAAGAAGACTACTACACACTTTTTACATTTATGAATAATAAATAATGGGAAAACTTTTTAAGTTTGGGATACAAGGATGTGAAGGAGATGTGGCACAATTCCCATTAAACCAACGAGAATTATCAATACGGATAGAAAACATCTATAAACAAATCATTCAAGCCAGTGATCATGTAGAGGATCATCACGAGTTCCAGGACGATGCTAGAATCTGTCGGGATAATTTAATTTCATATTTAGGATTTCGTGAACAAAGCTTACTTGGTATACGTCAAGAACTAAAAGAAAAAGGGCTTGCAGATCTTTTTCAATCACCTACACACCTTTTATATACACTAGAAAAAATATTATCCTATTTAAATATCTCATTACCTTCGCAAAAGAATCTAGTGGTTTCAACTCCATATGATTCAAGAAAAATCTTAAAAAAGCGGACAGATGAACTTTTCGGGAATAGAATGCAACCGAATCAACCAGCAATTATGGTCACGGTAGATTCAAAAGTCTTAAACAATCCGAACCAGATAGAACAGCTAATTCTAAATGGAATGAATATTGCCAGAATCAATTGCGCTCATGATGATCCGGAAATATGGAAACAAATAATTGATGCTATACGGGATGTTGAAAAAAAACTAAGGATTGAAGGGAAGTATCAAAAGACCGAATGTAAAATCTATATGGATTTAGCCGGTCCCAAGGTACGAGTTGGGAAGCTGCCTGATGCTCCTATTTATGTGAGTAAAGGGGATCGGCTGCGATTATATTTGAATTCCGATACCGAGGGGCATTCGGCAGTGGAGGATACTCCTGCCGGCGTCCCGGTAACGCTGGAAAAAGCGTTTCGAAATGTTCGGGTAAACGATTCTATTTTTATCGATGATGGGAAAATCCATGGTAAAGTATCACAAGTTACCAAGGAATTTGTAGAAGTGGAAATCCATTCACCCGCACCCAAACCAGTAAGGGTTAAAGAAGGGAAGGGGCTAAATTTACCTGATTCGCTCTTAAGCCTAAATCTCCCTGCATTAACAGAAAAGGATTTAGCGGACATACCGTTTATAACTAAGCACGCGGATATTTTAGGAATATCCTTTGTCCACTCCCCACTTGACTTAAGAAAATTACGTCAAGAATTAGAAATACTTAAGCGAACCGATATTGGTGTAGTCGCCAAAATTGAAACAAAGGACGCTATCCATAATTTGGCGAGAATCCTTTTAGAAGGTTTACATTTTAACAGATTCGGAATCATGCTGGCAAGGGGCGACTTGACTGTTGAGGTTGGTCCTGAAAACTTATCATTTGTGCAGGATGAAATCTTAACCATCTGTTCGGCTGCCTACACACCCGTTATATGGGCAACGGGTGTATTGGAGAAGCTCACAAAAAAAGGAATCACAGCGCGTGCAGAGATAACCGATGCTGCCTATGGGAGTCGGGCAAACTGCATCATGCTTAATAAAGGGCCTTTTGTCGTCGATGCATTGAAAATGCTTGTTAAATTGTTACGTACAGTGGAAGTTATTCCGGCGAGACACAAAGCACTGATTGACTTAACCGCGCAGTTTGGGGTATTTAAAAAATAGCAGCCGCCTAGATTAACAGTTTTAGGAAGCTGCTATTTTTTTTTAAAATCCCTTTTTATAGTAATCCTCCATAATCACGTCTGGAACCATACTTCCTCCTGTCGCCCAAACGATATGCGCAGCTTTTTTGTTAAGCAAATGATTTTTTTGTAAAAATGCCTTCCCTTCTTGCACTAGTTTAACCGGGCCAATCATTCCTGCGAGAGCAGAAGGTTCCAATCTAATATTCTCTGTATCAACCAGAACCCTTAAAAGTTTAAATAACTCATCATCTCTAACTGTAAAAGCACCACTTAACATAGGCGCGATGATTCTGCCGACAAATCCGGACGGTTTTCCTACAGCAAGTCCATCTGCCGCCGTAATATTATCAATCCCTATATCTCGGACGGAAATCTTTTCATGGAGTCCTGTTAATAATCCAAGTAACATACAAGGAGAATGAGTAGGTTCAGCGAAAAAGCAGTAAACATTGTTTTGGAACAATTGTTTTAAACCGAACGTAACACCACCGGGAGCCCCGCCCACACCACAAGGCAGATAAACAAACAAGGGATGATCTTCGTCGACTTTTATCTGAAGCTCTTCTAGTTGACTTTTTAACCTTAAGGCAGCCACGGCGTATCCGAGAAATAAATGCTGTGAGTTCTCATCATCTACAAAATAACAACGGGGATCTTTTTCTGCCTGAATACGACCAGCCTCTACCGCCTTACTGTAATCCGTCTCATATTCGATTACTTGAACACCTTTATCTCTTAGCAGGTCCTTTTTCCATTGTTTCGCATCTGCTGACATATGGACAGTTACCATAAATCCTAATTTAGCACTAATTATCCCAATGCTTAGTCCTAGATTACCCGTGGAACCTACCGCAATTTGATATTGTGAGAAAAATCGGCGGAATTCTTCACTGTCCAAAATAGAATAATCATCATCCTTGCGAAGAAGGTGTTGCTCAATCGCTAAATCCTCGGCATATTTGAGGATTTCATATATGCCACCTCTTGCTTTAATCGAGCCGGAAATGGGTAGATGGCTGTCACATTTTAACCATATATCTCCTACTATTGGCTGAGCGTAATTCTCGACTAATTTATTCTTCATGGCAGGGATCTTAACTAAGTTTGATTCAATGATTCCGTTGGTTGCTTTAGTTTCAGGAAACACTTGAGCTATATAGGGAGCAAATCGTTTCAGTCGTTCTTCAGCATCTTGAATATCCTCCAGAGTGAGCGGGCAGTCTTCCAGGCGGTTTTGAGTCGTTTGGATTTTCGGATTAAACCATAAGACTTCGTTATATGATTTCATTTTTTTGATTAGGTTAAGGGCCTGAGCGTCAAGCAAACTTTCAATCTCTACTGGGTTCACATTTTTCCCTCCATGTTTCAGATTTGATATCTATAGTTTAACATTCCTAGTTTGTGGGTTGAATCGATTTACTCTAGGTTTGTGGGTTATGATGAGTGGGACCTATTTTCAAAAAAATATGAATAATCAACAATACTTGGATTTTCTCGAAAGGACGGGTAAAATCTAAATTATGGTGTTTTTACTAATAAATCATGTAGATTGGGGCAAGACCAATGATTGCTAAAACAGAAGAGGATTTTAACAGTTTAAAGGAAATTGGCAGAATTGTAGCATCGATAAGAGATGAACTAGTGAAAAGAGCTGTACCAGGTGTCACCACTAAAGAACTTGACGATTTAGCCGGAGAACTTTTTGAAAAAGAAGGTGCGATTTCCGCACCCAAAGGCGAATATGATTTTCCTGGCTATACTTGTATCAGTGTTAATGAAGAAGTCGCGCACGGAATCCCTGGGGAACGCGTAATCCAAGAAGGGGACTTAGTGAATATCGACGTATCTGGTTCAAAAAATGGTTACTTTGCTGATACCGGCATTTCCATTGTAGTTGGCAAAGGAGAAGAGATCCTTACCAAAATTTGCGATGTTGCCAAAGAAGCCTTTGAAGCAGGGTTAAAAAAAGTAAAACCAGGTGCTAGAATTACAGGAATGGGTAAAGTTGTTCATCAAGTAGCAAGACAGCACGGATTAACCGTTGTTCTGAACCTTACCGGCCACGGGATTGGGCGTACGATTCACGAAGAACCTGAGTATATTTATAATTATAATGAAACTTCAGACCACGGGCTGTTGAAAGAAGGAATGGTCATTGCCTTTGAACCGTTTATCTCTACCCATGACGAGGAAGTATTCCAGCTGGATGATGGCTGGACTTTTGTAACAGAGCAAAGCTTTGTTGCACAATATGAACATACCTTGATTGTTACAAAAGATGGTCCCGTTATTTTAACCAAATAATGAATGGATGGAGAGCGTATGTAGGTACGCTCTCTTTTTTATTTCATTGCGATTGCAGGCTTGTGGAACTTTACTAAGGGCTTCCGATTGTCGATGATATGACAGATACTGATAGTGACAAAAACAAAGATGTTAGAGAACAAGGGATGGCTAAACAAGCCTGGCGGACTTGAAAAAGCTGCTAGTCATTAAATCCAGAAAGAACACGCTGAATAAAACTCAGCGTGTTTTTTATTGACTATGCACCACTAGATGTATTACAATTATCTCATATTCGAGATAATTAGCTTCAAAATAATTATCCAACGAATTTGGAAATACTAGCAAAAAAGGTGTACTGCGTATTATAGCTAACAAACAATTGAATTGATCGAGACTGGGGTAAGTAACAAATTGTCGTGGATACCTCTACCATTTAAGAATTTGAAAGGAGAGTTTAGATGAAACATATTTTTCAAAAAGGAAAAAATCCTGTAAAACCAACTTTGCTATTACTTCATGGAACTGGAGGAAATGAATTAGATCTCTTACCGCTGGCTGGAATGATTGATGAAGAGGCGTCTGTACTAAGTGTTCGTGGAAATGTATTAGAGAACGGAATGCCCCGCTTTTTCAGAAGACTAGCGGAAGGTGTTTTTGATGAGGAGGATCTTGTTTTCCGAACCAAAGAATTAAATGAATTTCTAGATGAGGCGTCACAAAAATATGAGTTTGACCGAAAAAATATCATTGCCGTCGGCTATTCGAATGGGGCAAATATTGCGGCAAGTCTATTATTTCACTATCAAAATGCCCTAAAAGGTGCTATTCTTCATCATCCAATGGTTCCGCGAAGAATCGAGCTTCCTGACTTAACCGGAACCAATGTGTTTATTGCCGCAGGAACTAATGACCCAATTTGTCCACCATTGGAATCGAAGGAATTACAAGGATTACTTCAAGATGCCAACGCATCTGTAGAGCTGCACTGGGAAAATCGCGGACATCAATTAACCAGAGAAGAAGTAGAAGAAGCAGCCCAATGGTATAAAGGGATTATCGGTTAAGGAGGTTTTAAAAAATGCAATTATTAGGACTGCATCATGTATCGATTTTGACAGGCAAAGCCGAGAGGAACTATGAATTTTATACAAAAATTTTAGGCATGAGATTAGTTAAGAAGACGGTGAATCAAGATAATACTGAGTCCTATCACCTTTTCTATGCGGATGCCGAGGGAACTCCAGGTACAGAGGTCACTTTCTTTGATATTCCAGGCCTAGGCCACTCCTACCGAGGAACTTCAGATATTTCTACGGTTTCTTTAAGGGTAAAAACAACCGAGGCATTGTTATATTGGAAAGAACGTTTTACCCAATTCGGAATACAACATGACCCTATTATTCAAAAAAGGGCCGGGCGCGATACATTAGCATTTCGAGACTTTGAAGGAACCCGCTTAATACTTGTGGCAGATATGGAGGAAACCGGCGTTAGAGCCGGTATCCCCTGGAAACGGGACGATATCCCTGTTGAACATGCCATTATTGGATTAGGTCCAGTCACACTTACAGTCAGCATTGCCGAACCAACGATTGGAATTCTTACAGAAATAATGGGATTCCGATTTGTGAGTTCCTATCCATCATTAGATGGTGAATATCCTGATATTTTGGTTTATGCAACAGGAGAAGGTGGCAGTGGAGCAGAGGTCCATATTGAACCAAGACCAGATCTACCGCGTGCACGAATTGGACGCGGCGGAGTTCATCATGTGGCCTTTCGGGTACCTAATGAGGAGGAATACCATTTATGGGCTCAACGTTTAAAGGAACACCGGATAGCCAATTCAGGTAAGGTAGAACGATATTATTTTAAAGCACTATATTTTAGAGAACCCAATGGCATTTTGTTTGAACTATCAACTGATACACCTGGCTTTGCGACAGATGAACCATTGGAAACTATGGGTCAAAAACTGGCATTACCACCATTTTTAGAACCGAGACGTGAACAAATTGAAGCAAAATTACGTCCTCTTGAATTAAATTAAAGTCATATCTCAAAAACAGGCGAAAAAATTCGTCTGTTTTTATTTATGTTAATTGGATAAATTAACTATAAAATAAGTAATTTGTGAACGAAAGAATTCGATACCAAGAGGGGGAAGTAATTTGAAATGCCCGCAATGTGTCTATACAAATCCGGATGGTGTGAAATTCTGCTTAAGCTGCGGCGAAAAGTTCTTTAAAAATAATACGGAAGAGGATGAAAACAGCTTATTTTATGAATTTGCCCATTATGTGGATATGGTTCCGAGATTTGAACGTTCGGTTGAACCAAAGTTTCAAAACGTCTTTTCTCGTGTCTTCAGAAATCATAGTGAACTAGAGGCTGAACGGCTTTTCATCGTAGGCACTGCGCTTACCACACCCAAAATAACGGAAGTGACAGAAACATGGCCAAAGCCTTGGCTTTTTGCCAGAGTGTTCATATTTGCACTGATTGCATTTTTAGGATTATATATTGGCGTAGGTTATTTTAGAAATGTAAACTTTATACCTGGACTTATCATTGTTGGTGCTTTTGCTGTTCCGTTGACTACTTTAATCTTCTTCTGGGAAATGAACGCTCCGCAAAATATTGCCTTTTATCGGATTATTTATGTTGTGTTTATCGGCGGGATTCTCTCTATGTTAGTCGCCCTATTGTTTTTCGACATCCTAAAACATAATATCAATCCCATTACGATCGGAATTGCAGAGGAACTCGCCAAAGCAATAACGGTGATCACTTTTGTACGGTACCGCAAATACAGGTATATCCTAAATGGACTTCTCATTGGTGCAGCCGTTGGAGCAGGATTTGCAGCTTTTGAAACTGCTGGTTATGCCCTAAGAGCGCTGCTTTCCGGGGATGGCAAAAATCTGTACATCACGATGCTATGGCGCGGTATTTTGGCTCCTGGCGGCCATGTAGCCTGGGCCGCTTTGACTGGTGCAGCATTCTGCAGGGTTCAAGGGGACCAGCCTTTTAAGTTCAACATGTTATTCAATATTAAATTTTTACGCGTCTTTATCTTGGTAATTTTGATGCATGCCTTATGGGACACACAAATTCCAGGAATGTTCCCCTTTGGACAGATCTTCTTAATGGTTTCTTCATGGATTGTCGTTTTCCTGCTGATTCGTGCTGGTCTTAAAGAAATAGGCAATAAAAAATTGACGTTTAAATATCACTCCAACATTCATTAGTAAAGAGAATATGCCATTATCTAAAGGGGGATATCGATGGATTTATCCTTTATTTTAAAATCTTTTATACTGTTCTTTACGGGTGTTGTCCTGCTTCGAATCGCTGGAATAAAATCAATCGCACAGATGACACTTGCCCAAACGATCGTAATGATTTCTCTTGGCCACCTTATAGTTGAACCAATTGTAGAGGTAAGTATGATTAAGGCAATTGGAGGGGCAATCATTTTTGTGGTGTCCATCCTAATAGTTGAGTATATCCAGCTTCATTTTAACCCTTTTGAAAAATTAATTATGGGAAAAACTAAAATAGTTATTGAAAACGGGGAGCTAAATGTTAAAAATTTAAAGAAGCTTCGATTAACTGTTGACGGGCTGGAAATGCGGATGCGCAATATGGGTCTAACCAAGTTATCTGACATCAAAATCGGGACGATTGAACCAAACGGACAATTGGGCTATGAATTAAAAGAAGACGCGAAACCACTAACGATTGGCGAATTTAAAAAGCTAATGAATCAAATCTCACAACAAAACCTAACTACAACGAACAAAGATTCTAGTCAGGACATATTCGCGGAGATCCATCAAAATACTCCACAAAAACATCCAGAATATTTGAATTAACTAGTATTAAAGACATAAAAGAAAGCCCCATTGGATTTAATTAACGATTTAATTAACAATGAGGTATTAATAAAAAAGGAGCAGCCATTTAAAGAAGCTGCTCCTTTTTTATAGACTTTTATCGCAATGTCTTTAATGCGCCGCCCCAAGCAAGAACTTGATCTAGCATTGCATTTACATTGTTTAGATGTAATTCCTGAGGTTTAAAGTCAGTACCATTTTCAAAATCAGTAAATAAAGATAATGTAGGGTGGACTCGGACATCGGCAATCAATAATTCTCCGCAAATCCCGCGTAAGTGCTCAGCAGCACGCGCACCGCCGGTAGATCCATAGCTGACGATACCAGCCGATTTGTTGTTCCAAGCCTCACGTGCACAGTCAAGTGCATTTTTCAATGCTCCTGTGATGCTATGGTTGTACTCTTGGACGATAAACACAAATCCGTCTAAGCTTGAAAGCTTTTCATTCCATCTTCCTAATCCAGGCTCAGAGCCGTCAGTTGTACCTAAGAATGGTAAATCAAAATCTTTAATATCGACGATTTCGTAATTTGCATCCCCACGTTTATCAGCAATTCCTTTCACCCATTCGCCGACTTGTGGACTTACACGTCCTTGACGTGTACTGCCTAGAATAATTCCGATGTTTAACTTATCATTTGCCATACTGTTTTCCTCCTTTGTTTCATTACCAAATAATTTGCTAAAGAAACCCATTTGATACACCACCTATGGCTAAATACAATTATGTAAAAAAAGTTTCCCTATCTTTCCAATTCATTAGCCTTACAATTCCTAATATCAGTTATTTAACGTGACTTTATACCTGTAATCAGGGAACATTTTTAAAAAAATTTAATCAACTTCTAATAATTTCTTCGGATAGTTGTCCAAACAATTCCTTTACCAATTGAATTTATTGTACAAGGGAGGTGATATTTATGAATCCAGAAGATGTTATATCGATTGGAGCTAATTGTATTCTCGAAACCAGAAGAAATGGTTTCTTTTTGGTGGTAGAAATCGAAGCAGAAGCTGGTAATGTTGAAATCGAGGAATATGTTTTTATTCGCATTTCCCGTAGAGAGGCTAATACGTTCTTGAATGCAGGAGTCCAGCGTTGCCGAGTAGTAACTAGCAGGCCAACTTCTGATAATTTAGAAGTGAACTTCGTTTGTGTATTGATTTTAGATGGAGAGGCATTTGCTTTGTTTGATGTAGAAGATGACACAGACGAAGCTGTACTTGTCGAAATCTCTTTAGCTGAGGCACGCCGTTTGATTCGGAGAGGTGCAAGACAATGCACAGTAATTAATAGACGTCTCTTCTAAATACAGTATTAAGTTTTTAGTAACAAAAAGGTCTTCCGAAAAATTGGAAGACCTTTTTTTGCTTTACATATTTTCCTTAACGTTCACCATATAGGTTTCCTGTGTGACATTTCCTTTTCGTTTTAATTTATTCCAACCAACGGTTACTCCTTTTATTGCGGAGAAAATAGATTTTATCACTACATAAGTCATAAGCTGTTTGTACAATATCCGTTGTAAAAACAAGGAAATCAGTGGTTTAGGGCTTTCATTCTCCAAACGAAACGCATATAGGGACGTAACGAAATCGAGCAGGTAAAATAAGATAAAGCCTATGGCTGCCTTTCCTGAGCGGCCGTTAAAAAGAGCTATAATAAACAATATATCTGCAATAGGAGAGATGGTTTGATAGATATATTGAAAAAGCCACATATTTGGTAAGCCGATAAAACCTAATGTATTGTGTTTCTTATTAAATAAAGCCGCACGATGTTTCCATAAGCATTGTAATGTACCATAAACCCAACGGTACCGCTGTTTTGCAAGACTTTTTAGATCTTCGGGAACTTCTGTGAAGGCATAAGCCTTTTCCTCAAATTCAATCTTTTTCCCTTGACGTAAAAGGGTAAGAGTGATATCGGTATCTTCTGCCAGCGTATCCTCTTTAAAGTATCCTGCTTCTTCCACATCCGTCTTTCGCCATGCACCGATCGCACCTGGTACGACCGTAATACAATTTAAAGCCGCAAATGCCCTTCTCTCTAGGTTAAAGCCTGTTACATATTCAATATGCTGCCAGTTTGTAAGGAGGTTCCCTTTATTACCGACTTTGACATTACCTGAAACAGCAGCCACGCTTTCATTTGTAAAATGGTTAACAAGCAGGGAGATCGCATTATCAGCGATGAGTGTATCTGCGTCAAGAGCAACGACGATTTCTCCTTTTGCTTCTTTGAAACCAAGATTCACTGCAGAGGATTTCCCCCCATTAGATTTTTTTATTAATCTGACGAGAGAATGGTTTGAATAGTTTTTTTCAACAACACCAGCCGTATCATCCTTTGATCCATCGTCAATAATTAATATCTCAAAAGCAGGGTAATCGCTCGATAATATAGACTCAATCGTTTTGCAAATTACTTTTTCCTCATTATAGGCGGCAATAACGACACTTACAAACGGGGTAAAGGCAGGGTCAATCACAGTCTCTTTATACGCTTTTACCTGCTTCCTAGAAAGGAAGACAAAGAGCACCAGGCGCAAGATTCCTAAGATAATAGCTGAGTAGAAAAGGACGAATAATCCTAAACGCCAGCCCTGCATAAGCTTAAAAACAGCTTTATCATAGACCAAATAAGGGCTGTCTTGATTAGCAGAAGGCATAATCTGACTATCTGTTTTTCCAATCAAATGACCAATTGTTGTAAAGGTATAGCCGCGCTGTTTTAGTTCTTTTATGATAATCGGCAAAGCCTTTACCGTGTTGGAGCGGTCACCCCCAGAATCGTGGAACAAAATCACATTTCCCTCTGGCAGCTGCTGCAACACACGCTTTACAATTTCATTACTAGAAGGTCTTTGCCAATCGTCAGAGTCTATTAATTCGCCGACCATCGTATACCCTATATCCTGTGCACGCATGATAGGCAGCAGTTCACTTCTTGTGCTCGGTTCCGCATCTGCCACATACGGTGGGCGGAAGAGGGTCATTGAGTGCCCAGTAATTTCCTCAAAAAGTCTTTGATTAGCATTTAGCTCCAATTTTGTTTGCCATGATGCGGTCGATGCAACATCAGGATGTGTAAAGGTGTGACTGCCAATTTCATGGCCTTCTCCATGAATTCTTTTAATCAGTTCTGGATGCAGAACTGCATTCTCTCCTACGATAAAGAAGGAACCTTTTATATGATAATTGTTTAAAATGTCCAATATTTGCGGTGTATAGACTGGATCTGGACCGTCATCAAAGCTAAGGACGATTTCCTTCTTTTTTGGTTTTCCATAACGAATCACTTCAAAAGGCTTTGGTAATTTGGTATAGGTTTCATTTTGTATCAAATCTTGTGGATCCATTTCTATGGTCCTTTTACCTTTTTCTGATTGAGAAACCACTTTTAAAATTTCTCCTGCGCCTGAGTAGTGAACAGGTTCAGGACTGACTAATGTTTTCAGGGCAATGGACGGATTTTTCATTGCTTTTGGTTGATTAATATAGTTCCAGATAGAAGGATCTTCGGAACCAAGACGCCAGACAGCGATTCCTTTTGAACCACTTTCTATCGCTGTCTTCATTTGATTATAAAATGTTGCGGCATCTAAAAACCAAACAGTATGGTTTTTTCCGTTTATTTTGTAACGTAAATATGGATTGCCTACTTGTTTATTCCAATTGATATTAATGTTCGTACCCATTCCAAGATTCATTATATCCCCGAAAGTAACTGTTTCAGCAGGCTCCTTGGAGTTTTCTTCCCAGTCATACCCGTAGCTTCCCAAACTTACAATTAATTTTTCAGAAGGAATATGAAGGCGGTTCAAGCTGCCCTTTACCCAATCTACTGGTGCGATAGGTCCAGGATTACTCGTAGAGTTGTGCTGGTCATATAGCATAACGAACATCCGGTCAACATTATTTGCTAAAGAAGCATAGTCAAAGCTAGTGTTACTTGGCGGGACATCAATTGATACCAATAGGTCATGTTGATGAAATGCATCAGAAACTTTATTTATAAAGCTTGACAATTCAGCTTTGTCCTTTTGGTTGATATTCTCAAAGTCAATATTAATACCAGCAAAGTCATTTGTTCGCACATAATCCAACAAATTTTTAATAAAAAGATCCTCCGCACCGGGAGTAGTAAATAACCGATGAAGAGTTTCTGTATCCCATTTATTATTAATAAAATTATTTACTACTGGGAGAACCTTTATCTGATGTGCTTTTGCCTCTGTAATAATAGACGAGTCATTGCTGGATTTAAAGGTCAGGTCAGTATTAAGCTGCAGCCACTCGGGCACTAATGTGGTTATCGAATCGATATTTTTTTTAAAAGAAGTTTTGCTGTTTGCATCCCAATTGACGTAAAAACCATAAACTTCTTGTTTTTGTGAAATTTGTACTTTGTTTTCTATTCCATCTTTTTTTTGAACAAGAGGGGTAGGATTGTTTTTTTCCAGCTGGCTGGCAAGCTGTTCTTTAGTGAAACTTTGATTAATGGGTTCAATCCTGGTTGTGACTCCACTTTTATTTAATTGTAGGTTCGGAAACACCGGGTCAGTATATAGACTTTCAATAAAAATAAAAGATACTAAAACAACTAATAGAGTAAAGCCGGTACTCATACGTTTAATTATCGACCAGCGTCTTTTTTCTGGATCAAGAAAGACATGTTCTTGATTTCGTTCCCTTTTTTTTAGCCCTATATTGTAAAACCAATGGAAGAAAAAATAACAAACAAGCCCGATTAATCCACCCAAGGCTGGTGTTAAATTATATCCTTCTAATACAGGTACATCCAGGAAAGGCAAATCTCGAATAGTAGGAGTAAAAAGGGTAATTAACGTTCCAAGTAAAATGGCGATGATATTAAGACGAAACAAAAGTGAGAGAACGAGCAATAATGGAATTCTTACACTGTATATAGGCAAAAATGCCAGGAAAAATCCAAGTGAACTCGCAATGGCCCCTCTATTACCAGTGACGGGTGCAAAAAATGATCGAACAATCCACCTAAAAACTCTATTCACGTAATTCCTCCTTATAGGTGTTTGTTGAGAGTTAAATTTTAATAGAATGTATTACTTTCTTGATGCTGCGGTTACTGCGTTATATTTTTCGACAAAAAAAGACTACCAACAAAAGGTTAGGTAGCCTTAAATAGATTTTGGGGGTAGAATGAAATGTTTTTTTTATTTCTAATGGTACTTGAGTAAATTTTTGGTTTTTAGTTTCTTAAATTTACTTAGCTACCCCCATAAACCCTAAAGGTTTTGGCGAAATTTGTATTGCCATCCTGAATAAAAAGACAAAAGGGGAAGAATATGAACAAAAGAGCTATAGGAGCCCTAACCATGGTGTTAGTGGGATCCGTTACGTTTTCTCTCACCAACAACTTGTTATCCAATCAATCTACTAAACAATTGAACGAAGTAAATAATTTACCCATTTCAGATGAACCAAAATCAGCTGATAACTTAGACTCAGCAGAAAAAAAAGTGAACGATCAAACAAAAGGAACAGCGGATAAAATTACAACAGAAAATAGTACCTTAAAAGAGCAAACGCCAATAACGGAAAGAAAGAACGTGGATACTACGGTCTCTATTAAGCCTGTTACTCTTCAGGCGGAGAGTAATAAAACCACAGCTCAGGTTCAAAACAATACCACAAATATAAGAGCTGCTTCATCAACAACTAAAACTACAGCACCTGTTACTACTAAAACAACTACAACATCGACAAGTCCAAAAACAACCACCAAGACGGCACCGACAAACTTGACAACAACATCGTCATCAACGACGACAACGGCACCGACAAACTCGACATCAACAGCATCATCAAAGACAACAACAGCATCATCAAAGACAACAACGGCACCGACAAACTCAACATCAACAACTAGCAATCATGGACAACAAGTTTCTCAAGCTGCAAAAGCAAATGCTGCGAGTCGTAAAGATCAAAAAGGGAACAATGGAAAGACAAATTAATCTACTAAAAAGGGGACCATTAGGGCCTGTTGACAATCTTATAGGAATTTCAAAAACCTGTGTAGAATTTATCTCTATACAGGTTTTTTATTGGAGGAATTCTTATGATGGGCCGT
>NZ_JASATK010000046.1:0-12371 GCF_038440275.1 Bacillus sp. OTU2372
TGCACGTGCAACGTGCTAGAACTTAGCAATATCTACTCCTATTATTAGAGTATGAGAAGTAATTTGAGCAATCTTTTCATTTTGGTTATAATTCATTTAAATAGCCTCCTGGTATTTGTAATTGTTGTCCTTTTGGCCTGCAAGCTTTGGACATTCATATCATACCAAGGGGCTTTTTTATGTTCAAACCTCATATTTCTTCATTACAGGAATGCTGCTTCGTTACTTCAATATCAACGTGTTTATTTCTATATTCAAGGCAATAATTCCTCTAACAAAATCCTTAAGGAGGAATTGATTTTGCAATTAACAAAAGCCTGGGAACTTTATGAATCGGATAAGAGGATTGAAGGATTCTCTCCACAGACATTAAAAGCGTATAGACTCCAATCTAAGTTACTCATCCATCACTTTAATGATGTAAGTATTGGATCAGTAACAACCGATCAGTTGAAAGGATACCTAGCAAAATCCAGCGAACACTTAAAGCCATCAAGTTTAACTCATCGGATTCGATTTATTAAATCACTATTTCGTTGGTCACACGAGGAAGGGCATATTCAAAAAAATCCAGCTGCAAAAATTAAAGAACCTAAACAAGGAAAACGGATTCCGAAATTTTTAACGGAGAGAGAAATTGAACATTTGAGGGAAGCGTGTTTTACTCCAATGGAAAAAGCATTATTTGAATTTATGTTTTCAACAGGTTGTAGAATAGGAGAAATTGTTTCTCTTAATAAAAATAGTATTAATTGGTCAAATCGCTCTGCAATTGTACTTGGAAAGGGTGATAAGGAAAGAGAGGTATACTTTAATATACGGTGTGAAATCTGGCTCAAGCGATATTTAGATCTTCGCCAAGATAATGACCCAGCTATATTTGTTACGGAACGACACCCGCACCGAATGAGTATTGGTCAGATGAGGTACATCATAAAGCGAATATCAAGCCGTGCAGGGATCAACAAAGAAATACATCCACACCAACTTCGCCACAGCTATGCCACCCACCTATTGAACAACGGAGCTCCTATCGATGTTATTCAAAGTTTACTAGGGCATGAAAAAAGCGAAACCACTAGGATTTATGCTCAGTTAAGTGGCAGCCTTAGAAGAGAATTTTATAGAAAATATTTTTAGTCATGAATGGCAAAAGGCATCGGACGATTCCGCTGCCTTTTTAGTCTTGCACCCGTTAGTTTGAGTGCAATCCTTCACAAACTTATTGCCAAAAGAAAAAATCCCTTTCAGTAAAGAAGGGAATTTTCTTTGTTTAATCCTTTAAGGCGAGGCTACTCATTTCCACAAGTAAACCTTTAACAGGTTCGTAATAGCACAATTAAGAAAGGAAATGATCTCTGTTGAACCAACGGAGATCATTTGTTCCAAACCTTTGAAGTGATTCATTTTATGTTCGATAAACACGAACGTTTTTGAATCAGAAAGCTGGCGCTTTAGCTGTACACAATTTCGTGTTCTTCACGTTTTTCATACAGCTCCCAATATTTCTCTGCAATTAGTTCAGGCGCAAAATGAGTTCCCGGAGCGACAGCTCCAGCAATTGTAACCGTACCGACAAAAACGCCTTGAGGCTTTAGTTCTTCAGCCAGAGTAAAGGCTAGGTTGCGTAGAGAAGCTTTGCCTATGCCCAAAGCAGTGTAGTCTGCCGAAGGGTACAGCGCCAATCCGCCACCCGTGAAGAGGATTGTTCCTGCTTTTTGTTCTACTAGTTCAGGGATAACTTGTAGTGCACAATGTAAAGCACCGGCTACGTCCACCTTAAAATGAGATACAAGGGATTCCGCTGTCAAGGAAGTTGGTTTTCCACCTTTCAAAACTGCAGCGTTGTACACCAGCACATCAGTGTTACCGTACTTTTTCTTGATTTGGTCAAAAGCTTCTGTTAGCGATGCCGGACTTGACGCATCCGCTGCTACCGCGTATGCTTCTATTCCTTCCGAGCTCAACTCCTGCACATATTGATCCAGCGAATCCTGATTACGGGAGACTAGGACAACACGGAAGTTATTAACACCGAATTTTTTTGCGACATGATTTCCGACACCAGCACCTGCTCCAACAACGACGATAAGTTTTTTATTCATTTATTTATCCTCCTATAAATTTTGTAAATTCAATAAACAAGTCCAATCTTATCTTTTTCCTTCATTATACCTGCTCTCGACTTTTAATAAGAATTGAGGCAATTAATCCTATTCCTAATAAAAGTGCTAACAATTCAAACGTTAAAATATAGCTACTTATATTCAATATGCCCATAGCTACAATTGGTCCAAGAGTTGCACCCATAAATAGAATAAAGGAGAACAGTGAAATCGCAGACCCCCTTGCAATTCCTCCTAATTGTCCGACAAGTGTTATTAAGGTAGAAATCGTTATGGAGACGCCAGCCACAAAAACAACACTCATCACGATAAGAAAGACCATATTAGTGCTAATTCCCAAAATTGCAAGACCTAAAACGGCTAAAGATAAGCCAACTCTGATAACGGAGTGGATACCAAACTTTGCGACCAGTTTTCCAGAAAACGGAGAAACTAACATACCTAAAATCCCGACACATCGCACATACAAAATATCTTGACTATTGAGACCAAATGTTCCACTTAAATAACTTCCTAGCGTTGTGTACATACCAACAAAAGAAAGTAAAAGTGTTATCGTTATGATGTAACACAAAAGTAAAGATTTTTGTGCAAAGACCTTTCCCATTTGTTTAAAAGAGTCAATCATACTTCCTTTTATTTGTGGTGCATTACTCATTGGGATAAAACACGTTACTAATATGACAGTGATTAGATAAACCACTCCAAGGATATAGAACACATAGTTCCATCCAAAGTTCTCACTTATTAGACTGCTGAACACCTGACCAACAATTCCAGACATTAAAAATCCTGTGCTGACAAATCCAGTTGTAGTGATTCGCTTTTCTGCCGGAAAATGTTCTACTACATACGAAAGGGCAGCTGGAGCAAATGTTGCTGCAGCAATTCCTTGTATCGCTCTTAGAGCTATCAACCACGACAGATTATTAAGCAATCCAATCAAAGGAGAAATTATGGTTAAGACTATAAGCCCAAATAAAATGATTTGCTTTCGCCCATAGCGATCTGATAAGGGACCGATAAATAAAAAACCCACAGCATAACATAATGAAAATGCACTCCCGCCCCAGGCTGCTTGCGACGTTGATACTTTAAGAGCTCCTGCAAATACTGAAACCAAGGGAATCGTAATATACAGGCTAGATACAACAACTAATCCACACCAGAAAAGAATAGCTGTTATGAGAGAATAACTTCTTTCAGAAGTTTTATGATTAACTTTTACATTTGCTTCTTTCAAAGAAAAGACCTCCTTATTGACATAGTTAATACCATGAAAACAGACTTCTGCCTCCATCCAACAGGGCAATCTTTGCTATATCATCCGCAGATAACGTAAAATCAAAGACATCCATATTTTCGATCATTCGTTCCCTATGGGTGGATTTTGGAATTACAACGATTCCGTGTTGGATTAAATATCGAAGCCCCACCTGTGCGTTCGACTTACCATATTTTTGCCCAATCTCTCTTAAGGTTTCATTAGAAAAGAACTTATTCTTTCCCTCTGCAAAAGGCGCCCAAGATTCAATTTGCGTACCATACTGTTTCATCATTTCTTGTGCCTGCGCTTGCTGCCGAAATACGTGTGTCTCCACCTGATTGATCGCAGGAATAACATTGCAAGATTCTACCAGGTTCACGAACACATCCGGATTAAAATTAGAAACTCCAATTGCTCTGACTTTTCCGCTTTGATAGGCTTCCTCCATAGCACGATAAATCCCGTGATAGTCAGAAAAAGGCTCGTGCATCAAAAGCAGATCAATGTATTCGAGCTTCATCGTCCGCAATGATTCATCAATGGTATTCACTGCTCTTTTATAACCGCCAAAGGGTATATACAATTTGGTTGTAATAAAAAGATTTTCGCGCTGCATACCAGATTTTCGAACTGCATTCCCGACTGCTTTCTCATTGCCATATACCTGTGCTGTATCAATCGAACGATAACCAACCTCGATGGCATCCAAAACGCACCGCTCGCATTCACTAGCACTAATTTGATAAACACCATATCCTAAAATAGGCATTTCCACACCATTATTCAAAGTGATATACTCCACAAATTTCCCTCCTTACTGAAAAACATCTCTTGCCCTTTGTTCCAACCTGTAAGATTATTCCTCTATGTTAAACCAATGATCTGAAGCTTGAATGACTGTCCAAGGTTTTAACATTAATACTCTTGAATTTTAAACCATAGCCACTTGACAGTGAATACACCAAAAAGCTAACATAGCATTAACTTAAAGTTAAAGCAGGTGTTTGTATGTACAATAGACATATCTATACATTTATTCTAGTAGCAGACTGTGGGAGCTTTTCCAAAGCAGCAGAAAAACTGTTTATCTCTACCGTATCCGTAATGAAACAGATCAATGTTCTTGAGAGTGATATAGGAGTGAAACTATTGGAGAGGACAAACCAAGGCGTATTTTTGACCGCAGCCGGACGCTCAATTTATCAAGATGCAAAGCAGATGATTCAAGCTTCCGACAGCGCCATCCAGCGTGCCAAACAGATTGCAGGTGAAGATCAATACGTCATACGGGTTGGAACTTCTTTACTGCGTCCATCTAAGATACTAATTGATTTATGGTCAAAAATTGATGAAGGCAATTTACCTTTCCAGATAAAAATTGTCCCCTTTGAAGACGATATGACCTCCACTGTTGCCTCCTTAGGTAAGGAAATGGACTGTTTTGTAGGTCCCTGCGATTCTATTCGCTGGATGAGAAAATGCAATGTTCATTTGCTTGGAATGAATCAATGTTGTATAGCTGTTTCACGCAAACACCGACTAGCTAAGAAAAAGCTATTGAAGTGGGAAGATTTATACCGAGAAACTCTTGTGCTTGTAAAACGTGGCGAATCTCTGGTTTTGGACCGCCTGCGAGATGAAATTCAAGCAAAACATTCAGAAATCCGTATCATAGATACACCAAATTTCTATGATGCAGATGTTTTCAATAAATGTCAGCAGATGAACTATGTTATGGAAACACTGGATATCTGGGCAGATGTACATCCTTCCCTTGTAACGATTCCTGTAGAATGGGATTATGAGGTTCCTTTTGGAATTGTATATGCCAATGAGCCATCCAAAGCTGTCATGGCTTTTATTGATACAATCAAAAAGGCAAACGTTTTGGAATAATTCGTGTCCCAATTGTGTATTTGGCAATTAAAAATACTGTTTGTGGCAGTATATTTCTTGAATGTAAAAGAAGCTGAAAATATGCAAGAAATCAATAAAAACTTGCATATCCTCAACTTTTTATAATTTGGGATATTAAACAAAAGCCCCCGGTAGTTTAAGTGTAATGCTTCACAAATTATCGTATGCTGTATACTCCACATTTATCGTCCAAATGATTGACTAAAAGATTGTCCAGATTGCACAATTTGACGTGCATTTTTTAGACGGAGAGACTCATATTCCAGAAGAGCCTCAGTTGCTCCAGTTCCTTGTATCCCCTTTGCAACACATTCAGCTAAGATAGAAGCATCTTGTAAGGAAGCATTAAATCCTGACGCAGTTAGTGGTGTAGGCAGATGTGCAGCATCTCCAACGATTGTTATACGTCCTTTCACTAGATTTTCAGGAACGTACTCGGCAATCGGTGTTCCGATAAGATTACGTGTTTGAATACTATGGAGGATTGCGTCCAACCAAGGTTGAGCCCATCTGTCAGAAGCCTTTTCAGCTAGCTCAATCAATGTCTGTTCAGGGATGTCTGGTGCATAAAGCGAATGTTGCACAACGTCTCCTTCAACACATCCAAGACGACGTAACAAATCATTTTGAGTGTTATCGTACCAAGCCCATCCCAGTCGTCGATCTCCTAGAGCTGTAGAACCGTCTGCTCCAGCAATAATGAAACCGAGTAAAAAGTCACCGATACCATCTGGCATAGTAAACTTCGGGGCATTGAGGCTAGGTCGGTGTTTTTTAGGTATGTCTTTCTCATCTACAATAGCTACCCATATCAAGTATCCCGCAAAAGTGGCGTTCGGTTTATGCGGTGAAACATAACGTCGCATAATACTACGGTGACCATCTGCACCAATTAAAATATCTCCGTGGAATGTTTCACCCTTATCCGTCACACCCCAAGCAGAGTTGTAGTCCTGATTAACAGTTTGAACACGGGCATCATAACGTAAGTCAATTCTGGAATCAGCTTCAACTTCTTTGCGTAATCGAAACTGTATAGATGACCAAGCCTCAGCCGACCTAATTCCACCAGAAGCAAGTTCTCTCAAGAATTTTGCTGTTTTTGTTCGATCAATTTCCCCACTGTCAACCTGAAGAACAGCACCACTACGTGGTTTCGCCCCAGCTCTCTCTAAAATTGTAACCTTCAGTCCAGCTTTTGAAAGAGCAATCCCTGTCATTAGTCCAGAAAGCGACGCACCAACTACAACCGCAGAGCAGTTACCTTCTTTTATAAAAGTATCATTGATTGATTTGTTCCTGAAATTCTTTCTCATTGCTTTTTTCCCCCTTATTAGTAATGTCTTCAAAAAGGAAAAACCGAATTTCCAAATTTGGAAAATCGGTTTTTAAGTGATAAATAACATTAAACATCAAATTTAACGTTACCAAGCCATCTTACAAATTCAGGATCTCTATGTGAAAAGAACACGCTCTCTTTCGTATCTAAAGTAGCAATAGTCTCTATATCTTCATGACTTAATTCAAAGTCAAAGATATTAAAGTTTTCAATGATTCTTTCTTTATGAACTGACTTTGGAATCACGACTACTTCTCTTTGTGTTAACCAGCGTAAAATCACTTGGGCAACAGATTTATTGTATTTTTCAGCTATTGATGCTAATACTTCATTTTGGAACATGTTATTTTTTCCTTCGGCAAACGGACCCCAGGACATAATCTGAACATTGTTCTCTTTCATAAGGTTATGACTTTCTATTTGTTGGCAAAAAGGATGGGTTTCAACCTGGTTTACTGCTGGAACTACTTCATTATGATCAATCAAATCAACTAGACGGTCTGGATAGAAGTTGCTGACTCCAATCGCCCTAATCTTACCTTCACGATACAATTCCTCCATCGCACGCCAAGAACCATATACATCCCCAAATGGCTGATGGATTAAATACAAATCGATATAATCTACTTGTAATCGTTCCAGTGATTTTGCGAATCCTTTCTTGGCATTCTCATAACCTGCATCTTGAATCCAAAGTTTTGTCGTAATAAATATTTCTTCTCTTGGGACACCACTTCGCTTGATAGCTCTGCCTACTGCTACTTCATTCATATAGGCTGCTGCTGTGTCAATCAAGCGATAACCTGCCATAAGGGCATCATATACTGCCTGTTCACATAGGTTTGGATCTTCAATTTGATATACACCAAAGCCAAGAATAGGCATCTCAACACCGTTGTTTAAAATTACTTTTTGCATATATAACTCCTCCTGTATTTTAAATGTAATATTTCAAATCACTGATTTTATCCCATTTAGTCCTCAATGGTTGGTGATTTACAATTTCAGTAACTTGAACTATGATAATCCTATCACCTTCGAGCGACACGAAGGCAAGGGATTTTAAAAAGTTTTTTAAAAAAATTTTTAGGGAGTGGTTAAAATGCATACTGTGAAGGAAGTGTCCAGGCTACTTGAACTAACCGAACATACCGTTCGTTTCTATACGGATAAAGGATTAGTTCCAAGTGTAAAGCGTGACAAAAACAATAATCGACTTTTTGATGAAGAATCAATCAGTTGGCTTAAAGGTGTAAAATATCTGAAACAATGTGGTATGTCAGTGGAAGACATTAAATCTTATGTAGACTTGTGTTTGGAAGGACGTTCTACCATTCAAGAACGTTATGAAATCATTATGAAACAAAAAGCCATTGCTCTGGAACAGTTGGAGGAAGCAAAACAAAGAGCTAAATATATGGAAGAAAAAGCAAATCACTACCTTGATATTATCAATGGAGTAGCCTCAGATGACACGAATCCTAAAGAATGGGAGTTATTAAATGTTAATACCTCTCCCAAAAAAAGAACAAGCTGATTTTCTTTTGGAAATCGGCTTGTTCTAAAGCATAGGAAACTGATTACCGCCTAATAATTAGTTCGATTTCTTTCCACTATTACAATGACTACTACTCCGAAATTACACTGTAGCCTCAGCAAAATCCCTTATATTCACTAAAAAGTACCTTCCTTTACAACCTTATATTATTATAATCAATGCTTGTTGTACTATCCTGCTCCGTTTGTACAACAAAAAAAAGACCACCACAGCGATCACTTCTTTAACTCTTGCACCCGTTTAAGAACAATTCTTCACAATCTGAGATAATTATAGCTTTTATTCTAGATTCCTATCAAACAATGCCCCCGTTTGTTCTGCCATCACACGAGCTGGCAAAGGCATTCCATTCTTGAACCACCATTCCACTGCCCCAACGATTGCTGAGCCAAAAAATTGAAGAATAACTACATCATTTAAACCGTTATTTTTTCCTTCTGTTACATTCACTTCATCTTTATATTCTTCGATAACCAAATCTAGAAACCGACTGCGAAAATAAGGGGCACCTTTACTCGCTAACATCGTTGAAAAGAATAAATAATTGCGCTCAAAGTATTCAAACCAGACATAATTCCCTTCTTGAAACGTCATTTCAGATGCGGATTGGCATAGTTCCCGGAGATTTTCTATATGTTCTTCAATCATCTTATCAAGGAGGTCGTACTTATCCGTGTAATGAAGATAAATTGTCCCTCGATTAACATCTGCTCTGTCTGCAATATCCTGAATTGTAATGTCATCAAAACTTTTTTCGGTCATCAGGTCAATTACAGCATTTTTTATGGCTACTTGGCTTTATGCTATTCTTCTATCTACCTTAGACATTTTAATTCACCGATCTTTCTAGAGATAATCAACAATTTTAATTGATTTGTTGAGTAATCAACGATTTCAGTTAAATTAACCATTGAAAGTATGAAGGGGTTTTTTATAATTATAAACAGATGTTGATTAATCAATCAATATTGATTTTTTATTAGTGGATTTAATTTAGCACCTTCGGAATAATAGAAGTGAATTAAGCAGAATCAGGAGGTTTAACTATGGATCGAGTTGAAAAGAGCAAGGAAAAATACAAACAACTATTTGGAAATGGAGTACCAGCCGCATACGCTACCGATCCTGATTTTCAAGACATCCTTAGCCGCTTCATTTTTGGGGAAGTATTCTATCAAGGAAATCTGGATGACAAGCAACGCGAGTTGATTACCCTAGTAGTGCTTACTACCAACCAGACATTGCCTCAGTTCAAGGCACATGTAGTTGCGGCACTAAACGTTGGGCTGACACCAGTAGAAATCAAAGAGGCTGTTTACCAGTGTGCACCATATATCGGATTTCCAAAAACATTGAATGCCATCAATGAAGTTAATGAAGTTTTCAAAGCGAAGAATATCGCTTTACCAATAGAAAGCCAAAAGCAGGTTGATGAAGAAAATCGCTTTGACAAGGGACTATCCGTACAGGTAGAGATTTTTGGCGAGACAATCGCAAAAATGCGTGAGGCTGCTCCAGAAAATCAAAAGCATATGCAGGACTATCTTTCCTCCTTTTGCTTTGGAGACTTTTACACTCGCAAAGGACTTGATTTGAAAACACGGGAGTTGTTGACTCTCTGTATTATCAGTACATTGGGCGGTTGTGAAAGCCAAGTGAAGTCACATGTTCTGGGTAACAAAAATGTAGGCAATGAAAAGGAAACATTGATCACCGCCATCACTCACTGCCTCCCATATATGGGCTTTCCGAGAACACTAAACGCAATAGCTTGTATTAATGAAATTATTCCTGAAAATTAAGGCAACACTTAAGGATTAAGTAAACGCTGGATAGTCAAACATCTCTGTTTTATTTGAAGAAATTCATAATGAGAAATGGGAAAACCGTGCAAATGAGACAAGGTATTTTAAAAAATATAACAATGTAAAGGAGACAAACGCATGTTTAACGAAAATTACAAATTATCAAATGGTGTAGAAATTCCAAAATTAGGTCTTGGTACCTGGCTGCTTGACGATGCACAGGCAGCACAGGCAGTGCGTGTTGCGGTATCTATCGGATATCGTCATATTGATACTGCTCAGGCTTATATGAATGAAACTGGTGTAGGCGAAGGAATCCGTTCCTGCAGTGTTACAAGAGAAGAACTTTTCATTACAACAAAGGTTGCTGCAGAAGCAAAGACCTATGATGCAGTTAAGCAGTCCATTGATGAGTCTTTAGCAAAATTGGGATTGGATTATATTGATCTTCTGATTATCCACAGCCCACAGCCTTGGGTAGAGTTCCGTGAGGATAACCGTTACTTTGAAGAGAACAAAGAAGTATGGAAAGCAATGGAGGATGCTTATAAGACAGGCAAGGTAAAGGCAATCGGTCTTTCTAACTTCCTTGAGGATGATATAGAGAATATTCTGGCAAGCTGTGAGATTAAGCCTATGGTAAATCAGATATTGGCACATGTGAGCAATACTCCTTTTGAACTAATTGATTTCTGCCAAAAGAATGACATCCTAGTAGAGGCATATTCACCTATTGCACACGGTGCAGTTCTCGATAATGCAGAGGTTAAGGTAATAGCTGATAAGTACGGAGTATCTGTTGCTCAGCTTTGTCTACGTTATGATATCCAGCTTGGTCTTGTAGTAATTCCTAAGACGGCAAATCCAGATCACATGAGAAACAATGCAGAGCTTGATTTTGTTATCAGCGATACAGATATGGAGTCTTTGAAGAATGTAGAGCAAATCCAGAATTATGGTGAGCATAGCTTCTTCCCGGTATTTGGTGGTAAGTTAAAATAAACAGAAAATAAATGAAAGTCGGACAAAAACCTGCTTGTAAGCTGGTTAATAAAAATAAAATTTATCGGAGGAATTAAGAATGGCAAAACATGAAGAAGTAAAAAATGGCGTTATTTTCCCAGCAGGAGAAAAAAATCCTTTTTCACAATTTTTTGTGGGTCAAAGTTATCTTAAAGGATTAGTCTCTGACCCTAAAATCAACGTTGGTGTTGGGAATGTGACTTTTGAACCAGGATGCCGAAATAACTGGCATATCCATCATGATGGTTTTCAAATTTTATTGGTAACTGGTGGCGAAGGTTGGTACCAAGAAGAAGGAAAACCTGCTCAATTCTTAAAAGCTGGTGATGTTATAGTCACTCACGATGGAGTTAAACATTGGCATGGCGCTACAAAAGATAGCTGGTTCGTACACATTGCAATCACTGCAGGTAAGCCGGAATGGTTAGAACCTGTCGATGATGAAACCTATAATAAATTGTAAAAAACTAACGCATCGAATCAAATGATTCGATGCGTTAATTATGACGGTCATACAAACAAAAGGAAAAGGACGGAATAGTATTGAAAATGGTACAGCCGTTACCTTAAGCCAAGAAGTTATTAAAAAAATGCAGCGATTGAGTTGATGATATGCATATTAGACATGCTGACTTAACTAACCTTTTATAGATACTCAACAATTCCGAACTTTATACTACGATTAACGAACCTGAAAACCGTGAACGTGTCAAGAATAATGCTAAGTTTGAAGGTTTGGGATTGAAGTCAAGTGACATTGCCGATGCAGTTGCTTATGCAATTAGCACACCGGAATCTGTTGCTGTAAGTGAAATCCTAATTCGTCCAACAAAATTAGTGAAATATATAAAAGAAGGCGTGAAATTAATGAAAATAAGATTAACTGTTGGTGAAAATTTATATACTACTACTTTGAATGACAGCAAAGCGGCAAGTGATTTTATAGAACTTCTTCCTCTTATGTTAACACTTGAAGACTATGCGGGAACGGAAAAGATTAGCGATCTTCCAAAAAGATTGTCTACTACCGATTCTCCAGATGGTACCGATGCTTCTATTGGAGATATTACGTATTATGCTCCTTGGGGAAATTTAGCTATATTTTATAGGGATTTTGGTTATGCAAAGGGACTTATTAAATTAGGTAGGATAGAGTCCGGAACAGATAAGCTTGCAAGTTTGAAAGGTAATTTTACAGTTACAATTGAAAAGATTGATTAAACTAAGAACAAGAGGGTTTAGAAGGATGTATTAAGTGTGCATCCTTCTTTTTTACCGTTTAAGACTGAGGGGAAATTTGTTACTTTTCTATAACTTTGTGAAGGAATGTACTTAA
>NZ_JASATK010000047.1:0-10075 GCF_038440275.1 Bacillus sp. OTU2372
GAGGACTTTTTTTAAGTGTCTACTCTATCGGGTACATTTTACTAAAGAAGGGATTTTCTCATGGAGGGATTATTTTCCATAGGTACAAAAAGTTTATCATTTTAAATAACCCCTCCTTGCTGACCGTTTGGTGGTGTTGCTTGAAATATAAACGATACGTTGTCCGGGCGTATATATAATAGGTAATGTGAATTTAGCACATATTGAAATAAGAAAATTATCTTGCAGCCACATGAAGTTCTAAAGCTATAAGTTCATTATGTTCACGATTTATCTGTGTATTTTTTTATTTAGCATTTCATCCACCAAGGAATTTCTATACTTAAATTTCACAAAAATACTGCCGATAAACTCGATATTCTTCGAATTTGTCAGCAGTTTGATGACTCCCTAACTGGAGTCTTTTATGTAAACAATTAAATTAATCAAAAGGTGCAACTTACTTCAAAAGGTACTCGGAATCACTGAGCAAGAAGGATGCCATTTCTTTTGGAAATGTGCTTGTTGGATTGCTCCTTTACTTCATTTAGAAAGCTTTGTAGATCATTATTTTTCAACTCCTGTAGATGGCTGTTGGCTATTGATTGATCGTTGATTTGAAGAAGTTCTACAGGCTTTTCTAACGACGATACTAAAATTAAAAATCCCAAGCAATACATAATCGCCTGGGACCCGGAATTTTATTTTACTTTTTCAACTGTAACCCCGGCCCACTCTTCATAGCATTTAATGACGTCGCTCATATCTTCTGAACCATATCCTTTTGCTTTAGCCATTTGAAAAATTTCTTTAACTCTGGCGAGAACAAGCACTGAAACTTCTAACTCTTTTGTTAGGTCTTAGCAAGGCTGATCAGTTGGATTATGTAGAACCCAAAACCTGCCATACCCACCACTGCAAGAAAATATCTATTTTTGTTTATGTTAGAAAAAAGCTCTGTTAAAGGACATTGTTGATTTTGCTGAGTGATGATGGAACGAAAATCAACAACAAAATTTAACAGAGCAAAAAAATTAAATCCGACCACAAGAACCAAATTCACGCATTTTTCCGATCACCGTTTCCTTAATAGCTTCACGGCCCGGAACTATGTATTTTCTAGGGTCATATACATCAGGATCAGTGTTTAATATCGAACGGACTGCTTTCGTAAAAGCAATTTGATTTTCCGTATTTACATTAATTTTTGCCGTTCCTAATGAGATTGATTTTTTAATTTGTTCGGTCGGAATACCAGTTCCACCATGTAAGACCAACGGTAACTCAATAGTTTTACAAATACTTAGTTAATACATATTATGGTTACCTATGTTTATGTTTTTCTACTTTAAGGTTTAGAATAGTACCGTAATTGCATTGACAAACAATAATAGCAAAAGTATACTAAACATGTAAGGTAACTTAACAGACAAGTAGTTAAGTTTTTATTTTCCATAAGGTGTTATGAGATAATATTCTACATAGGGGGTTTACAAAATGGCAAAAACATTTATTCAAATGGTAGCAGAAGCTCGTGAGAATGTACCAAGTATTAGTTCAGCTGCAGCACGTGAGAAGATTCAGGAAAATCCAAACACATTGGTTATCGATGTGCAGGACGCAGCGGATGCTGGCGCATGCGGATTAATTCCAAGCAGTGTTAATATTTCACTAGGGATGCTGCCTATCCGTGCCGACCTTGAGTTGCCAGATCATTTACGGAATCCAGAGTTAGCTAATCGAAATCGCCCTGTATTAGTGACATGTGGTGCTGGTGGACAGGCTGCGCTTGGAGCGTATGTTCTGAAACAAATGGGCTTCACAGATGTTGCCTATATTGAAGGTGGAACGACTGCATGGAAGTCTGCTGGATTTGAGGTTGAGCCCGCACAATAAGGTGAAATTGTCAGGGGAACTGCCCCTATTCTTCACCCTAATAATGAAAACCAATTGTGGAGGAGCTGAGTTCATTGCTCCTCTTTTTATTGTTTGGATGTGAAATTAACTCGGGTGCTATGTAATTGTAAATAGAGTAACACAGATAATTTACAATTAGAATATCAACTTATATCCTTCTCCAAAAACGCTCTTTTAACCTTAGCCACCACGAAAAGAAATAATGGCAGACAAAGACAGAACACTCAAGAATAGGGTGTCCAAATGTTTGTGATAAAGTTAATCAAAAAACTCATACCGGGTGCTATAACAATGGATAGGACCATCAGGATCATGGCGAATGGAAGAGTCAAATATTGCCTACTTTTCAAACTCTTGTACGTAGTGGAGTAAGCTAGAACTCACCAGCTCTGTGACACAGGTCTCAAGCAGTTTTGAAGTTAGAGGGTAGGTATTTTTTTAGATTACATTTAGTTTTTAATAATACCGTAGAATCTTAATTTAATGCACTTTTTGATAAGCCATATATCATTTAATTTTTTCTAATTAAATATTAAGACATCTATTCTGTGACCAAGTTGTGACCAAAGGTGTGACCAGTTTTCTTATTTTATAAATAGGATTAAATAAGGAATTGAGGCGGTTTATATAAACGCTCCTCTTTTTCCATTTTTCCCCAAAGGAAGGATGACCCTAATTGAACCAGTGACCCCAACCCTGTCAATGATGGATATACTTTATGATCTTATTTCTCTTTCTCGAATTCAATATCATTTTACTTCTATTGTCGGAGTCATATCTCCGAGTATTATTAGCTCCCTCAATTTGCTCTAATAAAGGGAAACTTTTTTTAATATCTTTTTCTATTTCATTATTAAGTTGAGTCATACAATCCTCAAATGTCATTGGAGCTGCTAAAACAGTTTGTTGAGAAGTTATTATAAATAAAAGAATGAGATATACCAGCATTTTATTTAAATAAATAGACCTCCATTGCTAACCCATTTTATTGTTATACTTCCTACATCTCACAATTCTATTCCTTAACATTCCTGCCAAATAACTTAATAACTTAATAACTTAATAACTTAATAACTCCTCTCAAAAACGACCTTTTTCAATACGGATGAATACCAAATGTATCTAAACCTGTTGTCTCGTCCAAACCGAACATAACATTCATGTTTTCAATCCCAACCAATGCTCCACCTTTTCCTACGCTATCCAAGACACTGAGAACAACGATTCTACCTCTGGATTCATCAACGTCCAAACCGATATGGCAAAAATTTGTGGAAGATACAGCTGATACCCAAGGATATGGAGCATAGTTCCACGAACCATTCGTATTGGAAGGTAAATCGATTACTTTAATGAAAAACTCGTTACGATAAAACTCTTGATAAAGTTCTATCAAGTCTTTTCTTTTTGCTCTTCTTTTAGGAAAACAGTGATTTACGGTTAATATTCCCCTTGATATCGGCACATAATGGGGTGTGAAGTGCACGTGGACAGATTGTCCTGCAATTGCGGATAATTCCTGTTCCATTTCATAGATATGCCGATGGTTCACAACGTTGTAGGATAAAATATTGTTATGAATTTCAGGATGATGAAGAGCACGATCTAGCTCATTCCCAGCTCCAACCGTTCCTGACATACCATCTACAACAATTTTATCTAAATCAATGAGCCCTTCCCTCACCAGTGGTGCAAGTGCAAGGATTGTTGATGAAGAGAAACACCCAGGATTTGCGACAAGTCTCGTACCCTTAATGTCTTTTCGATGTAGTTCTGTTATTCCATAGACCGCTTCTGATACCAAATTCCATTGACTGTGCGTTTTGCCATATACCCGTTTCCAATCCTCTTTGTTTTTCAATCGAAAGTCAGCACCAAAATCAATCACTTTGGCTCCTTGAGATAAAAATTTAGCCGCAACGTCCATTGCCATCCCACTAGGGACTGAAACAAAAACTACATCACACGGCGTGACATCATCTGGATGAGTATATTGAATCCCTCTTCCAAAAAAGTTTTTATTGAAAACTTCAATGCTAGTATCCCCTCTACTTGTCGCCCCCTCCACGCTTACATTTGGATGTCTTATAACACACGGAGTGCTTCTGCACCCATGTAACCAGATGCTCCATAGATTCCAGCTCGAATCATTTAATCTCACTCCTTAATGAAAAAATATCTTCCGTTATAATGGGTATTGAAAAATAATATGATCATGGTTGTCCACGAGCCGTTGTTCATGCTCAATATGCTTCCTTAAAATTGCGGTCTATGCGTGACAAGCAAGTAATTTTGGTTTAGGGAGGAATAGCATGAGATGAATGAGAAAATCCGTGTATATGGGAATGATCATTCTAATAAAATTAAATCATCTTTCTAAAAATTCATCGAAAATTTGGCTATGCGGTGCAGTTTTTCTTTAGCGGTCGAGGTTCTCGCCATTCCCCTTAGTCCTACCAATACATTATGCAGATATTCCGCTAGCTCTTCGGTATCGTAATCAGGGGTGAATTCACCGTTCTGCTGCCCCCAGAGAATAATTTCCTTGAGCATTTGTTCTGCTTTTGTGAAACCTTCAGTGGTCTTAGTGTCAACATCTATATCGCGTACTGCCAATTCTACCGCCGAATTCACAAGTTTGATACATAATGTATCAAACTAACAAAACGATTGTACTTTTTCCCATTTTTTGTTGAAATCTTCTCTTCTTTTATGACGGAAAGCACCTGCTGAAAGCCTTGAGCAACTTTAAATGGCCTTTTGTGCGAATTTTACCTGACATGACGGCTGATAATATCCCTGTTTCTTTGGCCATCAGCCGAATCCATGTTTGACTGTCTGCAATAAGTTGGAAATCTGCATCCCCGATATGTCCCTTTTCCACAGTAAGGGTCTTGTTCTTAATGATAACCGTTGCTTGAGCATTCTCTTCTCCAGTAAATGTAAAATGATAGGTAGCCGCTAAATCTTTTGCTTGATTTCTTTGAAACATATGGGGAAGCACTCCCAAAAACGCCCGGATTGATTTCGATCGTAAGCCGTTGCTCACCGACCGCACTTGTTTATGGGGAAAACGCTTTTTGACATGATCCTCAGCGTCGGAATTCGGCACTACATACACCATTTCGCTTTTATCCTGCAGTGGTTTGACAACCTCCTTCAAAAATTTCTTACGATCATCAAGAAACTCACCAATTACATCTTCTCCAGCAGGACAAACGGACAAACAGTAGGCCGCTTTATAGCTAGCCCCAAAAGAAAGGCTCTGCCACATAGATGCTGTTTCTGCATCATTTACTTTGTCCCTGTATGCTTTAGAATTTTTGCTGTCGGTAATCTTCTCCACCCAATCGGTAAAGCCGCCGGAAAATTCTCTATAGTTGTGCGTATAACAGGCGGAGAAATTAAAATGACCATCAGCGCCAATGGCTCCTACTGGGCAGGCAGCTACGCATAATTTGCACTCCAAACACGGATTATAATCAATGGGCTGACTCTCCGAAGTCATATCTGCATTTGTAAGGATCGTACCTAACAAAATAAAGTTGCCGAACTTGGGATGAATGACATTTCTATGGATGCCGATTTGTCCGAGTCCAGCCGCAACCGCAATTGGTTTATGTGAGATGACCCATGCTTTTCCGGTACTTTCCTGCTCCATCGGGAATCCTGCTGGCGGATTCAATGCTTTGATGCCTTGCTCTTCAAGCTCTTTCACGATTTCATGTCCGATATGCGTTACGTTATCGACAACATGATGAAATTCCGTATTTGCAATAGATCGGGCTGTCGAACGCAAGGGCTCGCGGTTCATTTTACAGACGAAACTAATGAGCGTCCTGGCTTCCGGAAACAGATTCAAAATTTCTTTTCGTTGGTCTCCAAGTTCGTTTCGGTCAATAGAGACGAATCCAACATCGTCGGCTCCTGCATGTAGACATAAATTCCGCAACCATTGTGTATCTATGCGCCTGCCTTCGGTTCCCTGCATAATTTCCTTTTTCTTGTAATATTGTTTTACGGTAGGATGATCATTTATTGTCATCTTTTTCATGGTACTCAACTCCTTAGTCGTTCAATTTAACGCCCATCCGTCAGTACTACACTGTATGATGGCCTGCCCAATTATTTGAAGTCGTGCATTCCATACAGACTTAGTAAAATTGATTTTTAGTTCTAGCGTTGTGAATGTCTCCCCTTCGCTTAGGGTAGATGCGTAGGCTATTCTCATCGCTGTATCAGTAGCATCGCAAAGTACGCCGTCGTGAAGCTTTCTACCAAGGCTGACAGAACTTGTACGGAAAGCTTATCGTAACGGTCAAGACTTATAGTTTCTTTCTTCTTGCTTATCGATGATCGGACGACATCCACTATGACAGCATCCTTGTCAGATTTCCCAGTATCGCCTTTTAAGTATTATAGGTAGTTTTGGAAACCGATCGGTCTTTTTTTTAGGGTAAAAAAAGCCATCGCCGGCTTCTTTTTTAGACTGCTAGGCATAGTTCTGAGCAAGAAAGGATTTAAGATGATGCACAGCTCTTTTCATGTACTCTGGGTTCTTGTAAAGTTTGCTAAGTGTTAGCGCCCCCTCCAGCGTGGAGATCAACACGGTCGCCACAAACTCGGGATCCACGCCTTGTTTAATTTCACCCTTCTCTATGCCTTTCTGAACAAGATTCGAACCACTCCGAGCAAGCCATCCATTGCTTCACGGACTTTTTCTTGAAAGCAATGGGTCTGCGTCATCTGCCTCAATCGCAGCATTCATATAATATTCCCCTTGATATCAGCACATTATGGGGTGTGAAGTGCACGTGGACGGATTGTCCTGCAATTACGGATAATTCCTGTTCCATTTCATAGCTATGCCGATGGTTCACAACGTTGTAGAATAAAATATTGTTATGTATTTCGGGTTGATGCAGAGCACGATCTAGCTTATTCCCTGCTCCAACCGTTCCTGACATACCATCTACAACAATTTTATCTAAATCAATGAGCCCTTCCCTCACCAGTGGTGCAAGTGCAAGGATTGTTGATGAAGAGAAACACCCAGGATTTGCGACAAGTCTCGTACCCTTAATGTCTTTTCGATGTAGTTCTGTTAGTCCATAGACCGCTTCTGATACCAAATTCCATTGACTGTGCGTTTTGCCATATACCCGTTTCCAATCCTCTTTGTTTTTCAATCGAAAGTCAGCATTCGGCCGGTGCGGTAGCAGATGCTGGCGCGGTTTCGCGCTTCCTGCGGCTGACGGCGACACCGGCAGCGCTGATAGCGAGACATACAACCAATATCCATACAAGCGTCATGGCGCTCGCACCCAAGCTCGGACCGCCGAAAAGCAGGTTCATGATCCCCTCCACCGCGTAAGTGGCCGGCAAATAGTCGCTCACCCGATTATAAAACGAGCCCAGCAGCTCACGCGGTACAATCGCTCCGGAAGAAACCAACTGTGTCGCAAGCATAATGATGTTAAGAAACATGCCCGCGTTGCCGAGTAGAATCAGGAACATTTGAGCGAAAAACATGAATGCGAGTAACACGAGCGACACGAAGCCCCACATCGTGGCAAAGCTGACGACGGATTGCCCGCCGAGCAAATGAACCATCGTCGTACTGACGAGTCCGACCGCCGCCGCCGCAATGACGTTGAGCATCACTCTGGCGCCGAATGCGTTCCATCTGCCGTATTGCCGTGAGACGATGTTGACGGAAATCTGCAGGTTCTGCGCTTTGATCATCGATCCGACGAAGCAAGCGAGGACGAGCATCATCGGCACCATCTGGTTGTGCATACCGTTCACTTTGTTGGACGTCTGCATGTCGGATGTGACGCGTTCGGACAGTCCTTGCGCCATCTGGTGTGCCTGGGCAGTCGGGAGATTCGGGCTTACCTGCGTCAGTTTCGCCTGCGCTCCTGCGGCAATCGCCTGCTTATTGGCAATCGCCGTAACGTTGCTGGCAACCGATTGCATAATGCTCTTGATGAATTGCGGGTTCGATTCGTTCAAGTAGTAATGGATTTGCGCCGTTTGACCTGGAGTTTGCAACTGCTTGGAGAAATCGGATGCCAGATACAGCACCATCTGCACGTCTCGTTTGTTCAACTTCGTCTGGGCGGCGGACAACGAATCCATCCTCTCGATTCGGAAAGGCAGGTTCCCGGCAAGTTCGTCAGCGATGTTAGCCCCGAGTCCTTGATCTTCGTTAACGATGGCGATAATCAAATTCTTGGTGTTGTCGGTAATTCCGTTGTAGCCTGTCATCCATACGATACTAAAAATGATCTGAAACATAAATGCCACAACAACTCCGATAATCGTAGTGGGCTGGCGAAGCAATGCGATCATTGCATTTTTCATGGCACATCTCTCCTTTTGTCATAATTAAATGTCTGTATTAATTAAACGTGTGTTTAAAATGTACGGCTCCTTTTTCCATCCGGCGATAGGTTTTCAAAACTCTTTTCCTCCCTGAACTGCGGTGTATACACCTTCGCTTATTTTCAATCATGCTTTTAATTTGCTTTGAGTAAGAACAAAATGCCAATATGTGGAATGTTATATTTTATCGTATATTTTCGTCAAGATGGCGGATTAATGACCCTTTGGCGGCTCAGACATCATATCGTTGAACTGGGTCACAAAAGCGCCTTCGCTCGGGCCCGGGTTATTTCGAAGTATTTTCGCTTCTTCCACCAGAACCTCGTCTGTATCCGTACCAAGTACCTTCATCGTTGCTTCAATGAATTGCGTAAGCGACATCGCGTGCGGATTGTTGAGATTTATCAGATCCGTTTGAACCCCCGGCGGCGCCATTTCCAGTACTTTTACCGAAGTGTCTTTAAGCATGTACCGTTGAGAAAGCGAGTAGGAATGGAGTGCTGCTTTCGTCGCCGAATATACAGCGGTCATCGCTAGCGGCACGAATCCAAGTACCGAAGTCGTGTTGATGATAACTGCTTCTTCTTTGGACTTCAAATGCTCCATTAACGCAGACGTCATACGGATTGGCCCAAGCAAGTTTGTCGTGACAGTCGAAACCAAAACATCTTCGTCGATCACGCCTGCTGCGTTATCGGGCAGCATGATGCCGGCGTTGTTAAACAAGACATTTAAATCCGGGTATTCTTCGATTAACTGCTTGGCGACCGCCTTTATGCTGTCAGGATCCTGTACATTCAACTCTACTCCGGACATCCCGGGATTCGCTTTAATCGTGTCCTCCAGACGCTCTTTTCGCCGCCCAGAGATGATAACTTTGTTTCCAAGTTTGTGTAAAGCTTCTGCTAGACCACGGCCAATTCCCGTACCGCCGCCTGTAATAAAAATCGTGTTTCCTGTAAGCTTCATTTGTAAACCCTCCAAAAAATAATTTAATTTACCTTCATCTAAGGGATCATATACATTATCGAAGGAACATTAAGACATGTTCATCGCAAGCAGCGGCATACTGAGACAGAAATCCATGCCCCGAATCAAAATAAGTGTATATACACCATTTTTGATAAAAAAATTAATCTTGCCTGTTCAGCTTAACGATATCAGACAATTGACCAAGAAAACCTTTATAACGGTCATCGCCCATATAGTCTCGAATACGAATTTGCGCCTGTTCCCATAACGGCAGCGCACGCTTAAGAAGGTCCCGGCCGTCGGGTGTCAGAGCAATAAATCGTTTCCTGCGATCCTCCCCTTCCGTGATCGACACCCAGCCTTGTCTCTCAAGCGGCTTGAGATCTCGTGGCAATGTGGTCCGATCCATCAGAAGAATTTCGGAGAGAGATGTAATGGTGACAGACCCGGCCTGTTCAAGTGCCATCAACAATGACAACTGTGTAGACCGAAGCCCGACTGGTCTTAAATATTCATCATATAAACTGGTAATGAACCGGGACGCCTTTCTTAAATTCAAGCTAGCGCATTCTGCTGCATAATCGGTCGTCCCTGAAAAATCTGCCGTTGAATTTTGCTCTCTCATAATTTTCACCAACCTTTCCTACAATCAAGAAGATATACTCCAACTGTTGAATTTTATTCTCTCATAATTACGAGTATATACACGTATTGTGTCGATGTCAATCTTTATAATCATCTTAATCTCTTCGCAATACAATCTAACTGTTATTCAAGAATATGGCCCGATTGCTGAACAAAGATCAATCTGGACTCTTCC
>NZ_JASATK010000048.1:0-10000 GCF_038440275.1 Bacillus sp. OTU2372
ATACCATCACTTGGTATTTATTTCCATAAACAATAACCTTTTTAGTGTTATAAATGGTCGGGGGATTGAAGCCCTCGGCTTTTCTATTAGTTAAATACCTGTGAAACAAGATATTGTATAGTTTCATAAGTTTAAATACGAAGTGATTATTAATAGGGAAAAAAAAGGACACAGTCTAATTTATAATAGTTCTGTTGTCTCAAATGAAATTTCTCCTGATGGTAACCCCTTTTCATCAATAATTATGTGCTTATACAGTTTACGTACTAAGCTTTTCAGATTGAGAATACTTAGGCTAAAACTCTCAGTCCATCTTCAATTAAAGATCCCTTTAGTTATCATGAACGAAACTAGCTCCTTACTCGTAACACCGTAGATTAATTTGGTTACACTGTTTACTGGAAAAAACAAACCAAATCAGAGCTACATTACGGAAGGAGCTAGCTGGCTGAGAAGGAGATTCCCTAGCCTTAAAAGGCTGAACTCGAACTTAGAAAGAAAAGAAGCCGAAATACGCTTCTCTTCTTAAAGTTGGTCAAAAACCAAACAAAAAACAAATTGTGTAGGGAGCCTTGACAGTTTCGTTCATATCAGTTTAAGTGCATCTCTTCACATTCTCAAATATTCTCTTCCTTCATTTTTCTTCATAATCACTAAATAAATAACAATGCTTACAATCATTAGACAATAGGTAACATTTTGTGCAATTCCAATAATGTCACTCCAGCTCCTTATACCATTCACAAATAATTGTAAGAACAACCCTGCAAGTAAAACCAGTAGAGCATATGGTGTTTTTTTTATTAAAAATCCTACAATTCCACCAAGGATACCACCGATAGTTGAAGCTCCGTACCAACTCGCATAAATAAATGCCTGTTCTTTGAATGATAAAGATACTGCAGCATCCGTATTAAAATGCCCAATCACGAAGTAAAATGAAATTGCAGAAATTGTATAAATGGCTCCAAGTAACGCAGCCTCCCTAATGTTCCTCGAAAACATATAGCCAACAAGCATTGCAAGAATAAACCACATTGGTAAGGAATTAATCATTACCGCTAAATATGAAATGATTAATTCAATAACTGTTACACCATCACTCATATATGGCAAATTATCAGAAAAAACCGAAAAAAATGCAACAATTAAACCAACGATAAATGTAAAGCTAATAAACTTTCTCCAATTCCCTCTATTTTCTTTATTCTCCTTCAACAAAGCACCTCCCTATGTATTTAAGACAATCGCAACATCTTTCTATCTAAAATTACCTTACATAATTTTACCATTAAAACCTTTTTTCTTGTTAAATTAACCTGCCACGTTAGCACATAAGAAAAGCCTGCCGCAACGACAGCCCTGTTCTTCAACTCTTGCACTCGTTAGAATTCCTGTAGATAGCTATTTTTCGCGTTTGAAAAAAATAGAGCCCCTCATTAAGATGATTATACACACACAACACAAAATCATTCTTAGGAGGAAGCTCTAATATGAAGTTTAAAATGCAAGACAAACAAAATCAACTAATTGAAAGAATTTCGATCAAACATCTTATTGTAGGAATAGATATAGCCCAGCAGTTTCACGTTGCTCGTGCCGTAAACTTCCGTGGCATTGTTATTGGTGATCCTCTAACGTTCGAAAATAATGAAGATGGCTTTGCTAGATTAATACAATGGATTAATCGGTTGAAAGCTTTAAAGGGCTTAGATACTACGATTGTTGGTATGGAGCCAACCGGACACTACTGGGTTAACTTATCAAAATGGCTTTATGAAAGAAATATTGAAGTAGTGACAGTAAACCCCCACCTTGTAAAAAAAAATAAAGAAAATCGAGATAATACCCAATCTAAAAGTGATAAAAAAGATGCCTTAGTTATCGCTGATATGGTGAAGAATGGCTATTATTCATTTATTCGCCCTTCTTCAGAAATCTTTGAAAAACTACGAGTCTTAATGTCTAATCGTGACATGACCGTAAAAAGGCTTGTTAGTGCTGTAAATCAGATTAACCGCTGGGTAGATATTGTTTTCCCAGAACTTCGGCAAGTTTTCAAAGATGTTAAAGGAAAAGGCGCAATCGCAACACTTCGCTTATTCCCTACCCCACTTGAAATTAGTTCAATGAAACCACAGGATATCGTGAACGGCTGGAAAACCTTAATGAAACGACAAGCTGGTTTAAGAAAAGCAAAACTACTTATTGAATTAGCTACCCATTCTGTTGGTACACCACAAGCACTTGATGCTTATAAATTACACTTGGAACAATTACTTGAAGAATTCGATCTAGCTACAGCCCAACTCGAAAGAGTTGAAAAGGAAGTCACTGAAGTTCTTAAAAAAATACCTTTCGCTAAAAAATTGCTTGCCATTAAAGGCATAAGCGAAATTGCACTTGCCGGTATTTTAGGAGAAGCCGGAGATCTCAGTGGTTTCGCTCATGGTAATTCTTTATTACGACATGCAGGGTTACATTTAGCAGAGGCTAGTTCAGGTAAATGGAAAGGACAAATTGTCCTTTCAAAACGAGGAAGGTCCCGCTTACGACGCTTTTTGTACCTAGCCACAATGAGCCTTGTCATGAACAACCCCGATTTTAAAGAATTACATTCTAATAATGTTAATGTGAAAAAGATGAAGAAAATGAAGTCCATCATGAAATTAATAAATAAATTCGCAAGAATTCTAGTAGGCATGGCAAGAAAAAATGAGTCTTATCGTTCCGACAAAGTACAACCTTTAATTTCAATAGCTGCTTAATAAAATTTCCAACATATCTTCAATTACAGGTAAATTAATAAACTAATAGATAAATACATTTCGAATATTGGCTTATTCGTAGGATTTCAAAGAAAGTACGAAGGACCGGATTACTTAAGCATAAGGGCTCTGACCCGTTCCGTTAGAAAGACCGGCATCTACCACTTGGATAGGCATGACGAAGGAATGAAAGGGCATTTGACCCGTTGAGACATGGGAGCGAAAACCTCCAGGGGTGGCGTGGAGAAACGTACATTATATGGAAAATCATGTAGCCAAAATGCTAACAACACCTTTCATCAGTCCCCTAGTATTATTACAAGTGATTTGAAATCTTGCGAATAAGTGAGTATTTGAGAGATAATCGTATCTAACTGAGGGAGCTTAAGTGCAAAATTTCACATATGCCATCAATTTAACATAACTAACAATTTTATCCCTTTAACCAAATCTAGTCAGCATTTCTCTTTTCAATGAGGTATTGAAATCCATATAACAAGAACGACTTAAGAAACAAATAAAGAAAAAATTGAATTTTATTAAACCGGACGAGTGTAACTAATTTTAATTTTTTTAATAAACCCATCATTAAAATGGCAAACATACCATCTACTATTGCATTGAGTGTAATAAAACGTTTAAAATTTCCATATGTCCATTTTAAAATCCACATTGAACCTATTAAAAAAGGGCCAATATAAAAAGGTAATGCCACTGAAATAAATGAATTTTTTTTATAAAAAACCCACCATTTGCGTTCCTTCCCAATTTGGGCAAGAAGAATTTCTACAATTACAATAAAAATGGATGCAGGAAGGAATTTCTTAATATTACGTACCCCTAAAAAAGGGATTGTTAACCATACTAATAAAACCATAGGAACATTAAGTAGCCACTGATTTTTATTTGACATCTTTAGCCCTCCTCTTTTTTAGCATTCTCTATTCATTTTCTAAGTATTCATTTTATGTCGTAAGTTGTTCTTCGCTAATCTCCCACCACCACCACAAAAAAACGCTTTTCTTGTCTGCCTACTTCTTCTTAAGTTAAACTGCACGTTAGCACAACAAGAAAAAGGGACCGCTGCGGCGATCCCATATTTAACTCTTGCACCCGTTACTTTAAGTGCAATATTTCACAAACTTTCACATTTTGTATTAATGAAATACCCCCATAATCACAAGACCAATAAGGATAGCTGCAAGTGATAATATTAAAGCAAGTCCTGTTAATTCACCACCTGTACCGAAAAAGGTATCAAGTATTCCTAAAACTAAAAAGATCACTTTTTTTGGTGTTTTAGACTCATCTGCCTTAAATTCTTTATAACCATAAACCAATAGCGATATAAAAGAAACAATACCTATTAAAAAGAGAATGACTCCACCGAACATTACCATAAAAATTTTTCCCTTCGTTGCCATTTGTTGTGAAGAAAGTCGAGTAGAAGGGAGCCTTTCTACCTTGCGGTAAATTGTACTCCTCCCCCTCACAGAACCGTGCTTGCGCTATTAACGCACACGGCTCCTCCTAGTTATCATTTACAAAATATAGCTAATTTCTTTTCTTAAGTCGTATATATTAACCTTAACTCTTGCGTAAGGTAATGGATATTTATTAAGAAAGAGTCTGAATTTATCCCAAGTAAATGATTTCCTTTGACTTCTTCTATTGAGCCATTTATACAGTAAGTACCCGATTTTGTCTCTGAATTTATTTACACTTTGGGTATTATCTGTGATGCAATAATAGTTGTAATAACCTACTAGTGAGCGTTTAAATCTATCCATAATCATATGAATGTCTTTATTTCTGTTAATTTTCAACCATTCTTTAGTTTCTTTTAGTTTAGCTTGGACTTTCTTCTTGCTTGTTCTCCGTTTTACTCGAAATTTTCCTTGTTTACTCCTACCTCAATAGTGTGTAAATCCAAGGAAATCAAAAGTTTCCGGTTTACTTCTTCCCTGTTGATTTGCATTTTGCTCCGCAAACCGCCCGAAGGGTATGATTTTGGTTTTATCCTCAGCTATTTCTAGATTAAATTTCTTTAATCTCAACTTTAATGAATGGAAGAATTGCTCAGCTTCACATTTATATTGAAAACAACAAACAAAATCGTCTGCATATCTCACTATGTATGCTTGTCCCTTGCACTGTTTCCTAACCCTTTTCTCGAACCATAGGTCAAGGACATAATGGAGGTATACATTGGCTAATATCGGAGATATTACTCCACCTTGCGGTGTGCCTTTGTCTGTTTTATATTTCTTACCTTCCTCCATATAACCACCTTTAAGAAACCTACCAATGATTCTAAGTAAGTTAGGGTCAGCGATTCGCAGTTTTAAGAACTCCATCATCCATGTGTGGTCAACGTTGTCAAAGAATCCTTTAATATCTACATCTACTACATAATACACTGTTCTCTTTTCAATATAATGGTTCAGTATTTTCAAAGCATCGTGGCAGTTACGATTTGGACGGAATCCAAATGAACAGTCTAGAAAATCATTTTCATAGATGGTATTTAGTATTTTCGTAATGCCTCTTTGAACAATCTTATCTTCATGTTCCGGAATTCCCAATGGTCTTTTCTTGTTTGAATTGAGCTTTGGAATATACATTCTTCTTACTGGAACAGGATGATAACTTTTGCTTTTAAGCCTATGTACTAAATCCTCTATGTTTTCTTTTAGATTTTCACTGTATTGCTCTTTAGTTGTACCATTAACCCCAGTTGCCTTTTTGGTAGGTAGCTCCTGGTGACATTGAGCTAGTGATTGCTCATTTAATAAATGTGCAAGAGATGTAAATTTCATTTTAGAATCAGATTTTGCTAATTCTGCTATCCTTAGTAGTTTTGTTTCCATTTATTATTCCTACCTCTGTGTGTAGTAAATGTGTCCCTAGTAAGGGTGATAACTGGTAGCTAGCCTTTCCTCCGTCGGCATTACCCAACTTCATTGGTACTACGCTGCTATCCGACTCCCTACATCGGCATTTGGTTTCCTTGCTTGTTATCGCTTGTACACCATACTCTTCTAAAAAAAAAGAAAAGACCGGTAGGGTCTCCCGAGTTGCCGTATCATATCAATGTATAACGTGCCAAGGTCTCTGACTCCAGAGAGGTTTTATCTTTCTTGCCTTTAACGAAAGATAAAATGTAGCTTTCTGCTGTGCTTAAGGCATCAGCCCTCTCGATTTACTAACATTATGGAGCTCAATCCCTTCAACCATTTGGCTTTCGGCCCGCCACCTAACTGTCTACGCTTAAAGACTAAAGTTACCTTTAGCCCTCCAAGACTCGCTACGAGCGAATGGCTAGTTCTTACTCGACGGGAATCCCACCCGCTATATGATCCGACCTATGCTCGGCCGCACAAGCACCCCGTTAGATAAAGAACATTAAAAATTAATTTGAACTACAACCCTAAAATCTTAACAGTAATAATGAGGAACAATAAAATAATATTTAGCCAGACAAAAAATTTAATCATAACCTCAGCCCAAAACTTTCTACGCAAACCAAAATAAAGAATAACACCAAAAAATAAAAGGCTAATAACTATGCGAACTCCAGAAACTTTTTCAATTCCCAAGTCAAAAAAAATGTCAATGAATGTATTTATTAAAACAGAGATAATAAATAAATATAGGTATATCTTATATTTTTTTTCTTTTCTTTCAAACTCATCTTTAAATTCATACATTTTTATTACCTCAATTTATCTTCTTTTTTCTTTAGACTAACAAAAATGTTCTTCAATTATTATAATTTAATAAAAGGCTTTACTCTTTATTCAAGTAAAGCTACCCTATAGTTTAAGTGTATTACTTCACAATGTTGCTTTCTTGGGAAAAAGATAATTTATAATATTATTGTTGATTTTGATAATAGGATAAGAACACCCGCTGGATGTTGCGGTTTTTACTTCAATAAAAAAACCGCCAATTAACTGGCAGCCTTTATTAGGTCATATTATTAATCCTAAAGTATTATCCCCTTGAAGCTCAATTTCAGAAACATGTACAAGTTCTGTCCTGGCTTTGTTAATATGTTTTATTTCACAGTATCCACTTTCATAAATCCATTGTATGATAAATTTGTTACTTTATCACCAATATTCAATTTCATGCCCCCTACCAAAAGACCAAACTGTTCAGCAGTTATACCATTCATTACAGTTTGATGGGTTACCTTCGAAAAAAAAACTAATCGGAAAACTTCCGATTAGTTTTTCTTACTTATTGATTTGCCTTTTTTACCCATTCTGCAACTGTTACAGTACGTTTTGCTTGATGTTTTACAGCTGCTTGAACATCTTCAATCATTTTTCCATCTTGCCCAACAGTAACACTTATTCCATATGGATTACCGCCAGCTCCAAAAGTAACTGGATCAGTATATCCAGGAGCGGCAACAATTGCACCCCAGTGATACATGGTTGTATAAAGGGATAAAATGGTTGCTTCCTGCCCACCATGAGCGTTTTGAGCAGAAGTCATGGCACTTACCACTTTATTTGCAAGCTTGCCTTGGAACCATAGACCGCCAGTAGTATCGAGGAACTGTTTCATTTGTGAAGGCATATTGCCAAATCGAGTCGGAACACTGAAAATAATGGCATCTGCCCATTCTAAGTCTTCTAATTTAACCTCTGGTACATCTTTTGTTTTTTCAACTGTGGCTTTCCAAATTGGATTTCCTTCGATTGCAGATTGTGGAGCCAATTCAGGTACCTTTAAAACCTTTACTTCAGCACCAGCTTCTTTTGCTCCTTCTTCAGCCCATCTAGCTAGTTGATAGTTTGTTCCACCCATGCTGTAATAAATCACTGCTAATTTTACATTTGTCATTTTTTCTTTCTCCTTTATAGATGAATTTCCAAATAATTTGGATAGAAACCCCATTAGCATTACCACCTATTATTTTTTTAAAAAATCTATATTATCAAGAACTTTTTGTTATCACGCATGAACCCCTGTACAATAAAAACCAAAAGTTCTTTTTCACACGTTCTTACTGAAAGTTCCTGCACTTTTTCCAAGTAAAACAACAAGACTTAAGATAAGAAAGACCAAGGCAGGCATTATTAATCCTATACCTTGTCCAGCCTTAAAATGTGAAAACACAGCACCAGCCATTAGTAATACGAGTCCACCAGAAGCCAGTAAAGCAATTCTTGATTTCCAAAATCCAACCAATAGTCCAATAGCTCCTAATACTTCACAGAAACCTATAAAATACATGAATGCTAACGGATAACCAAAACCTTCAAATGTTTGAACCTGCATTGCATTTCCTGTTAGCTTCATTACACCAAAAGCTGCAAAACCAACCACAAGTAATCCTTGAAGAATACGAATAACCCATTTCATTTCTTTTTTTCTCCCCTTATGTTTTATCTGTTATTTTTTTAAACTTTGTACACCTAGACCTATTTTCTTTAATAAAGTAATTAGTTGCTCTTTCTCTTCGTTAGTAATGAATGAAACATTTTCTGAGATTGTTGCAACATGTTTCGGGAAAATCTCGTCAAACAGTGCTCTTCCTTCTTCTGTTATGACAACATTAGAAGCCCTTCTATCATTAGGGTTTGGTTGTCTTTCTACAAGCCCTTTCTTTTCTAACTTATCTACGACGTAGGTGATACTTCCACTTGGAATAGAGAACGTCTCACTGATCTTTTGAACAGGATGCGGACCTTTACTGTAAAGCAATTCCAGAATCATAAAATTTTCCCTACTAAGATTATGACTTTCAATATCTTTCAGTATGTTTTCAGTAATAGCTTGGAAAGCTTTCAACCAAACACGAATCAACCTCAAATCCAACTGACTTTGTTCATCTCCTTGATACATACACCGAACCTCCTATTAAAATAATTTTTATCATTCTATTTAGGTTTATCTTGGCTTTCTGTACAAAGGATAATCAACTTTAGTCGGAACATCAATTAGGAAGATTCTTAGATTTTTATCTAAAGCATGAATTGTTACTTCTCCACCTTGTTCCGATTGAACTACAATAAAATCTTTATGTGTAAAGTGAGTTGATTCATTTGCTTGTAACGAAACGTCCCCATCACCTCTAATTGCTAAAGCAGCTAACGTTCGATTGGCTGTAAGGCTGTGAGTATATCCTGTTCCATTTGGAATGCTTATATCCCACATTTGAGCATCCGTCACAATTTTCATAGGTGAATCGTTTCCTAGTATTGTTTTAATTTTTACACCATCTTTATCTAATACAGAAAATTCATTTGAGCTATATTGGGAATAAGTAGGCTTACGTTTTATTGCTTGGCTTAAATGTGGTTCAAACCAGATTTGAAAAGCTTCAGATGGTTCTTTTAATGCTTCACCATGATACACGCCAGATCCTGTTTGCATGAGTTGGGTTCCCCCTTCATCTACAACACTTTCTGTACCAAGAGTATCACGATGATAGGTTTTTCCTTTGACTACATAAGTAATAATTTCAAAGCCTTGATGTGGATGCAGACCAATTTCTGCAGGCTCCTGAGAGTTTCCCCAAGCCCAGTAAAACAAAGGACCTAGGCGATTTATTAATGAACCTTCTCCAGAAAAGCCAATGGGTTTTTGCTCTTTTATCTTACCACCGTCGAATTGCCCAATCGCTTGATATTGTGGCTTAATAATGTTAATTTCCATTAAAATCCCTCCTATCTTTTAAAAGGCTTAAAGCAATGATCCAAAATTTATAAATAATACAATTAATCCAAGAATTAACAAAACAATCGGCATCATCATGTTTTTGACAGTATCTTTTATTTTGATATGGGTTAGAATAGCCCCAATCATCGTTCCCACGATAAATAATCCACCCCAAGCAGCCAATGTTTCATTCCAAATACCTATAATAACTAAAGCAGCCGAAATAAGTTCCACTAATCCTGTAAATACTCTAAACCATCCTGGATACCCGTAATGCTTAAATCCTTCAACCATTTGCTTCGAACCGAATTTCATAAACCCAAACATTAGGAATCCTAATCCTAATATGCCTTGAAGAATTATTGATAAAACAGTCATTTATTTTTCTCTCCTTTTACTCTAAAATTATTTATCCTAATTTTATTTATCCTAAACTTAGGACTTTTTTATCCTAACATTAGGATATATTTTATGTCAACAAAAAAAACAACCCTATTTATGGTTATTGGGTTGTTTTGTTATATACTATGTAAATTGTTTCTTATTACACTAAC
>NZ_JASATK010000049.1:0-9919 GCF_038440275.1 Bacillus sp. OTU2372
GTAAAAAATTTTTATACTTTCTTATCTCATGAAAAAACCTGTTCAACAGATGAACAGGTTTTTAAGGTTTTTAGTTATTTTTTTCGAATGGCAAAGACTAGAGCAGCTAGTGAAAGAACAACAGAAACAATCGATAAGATAAGCGGAAGAGAATTAGATTGTTCAGTATTGGCAGCTTTTGTTTCCACTGTTTTAGTATCTTCTGTTGCAGCTTGATCATGATGGTCATCTGTTGAAGCACCAGCTACAATAGCTGTTATAGAATGAGGAGTTTTGGCTGATTCGTCACCTGTCCATTCCACGATACTTCCATCTTTATAATATTGGAAAGCATCCCAAGCGATATCAGCAGCCTTATCAGGGTTCTTCGCCACGAATGTAAATTGCTGGAATTGCCCCGGTAAAATTCCTTCTCCAGTTGCTTCAAAGGTAAATGATTTTACCTTGCCACTAGTGTCTTTATCAGCAGTATAGTTCCAGCCAGTGACGGGTTGATACGACATAATCTCCACCCCTGCAGGTGCTTTCAGAGTAAATTTCGTGGTGGGTACTTCTTTTTCAACGGGAACCTTCACCGTATACGTTTCCCATGCCCCCGTTGTGGACGTTTTTGGCATAACGGTCACATGGGCACTTGCCACACTTGAGAATAGAAATAAACCTAACACGGTTGGTAAAACCACTTTAGTAATTTTTTTTATCGTTTTTTTCATTTTCATTTCTCCTCTATATAGTATTTATTGACTGCCAACAAACACTTTGAAGTCCGTATCAAGTGTTTCTAAATCCTTGGTCAGGACATGGACATGAACATTCCATCGGCCTGCCATATTGAAATTCATCCCCTTTCCTTGATAAGTGCCTTCCTTGACTTTCACTAACGATTTCGTGGCTTCCCCCATATCCATCTCTAGAGAGGTAAATGTAAGGGTTGCTTGTTCAACATTCTTAATTGGCTGACCTTTTTGGTCTTTTAAAGATAAGACAAAGGTATTTTCTCCAATGACATTAGGGGATGCTTCAAAGGTGATTTTACTTTCCTGTTTTACCGTTTTGGTTTCCTTAAATGGACCCGGAGACGACATGGCAGTTGGTAAATTAGTTAATAAAACAGATAGAACTAAAACAACCGCGCCAGCCATTAATTCTCCCCATAAAGTGGCTGGCAGTCCTCTTTCCTTATTTCGCTTCCCTTTTACAAAGTTAATTGTTGCAAAAATAATCATGATAACAAGCAGGATTATTTTTCCGGACAATACTCTACCGTAATTAGTCGTTAGGAGTGTTTGAAGATTAGGAATGAATGAAAAGCTACCATAAACGCCTGTAAATGTTAACACAATGACTAACAAGATTCCCCACTTGGAAAATGTTCGAATCGAATCTAAATAAAGTCCCTTTGTATCGATGTTACGACTAAGAGGGATCAATGCAGCCAAAACAATTAAGCTTCCAATCCAGATGGAGGCAGAAAGTAAATGGATAAAATCGATGGAAACGGTGATAAAGACGTTGGTGGAAGAGGCTGCATGACTTGTAAATGCCTTAGTCAATAACAATCCTATTCCGAGAATAAACGAAATCCACACCCATAACGAAAGGAATCTTTTCTTTATTAGCAAATAGCTAGAGAAGAATAAGAAAACCAAACTCGTGATTTGTAAAATCCATGTTGTCCCAAAGAGTGTAGTGGCTAACATATCCCCTAGTACATGAACACTAAGAACCTTACTCCACGATAATCCAGATTCTATGGTTGCCTGTAACGGCAAACTTAAGAGAATACTAATGGATACAGCAAACAATGAAAGTTTTAATAATTTTCTAAAAGTACTGCTAACCCCAGGGTTTCCCCGTAATTCCTTAGGCAGCACAAAAAGATAGAATAGGAGCATAGCTACCAAACATGCATTACCTAGATATTGAAGCCAACGTATGATAATCAAGTCCAATTGTGGCATATATCCTTTTGATTCTTTATTTATACTTGAACTGTCCTGAGTGGGATCGCCATTTCCTACTTGGAATGGAATTACCCCCTCAACCGGATGCCCATCACTAGAAACAACCCGCCATTTTATGCTGTATGTGTCGTTAGGAAGATTTTTTGCTAAATCTGTTTCTATAATGGAAGGATTTTTAGGATTAATTCGCCCATTTTTCTGATCAACCCGACTCCCTGCTGAATCAAACACCTCTAAAGAATTGAACGATGCCTGGATAGTTTCATCAAATTCAATCGTTACCTTTTGTGGTGCTTGGTTTACGATCTCGTTTTCATAAGGGGTTGATTTAAGTATGTATGCATGCGCAGAAGCGAATGAAGGACATAAAAATAGAAAAAGATACAAGAAAGCAATAAGCAGGCCGCTGTTTTTTATCTGTTTCACTCTAGCACCTCCTTTCTATTTATGACACCCACAGCCGATATTACCGTTCATTCTTTTCGAAACCTCTTTTACTGCTTGATTGAATCGAAGGATGGTTCCACCGAAGCCCTTTTGAAATTGTTCTGCATATTTTAACGAATCGAAGGTTAACACTTGCGGTTGGCAGCAATTTAAATAAAAATCTGCATCCAATACGAAATAGGCCAATTTGGCACTAATTGTAGTATGTTGAAGAAAGTCACGGCAAATTATCTGAGAAACGTTTTCTTCAATATCTTTATATCTTAGTAACCCACAATGCGGGCAGCAAAATTGTTCGACTGTTTGATGAATCGTGATGATTTGCATGGGATGCCGATTATTCAATTCCTTTAAACAATATGTACAAGAATGGGACGAGACGGTTGAATTGGAAATAAAAGATACCCCGCCTGATGTTTTATTGATCTTCCTTTCCTCTAACAGTGGCTTTATATCCCTATATACAGTCATCTCAGAAACATTAAATCGTTTACTAATTTCCGCTATGGAAAGGGTTCCTTCTTTTTTTAACCATGACAATATATGTTTCTGTCTTTCAACTGGCAGCAATTTTAGACCTCCTTTCGTTTTCATAAATCCACAATTATACAATAGAATAATTTTTTAATATTAACAAGTTATAAATGTGAAATTTATGTGAAAAATATCATCAAAATCACATTTATTAACAAAACCAAAAAGCCTCTCTGTTTTTATACAGAAAAGGCTCTTAAGATTAATTAACAACAAGATTACTTTTATCTAATGAATTAAAGATGCTCTTAAATCATTTACACTATTAATCTTAAATATAGTAAGTTACATGTTTAACCAAAATAACATCAATTCTTATTCTATTTTATTGGGAACGCCTCTTGCTTGGACACTCGTATTATTTCACTATTAAAATACTTATTAAAATATTTTTCCACCCTTACATGTAAGTCTTTTTGATACCAATCCGCTAATTTATGTTCTTCAAATAAAGTTGGCATTCCTAATCTTTCTGAACGTTTCCCCAGTGCCCCATCCCCGATACTTAGAGTATCAATCCAAATATGATCTACGATTCCATCCAGTACTTTTGGAAAGTCAGGAGTAAATGGCAATACAGGTGAGATCGAAGCTTGAGTGTTTATTCCTGCATCATGAACTTCTTTTAAGGCGTTTAACCGCAATTGTATTCCAGGTGCAAACGGAGCAAAAATCTGCCTAATATCATCCCTATCTGTTTCAATCGTCATAGAGACTAGTATTTCACATTTTTCTTTTAATTTTACTAACAAATCTATATCTCTTTTGATGAGGGGGCTTCGTGTTTGGATCTGTAAAAAATTAGGTGGATACTCCACCATTGCTTCTAATACCCCGCGTGTAATGCCAGCTTTTCGTTCCATTGGTTGGTAGGGATCTGTTGCTGAGGACATAAAAATGTTCACGGGAGTTTTTCTCTTACGAAGTTTTATGATTTCATTTCGGTAATTTTCTGCCGCGTTTGTTTTTATGTCCAGCCATTCGCCCCAAGGAAAATCTTTGAATTTTTGGATCGGCATTTCTCTAACATAACAGTACCTGCACGAGAATGCGCAGCCACTATAAGGATTTAAAGAATGCGTAAATCCAACATCTAAGTAACCCTTTGCTTCAGTAAGGATTTTTTTTGCAAGTGTTTCCCTTATTTTCATCCCCATATACATCGCTCCCCTAAAAATAGTTTAACCTAAATTTAGTGAGAGAAACACTTTTATAGACTTTAGATAAGCAATGGTAATTTTATTAATAACGCTCTTGCACCCCTGTTAGGCTTTTTCTACTAATCCAATTTTTCTTTTCACTCTTAAAACAAAAAAGTTGGCCCCTATTATTGTAGAGAAACCAACCAATTCATTATGATTTCATTCAAGGAACCTGTCCCATTGAATGATTAAAGCGTTCTTGTTTCCAGTTTAAATCCTTCGACAACCACATCTTCATCAATCTCTATTAATAGGCACCGTTTCCCGTTGTAAGTAATATATTGTATATTTTTAAGTTCTGTCGGGTCGATGGATAGATCCGCGACCTTTGTATTGATCTTAATGGATTTAGGAAGAACATTGGTGGCTTTGATTTCATAATTTTCATCGTCAACAACACTTTTAAAGGCATGTTCTACTTTGGCAGTATCCACATCTTCAACACCGCTGACCTCTAAGATCCGTTCAATGTCCCGGGAATCCAACATAGGAGCTTCAACTTCTTCACTCTCTGCATTCTCCTGAACGATTTTATCGATTTCCTCATAGACATTAGAAATCACCTTGGAATCTACTTCATCTCCCATGACGATTTTTAAGATTTGTTCGAAGCTGTCTTTATCTTCCTCAGCTGTAATAATTTCTTCACAGTTGAGCACCTCTTCAATAAAGGATGCACTTGGTTGATTACCACCGTGGTAGAGAATATGGTTTACATCAGCCGAATTTTCATTAAAGGCTGGAAATAGAAAGCCTGTTAACGGAGAAGTCAAATTAATAATCGGATCAACTGCGTGATTGGATTTGAATTCTTTCTCTATATAATCAAACAGCAAGGCTTTCTTTGGCTGATCAGTTTTATTGAGACTGCATAGGATAAATTCGCTGGAATAAACCTCATCATCTCCGCCTTCTTCGGTTTCCGCATTCCTTTTCCTAGACGGCTTTTGGTATTCTCCACGGATAAACGTTACCACTGTATCGAATTCATACACAGCATGAGTAAACATTTTATCTACGATTTTCAGCATGTTTTCTTGCCATTGTTCCGGTGAATCGGTTTGTACTCCGTCAAACAGAATCATTTGTGTGCTTTCTTCCACATCACGTTGGAATTTCAGCTCAAACAGTTTGGCATCAAGCTGCCCTGTTAGAACCTTTTTAAAGTTTGTTAAAAACAATTCTTGTGCTTCCTGTTCTAACATTTGAAACGGCTGGCTTATTTGATGATAGATCTCACCTGATTCTTTCTTTACATAAACATTAAAGATTTCTCGGATTTTCAAAAGATAATTGTCTAATTTAAATTGTTTTCGAATATTTGCGATGTCGGTTTTATTCATTATCTCATCTCCCAATTCTGATTATACTGTTCAAACAAGAAAATAGTAATACTTGATATTTATTAAATATACTAACTGAGGAATTAAAAATGGGCTATTCAAAAGGTCTATGAATCACGACACTTTTAAACAGCCCAAATTGACTACTAATCTTGCAAAGATAGTTTTAATGACTCCAGATTATTTTTCATCACATCAATATAATCTAATCCTTTTTCTTGCTCTTTTTTAGTTAATCCTTCTAATGGATTTAATACTTCCGTTTTAGCACCGATTTCTTTTGCTAGAGTATCCGCCACTTTTGAAGAGGTTAGCTCTTCGAAATAAATAATCTTTACATTTTTCTTCTTCGTTAAATCCGTTAATTCTGCTAATTTACCTAAGGTTGGTTCAACATCGGGTGATAAGCCAGCAATCGGAATTTGAGTTAACCCATATTGTTTTGCCAAGTAGCCAAAGGCTGCATGTTGTGTTACAAATTCTTTTTTCTTGGCTTTATCAATCGTCTCTTTATATAAGGAATCTAAATCGGCGAGCTCCGAATTTAAAGCGGCTGCATTTTTTTGAAATTTGTCTTTATTTTTTGGATCTGCCTGTTCTAAAGCCTTAGCGATATTGTCAACCTCTTTCTGAGCTAACACAGGAGAAAGCCAGACATGAGGGTCTTTAGAAGATGTATGTTCATGATTATCTTCTTCCTCTGAATCTAGTGCATCCATCAATTTTATTCCATTCGAAGCCTCGATTACCTTTAAATTTGGATCATTAATACTCTTAAATACTTTTTCAGTCCACGTTTCAAAGTAACGGCTATTGTAGATAAATAAATCTGAATCTTGAATTTTAGCCATATCATTTGCTGTTGGCTCCCAATCGTGTGGTTCTACACCATTTGGAATTAAGAGTTCAACGTTTGCAGAACTGCCCGCCACCTTTTGAGCAAAATAGTACATCGGATAAAAAGTAGTGACAATTTGCAGTTTTTTTGAACCTTCACTCGTTTTTTCACTTTTTGTTGAAGCGGCGTTGGAGCATCCACTTACCATTAAAAGAAAAATAATTAATGGGCTTAAAAGTTTTTTCACAATTCATTTACCTCCAAAGTTATGATTAATTAGGAATTATTACGATTTAAAGTGAATAATTATTTAATATTATTGAAGATTATTAGTTATTAGCTAATCGTAATTATTACGAATTACATCATATAACGATTATTTATCTATGTCAAATTAAAATTATTTAATGAAATTAAATCAGGAGTCTAGCATATCAATAAGAATAGAAATGATAGATTAGGAGGGCAATTTATTGTGACATTTATAAATAGAATGGTGAAAGATACTTTCGTATTTCTATTATTTTGTTTATTTCTTTTTCTTTTTCTTTTTGCAGAAGAAATAAAAAACATCTCTTTTTTTAGTAGAATCCCAAGTACTTCTTTTAATGTAAATACTATTTTTCTCAGTATTATCTTAGAAGCCATTCCTTTTATTTTACTGGGTGTCTTTGTATCAGCTATTATTCAATCTTTTGTATCCGAAAATGTAATCCGAAGGGTTCTACCTCGTAATGCCTATTTAGCACTTATACCCGCTGCTTTACTTGGAATTATTTTTCCTATCTGTGAGTGCGCCATCGTTCCAGTTGTTCGAAGGTTAATAAAAAAAGGCATGCCTTCGCATGTTGGAGTTGTGTTTATGCTAAGTGCTCCGATTTTAAACCCTGTCGTTTATGCCTCTACTTATTTTGCATTTAAAAGTACACCCTATTTAGCAAATGCTAGAATGTTTGTTGGATTTATTAGTTCGATTATCATTGGATTAATCATTTACAGACGCTTTAAAGGGGAAAATATTTTAAAAACAAAGAAGGACGATCATCACCATGAACACCATCACCACCATCAAAGAGGAAATAAACTATTAGAAACACTCTATCATGCAAGTGATGAATTATTTGATACTGGAAAATATTTATTCTTAGGAGCGTTCCTTGCAAGTCTATTTCAGACATTCTTAGACCGTAATGTTCTCTTATCCATAGGGACAAGCACCACCTTTGCACCCGGGGTTATGATGGGTCTGGCTTACGTCCTTTCCGTCTGTTCTTCAGCAGATGCCTTTGTAGCCTCTTCATTCGGTTCAACTTTTACAGAGGGCTCTATCCTTGCTTTTCTTGTTTTTGGACCCATGATTGATATAAAAAACACTTTAATGTTATTCGGTTATTTTAAGAAAAATTTTGTTCTGTTCCTGCTTATGGTTACTCCACTTGTCGTCTATTTTTCCGTCTATCTCTTTCAGCTATTTTTTATATAAGAGAGGTGTCCAATGATGAAGTCACGTCAAACTCATGATTTTTCTTTTCATCATCTTCTCAGAGGAATCATTTTAATTGGATTTATGTTGCTGTTATTTAAATTACTGCTAACGAATAATATCTCCCTTTTGATTGCTCCCAAAATGATCCATTTTATTTACTTTACTCTCTTTGTTTGTCTAATTCTAGGTGTTCTTTTAATAATTAGAGGAACTTCAGGTAAGGATGATTCTTATCAGTGTGATTGTGACGGGGACCACGCCTACCCTACCTCATTTAGTAAGTGTCTGTTTCTTTATTTATTGTTTATCATCCCTATCACAACAGGATTTCTCTTCTCGAACAATGTTCTTGACAGCTCCGTTGCCATGAACAGAACGATTAAACTAGGAGCAAGTTCTCAGGCAGCAAATCAAAATAATGCTGCAAAAAACAGTCCTAAATCAAACTCATCTTCTGTTTCAAGTAAAACTAATTCTTCTTCAAACCAGAAAAGTGTACTTGATAATCAACCTGAGCCTCTAACCCAATCAGAATATAATACATTAAAGGATAAATTATTGAAGGCTAAAATGATCAATATTGACGATGTCCAATATGTCAATATCATGAACATCATTCAGGATAATCTAAAGAATATGTTTGGAAAAACCGTAACCACAAAAGGTTTTGTGTATCGGGAAAAAGAATTTATGCAAAACCAAATGATTGTGGCTCGTTTTGGAATCACATGTTGTGTAGCGGACGCTTCCGTTTATGGGATGATGGCAAACGGCGAAGTAGCGGCATTACAGAAAGATAAATGGGTACAAGTAACAGGGAAAATTGAGCAAACCCAATATAATGGAGAGAATATTCCTGTCATAAAAATTGACCACCTATCAAAAATTACCCCTCCGAAGCAGCCATATGTTTTTGATGTAGGTGTAAAGATTGAGTAGTTCTTATTTGAATAAAAATATTGCCTGATTATTACCTGTTAACCGATGTTAAAAGGTATGATCAGGCTTTCTAATGGAACTAGGCATATTAAAAAAGATCTTGTGTTACCGAAAATGTTCTCGCCGGTAGTTGTATCGAAAACTCTGGCATATGGAGTTTCACGTTATAGTTTAATAAAAAAATAGTAAGAAGAACCAACAATAAGAGCTAGACTTATAATAATAACGGATAATACGAAATATGCTTGGATGGCAGTTGGTACTACTGGAACGAATAACAACAATAAACCTGTAATCACAAAGACCTTTCCGCCAAACCTATGCGTTTTTTTCCATACATCTTCATTGGCTAACGTCCAGGGTGTTCGGATCCCCACAAAATAATTTGGTTTAAATTTGGGACTTAAGTTGCCAATAAAGATAAATAATAAACCGACTAGTTCAGGAACAATGTATTTTGGATTCACTATTCCAAGAGAGCTTGTAATTTGCACAACTTGGAAAAGAAATAGAAATAGAAGAAGTCCATTCATAATTTTAAAATATGATCCTTGAAATCGCTTAAAATTACTCTTCTTTGGATCGATTTTAGGTAAGATTATCGTTAATAAATAAAAAATAATCATAATTCCCGGTAACAGAAATAAACCGAAAGATCTATTACTGTAGTCATCTGGCACACCTTTATAGTTCCAGTGTATCGCAATTTTTTCTGGTAAATACGGATAAGAAATAAACGTTACAATTAAGCTCAGTAGTAATAAAACCAATCCAAACCAATATTTTTTCATTTTATTTCCCCCTCCTCATCCTTCGAAAGAAAATCCATAAACCAAGTTACGACATCTTCAAATACGGTTGTATTGAGAGAATAGAAAACTTGCTGCCCCTTTTTTTCTGAATCCACCAAATTTGCCTGCTTTAATACATTCAAATGGTGAGAAATACTTGGCTTGGTCATATTAAAATGATCAGCAATCTCTCCAGCAGATAGGTCTTTCTTTTTAAGTAAGTGTAGAATTTTCCTTCTACTTGGATCGGACAACGCCTTAAAAGCTTCATTCATCTCGAACCCTCTTTTCCAAATTGAAAACGACTTAATCCCAATTTAGATATTTAGATAATTTTCTAAATATAGAATACATCTGTTAAACTAAAAGTTCAAT
>NZ_JASATK010000050.1:0-9474 GCF_038440275.1 Bacillus sp. OTU2372
AGAAACTAATATTATTGTTTGTTGACGTTTTTGTTTGTTTAGTTTTCAAAGAACAATATGTCATAAGCGACAAGAAATATCATAACACATCCCTCAAAAAAGTGTCAACCATAATTTTAAAATTATTATGAAGATGACCTCATCTCGAAGGAGCTTTTAAATAATATCACCTCTTCATGTAAACTTCTACATGAAAAATTATCCATTTAACAATCCTTCATATTTGGGGTAAAACCCACATAAAATGGACAAGTAAGGATTGTCCTAGGGGGTTATGAACTTGGTAAGAACTATTAAACGATTAGCGATAGAATTCGATAGCTTATGAGAAGAACATTTTTTACATATTGCTGCTTAATATTCGGAGCAAGCCTGCAGGGGATGTCTATGTCCTTGTTTCTATTTCCTCATTCTATTCCATCTGGCGGGGCTGCCGGAATTGCTATTCTAATGAATCATTGGTTTCATTTATCATTGGGATTTTCCTTATGGATTGCTAATATAGTCTTTTTATTTTTTGCCATCCGTTATTTTGGCTACACATGGACGTTTAGAACCATCCTCTCTGTTGCCACTACTTCGACAACTGTAAATTTCATAACTTTGCAGATCCCACATATACATGTACATCTGTTATTGGATCTAATTGCTGGCAGTGTTTTTTTCGGAATTGGCGTGGGGATTCTCATTCGGGCCGGTGCATCGAGCGGCGGGATGGTCATTCCGGCTTTAATGATTGCTACCTACCAAAATTGGAGTCCTGGTAAAGTGATGATGGGAATTAACCTGTTGATATTCTTATTAACTGCCCTTGTGATCGATTATAAAATTGTGATTTTCGCGATTATTTGCCAATTTTTTTCGACCAATATCATAGATTATATATACGAACTAAAAATCCATAAGATTAGCTTCTTAACTGCTAATTGGCGTAAAAGATAAGAAGATCCGCTATAGAATCTTCTTATCTTTTAAATATCCAATTACTTTGTCTACAGATTCTTCGATCGTCATTTTATCGGAATCAATTATAATTTCCGGACTAATTGGGGCCTCATATGGAGATGAGATTCCTGTAAATTCAGAGATTTCACCTTTCCTTGCCTTTTTATACAGTCCTTTAGGATCGCGATCTTCACAAACCAATATAGGACAATTTAAGTAGATTTCAATAAACTCACCAGGTTCAAACATTGTGCGGACAAGCTCCCTGTCTTCAAGGAAAGGGGAGATAAAAGCGGTACATACAATCTGCCCACTGTCGACAAACAGTTTTGCCACTTCACCGATTCTGCGGATATTTTCTTTCCTGTCCTCTGGCAGAAAGCTTAAATCACGGTTTAATCCATGACGGATATTATCCCCATCCAATACATAGCTTCGATAGGATTCTTGAAATAACATATGGTCAACGGCATTGGCCAGCGTGGATTTTCCTGACCCGGACAAACCGGTAAACCAAAGAACGCAGCTTTTATGACCATTTAAAAGGAGACGGTCTTTTTTTGTAACCGTTGTGTGATGCCAGGTGATGTTACCTCTTTTATTCATTCTCCTACACCCTTTAGTTGTTTTAGCAGCTAGCCAATACTTGAATTTTCATTTATATAAGTTTCTATCATACCTTGGATAAGGATTTCCACTACCTCTGGACGACTGAATTCCTTTGGAGGATGAACGCCATTTCTCAGCATTCCTCTAACCGCCGTCCCCGATAAAATTACATGATACCCTCGGTCATGAGGACATGTTTTTGCAGACGCCATATTTTCGCATTTTCTGCAGTAGAAACTATGTTCGAAGAATAGTGGTTTAATCCCTAATTCTTCTTCTGTAAAATGACTGAAAATTTTTTGGGAATCATAGGTCCCATAATAATTTCCAACCCCTGCATGATCTCTTCCTACAATAAAATGCGTACATCCATAATTTTTCCGGACAATGGCATGAAAAATGGCTTCTCTCGGTCCGGCATAACGCATGGCAGCTGGAAAAACAGACAAGAAGACACGGTCTTGTGGATAATAATTTTCGAGTAATACTTGATAGCTCTTCATTCTAATTTCACTTGGGATATCATCGGCCTTTGTCTCACCGACCAACGGATTTAAGAATAAACCGTCAACAATTTCTAGAGCTGATTTTTGTATATATTCATGAGCCCTGTGAACAGGATTTCTTGTTTGAAACCCAACAACTGTCTTCCAGCCTAGCTCTTTGAATATCTTCCTGGTTTGCAGAGGATCTAAATAAAAGCTTTCAAAGATCATTTTCTCCGGTCTATTGATAAGGGTTATCGGACCAGCAATATAAATCTCCGGACGATCAAACAGCTTTTTAACTCCAGGATGGTGAGGATCAATCGTTCTATATACTTTGTCGGCTTCAATCTTTTTATCTGGACGAAACATTTCCTTTATCGTCATCACACCATAAATGGTATTACCGTGAATTAAGTTGATTGTTTCTCCAATTTTGAGTTGTTTTGCTTTCAAAGGCTCGACCGCTAACGTAATTGGGATGGACCATGGAAGTCCGTTAGATAACCTCATATTCTGTACAACCGAATCATAATCCCTTTTTTCCATAAATCCTTCGAGCGGGCTATAAGCACCATTAGCGATTAATTCTAAATCACTTAATTCCAATTTACTGAGTTCGACAGAGTTTCGAATATTTTCTTTTGAAAAATGAACATCTATTCGATTTATTAATTTGCCGCCGTGCGGCATACTCTCACTCATATCTTTCTCCTCCCTAGACCTCCCAATTATTCGGTCAGCATGTTATTTGATTTGTTCTTTATCCCTCGTGGAGTCCGCATTCTGTTTTTGTATTACCAGCCCAGCGCCCTGCACGAAGATCCCCGGTATTGGTAACAGGCTGGGTACACGGTGCACATCCGATACTTGGATATCCTTGATCATGCAGTGGGTTATATGGAAGATTATTTAAGGTAATATAGGTCATGATATCTTCCCAGGACCAATGAATAAGTGGGCAAATTTTTACTTTATGAAATTTATCATCCTTATTTATATATTGGGTATTTCTCCTTGTGAGAGATTGGTCTCTTCTTAAACCGGAGATCCATGCCGAAACATTGGATAAGGCTTCTTTTAAGGGGACTACTTTTCTCATATGACAACATAAATTGGGATTATGCTTCCATAATTCGTCCCCATACCATTTTGCTTGATCCTCTAAGCTGGCCTTTGGTTTTAGCATTGTAATATCTAATAAAGGGTAACGTTCCTTAACTTTTTCAATTAATTCATATGTTTCGGGGAAATGCAGACCTGTATCAAGGAAAATAATTTTAGCTTGTTTGTTAACCTTATAAATTAAATCAATTAAAACAATCCCCTCTGCACCGAAGCTGCAGGAATATACTATATCATCCTTATACTCCTGATAAGCCCATTTTAAAACATCCAGGAAATCTGGTTTATTGTTTATAAAGGAGGCTATTTTCTCTTCATTCCAATTTTCATACGTTAACAGTTCAGACAAAACTTAGCCCTCCATTTCATTCACTCATTTCCACTTCTATGGTAATACATTGATTGTTTTCGACGACTATTTTATTCATGTTGTTGATGTCGCCAAAGTTTACATAAGAAACAAACCCTCTTATCCACGAGCCGTGACCGAAAACTAATACATTATGGTAGTCTTTATATTTTTTTAAAAATAGTGCAATTCGATCCTCGAGGTTCTTTAAACTCTCACCCAGAATCAGTTCCTTTGGGTTTTCTATCCATTTATCACCATACTCATTGATGAGCTTCCCCTTTGGAACTCCCTCAAATGGACCAAAATCTAATTCATCCAATAATCCTTCGGTTTCAGGCTGATAACCATATAGATGTGCTGTTTGATGGGTTCGTTTCAGGGTACTAGCCAATACTATGTCAAACGGCTGTTTTTGGAGCTGCTCCTGATTTTGCTCTATTTTATTGACGAACTCCTCAGTGACAGGAGCGAGGTCAATGTCCCGTCTTCCTTGAAGCCATGTTTTTTTATTCCATTCTGTTGGAAGGTGCCGTATTAAAGTAATGTTCATCTTAAGCCTCCAGAAAAAAGGTTTCACTTCTAAGACCACGGCGCTGTGATTCCAAAACAAGTACATCCTGAAGTTTCACATTTCCTAAATTTACGTTAGGACCAATTTCTTTTATAAAATACATTTGATGTTTGGCAGATGGAGCCTCAAAGATAATTTTTCGTGTATCTAAATCTTTTAATAATTCATGTACTAAATTGGATTTAACGGTTCCACACTTTTCATAAATTCCAGATGTGCCGGAATCCCGGCCTTCGGTTATGACATATTCACATCCAGCATCTAGAAGCAATTGAATTTCTTTTTTCCAATCAGAGATAGGCATTTCGTTATTACAATCCTTCGAGCCCACTTCCGCAATTACATGAAAATCATCCTTTATTTGGGAAATCAATTGTAAACGCTCCTGAAGTGGAATATCCAAGGTCCCATTGGAGATTTCAAGCCAATTAATACCTAAGCTGCTTAAGTACGCGAGATACTCAGGAATCTTATTCTGATAATAGCATTTCTCAAATAAGGTTCCTCCACAATACGGTTTAATCTGGTACTCCTTATAAAGATTCACTTTTTCCTTTAAATTTGGGGTAACATAGGCAGAACCAATTCCAATTTTGGCAATATCAATGATGTCACCATAATCAGATAATATATTTTTTAACTCCCCTATTGGGGTCCCGAAATCAATGACAGAAGTCAAACCGTAAGTTCGATTTCCAAAAGTCCTTTCCGGTAATGTTAAAAAATTCATAGGCAATGCGCCTCCTCTATTTTTCTAGGATAGATTATTCAAGAACTGGGTGAATGTGTATACATTGGGCTATTACACCGAGTAATTAGGCATTTGTCATGTATAAACATTCCTCTAGAACAAACAATAATAAAGCTTAATTTTATAGTTAGGGGTGTACATCCTTGCCAAAGCAAAAACATAAAGGCTTAACGATAGCATCCATCGGTTCTATTCCGCTAATTTTAGTTCTGGGGAACTCGATGCTGATCCCTATCCTCCCGAAGATGAAAACAGAACTGAATGTAACCCAATTTCAGACAAGTTTGATTATCTCAGTATTTTCGATTGCTGCAGCAATCTCAATACCCATATTAGGTTACTTATCCGACAGATTTTCTCGAAAGGCTGTCATCATCCCTGCACTTATTTTGTATGGCTGCGGTGGACTATTAGCTGGTGCGGCAGCGGCTTGGTTTTCAAATGCCTACACATGGATATTGGCTGGGAGGATTATGCAGGGAATGGGTGCGGCAGGAACAGCACCCATAGCGATGGCTTTAGCAGGCGACTTATTTAAGGGTGGCGAACAAAGTAAGGTATTAGGATTAGTGGAAGCCTCCAATGGGTTCGGAAAGGTAATCAGCCCGATTATTGGGTCGTTATTAGCCCTGCTCTTTTGGTATGCAGCCTTCTTTGCCTTTCCAATCTTTTGCTTACTATCCGTTTTGTTAACCATCTTTTTTATTAAAGAGAAAAAGGCAGAAAAAGAACCTCCGCCAGTTAAAAAATATATTAAAGGTCTTGTCTCAGTGTTTAAAACAGAAGGCCGCTGGCTGTTTGCCGCTTATTTAACAGGGGCTTCCTGTTTATTTACATTGTTTGGGATATTGTTTTATATCTCAGATATACTCGAGAAAGACCATCATATTGACGGCTTGTTAAAAGGGGCTATATTAGCAATACCGCTTTTATTTATGACCACTACTTCCTATATCACCGGAAGTAATATCGGAAAAAAAATGAGTCTTATGAAAAAACTAATTGTTATTGGTTGTTTATTAATGACAGCTTCTTTTGCATCTCTAGTGTTCTTTACTAAATTATTACCGTTCTTTGCAGTTCTGGTTGTCAGCAGTATCGGCACTGGCCTTGTACTGCCGTGCATTAATAGCTTTATTACTGGTTCCGTTCCATCTGACAGAAGAGGATTTGTCACTTCCCTATATGGATCAGTTCGTTTTTTAGGGGTAGCCATCGGCCCTCCTATCTTTAGTACATTAATGGAATGGTCCAGATCTGGAATGTTTCTTTCTACCGCAGGATTAACGCTATTATGCGGCCTTCTTTGCATGATGCTGATCCATGTCGCTAAAAAGAAACCGACCGAAGAAAATGATTCACTATTTGAGAAGCTCCAGTTTACGTAACACCACCTAATCCTAACCATAGAAATTAAAGGAGAAGATTTCATTGCAAATTTATTTTTCACCCGAGGTCATTACCCCGGAATATCAAGTTTTAAATGTGGTTGATGGAAAAAACAAGGGAGTCGGGAATGTGGCCTTCTTATTTGCTGAAAAGAAACTTTATGTTTACGGCATTTTAGAAGAGGATGAAGTGGGAGCAGACTTTAAAGATTTAATTACCCCCTATATTAAAGGGCTAGCTAAAGCTAAGCCAGGACTCGATATCTTTTCTTGTTTGTATGTTGGATGTAAGAAAATTAAACTGAATGAAGAAGAAAAATAATTATGATTCCATAATCGGCTGACTTAGAGAAGAACTGGGTCAGCTTTTTTGGCTTACAAGTTATATGTAACAAGGCGGATAACTACTTCATAATTTAGTGTTGTAAGTATTTTTTCTATGGAGTGTTGCCTAATGAGCGTTGGGATTATTTTCATGGGTTTAGTGATTGGTTTTATGGTCGGGTTAACAGGCGTTGGTGGTGCAGCCTTGTTAACACCGATTTTAATATTAATAGGGATAAATCCATCCATTGCTGTTGGGACGGATCTTTTCTACAACTCCATTACAAAACTCTTTGGATCTATTCAGCATTGGAGACAAAAGACCATCAACCTTCAACTGGTCAAATATTTAGCGATTGGAAGCATTCCCAGTGCGGTCATGGCTGTTGCACTCCTTCACTTATTTGATTCTTATTTTCACAATCAAGAATTAGTGATTAAACATGCACTTGGCTATGTTTTGATATTGGTGGCATTATCTACCCTGTTTAAAACATTTATGAAAAATAAAAATAAGTGGAATCATCTGCAAATGAAGCCTCTTGAAGAGAAACGGGCATTAACAATTGGTTTAGGGGCGGTATTAGGCTTTATTGTTGGATTAACTTCGATTGGCTCAGGTTCATTGTTTGCCTTAGCCATGATCTTTCTCTACCGGATAAGCCCATCAGAGCTCGTTGGAACAGATATTGCCCATGCTTTCCTCTTAGTTACAGCCGCTGGAATCATGCATGCCGGTATTGGTAATGTTGATTTCTTCTTAATGGTTAATCTTTTAACCGGATCCATCCCAGGTGTCATTTTAGGAAGCAACTTATCTTCTAAATTCCCCGAAAAACCACTAAGAACGATTATGGCTATTATGATTTTAATTAGCGGGTTTAAACTAATTTGATGTTCCCTTTTTAAAATGCAATTAAGTTAGGAAAAAAACATGTCCTTCTCTTGAAAAAATCAACATATAATGTGGTGAAAATGATATTTTCGGGAGGTAGCTATGTTTATAATTTTAGAAAAAGCAGTTTTGGGAATGGCCTTTTTACGATTATTATCTGGTAGTATCGAGATATTTGCAGCTATTTTAATGCTTAAATTTAATTCAGTTGAAAAAGCTTTAATGATTAATTCCTCACTCGCCCTTGTGGGTCCTATTATATTAATTTTAACCACAACAATAGGCTTAGTAGGGATTGTTGGAGATATATCTGTCATGAAAATCGTCTGGATTTTACTCGGGGTTGCATTTATATTAATAGGAGTAAAATCTTAATGGGGCCATTCTCCTTTGCCTATCAATGGAAAAAGCCTATCAGATTCGATAGGTCTGATAGGCTTAGTCATCTTGTCTTGATCGATCCTGTGGGTTTAGCATGTGTCCTCGCAAATTACTATATGGAACAGGTGAGCGGAGAAGAACTAATTTGAAATCAAGGGGATTAAACGGCATAAACGGATATAAATATGGAATATTCATCGTCTTTGTTACGACTAACAGTAAGATCCATAACGTAATCCCGATAACTAAACCCGGTACTTGGAGTATTGCGACCATGATTAAAAAGAGAACACGGAAAATACGATTCGCAAGGCTTAATTCATAACTAGGGGTTGCAAATGTTCCAATAGCAGCAACCGCAACGTATAGCACTACCTCGTGGGTAAAAATTCCGACTTGGACCGCTACATCCCCGATAATGATAGCAGAGACGATACCAAGGGCAGTAGCAAGAGCATTAGGGGTATGTATGGCCGCCATCCGCAAAATCTCAATTCCAATTTCGGCAATAAGAAATTGCCAGATAAGAGCGATTTCTCCATGATCCTTTACACCAATGAACTTCCATCGTTCAGAAAGTAGCTGCTCATTTGTTGCATAGGTATACCATATGGGTAATAGAAATAACGAGGCGGCAACTGCAACAAATCTTGCAAATCGTAAAAAGCCACCTACCAAGGGCTTCTGCCGATACTCCTCAGCATGCTGCAAGTGATGCCAATAAGTAGCTGGACAGATCATAACGCTCGGTGAGCCATCCACAACAATAAGTACATGCCCTTCCATTAAATGAACAGAACTTGTATCAGCTCTTTCCGTGTATCTAACTAATGGGTACGGGTTATAGTTCCTGCCGAAGACAAACTCTTCTATTGTTTTTTCACCCATTGAAACCCCATCTACTGAAATATCCTCAAGTTTTTCTCTCAGCATTCTCACGTTTTCCATATCAACAATACTGTCTATGTATACTAATGCTACATCTGTCTTTGATCGATTTCCTACCTGTACATATTCCATGACTAATGATCGGTCTCTTACCCGCCTTCGGATTAATGCAAGGTTAAATACAATCGTTTCCACAAACCCATCACGCGGACCACGAACTACCCGCTCAATATCAGGTTCCTGAGGGGAACGAATTGGATATTCCCTTGAATCAATCAGGACTACTTTACTGCCTTGTTCAACAACTAAAGCAGTTTGCCCAGCAAGAACTTGGGCTATTACTTCCTCCAGGTCAGGTGTGGTTACTACCTCAACATGTGGTATAAATGTTCTAACAAGCTCATTTATTGGATCATCCTTAAATTCCTCGGGTTTCCGCTTTTCAATCTCTTTCATGATTAAAAGCAGGATATTCGCCTGAGCAAACCCATCCACGAGGAACATGCTCATCTTATGTCCTGCATAATCAATTTTGCGGTGGATAATATCGAAGCTTTTTCCAACGCGCAGTTCTTGTTTCAAGTATTCAATGTTTTCTTCATATGATTCCTTGACTGGAACTTGTATCCCCTTTTTTCCCAAAAATGCCAACTCCCTAAATAATCATTAATGGTATTTTGCGGAAAGCTGAAGGGTTATATACCCATTTCTTTAATTATTATCTTGGAAAAGCAAAAAAAGACAATCGTCTAAGATTGTC
>NZ_JASATK010000051.1:0-9079 GCF_038440275.1 Bacillus sp. OTU2372
GGCATGCACATTTTTAGTATAGCATGCATATTTTAAGTTTTTATTGAAAAATATTGACAAACTATTAGCTGGTTTAGCTTAAGTACAAAACTTCACAAACTTTAACACTTTTCAATTAATAACGTTAAATGATTTTCCGTGACATATATGATGAGCAAGTGTAAAAGTGTTTATAAGGTACATCAGAGAACTGACCTTCATGGTGAGGCGGGTTGCCATTGTCGTGAAACAAGAAAACCCCATTCCAACAAAAAAAAGAAGTAGATTTTTCACCATTTGTATAATTTAGGGATTTTGTGGGGCACCATATCCTTGTTCTTATCAAAATTAGATCCTCTAAAGGAGGGAACAAACTGGAACATTTCATGATCAGTGATTCAATACATATTAAGATTTCACAATGTGAGGAGGTATTTTCGTGAGACGTTACTTAAAGGCAACAGGTTCGTTTTTTTTGGCCTGTATGGTCCTTGTTGGCTGTCAAACAAATAATAAGCAGAACAATGCAAATAACAAGCAAGAAACCAAGGAATCCAACCAGGCAAATCAGGTAAAGGAGACAGGATTCCCAAATTGGGGGTATGACCTTCAACATACCCGACATGTGCCCTATAAAGAGATTACAAAAGATAATGTAAAAAAATTAGGGATTGTCTGGCAGCAGGATATCTTAGAATGGAATCAGGATGTTCCTAATTTACAAGAAGATTTCCCTGTCGTGCAAAACGGGGTCATGTATGTGACTAGTGCAAAAAATCATGTATTTGCAATCGATGCCGCAAGCGGAAAGAAACTTTGGGCATGGACACCTCCTAAGAAGGTACTTGACCATCTTGATAGTTTGCCATGGCAATCCAATGTGGCAAGTAGGGGTGTCGCGGTGGCCAATGGAAAGGTATATGTCTTGATGATAGACAATCGGCTGGCCAAACTTGATGCGAAAACTGGAAAACTGGAAAAAATGGTCAACTTTTGGGATCATGTTCCCTCCATTAAATTAGAAAACCGATACTATGAATCTTCGGCTCCCATGTATTATGATGGCAACATTTACGTTGGAAGCAGCGGTGGTGATAATGGTACACGAGGCTTCGTTTGGGCCTTTAAAGCAGATAGCCTCGAACCACTGTGGAAAGAACCATTTTGGACCGTTCCTGAAAGAGGAACGGGCTGGGCGAAGGGGAAATATACGGGCGGAGGCTCCGTATGGACACCGATGTCGTTCGATCCAGATAGCGATATGATGTATTTTGCCGTTGGGAATCCAGCCCCTGACTTTTATGATGCAGATCGGAAAGGAAAAAATCCATATACGGATTCCATCGTTGCTTTGGACAGTAAGACAGGAAAATTTAAGTGGGCATCATCTGAAGTTGACCACGATGTATGGGACTATGACGCCGCTGCGACACCAATGGTTCTCAATGCCAACGTCGGCGGGAAAAAGCAGAAGGTTGTGGTGGAAGGCGGAAAGAATGGGAAATGGTATGCATGGGATGCCAAAACTGGAAAAACCATTTATGATGGTGTACCGTTTGTCAAAATTGAAAATTCAACACCACCTAGCGATCAGAGTAAAGTGAAACTTCAATGGCCGGGTACGCCAGGTGGAGAAAGCTATGCCCCAGAGACGTATGATCCCGACACCAACTATGTACTGATTCCAGGTATTAATAACCCGAATTTAATGTTAGCAGCAAAAGATCGGAAAGAGATTGCAAAAGATAACAATACCTTCCCTGGTACAAAGATCCTTCCTTTACCAGCAGATGTTGATACTTCTGGTACCATTACAGCGATTGACGTAAATACAGGGAAAAAAGTTTATCAACGCAATACCGATGATCCGATGTATGGAGGATTCACAAGTACCGCTTCCGGTCTTGCTTTTTACGGGGAATTGGACGGAACGGTGAATGCTCTCGATATTAAAAAAGGAAAAGTATTATGGGGCATGAAAAGTGGAGGAAAACAAATTAAAATGGCCCCTTCCATTTATATGGTTGACGGCAAACAATATATTGGCGTGATTACTGGTGGAACGAGGGTTGTGGTTTATGGACTCGGCGGTAAGGAAAAGATCGCTGCCCCTAATAAAAATGCTAAATTACAAGGGCAAGCCGACGTCGTTATCGACCCGGAAAAGGTTTACAAAAAAAGTTGTGTTTCTTGTCACGGAAATAATCTTCAGGGCGCAACTGCTCCAAATCTTCAACACATAGGTAAATCTATGTCCAAAGAAGACATATTGAATCAAATCTTAAACGGCGGCGACCGCATGCCGGCGGGCCTCGCTAAAGGTGCAGAAGCTGAAGCACTAGCAGAATGGCTGTCCAAAAAGAAATAATGTGTTTTCTTGAAGCAGTTCGAGTCCGATCACTTCTTTCGGACTCAGATTGTTTCAAAGTGGAGCAACCTATAAACGAAAAATAAGGATGGTGGTAAAATGAGGAACCTAACGAAATATACCGTGCGATTCAGGGCTATCGCCTTCTTCCTTTGCTTGCTCATTGGCTTTGCCTCCCCTGCTTTGACCAGTGCCGAGTCCCTAAATCAGGGCTTAGGCTCAGCTGAGGATAACGGAATCAAGCTAACACTCAATGGCTATTCCATCGTAAACCATGGTCATACCATTAGGCTGAATTATACAATACATTCCAATTCGAATATTCAAGTAGATCCGTATGCCAAAAGCCTTATGGCAAGTCCGCATATTTGGATTGAACACACGTTAGTTCGTGAAAATTCCGATACGTTTAAAAAAGTAGGTAACAACTTATATAATGGAACGATAGAAGCACAACTACATCAATACAGACCTGAAAATCCTCATATGACATTTAAAACTCATGGGATATTGAATCAAAAGGGCCAATGGACCATTCGATTTATCCTTAATAATGCTGATTACTAAAATATGTGTGTTGCAACCCTAAAAGCATCCCGTATCATCCCTTAAAATGGTACGGGATTTGATTTTTAATTAAGAACAAGACAACATGGATCAGCAACATTTCGCACAACATAAGGACCCCGTTTCTTAATGTACAGTATTTCACAATCTTAAAAAAACAAAACAATATTAAAAACGCTATTATAAGTTGAGGACTAAAGGAGGGTATCTGCAAATTGTTCTTCTGACATTACTTTTAATCCATTTCTTTTTAGTAAAGCAGAAGTGACTCCCATCCCCCCCATTTTTTTTCCGATAAATTCACCGTTATATATCGTTGAACTGCCGCAGGATGGGCTGTTTTCCTTTAGAACCACCAAAGTTGCATTTAGTTCTATAGCTATTTCTAGTGTAGAATATGCTCCTTTTATGTAAAGTTGGGTAACATCTTTACCTGATTTATCAACTACTTTAGCCTTTCCATCAAGTACATCTTCTCCGTTTCCACCAATAATCTCAGCTGGTTCTCTAGGTGTTGAAAACCCACCAAGTAATTCTGGACATATTGTAATAGCTTTATTTTCTTTTACCAATTCACTTATTTTAACATTCAAACAATTTGTACCATTATATCTAACATCTAAACCAGCTAAGCACGAACTAACCAATATCATTAACTAACCGCCGCCTGTTAAATTATTAAAATTGAATTTCACCAAATAATTTCTGGTTCAACTAAACAGCCCTTAAGTTCAATAAGAAAGCTGCCAATTCCGACAGCCTTGATCTTCAATTCTTTCAACCTTTTACTTTAAGAACAGTTCTTCACAAACTAACTTTGGTATAAGATAAAGGAGGTGCCACAGCTACTTCCCTTTGATTATCTTTAGTTCAATTGGGTCAATTTGTATTGTCCGTAATAATAGTATCAACAATCTTTTTAATGTGAATTTCTGCTGTATTTAATGTAAGGATATTCAAATCCTCATTTTTGATTAACATAGGGAGTTCTGTACAACCCAATACAATTCCTTGTATACCGTCTCTAACAATCATTTGATTGATTATACTTAAAAAACCTTCCTTTGTTTCCTTGTTCACGATACCATTTTCTAATTCTTCAACAATTTTTCTATGGATGTAGTCCTGTTCCGATTGGTTGGGTACTACCATCTCTATGTTATTAGAAATAAATGGTTTTATAAAAAAATCATTTTCCATCGTAAACTTAGTTCCTATAAGACCAATCTTCCTTAATCTTAAATCCTGTGCTTTTAAGTATGTTTCTTCTACAATGCTTATCATAGGCACTTGGACTTTTTGTTGAATTTGTTCAAATACAATATGTGGTGTGTTTCCAGACATTACCACAAAGTCAGCCCCAACACTTTCTAATTTTTGAACAGCATCCGTTAGGTAATTAATTACCTCTTGTTTCTCTCCATTAGTAAGCAAATTAAACAACTTGTACATATTTATACTGTTAATAAAGAGTTCCGGTAAATCTTCTTTACTACCTATCTTTTCTTGAAATTTATAGATTATTGATTGGTAATAATCTACTGTTGCTTCTGGTCCTAAGCCTCCAACAATTCCAACCCTTTTCATGCTATCAGTCCCTTATCAGGTATTATTAAAAATTAGTATATGTTAATTAGCATTTTGATTTGAGTCAATTTTCGATGACAAAAAGGATAAGTTTTAATCTTGATTGTTTATCTTACATTCTTATTTTATTAACCAGCAGCCGGATTTGTAAGTAAAGCCCCCGTTCGTTTAAGTGCAACATTTAACAATAATTCTTGTAGTAAGAAAAAAAAAGACCTTCTTCTTGAAGAGTCGCACTCGTTATAAATATAAGTAATTTCTTATTTCCCCATTTATCTGTTTTCATTTCATTTTTTCTTATCTAACTTTAGCTGTTTTTATCTTATTAGTTAAATATCCCAAACCAATGACAAGAACTGTAATAGCAGTAGGAATCAATAAATGTATATCGTGTGGAAGAATGTACTCAAATTTTGGTTCTCCAACCATCATTTCACCTGCAGTCCAAGCTAATATTCCAGCACCTACATATGAGATTATCGGATACTTTTCCAAGGCTTTTAATATTAATTGGCTACCAAAAACAACTAGAGGAATACTTACAATAACTCCAATAATTATACCGGCTATATTTCCTTCAACCGCACCAGCAATAGCTAGGACATTATCAAGGGACATGATTGCATCAGCAGTAATAATTGTTTTCACAGCGGAAAATAAACTTGATCCTCCTTCTCTATGATCGTCTTCATCCTCATCTATTAGAAGTTTTATGGCAATATACACTAGAAGAATACCACCTACAAAGGTTACGAAAGGTAAGCCTAGTAGGTAAACAATTGCTAATGCAAATATTAATCGTAAAATAATAGCTCCAAATGTTCCCCAAAAGATTGCTTTCTTTTGTTGCTTCTTTGGAACATTACGTGATGCCATTGCGATAACAACGGCGTTATCCCCACTTAATACAATATTGATTAAAATAACCTCCAAAAGAACCGCAAAAGACAAACCAAAAATCTCCAAAATATTCACCTCTGGAATAAGCTAACTAAGTTATTATATTAATTTGAGGTTAAAAAAAAGACCGGATTTGTGATATTCTGCAATTCTTTACCAATGTCAACACTGACGCTGTCCTCTATCCGTTAACATTATTCTTAATAAGAACCTACAAAGTACCAGTTTTTGTCCATCTTATCAATTTCTTTGAAGTCTCCATTAAATGCTTTTTTAGAAGGTTTTTGACCATTTGGTGTATATACGAACCCTGAAAAATTATCTAATATACCACGATAGGTATAAAAGAGGATGTTGTAACCAGCGTCTGTTTTCTCCACTACAATCTCACCCCCGCCACTAGATAGATATTCGTACTTCTTAGGTAGATCAATTAGTGAGGCATCGTATGAGACATTTGGTTTAAGTTCTCCACTCTGAATCATTTTTGCTACTTGTTCTCTTTTGGATTTGTTTAATTTAAAATCCATATCCAAAACGATTTGATTGAATGGAATGAAGAATAGTAAAAGGAATGTGATGACTTGGATGACAATAGGTTTCCATTCCTTATTTTTAAACAAAGTTATTATTGCTCGTACTGATACATAAATAAAAAATCCAAAAACTGTTAATAGAACTGGTAACAGCAAAAAAGGTGTAATAATATCGACTATTCTCCATTGAAAAAACATATAAAAAATAACTATAACACTGCTGATTATTGATAAGTGTAACAGCTTTTTACTTTTCATTTATACACCCCCCTGCCCCTAAGCTTCATCTGAACTTTCCATTCTTAAACCCAATATTAAAAACGCTATTATAAGTTGAGGACTAAAGGAGCGTATCTGCAAATTGTTCTTCTGACATTACTTTTAAACCATTTCTTTTTAGTGAAGCAGTGACTCCCATCCCCCCCCCCATCTTTTTTCAAGAACTCACCAATATCATCAACTAACCACCGTCTGATAAATCCTTATAATTGAATTTCACCAAATATTTTCTGGTTCTAAATTACCCTTAAGTTCAATTAGAAAGCTGCTAATTTCGACAGCCTTGATCTTCAATTCTTACATCCTTTACTTTAAGAACAGTTCTTCACAAACTAACTTTGGTATAAGTTAAGGAGGTGCCGTAGCTACCTCCCTTTGATTATCTTTAGTTCAATTAGGTCAATTTGTCTTGTCCATAAAAATGGTATCTCTAAAAAAAACATTTTCCATCGTAAACTTAGTTCCTATAAGACCAATCTTTTGTAATCTCAAATTCTTTGCTTTCCTTTTCCTTATGTGGTCTTATCTTCCAAAATATAAAGAACGAGAAAATCACAAAAAACAGACAAACAAAGTATACATTTCGATACCCTGCAAACTGAGCAATGACACCGCCGCCCAGGTTCCCTATTAGTCTTCCAATGGTCGAGCCATTGGAATAAATGGTTGTTGAAAGTCCCGGTGAATGAGGCAGCAAATCCGTGAAATAGCTTAATCCATTACCCATAAGTATGGCAACAGCTGTTGCCTGCAGAAGCTGCGCTACGACCAACTGCCAGGAAGCAGTCGATACACTTAAGATAATATAATACATAACCGAAAAAAAGCAGCCGATGATCATCAGGGAATGATTCGATATTTTTTTGCTGAGGGCACCGAGTACAATCATAATCGGAATTTCCAAACCAGCTGAAATACTAACCACCAATCCGACTTCCGTATGCGTCCCATGAAGCTCATTCACAATAAAAAGTGGCGTATTGATACCATTAATTGCATTGACAGCAAATAGAAAAATAAAAGCGATAAGCGGCTGCATAATCTGCTTGTTTTTTACAGATGGGGAGCCAGCACTGGTTCTCTTCTTACCATTTTGAACTGTTTTTCTTTTTCGTAGAAACATGATCACAAGAGATGCAATGATAAGATAGATGGCGGATGTTCCTAAAAAAAGCCCCTTATAGCCGAGCACACCCAAAATCAAAGTACCACCTAATGGTCCAATTAGGAAACCAAGAGATACAAGAGAACGCAATGTAGACATCGCAAACGTCTTGTCATCGGAGTTGCTTTCATTCGCTGATTCCTGTGCGGAGGCATAGATTTGCGGCATGGCAGCAGCTCCTAAGCCATTAAACAGTGAGACGACAATCAGCAGGATAAAGAAGTTGTGAAACACTAGATACGAAGCATATCCCAGCGCAGAGGAAAGCATGGCTAAAATAATCAACCATTTTCGGTCTAGACCACTATCGGAATGTTTCGCAATAAGTGAGTTTACCACCACTCCACTTAAGGAACTTATCGCCATAAAAACGCCAAAAGCACCTGCACTCATTCCAAAATCTTCAGTAAAATACAAGGATAAGTAGGGCTGAGTAATGGAAATGCCAATACCGACAAGCAGCATACAAATGACGAATAAACGATAACCTTTAATCGCAAACAGGTTTTTTAACCGTGCAAACACATGTAATCCTCCCTAGCCTTCAAGACTACTTTTCTACAATATAGGAATCTTGTAGTTCGTCATTTTTTGAAATGGAAATAAAAAAATACTGTAAATTCATCTTTGTAAAATGCGATATTTTTTGAAAATATTAACAATTAAAATGATGGTTTATTATTTCAATTAATTTAAATTCTTTGTTCTCAAATTCAAATTTCAATATGCAACAATTGCTAATTCTTTCTTTTTGTGTAATGGAACTTGTATGTTCCCAATACTGCATAAATTTTCTACAAGCTGCTCCGTGAGATACTGCTAAATCAATTTCATTATCTTCTTCCATAATTCTTTGACATGTATCAGCAAGTCTTTTTTGAAATTCTTTTTCTTCTTCTCCGCCATAATTGGCAAAAAAATCACCGTAAGGAAGTGATGGATTTAGATCTTCACTTTCACCTTCAAAAGTGCCAAAATTCCATTCCTTTAGTCCTTTTAGTCTTGTATAAGGCATATCAGTCACAATTTCTAAAGTGTCACAAGCTCTTTCGGATGTTGAGCTATAGGCATGGTCGAAAACAATATTGTGCTCTTTAATATACTTTGCAGCAGTCTCTGCTTGTTTGATTCCTAGTTCTGTAAGTGGTGAATCACACCAACCTTGAACTTTCCTTCTTTTATTAAATTCTGTTTGTCCATGTCTCATTAGATATAACGTCTTTTTCATTTGTATCCCCCTCATTGAATCTTAAAAAGAACATTTAAATATCAAGTCTACTGGTCCCTAGCCAATTCACTTTTTTCCTTCTCACTTAAGATTCTTTAAGAATTAGCATAATTTCGAGTCATTATTTAGGTGATAAAACAAGGTTTAAATATTACCCTGTTCATTTACTAAGCCTATAGTTGACCTATAAAATATTTCCTTACCTTGAATTAATAGCTAAACACGTTTACCTGCAATGGTGCATCCATCCAACTTTGAAGTTGCCATCATTAAGACGGGCGTGCTGATTGCGTTTACAAGAGCGAATACTGTAATAAGCTGCATCCTCATTATGCAACAAATAAAATCACGACTGGTATCACAATCGTATCAAATGATTGCATAATCCTATCACAACCATTTATGCAGAAAGTAAATTAGCCTTATAATGGGACCATCACGGATAAAGAAAACGAAGGAGAATTTTATTT
>NZ_JASATK010000052.1:0-7910 GCF_038440275.1 Bacillus sp. OTU2372
TGCTGACCTTATAATACGAAGGGCAGGATAGTCGGAGAAGAAAATAGATATACAGAACAAGTATACATTTTTTCAATAATACAATAGGGGGTACGGCCGAGATACTTTCTAAAATTGGATTATAATTCTAAAACGAACCCATATCCAAGATAATATACGTTCTACCCTATGGCATGGCGGTCTTATCCTTCGAAAAACCTGCGATGACGCTGGAAGTTCTCAAAGATAAGATGTCTTATCTTTGAACAACGGACTGTACGGAAGTAACCACAAATCCAAGCGTTAAGCGGTCATTATGTACATTTGGATATACCATCCAGCCTATTTCCTAATTTAAAACATATATCGGCTGAACCCCCATAGTGGACATCAGCCGATTACCATACTTTTTAGGTAACAATACGCGTCACTTCGAACCGATTTCTTCCTGTCTGTATAATTGCAAACTGGCTGTATGAAGTGCCAGAAGAAGTATATGGTGTCGCTGCAAAATCTCCATCTGGTGTTCTAACGGTTGCGGTGATCCTTGTTATCAAGCACACTCCACGGCTATTAGTCCAAGTCGTATTAGGAGTAACAGTGTAATTGTCGTCGCGACAAAAGGCTGACAAGTACTCAACGCGTCCAGACGCAATGAATTGCGTTGAGTTAGTAATCGAAACATCTGGGTAAGCGTAAGCCATTCCATTGGCAGGATCATCATGATTAAAGCGTCTTTTTTTATTGTGATTCGACATTTAATTCACCTCCTTAATAATCTCAATATATTTTATTCAAATTACTTGAAGGAGTTTGGACAAACTTACTGATATAAAAGACGAAATTTCGAAAGAATTCTAGATAACACTACAAGGATATAGAAAAAATCCTGTTCTTTATGAAATTGATACTTATAAGAATTGTTTGCCTGAATACCAAAACGAATTGGACTAATTCACAAACTCATTTTGAGTTAGTGAACAATTTGAATACATTATGCAGTAGTCTATTCAACAATCGGTCGCTTTTCTCTAGTAAGAAGGCATCTTTTTGATATGCCCCTACACATTAAGTGATTAGATTTTGTTAAGGTAAAAAAGGATTGTGAAGGTTTTCACTTTAGCTAACGGGTAGCGTAAGTTTAGAGTCGTTATTAATATTTTAAAATAGATGCATGTCCGTTTCAGATCTATTCATTTATTCATATCCTAGTAATACTAGGGAGGAGATGAATAGATGTGTCAAATGATGAATTAATTTGTCAGGAGTTTGCTAGAATTATCGGCGGGCAAGAAGGGTTCGCGGGTGGAAAATGCGTGGCAACCATAAATCGAAATGAAATAAAAGCAATAATTTTAGGAAAACGTTTCAGAGTAACCTCTTCTTTCTCATTTGAATCAAGGGATAATCTGACTGGACGAGCATTGTGCTTAGGTAGGGTAGCACTCTTACAAAGAGAAGTCGAGAATTTTGTTGCTTCCATTCTTAAACAAGGAATAACAGTTTCATCCGTACACAATGAGTGGTTTTTTGATGATCCTAATTTGATTTACGTTAATATCGAAGCTGTTGACGATCCTTTAATTTTTGCAAGGAAGGTTAGAAGAGCGTTAAGGAGTTAACGGGTGTAAGAGTTGAAAATCAATGAATTGATCTTCAGCTCTTTTTTCTTATTCAGCTACCGTGGCAGTTTAGTGAAAGAAGAAAGACCGTCATAGACGGTCCCTGGTTGTTGAGAGTTTCTCGTTAAATCTGGTATATATCACTCTCCTATTTTGTTATTATTTAAAACATCGAGCTTACTTGAAATCTCTTTAAGTACATCATTTCGTTCTTTTTGAGCTTTTATAAGGCTTACAGCAAACCAAATTGTAAATCCAATTACTGCTAAATAGATAAGAATTAAAAATATCGGTAATATAGCTAATGATGCATTCACTAGTTAACCTCCAGCGCTTTATTTATGGATGCCCTTAAGATAAAAGAAAAATAAAATAAATAATCCCAAAGGATAATAATATTTATTTATTCACAGTTCGATTTTTATATGCAATGAAAATAAGTTGTTTGTTAAACTAACTCGGATGCAAGAGGTGAAAATTAGGATTGCTATAGCAATCCATTTTATTGCACTAACTGGGCAGTTTAGCATTCCTGTAGATCGCTATTTTTCGACTTTGAAAAAAATAGGGTTCCTCCTAAAGAAATGAGTACAGACACCACTCTAACTCACAACTTTAGGAGGAACCCTACTATGAAGTTTAAAATGCAAAACAAACAAGATCAACTAATAGAAAGAATTTCCGTTAAACATCTCGTTGTCGGTGTGGACATTGCTTAAAAATTTCATGTAGCATGAGCTGTTAATTTCCGTAGAATTGTTGTCGGAGATCCACTTACATTCAAAATAATGAAGAAGGATTTGCTGGTTTATTAAAATGGATTAAAAATCTTCAAAATTAAATAACCTAGATGAAGTTATAATTGGGATGGAACCTACTGGACATTACTGGATCAATCTTTTAAAATGGCTTTCAAATCAAAATATTGAAGTAGTAACGGTAAATCAAAAATTTATTAAAAAAGAATAAAGAAAATCGTGATAATACTCAATCAAAAAATGATAAAAAAGATGCTTTAGTAATCGCTGATATGGTGAAGAACGGTTACTACTCTGAGGTTAGATACACATCAGAACCTTTCGAAAAATTAAGGGTTCTTATGTCTAACCGTGATGTAGTCGTTAAACGACTTGTTAGCTCTATTAATCAATTAAATCGGTGGGTTGATATTGTGTAAAGATATTAAGGCTAAAGGGGCAATTCGCAACCCTTCGTCTATTTCCATCTCCCCTAGAATTGGTGAATTTACAGCCTCATGAGGTTATAGAAGGTTGGAAATCAATAATGAAGAGACAACCTGGATTAAAAAAGGCCCTTTTACTTCTTCAGGTAGCCAAGAAATCTGTTGGCACAAGACAAGCACTTGATGCTTATAAATTTCATTTGGGACAATTATTAGAAGAATATGATTTAGCTGTAACACAACTTGAAAGAGTTGAGGAACAAGTTACTGATGCATTAAATAAAATCCCTTTCGCTAAGAAATTACTTTCCATTAAGGGAATTAGTGAGATTTCCTTAGCTTGCATATTAGGTGAAGCTGGTGATTTAAGCGGTTTTTCTCAAGGAAATTCTTTACTTCGCCATGCAGGATTGCACCTAGCTGAGGCAAGTTCAGGTAGTGAAAAGGTCAAATCGCCATTTCTAAACGTGGAAGATCGAGATTACGGAGATTCCTCTATTTGGTGACAATGAGCCTTGTGATGAATAACGCAGAATTCAAAGCGATTCACTCCAATAATGTTAAAGTTAAAAAAATGAAGAAGATGAAATCAATTATGAAATTGATAGGAAAGCTTGCCCGTATATTTGTTGGAATAGCCAAACGAAATGAATCCTATTCTCCAGCAAAATTACAACTTTTAAATTCCATGGCAGCATAAGAAATAATAGTTTCTAAACACTTCTCCTCAAAGGGGATATTAAGCTATAAGTATCGAATGTTGGCTTATTCGTAGGATTTCAAATATGTACGGAGTACCAGATTTCTTCAACATAAGGGCTCGGACCCATCAGGTTAGCAAAACTGGCCTCCACCCCTTGGATAGGCATGAACGAAGGAATGATAGGGCAATTGAACCGTTGAGACATGGGAGGGAAAGCCTCCAGGGGCGGCGTGGAGTATGTGCATAATATGGTAAAATATGGAGTAATTACATACTCCTCTATTTAACTATGTCTTCACGAAGCCATAATGATCTGAACTCATTCAATTTACCGTTTCACCTAACCGTAAGGTTATGAAATCCTGCGAATAAGCGAGCATTCGAGAGCAAATCGTATTAAACTGAGGGAGTCGAAGAAGGAATAACTACTTTAGGTTGGAATTATCCATTAAATTAAAAATATACCCCTCACTAATGAGGGGTATATTTTATTTATCTTTTGCAAGTTCTCTTCTATTGGGAGCAAGTGGCGGCTGTTCTAACCACTTGTTTTTCACCATAATATCAAACCAGTTTTTGGTAATTGCTAATGCTTTTAGAATTGCTTTTTCATAAACTATACCTAGGTCTGTTCGCATGGCTGATGCTAGACCTGTCCCGTAGTATACTTGTGCAGTTTGAACCAAGAAACCCATATGATACATCATTAATTTATCTGAAAAAGGAGAGTCTTTTGACATTGTAACCTCTGATTCCCACGACATTGGAATTGGCAAATTATCCTTGTGCATAATTTTTGAAAGGGCTTGTATGTTTTCATCTGCCGCTTTTTCTAATTCCTCAAAAAACTTTCTTACTTCTTTCGATTCAGTGACTTGACTGAATCCGATTGAAAGAGTTTTTGCCATAATGCTCTTTTTAATGTTAAGAGAAAGACTGATTAATTCTGTAGCAGATAAAAGTCTCCCTTTTCCGAAGAATCCATCTGCAAAATCTTTAGTAGAAATAAATTCAGGGCTCTCGTTTGGATAAAAATAGGGGTCTCTTTGGAATTTTCCTTTTTTAAGCAATAACTCAATGGTTAAATCGTACATTCTTTTTGCATCATTATCACATGAATTGTAAAATTCCCGTAAGTCCTTTCTGACAGAAACACTTAAAGCAGTTGTATGACCCAACAAACCATTTATAGTCATAATATGTAAATAATTTAAGCAGAATGTGTCAGAAAACAATCTCTCTGCACTCTTATTAAGGTCGGACTCAGTAAATCCGATGGGAACTGGAAATCCCTCTTTCTCAATGAAGGAAACAAGCTGCTTCTTTTGCTTTTCCCATGTCTCAATGGCTATTTCAAAAACTTTTTTTATTGATTCGTCTTCCAAAATAGAAATCATATACCTATTTACGATCTCGGTCATTGTTCCGTTTACATACTCCCCCCATAGTGTTCCTATTTCGGAAGATGTAAGTTTTAAATTATCATATTCCAATTGTTCTCACCTCTTTAGTATTTTTTACTAATACAGAAAAGGTATGCATTTCTTTGGAATTAAACCTTTTAAATGATTAGTTGAGTAGTTTCTTGTTGAACTACGGGTAGCGATACTTCATTACGGATGATCGCTTTTTCTTCTTCAATTAACAGGGGAGTTTACTTTAATAAGTACAATATTTCTGTATGGGAAATCAAACAAAAAAATCTTCCAAGACGGAAGATTTTTTTATTTTAAATTGGGAAATCCTTGCTGGCGCAAAGCCTCATATACCAAAATAGCAGCTGTATTTGAAAGGTTCAGTGATCGAATATTATCATTCATGGGTATTCTCAAAAAGTGATCTTTATTTTTTTTAAGTAAATCTTTTGGTAAACCGGTTGTTTCTTTTCCAAACATAAAATAATGTTCTTTTGATACATCACTGAAATCAAAGGATGAATGTGGTTTTTCACCAAACGTCTCAATATAGTAAAACTCACCTTGATTTTTTGAAAAAAAGTCATCTAATGAGTCATAATACGTTATGTTTACAAGATGCCAGAAATCTAAACCAGATTGTTTTATCATCTTTTCATCTGTTGAAAAGCCAAGTGGTCGGATTAAATGCAAGGCTGTTTCCGTTGCGGCACAAGTACGTGCGATATTTGCGGTATTAGCCGGAATTTCAGGTTGATATAGTACAACATGTATTGCCAAGAATGGTCACCTCTATCTTTATTTTACCCTCCAAATTATAGCATACAGATTGTGAAGATATGTAATTACGCTTATGGGAGCAAGAGTGAAAAAAGCAACGCATCTCGACTGCCTTGCTATTTTATTTCTAAAAATACTTCCTATAAAATTCCTGTCTTAGTTGCGTATAAATCCGGGTAAGAATAACATCGAGAGGTGCACCATTATTCAATAAATGGGTTGCATAGCTGTGCCTGAGGTGGTAGGGATGAATTGGACCTGTTTCACGAAATTGAACGTCAGTTCTGATTAAGCTATAGGGCAGAGAACAAGTAATAGAAATCTGATGTAATAATATGGTATCGTTAATTTAATTGTTTACAATACTTAGTAAAGGCGGTGTTTAGTTGAAGGACAAGCTAGAATATAGAGAGAACTGGAAAAGGTTTATTATTTTTACACTATTGGTTGGTTTAAATGTTGGCATTTTTTCAGTTATCTCTGATAATCTACCTGATTTAAATAATGGTGTAACGGTTTTCGAATTCATAATTTCATATCTGGCGGTAATGACTAATTCCTTACCAATATGGTTTATTGTTGCAATGTTTGTCGGCTACCTATTTGCAGATAACATAAAGGATGCTTCGATACTTGGAGCTATATATACAATTTCTGCAATTACGTATTACTTCGTGATCGGACATTTTTATACGGATTCGGCCATATCAGTTTCACTTAAAGAACAGGCAGTGACATATGCGACTTGGTATGGAGCATCAGCTATCGGAGGCATCCTTGGTGGAATAGTGGGATATTTAATAAAAAAAACACCATTTTCACTACTGACTTTACTTTTAGGGTTGTTCTTACAGTTATTCGTAAATGGTAAAAGCAGCTGGAGCGATATTGTTGGTATTGCACAAAATATTACCTATTATGTAATGATTGTAAGCATTATTATTTATATAGGGATTGAGAAGAGAAAAATGAAAGAGGATCATAGTTTAGATTGTGAGGAAATGTAATTAAATTAACGGGGGCATACGTATAAAATTATTATCAAAAGGTGATCTAATAATGAGTATTCAAGTTAAATTGAAAGATATTATTGACGAAATGGAAGTGCAGATTGAAGAATCACGTTCATTACTAAATATTAAAACCGGTGAGATATTGTCAGTGACAACAGAGGACTTAAGAGCAGCTGAAGACGAACAACCGTTTGATCATTTACCTGAATGGGAACGTGAGAATAGAATGGTTGCAATTGATGTGGTTGAAAACTTTGAAAATTATATAGAATTACCTACTAAATATGATGTGAATGAATATGAGATAATGGAAAACTTTTGCCTAACTGTAAGTGATCAACGACAGCAGGAATCCCTAACTAGGGCAATTAAGGGAAAAGGTGCCTTTAGAAGATTTAAGGACAAAATTATCGATTTTGGAATAGAAAACAAATGGTATTCATACCGGGATGAGTGTTTTAAACAAATTGCGATTGAATGGTGTCGGGAAAATGAGGTAGATTTTATTGAATAGAAAGACAGGAGGTTGTTGCTAAACAAATTGGCAAACAGCTTTTCTTATTGAAGTAAAGAGGAAGGTTAGTTGAACAACAATATCATAAATAGAGGATTTTTAGCATTGGTAAAGAAAGAGTAAATAATAAGTAGTGAGGGGATGAAGAAAATTTGGAAGTAAGTAACCATATTATTCAGTTAAAGTCATGGGAAGTTAAAGACCTTGATTTACTTTTTCGGATAAACGCTCCAGAAATGATGCAGCATCTTGGAGGTCCAGAAAGTAAAGAGCAGATTTTGAAACGACATAAACGATATCTTGAGCTTGGTAATAGAGGACGGATGTTCAGTATTATATTGTTGCCAGAATTAAAAGCAGTAGGTTCTGTAGGATATTGGCAAACTACTTGGAATAATGAAAGTGTATATGAAACTGGATGGAGCGTTCTACCCTCCTATCAAGGGAAAGGAATAGCTACAAAAGCAGTAAAGCTAGCAATAGAAGAAGCTTCTAGTGAGAACAAATTTAAATACATTTACGCATTCCCATCTGTTGATAATCCTGCTTCTAATTCAATTTGTCGGAAACTTGACTTTCAATTTATCTCTGAGTGCGAATTTGAATATCCTCCTGGAAACTTAATGCAATGCAATAATTGGCGTTACAACTTAATCGAACAATAGATGATTTTTCAGATTAAATACTTTGTGAAGAAATGT
>NZ_JASATK010000053.1:0-4173 GCF_038440275.1 Bacillus sp. OTU2372
CAGGTGTTTATGCTCAAAACTGATCGCTGCTGCGGTCTTTTTTTCTTGTTGTGCTAACTGGGCAGATTACTTGAAGAAGGATTTATCATGAGCGTTGCAGAATATGAATTCCTAGACCAAACATATGGGGGTTCAATATTGTGAATAAAGACCAATTAGAGGTTATAAAGGTAGGAAGTTTAGCTATAATAGCAATCAGCTTAGTAATAATTACTTGGAAAATGGGAAAAATGGTCAAATTGTTACACGATTTAGTTATTGTGTCAGGAAATCACTAAGAGATGTTTTACTTCTAACGAGGCTTGAGATGGAGTTGCGGCGGCAGCTCTTTTTTGTATTTCAACTAAAGGGGCAGGATAGTCAAAAAAGAAATGGTAATAATTAGGATATTATGTGGGGTATTAAAGTTATGGACCCACAGGGATGTATGTAAATGGTTCTTAATTAAAAAAGGAGTAGTATAATGGACAGTTTTCAAAAATTAGAAAAGACCTATGACTACCTCCGAAAGTTGTGGCTCGATTACTGGACTCAAGAAGTGGTTTTTACATATCAGTGGTGGTTTGAAATTTTTGTTATTATTTTTCCATTGTTTTTATGGTGGAGATTTGTCGATAAAACTCGTTTAAAAGAAATAAGTCTGGTTGGGCTGATTACAGCAGGATTTGCTTTCATTTTTGATCAAATTGGTATGTCCCTAGGTTTTTGGGTATATCCATATACTTTAACACCATTTGAAAGAGATGAATTTACCCCTGCTGATTTATCTATTGTTCCCTTTATTTATTGTATGATTTATCAGAGATTTCCTATGTGGAAAAAATACATATTAGCAACTATAACCTATGCGTTTTTTGCTTCATATATAGGAGAAAATATCTTTCAATGGCTTGGGATATACAAAATAATTAAATGGAATCATTTATACTCTGTCCCGTTTTATATTTTAATTGGAGTATTTGTAAAAGTGGTTCTTCAAAAAATTAATTTAATTGAGTCACATTTCAAAGGAAAAGAATAAATGATACTAATTTCAAGAACGAGGGCGATTGTTCAATAGAACAGTCGCTTTTCTTGTTCCGCAAACGAAGCAGTTTTGTTAAAGATAATGAATCAAAGAAGAGTAAGAATGGATAGAATTTATTTTAAAAATTTCAAAAGGGATTATATTTTACTCTTTACAAGTTAAAAAGTTCGGCGTAATATCATGCACATAAAAAACAATTTAAAATGCCTAATCCCGTAAGGGAACGGAGGACCCAATTTTTTGGGGTTAATTCTACGATTAGTAGAAGGGATGTTAACTCTTTCGCCATCCTAACCCGTCAGCTAACTTCGTCGGCAAAAGCGAAGGAGGTCTAAAGACCGCCTAATTTAGGGGCTTTTTTGTTTTTTTGCAAAAAGGCAAACTTGAATTAACTGTGGGCTTTTTTATTTTTATCTCTCAATTTGGAGGTGTTGACTTAGCTTAACAACGTAAAAACATTTTGGGTTTATTCGGATTAATCAATTAAATAATGGAAAACTATATTTATTGATTATACTACTTGTTCAACATTTTTTGGGAGAGAAGTACTTATGAGTGAACCTTTTTATCTTAATTTTGGTAATTTACGCTTTTATCTAGACACTCCTGTACCAACATACTTTGGATTACATAAAGGATACCTTGATATTTATACAATGAAGTATCGAATATTTGGTGCAGTTTGGAAAATAGTAAACGAAAAAAGGTATGTTTTAGGCTTCTGGTTTGCTGACAGTGAGAAAGAAATTCATCGTGCTATAAAAGAGGCAGGATTTAATACCACAATCGAAATGAAGTCACAAAAAAACGTGCTGAACGAAATTTATCAATTAATTCGTATTGAGCAAGATAAAAAAAATTGGTCTAAAAGAAGAATGCTGAAGGTTATTTCTATTATGAGGAAGCCATTGAAAGATTTAAGAAAAGGATGGTATGTTTTAAAATCAAGCAATAATTTCCCTATGGTTCTAACCTGTATACAAAAAAAACAATTTGCAATTTGGATTGAACACATACAGATTTGTGAAACTCAAGAGGATATAAAAAAATTTATTAATTTAGTAAATCTAGAGCATAACATCAAATTAAGTCCCGAACCTATATCTTTTTTTCAATACTAAGTAATCGTTCTCATTTTATCTTAGAAAGGAATAACTATTTTGACTCATCCAGCTCAAGTTATTGAATTGTTATTGGCTATAATCGCCGTATTCGGTATTTGGTTTTCTATTTCGAATTTCAACAGTGTTAAGCGTGCATTAATCGGCAGACCGATGAGAACCGCAGAATTGCACGCTCAGCACAATAAGTTAATTTGGTATATTGCATTACCTATTCTTTCTGCTGACCTTTATTCATCCGTAGCATACGGCCCTGAAGCGGGAATTACAGAACTAGTAAAGTTAGGAAACGAAGCAAAATGGTATATCATACCGATTACCATTTCCACTATTATATTATTGTTCATCTTGATACTCTCATATATCATGGGAATCCTGGCATATCCAAGTGGAGGCGGGGCATACGCCATTGCCAAAGATAACTTTAAACAACGTTGGGTATCTTTAATTGCATCAAGTTCATTGCTGGTTGACTACATATTAACGGTAGCTGTTTCTGTCTCAGCTGCATTAGAAGCCATTGTCTCAGCTTATCCCATAGTTGCTCCATATGAAACGGTCCTTGCTATTCTCTGTGTTTTTCTCTTATTAATGGTGAATCTTCGAGGGGTTGCGGAGTCTGCTAAAATTTTTGCTTGGCCTACATTCGGGTTCATGGCATGTATGTTATTACTTGTTTTTACTGGTTTTTTTGACGAGGTGAAGCATGGTTTTGTTCAACCGAGCACACCTCCATTCGGCACGGTTCCCGAAGGCATAACGATTTTACTAATATTAAAAGCATTCAGTTCTGCTTGCTCAGCATTAACAGGAATTGAAACTATTTCAAATGCTGTTCCGATTTTTAGAGAACCCCAACAAAAAAATGCGATTAAAACATATATTGCGTTAGGAACAATCACATCTATAACCCTTTTAGGATTTGCTTATCATTTATATGTAAGAGGTATTAGTCCAGCGCCTGGTAATACAATGCTCTCTCAATTAACAGAGGATTATTTTGGACATGGCATCATATATCAAATTATCATCTGGTTTACTTTTATCGTACTTATTCTTGCAGCTAATTCAACATTTACAGGTTTTTCTCAACTAGCTGCTATCGTAGCTGCTGACGGCTTTTTACCTCGAGGTTTGACGAATAGAGGAGATCGCCTAGGATATTCTAATGGAATTATTGCTCTTGCCGCTACCGCTAGTTTATTGATTATTGCATTCCATGCTCACACAAATGCCTTAATTCCGTTATATGCAATTGGAGTGTTTTTATCCTTTTCAGTTGCTCAATTTGGTTTAATAAAGCGGTGGAGGCGAGTGAAAGGGCCGCAATGGAAAATTAAATTAGCGATAAATACGGTTGGGGCAATAATCACGAGCATTGTTGCTGTAATTTTTGGAGTAACCAAGTTTACAGGTGGGGCGTGGGTTGTTTTAATTGTAATTCCTGCAATTATTTTCTTTTCAATGGCCATTCACCATCATTATCAAAACATTGCAGATGAGTTAAAGATTGATATTAACACCTTAAAGCCTAAAGGAAACAGGGTTATCACAATTGTTCTTGTTTCAGGAGTGCATCGAGTAGTGCATAACACCTTATCTTTTGCTTTGGGCATATCCCATGATAACTTATTAGCTGTATATGTTGGTTTTGATGATGACTCTATGAAAAGGATGGAGACAAAATGGGAGGAATGGGGAAATCCATGCAGATTGATCACGTTGAAGAGCAAATATAGATCGGTTTTAGAGCCTTTTTCAAGATTAATTAAAATGATTGAAGAAAAAGAAGAATATAAATCACAAATCCAGGTTGTTATACCTCAATTTATTCCTAAGAAGTGGTGGCATAACTTACTGCACAATCAAACGGCTTTATTACTTCGATTATGGTTATATAGACATAAAGATGTTGTTATTACAACAGTACCTTATCATTTAAAGAAATAGCTCATAAAAGGCATGGGAAATTCTCATGTCTTTTATATTTTGGAGGCTAATGGATTGTGAAATAATGTACATACA
>NZ_JASATK010000054.1:0-3004 GCF_038440275.1 Bacillus sp. OTU2372
CAATATTATTGTTTGTTGACGTTTTTGTTTGTTTAGTTTTCAAAGAACAAATTTGCATGCCGCTAAAAGCGACTTTTATAATATATCATCCGCAATCAGCAAAGTCAATAACTTTTTTAAAAGTTATTTTTCACTGTCAGCAGCGACGTTTATTACTATAACAAGATAATCATTATATGTCAACGTGTTTTTCAAAAAAAATTAAGCATTAACCCTTTTTCCGATCCTTATTGCCTCTTCGAATATATTTTAAACATTCTTGGGGAGATGCAACCCGCTTAAATAAGGTAAAAAGAATCTTATATCTTTCCTCCATCGATCTCTTTACAATATGATCAATTCGGTCATCTCTTAAATCAAATAAAATTTCATCCATCTCTCTTTTAATAAGGTATTCCATTTCTTTTACTTCTTTTTCATTAATTAGAAGTCCAAACATTGAAAAACCTCCAGCGAAATATATAGTTATAGTAGTCTTTTCCAAATTTAGAAATTTTATAATCAAAAAGTTTAATCATATTATCAAAATTCAAAGCATAAGTTTGAGACAAGGATGTATTGGACGAGGTGGAAAAGGATGAATTTCTTTTATGTATTAAACGGTAAGGCGTTAAAAAATGTATCACTAATTTTCATCGCTGCTTTTTTCACAGCTTGGTTCCTCTACATGGAAAATCTGGTACAGATTCCTGTCTTTTCAACAAAGGATAGCACGAATGCGATTTATCGCGGTGAAAAGGATCTAGCCCTCACATTTAACATTGGCTGGGGGGATGAAAAAGCAGAGCCCATTTTAGATGTGTTAAAGAAGGAGAACGTTAGTTCAGCAACTTTCTTCCTAGCTGGTTCTTGGGCAGAACGTCACCCTGACATTGTCAACCGCATCGTGAAAGAAGGTTATGAAATTGGGATTCTTGGCTACGATTATGTTGATTACGTTGATGTAGAGGATGCTAAAATTGCAAAAGATATTTCGAAAGCTCAAGAAGTGTTCACCAAGTTAAATGTAAAGGACATCAAGCTTGTACGGGCACCGACGGGTCATTTTGATGAGCGTACATTAAAAATTGCTAAGCGATATGGCTATACAGTTGTTCATTGGAAGGTAGACTCGAAAGATTGGCAAAATCCTGGCGTAGAAAAAATAGTTGAAAATGTAAGGAAGGCAGATGACGGGGATATAGTCCTACTCCATGCTTCCGATTCAGCAAAGCAAACAGCTAAAGCACTGCCGCTGATCCTTGCTGATATTCGGCAAAAAGGACTAAAGCTTGTATCAGTATCAGAAATGATTGCTAACGGAGAAGTCCATTCTAAAGAGATCAATTAAGTTCTAATAAGAAAAGCGTAAGCGCCTTGGTCAGCCCCGACAAGCATAAGACGAGCCGGCCGAAAGGTTGCTTTTTAACCTTTTGGACGGATTGGCTTATGATCTCGAGGGGCTAGGCGCTGGAGCTAGACAGTTCTCGAAGAAAAAACTTATATACTTTCTTATCTCATGAATAAAACCGCCCATATTACATGGACGGTTTTTTTGACATTTTTTTATTTTTATTCGTATTTTTCATTTTAGGATTGATATGCTCCGCTCGTTTTTGTCTCTCTTGTACGGACTGAGCGTTTAACTTATGAAGAACTAATATTTGATAGGTATTACAGGCTAGTAAAGAAACCATCATGAGATAGAACCAATTCTTTTCATTCTCACGCAGGACCGGAACCCATTCAACTAATGTTGCGACAATCATAAAAAATAACGATGGGATAAAGGCTCCTCGATTTGTTTGCTTCACTTTATACCAAGCTACGACAAGAGCCACAGCTAATAGAAGAAGTGCCGGTCCAAAATAAGGAAGAATAGAATCGCCTGCATTTGCAAAGTTTTCATAACGCAGGTAGACTAAATCGAATAAACCAAACAGAATGAGAACAACTTGAACAGAATTCCATAGGGATACGGACTTAAAAATCCCTAATCCAAACCGATGAATTGTTAAATATGAAAAGAAGCCCATTTGGCTGATCACACTAAATAGAAATCCCATAACAATTAGCCAAATTAACGTGGATAAAATATCAATAATTTGAAAATGAGTAAAGTAAGGCTGAAATTCATCCCAGCGAATGATAAAACCCACAATAGCTGTCGTGACCCCGCCAACTAATAATGTGGACATAAATAGTCTAACCCAATTACGGCTTGTCACACTTCAAACCTCCAGAATACTAAAAATTATTTCATACTGATTGTACCAATCAAAATGTGAAAAATCCATAATTTCATTTTTCGGGCGAATAATCTCGCTTTATTTTCTCATCCTAAAATTAAGGATTTATATGTGAAAGGAGCTTGAAAATGAGAAGAAAAAGTATGGTGCTCCTCCTGCCCATCATGTTGTTCCTGACTAGCTGCTCTTCTAGTAATGATTTAAGCAACGCGGTACAACCTGATTATGATCAGACAAAAAAAATGGTGGTTGATATTCTTAAAACCGATGATGGTAAGAAGGCAATTCAAGATGTGATGACATCCGAAGCAATGAAAGAAAAGCTTGTCATGGACCAAAAGGTTGTTGCTGATACCATTCAAACAACTCTTACATCCGATAAGGCGACTGATTTTTGGAAAAAAACGTTTAGCGATCCTAAGTTTGCCCAAGGTGTAGCTAAAAGTATGAAAAACGAAAATAAAGCTTTATTAAAGGAATTAATGAATGACCCTGAGTATCGGACCATGATGATTGAAGTTTTTAAAGAACCAGATATTCAAAAACAAATGGCTGATGCTCTCAAAAGTAAGGAATACCGGGAACACCTTCAAAAGGTCATTACAGAAACAATTGATAGTCCGCTTTATAAGGCTAAAATACAGGAATTGCTGCTAAAGGCTGCTGAGGAAGCATCTAAAAAATCATAGATAACAAAAAGCCTCTCCCGAATATAAAATGTACCCGATAGAGTAGACACTTAAAAAAAGTCCTCTATCGGGCCTGTTGACAATCTA
>NZ_JASATK010000055.1:0-2837 GCF_038440275.1 Bacillus sp. OTU2372
TGAGCAAGAAAATGTATCAAAATCAAGAGGCTACTAAATTCAGCAGCCTCCTATTATGTCTCATAAATAATATTTCCTGTTTGAGAAATGTCATAATCCCCCAGAGAATTCACTTCTGCTTTAAACTGATGGGAAGATAAAATATTCTTTACTGTACTTATTAGCTGTTTAGTCTCAGAAGTTTTTAGAATAACCAAGTCATAACGTTCTGTTATCAATGGCACAAAATCGATTCCAACAATTTTGGCAGCTTTTTGAATTCCTATTCCTACATCTGCTATTCCAGCAGAGACAGCAGATGCTACACTTAAATGGTTTGACTCTTCGTGCTCGTATCCCTTAATGTTACTAGAAGGAATTTCGTTAATTCTAAGCTGTTCATCAAGAAGAATCCGTGCTCCTGAACCTTTCTCTCTATTTATAATTTTCAAATCTTGACGATTTAAATCAGTCCAGGAGGTCAGATTTAAAGGATTTCCCTTTTTAACATAAAAACCTGCTTTTCTTGAAAGTAGATTGAGTAAGATATAGGGATACCCAACTAGAATTTTCTTTATGTATGGTAGGTTGTATTCCCCTGTATCCCCGTCAAACATATGCAAACTAACGATGTCACAATCTCCATTGTACATAGATATAAGACTATTTAAACTTCCTGTATAAGAACGTAATGGTTTATATGCTGAGTTTTTCTCAATATATTTACCAAGAATATCCAAAACTAAGTCTTGTCCACTAATGACAATGCTAAAAGAATCCTTTGTTTTATTCCTGTGAAGTTCCTGCTCAGGTGTTTGAAATTTTGTACTTTGATTTGTCTTTTGACTATTAATATAAATCTCTAAGTCTTTTGCATCAATTCTCATCTGTCTTCCTACACGGAATACAGGCATTTCTCCTTTTTTTACAAGGTCATAAAGGGTTAATTTTGATACTTTTAAAAGCTGTGACACCTCTTCAATCGTATAGGAAAGCTCTTTTGACATTTGGGATCCCTCCAACTTGTATTTTACCTTAATGCTTTAAAAAAAGTATATTTTGGATTAAAAATAAAAAATGTGATTTTTCTTACACTTTTCTACTTTCTAATTAGTTATAATTAGTTATAATTGATTATAACTAATTATAAGGGGAGAGGGATAATGAAAAAATTATATCTATTATTTTTTTCAATGATGTTACTATTACTTGTCATTTCGGGGTGTTCAACTAATGAGCAAACTAAGACAACGGAAGTGCAGAAGAAACAAGCAGCTAAACAAGAGAAAGTGGAATTAACGGTTTCGGCTGCTGCAAGTTTACAAGATGCTTTGAATGATATAAAAGCTGACTTTGAGAAAGAACATACAAATATAACACTAAATTTTAACTTTGGAGCATCAGGGGCACTGCAACAACAAATTTCTCAGGGAGCACCTGTTGACCTTTTCTTCTCAGCAGCAGAGGACAGATTTCAAAAATTAGTACAGAATGGACTTATTGAAAAGAAAAACGGAACAGATTTAGTGGGTAATGACCTTGTGTTGGTAGTACCAAAAGGTTCAAATAAAGGGATAAAGACATTCGAAGATCTTACAAAAGCTGATAAATTAGCACTTGGTACCCCTGAGTCTGTACCAGCAGGACAGTATGGTAAGGAAACATTAGATAAGTTAAACGTCTGGAAAGCTATTGAAGGGAAAATAGTATATGCCAAGGATGTTCGCCAAGTGCTTACATATGTTGAGACGAATAATGTTGACGCAGGTATTGTATATAAGACAGATGCATTAACTTCTCAAAAAGTTGAAATTGTTGCTTCTGCAAAGGAAAACACGCACGATCCCATTATTTATCCAGTAGGGGTAATTAAGAATAGTACCCATCTTAAAGAAGCCCAACTATTCTACAATTATCTACAAAATGATAAAACTATGAAGACCTTAGAAAAGTATGGATTTAAGGGTCTATAATAATTAAAGATGACAAACAGTTTTTGGACACCCGTTAGACTATCCATTGAAATTGCATCTGTTTCAGCAATATCTGTAATAATTTTAGGGCTGTTTTTTGGAAAGGTATTGGCTAATAGAAAATTCAAAGGAAAAGTCTTAGTTGATACAATTTTCCTTTTACCGTTAGTTTTACCTCCGACAGTGGTAGGTTTCCTATTAATTATCTTTTTTGGTCTGAATAGTCCAGTAGGGAAATTGATTGAATGGATTTTTAATCAACCTGTAATGTTTACGTATTGGGCTGCTGTGATTGCTTCAACTGTTGTCGCTTTTCCTCTTATGTATCAATCTTCTAAGACAGGATTTGAAGCAGTAGATGAGGATATTGAGAATGCCGCTCGTGTAGACGGAGCAAATGAATTCAGTTTATTTATGTATATTTCCATTCCTCTTGCACTTAAAGCAATCATTTCGGGTGCGATATTGAGTTTTGCGAGAGAATTAGGTGAGTTTGGAGCCACTTTAATGTTCGCAGGAAACATCCTAGAAAAAACCTAAACAATTCCAACAGCAATTTATGTTGCCATTGATTCAGGTAATATGGAATTAGCTTGGTTATGGGTTACAAGTATGATAGTTATTTCATTTTTAATGTTAATATGCGTACATTTTATTAAATCTTGATAAATATAATTTAACAATTAAGGCATTTCTTTAAATAGGAATGCCTTTTTCAACAACAAGATTGTGAAATATTGCACTTAAACTAACGGATGCAATAGTTGAAGAGGGGGTTGCGGTGGCGATCCCTTTTTTGTTATTGAGCTAAACCAGCTAATAGTTTGTCAATATTTTTCAATAAAAACTTAAAATATGCATGCTATACTAAAAATGTGCATGCCA
>NZ_JASATK010000056.1:0-2577 GCF_038440275.1 Bacillus sp. OTU2372
CCATGAAAGTACAAAACAGTGAAGATCTAAAAATGACAATACTAAAATAGACCCAGCAATTTATATTTTTTTAAACTGAGCCGTAAATTAAACCTCATGTCGCCAATATCAGTATGACCACAAAAACCCTACTTTCATTCTCTGTGGTGCAGCAACGATTTTTCAGATGCATGGATGGCTAATGGGTTGCTTGAGTTAAACAAAGAAGGTGTGGTTTACTGTAACGGGTTCTGTTTTCGAGTACAAAACATATAAAAACAAACTAATTAGCAGTCTAAATCGCTTAAGAATTGGACTGCTTCTTTTTGTTGATATGACGGGATTATTTAGAAAATTGGGGGTGAAGTCGCACCGTAATTCACATTGCTTTTAGAAGGCTGACAGGAGTTTGTGTCACTCTGCTAATTCCAATGCTAAAAAAGTATCATTTAATTCACATTTAAATTAGTTTGAGATAAATGGTAAAAATAGGTAATAAATCTGATGGTACAGCATAAAAATAAGAAAATTAAAAAATGTATTTTTGATTGAGTTCACTTAGACCACAATTTTGTAGATGTCATAGCAAACTCTTTTCGCTATCGATAAAAAAATGGGAGATGAACAAATGTCTACTAAAAAAAGCGAACTAATCATAGGGATTCTTTTTATACTTGCAGCTGTTACAGCGATAATCGGTCTCAATTTATACAACCCAATTCTAAAGGGTTCAGATTACTTGATTAATGGTTCTGAACACGCTAATCAGGTGATCCTGGGAGCACTTATGGAATTAATTCTTGTCGTTTCAGCGGTTGGCACTTCAACAACGATGTTTCCTATTTTAAGAAAATACAACGAAACCATTGCACTTTGGCATATTTGTTTCAGGTTTCTTGAAGCAATTATTATTACTGTTGGAATAATAAGTGTATTGTCTCTTCTAACTTTAAGTCAGGAATTTGCAACAATTGCAACTTCGAATATCGCCTCTTTTGAAGCTTCAGGTACAGTATTAAAAGCAATACACGATTGGACATTTTTACTCGGTCCCAATTTTATGCTTGGAATCAATACAATGATGTATAGTTATATATTTTATAAATCAAGGCTGGTCCCTCGATTTATACCTATCTTGGGTATGACAGGTTCAACACTTATTTTTATTGCAGCATTACTGGAAATGTTTGGTGTTATTACTCAAATTTCTATTTGGGGGGCAATTTTAAGTCTGCCGATATTTGCTAATGAAATGGTTTTAGCAGTATGGCTTATTGTAAAAGGATTTAATGCGTCGTCACTAGACTCTTTATCTAAATCAAGAAAATAAACTTAAGCTATCCCAGGTGCTTTTGTTCAAAATGCCAAATATATATAAAAATGCTCAGAGTTTATGCTCTGAGCATTTTTATATACCAATTATTGTATTAATTCGTTTGTTAATTTTGATGCTAATTTTAATGTGATTTTAGCCACTAATTCGAATTTTGTACTTCAAAACAGAACCCCTTAGGTTTACTGCCATCCTCTTTTTTATTGCATTAAAGTAGCAGGTTAGTTTAATAAGAACAGTCGGAAAATTAGAAATTTATATTTTTGATTAAGTTGTATAATGGAACTTATAATGTTATTGGATATTTTATGAATGATAAAACGGGGGAAATTCAGTGATAAGTAAAATAAAGAGATTTTTCATATTTTTAGTTACTTTTATTGTTACAATAACCATTTTATATATGATTGGAATGAAATTTGATATTTCAATATTAGTGTTTCATCATAGGTATAAAGACTATGACACAGGTTCTTTACTCCCTTATTTAATTGCAGTTTTGTTTAGTATTTTTGTTGATAAAAGGTATGTTAGTAAGAGAAGTTCCTAATTTGATTCTTTCTAAATTATTTCTTCTGAAATTAACTGGTGTTTTTAATACCGTTATTGAACTAACTGGCAGGTTAGTGAAAAAAGAACTTTTGTAAACTTAATAAAATGAGCCGATAAATTATCAACTCTTAACATCTCCTGTAAATGGAGGAGCATCTATTCCATCTTCAAGTATAAGTCGTGCGGCTTTTACCTGGAACCTAATTAAAAGCAGTTGCTCAGTGATGTCAGAATCTGCACTTCCGAGTATAGCTGTGTGAATATATCTGATAGCATCATTGGTTCTATCTAATGCCAGCAAGGCTCGGTTGTCTGAAAGTTTAATTCTTATAGGATCATTAGGATAAATAAGATTAAGTGGAAGTATAGGGTCAGTTGGCCAGTGTAAATTTAAAGGATGAGCTTGTATAGTATTAAAAGCATCTGTTAGACTATCGATGGCATCTTGATATAATTGTGGTTTTATTGGATTGGGGGGTAAACCAAAACCTTCAAGTTGTTGGATTATCAGTTTTGCATTATTAGTAAATCGAATGGCTTGTACCGTTAAAGCCAAGACAATTCTTACTGTTGCAACTAAGTTTGTTGACAATATTTTCACTCTTTTCTTATGAAATCTTAATAGTTTATGCATTCTATACAAGCCTGTAAAGGACGGTCGTTTAAATTTTGTGTAGAATTTATTAAAAAGTTTGTGAAGAAATATACTTAAG
>NZ_JASATK010000057.1:0-2309 GCF_038440275.1 Bacillus sp. OTU2372
GACCCCATCGTCTTCAGTGAGAACTGCGAAATAATCGTCACCAGCATCTAGTAACTTCCCAATTCTGGATTCTGGGCCGCCTCTGTCAATCTTAATTACTTTATTTGTAAAATACTCCTTGATGTCTTTACCCATTAAAAATCTCCCCTTTAATAAATATTTACACTGCATGTATATGTATCACGGCGGGAAGTTGTCCTAGGTACTGGCCTGTCTTTTAATACTTTGGACTCATGCAATGGGTATGGAGGGGGACCGTCTTTGGTTAGATAAAGAAAAAAAGAGTGTTAACTGAGTAACACTCTTTCCCAACTGACCGTCGCACAAAAAGCCACAAAATGGCTGCTTATATGACTATTTATAATTTAATTAACCAAAATTAAATATTCTTTCTATCAATTTATCTATAAATCGATCTGTGCCTTTACTTTTTGGGTTTTAGTTTTCATATTTACAAGACAGATGCTAAAAACAATGAATAAAAGTCCTATGACCAGATTAATTGTAATAGATTCATGTAAAAGAAAAGAACTACATATAATTGCAATTAGAGGAATAAGAAAGGTAAACGAACCTACTTTACTAGCTTCCCCCGATCCGACAAGTGTAAAGAAAGCAAGCCATCCAAAAGCAATGACAAAGATTGAGATAAAAAGCAAGTTTGATATAAATGGTAATCTCCATTCGATACTAGACCAGCTTTCAAAGCTCGAACCCACACACGATAAAAATATTCCGCCGATAATCAGTTGAAGGGTAACCATCCATAAGGAATCAACACGATTTCCAGTTTTCTTTACAAAAACGGTCCCTAATCCCCACCCAATGGCAGAACCTAAGGCAAGAAGAATGCCAATTGCTGAAATATCACCGGTAAAACCCCCAGAGCTTATAACGGCAACACCCGCAAAACCGAGAATTAAACCAATGATCTTTAATCCATTCATTGATTCTCCTAACCAAATCCAACAAAAAATCCCAAGTAATACGGGCTCAATGAAGACAATAGCGGAAAATAGTCCAGCAGGCATAAAGCCCAGCCCAACTGTTTGCAGACCGTAAAACATTATAATGTTTAGTACAGCAGAAACGACGTAAAAATGCCAGGTTTCTTTTAAACGGAGTTGCTTAAATCTTGGTATTGCAAAAATGAGCAAGATAAGCCCGCCTAGAAAAGTTCTTAATCCAGCAAACAATAATGGCGGAGTATAGTTAAGTGCCATTTTTGATAATGGCCAATTGACTCCCCACACAATAACAAGAAACGTCAGCAATAAAACAGTTCTTGTTCGCGAATTTTTTTCCATCAATGGACCTCCTAGATGTGAACTACTTTAACAATAATACTTGTTTTATTGAAATAAACAATTGATTTGCTCTCTGCACCTACGGGTATTGTAGTAACACAACATGTCCATCGTCCATAAATTGAACAAAAAAATTAACCCCTGTTTATTTATTATTTTTAATTTATCAAAACTATTTCGTGTACGCATTAAATGTCCCAGTAAAATAAATCACAAATAAAAAAGAAAGGAATAGATGGACTGACAATTCTTTGGGGTATAGGTCTTAATCCATGCAAAGAATGGTTCTCCCACAAATGCACTCCCACCTGCAAAAACGGCCATTCCCATGGGCGTTGTTATAGTTTGTACCGGGTGTGGTTCCATTCTAACTTAATTAATTCTAGTAAAAAGAAATAGAAGAGGAATAGTAAACTAATAGGAAATAATCCACCCGAGCCTCAACTCAAGGGTGGATTATTTTTTATGATTTAATGATAGTATCCCTATTCGTTAAACAATGGGCTGGTAGGATATTCCGATTAAATGAGTAGACGCTATAAATCGTTATCTTGACAGTGTCTACTCATTCTACAACTCTGTGAACCCGCTATGTGAGGAATATAAAAAACTTAATCTTAGATGCCTTTTGAATAATTTCGTAAAAACTTCTCCATAGAGGACAACAGAACAGATAAATCCTCATCAAAATTTTTCCTACCTACTAAATTGGTTTTATTGTATTTATTTTTACTCTCATCGTTTGATCTTTGAGGTGATTCATATTGTAATGATTCAAATGGTTGTGATTCAGGTTGTAATGATTTAGGTTTTAGTGATTTAGGTTCTTGTGACTTATGATCTTCGGTTTTAGCCTTTTCAATTTTTGGTCCATAACTCACATTTTTAATGTGGAAAATGGTAATGCGCACGACTTCATCATTAGTGATGATATATACAAAATCGTCTTTTACCTCAATGAGTATCCCCTCAACCATGTCAGGACCTCCACGATTGATTCTC
>NZ_JASATK010000058.1:0-2177 GCF_038440275.1 Bacillus sp. OTU2372
GGGTGCTTTAGTTGAAGAAGCCAAAAGGACCTAAATGGTCCTTTTTATATTTGGTAATAGAATACGAATTTCATTTATTGTATTGGAAATACTATCTGTCGAGGTGAAATAAATGAGCAGATTTAAAGTTGTGTTTGAGAATACAATCCAAAGTGGTGGGTTTTCATTGGAGCAGTATTTGATAACATTACATCAAGAAAAAGATATGTTGGATTCATTTGATGGTCATGATGATTACGAGTTGGACATGAGGTTATTTGAAGGGGAGATTCAAAAAGTTAACGGATTGTTGGAGAGCTAAGGCTCTCTTTTTTATTTATAAAATAAAGATTTTATTTTCTTCTTCAACTAACGAAGCAGTTTAGTTGAAGATGTAATTAACTTTTGTATAAAAAGAAGAGACTTCGATATGTCGTAAATAAAATAAACTTTAACTGAAAATAATAATTTAAGCCAGCTAGATTTGGGAAGGAATGACAATATGCAAACTGAGCATAACATTAGGTTAACATCAGCAGAAATTTCACAACTTTGGACGTCTTATATGAACGATAGCTTCTCAATCTGTTTTTTAAAATATTTTTTAAATAATGTTGACGACGCAGAAATAAGACCAGTTTTAGAGTATGCATTACAATTATCACAATCACATATTCCAAAATTGACAGCTATTTTTAATAAAGAAAGCTTTCCTATTCCTTATGGTTTTATTGAAGGTGAAGACATTGATATAAATGCCCCACGTCTTTTTTCTGATAGTTACTATCTACGCTTTTTATTACGACAAAGTAACATAGGGTTAAATGCTTATAGTATGGCTGTTGCTTTATCTGTTCGTTCGGATGTAAATAGTTATTATACGGAATGCCTAACGGAAATAGCAAAGTTACATACTATAACAGCTGAAGTGTTATTATCGAAAGGTCTATATATACGCTCTCCATATTTTCCAATACCTAAAAATGTGGAGTTTGTTAAAGAGAAAAGCTTTTTGGCAGGATTTTTTGGTGATGTGAGACCATTATCAGCATTAGAAATAACAAACCTTTACTCCAACATACAACGAAATGCACTTGGAACTGCAACCCTAATTGGTTTCAGTCAAGTCGCTAAAGATGCCAAAGTAAAAGAATATTTAATTAGAGGTAGAGATATTGCGAAGAAGCATGTTGAAGTGTTTAGTCAAAAACTAAGTAAAGACAATTTACCAGTCCCAATGGCTTGGGATACTGATATAACGGAATCAACTACCTTTACGTTTTCTGATAAGATAATGATGTTTCAAGTTACATCTTTAAACGCAATTGGAATGGCTTTTTATGGTGCTAGTTTATCTACTAGTCCCAGACGTGATTTAGGTTTAGAGTATAGTCGTCTAATGGCTGAAGTCGGACAATATGCTTCAGATGGAGCAAAGATAATGATTGATAACGGATGGTTAGAACAACCACCTCTAGCAAGTGATAGAGATGAGTTAGCAAACAAGCAATAAAGATTAGCTAATAGTTATTCTACATATCCTTTTAGAGCAATTTTTGTTGCTTTAATTGAGAGTAATCCTTGTTGAACTTACGGGGGCTATTGTTTAATAAGACTATCGTTCTTTTGCTATCAACCTGAATAATGGATAGGGATTGGTGAAATTGTAAATCCGAGGTGATGTTATGATTACAGTTAAGAATGCTGAAAGTTATCTTAAACATAAGATTGGTGATGATACCAATGATATAAAAAATGTTTGGGAAGCATTTAAAGCTTTTTCTACAGAGGAGGTTGAGGGAGAAGAAGAAAAAGAAATTTTATTTCAATGTGGTGTCTATAAGTTTACTGGAGAAAAACTATTTCATTTTGATTTTATACGTCAGTTTACTGTTTATGAAGAAGATGACTATTCTCATATGGAACAGTTACACTGTGAATTTTTATTTAAACCAACAAATGAATTAAAAAAGTTAAAGGTAGAAGAATGGTCAATGGATTATGATAATATAGATATTTTTTTTAATCATATTGAAAGTCTTCAGGAGTTTAAAATACCAATAAATTTGAAACCGTTAAAATCAGAAATATATCAAGAAGAAATATAATCCTTATTGCGTTAACGGGGTGCGTATGTTAAAGATGGGATGGCTGCGGCGATCCTGTTTTTTATTGAGCTAACGGGCAGCATTCCTGTT
>NZ_JASATK010000059.1:0-1547 GCF_038440275.1 Bacillus sp. OTU2372
AAACGAAAAGCGGAGGCGACTGTTCAACTTCGACAGACGTTGGAGAGCCGGCACTACAAATCCTGTTCTTGGATTTGTAGAGACGGATCGAAACGGCCGAGAAGTTAGGAGCCGCAGCTGGACAAGTAATAAGTGATTGATTGGTTTTTACCCAATTTCTTCTATATTATCTAGTTTTGAGAGAATGATCTCTCAAGTAAATAGTCTGGTAATTAAGGCGAGAAGGACACACCCGTTCCCATACCGAACACGGAAGTTAAGCTTCTCAGCGCCGATGGTAGTTGGGACTTTGTCCCTGTGAGAGTAGGACGTTGCCAGGCTTTGCCCCTTTGGGGCTATTATTTTGCCAATTTTAGTATTTGGCCCCTTGGTCAAGCGGTTAAGACACCGCCCTTTCACGGCGGTAACACGGGTTCGAATCCCGTAGGGGTCACCAAAGTTTTATCACAATATCGAAAATAACTTTCATTAATATGGAGGATTAGCTCAGCTGGGAGAGCATCTGCCTTACAAGCAGAGGGTCGGCGGTTCGATCCCGTCATCCTCCACCATGATTTATTCACGATTGTGAAAATAATCATCAATAAATGCCGGGGTAGCTCAATTGGTAGAGCAACTGACTTGTAATCAGTAGGTTGGGGGTTCAAGTCCTCTCGCCGGCACCTTTAGTACGAGCCATTAGCTCAGTTGGTAGAGCATCTGACTTTTAATCAGAGGGTCGAAGGTTCGAGTCCTTCATGGCTCACCAGAGTTTTTTGCGATAGCAAAATAACTTACCATATATGCGGGTGTGGCGGAATTGGCAGACGCACCAGACTTAGGATCTGGCGCCGCAAGGCGTGGGGGTTCGACTCCCTTCACCCGCATTACTAAATTTTGTCTGGATTTGTTATAGGAACTATTTTATTGGCTCAGTAGCTCAGTCGGTAGAGCAAAGGACTGAAAATCCTTGTGTCGGCGGTTCGATTCCGTCCTGAGCCATCATTATTCCGCAGTAGCTCAGTGGTAGAGCTATCGGCTGTTAACCGATCGGTCGTAGGTTCGAGTCCTACCTGCGGAGCCATTTCAACTTTTTAAGCTATACATATCATGCGCCTTTAGCTCAGCTGGATAGAGCATACGCCTTCTAAGCGTACGGTCAGAGGTTCGAATCCTCTAAGGCGCGTAAAAATTTTTAATGAGCAAAAACGCTTGAGTACTAATCATACTCAAGCGTTTTTTGTTGTTAACTAATTTATTAATGTGTTGAGTTTAAATGTTTAAAGGAAGAGAAATACTTATTTAAAATAAAAATACGGTTGACGTTCGGGGAAGATGGTGGTATTATATAAAAGTTGTCAGCGAAACAATTAAACTATTAATAAATATTTAAAAAGTAGTTGACAATAAAATGATTAACTGATAAGATATAAAAGTTGTCTCATTTAATTGCTCTTTGAAAACTAAACAAACAAGAACGTCAACAAACAATAATATTGGTTTCTGTTTGAAACTAAGCCAACGTAACAAAATGAGCTAATCAACTTTCATGGAGAGTTTGATCCTGG
>NZ_JASATK010000060.1:0-1389 GCF_038440275.1 Bacillus sp. OTU2372
GTTAGACATATATTGTTAAGCAACCTGTTGGACCTGAGATCGGTATTCTACTGGACTCAGGTCTTTTAACTTTTGCTTCATACGAATATTGTTGTAATAGTAAATATAATCGTGTAATTCCTGTATAAAATGGTCAATACTTTCAAAATCCTGGAGATAGAGGAGCTCAGTCTTAAGGATGCCAAAGAAGTTCTCGATAACGGCATTATCTAGACAATTTCCCTTTCGGGACATGCTTTGCGTAATATTCCGGTCTTTTAGAGTTTTCTGGTACTTTGCCATCTGGTAATGCCATCCTTGATCTGAGTGGAGAATCAACTTATCCTCTGGATTTAAAACCTCTAAAGCTTGTTCAAGCATGTTGCCTACTAAATCAAAAGAGGGGCGAGACTTAACTGTATACGAGATGACCTCACTATTGAACAAATCAAGAATAGGAGATAGATAGAGTTTCTGCCCGAAAAGGCTGAATTCTGTTACATCTGTTACCCATTTCTGATTAGGCTTGTTGGCTTGGAAATCTCGATTTAGAATGTTAGGCGCAACTTTCCCTACATTTCCGCGATAGGACTTATATCTCTTCAAACGAACCTGGCACTTGATCCCCATCTGGTTCATTAGCTTGAGAACAGTCTTGGGGTCAAGAATCAAACCTTTCTTATCAAGCTCTTTTTTTATGTTACGGTGTCCATAACGACCTTTATGTTGGTGATATATTTCTTGTATTGCTTCTTTCACTTTTGCATATTTATCAGGGCGGTCCATGTGTTTTGTCCAATAATAATACGTACTTCTTTTGATACCTGCAATCTCGATCAGCTTAGCGACTTTATATTCATTCCTTAGTTCAAAAATTACTTGTGCTTTGAGTGATGTTGTAATTTTTCCTTTTCCCGAACTAAGGCATTCAACTTTTTTAGATAGGCGTTCTCCATCCGTAAACGTTCGATTTCTTGGATAAGGGATTCATTTGTTTGATTGGTTTGATCTTTCTTTTTTCTTTCTTTTGTCATGGGAGGTCGCCCCTTCTTCTTTGGAAATAGGGCTTCCACTCCTTCTATTTCAACAGCTCTCCTCCAAGTATTGATGATGGAAGAATCAGGAATATTAAACTTCGCCGCTGCCTCATTAAGAGATGCCCAATTATCGTCCATATATTTGAGTACCTCCATTTTAAACTCTGCGGAGTAGTTTGTATAACTTTTTCTTAAGGAATCCTCTCCGTGTTCCAGATAAAGGTTAACCCACGTTTGTATTGTTTTATGGACAGTACCTAACATTTTAGCAATATCCCTAAAAGACAATCCTCCTTTTTCATATTCCTTTACTGCCCATAACTTGTCCTCGAATGTAAATTTAGCCATATAAAAAACTGCACCTCCATTGTTA
>NZ_JASATK010000061.1:0-1211 GCF_038440275.1 Bacillus sp. OTU2372
CAGGTAGTTTAATTTTGCCTGAAGTCGTGTGTGATTATAATGATTGATGAATTTTTCAACTCTTTCGATTACAATAGAATTTGTAAGAAACTCTCTTCCTTGAGAGTAGAATTCTTCCGACTTTATAGTGGAGTGGAAGGATTCAATGACGGCATTATCCAAGCAATTGCCTTTCCGGGACATGCTTGTGGTAATGCCTTTTTCTTTTGCTATTCTTTGAAATGAACGTGAAGTGTATTGAGACCCCTGATCACTATGTAGTATTAAGCCACTAATTTCACGACCTTCTACAGCGTCGTTTAAAGTATCTATCACTAAAGACACATCTTGGCTGGTACTAATTCGATATGCGATTATCTCATTATTAAATAAATCCATGATTGTGCTGAGATACAACATAGATTGACCGAAAGGGAGATAAGTGATGTCGGTAACCCATTTTTCATTTAGTTTAGAAGCTTGAAAATTCCTATTCAAATGGTTAGGGACGACTACCTTCATTTCACCAGCTATATTATTATTACGTTTTGGCTTAACCCGGCATTGAAGATTATATTTTTGCATAATTCGTTGTACAGTATTACGGTTAACCTTCCTCTTATAATCCCGCAAAAGCCAGGCCCTGACTGTCCGATGGCCGATTAGGAATTTATGACGTTTACAAATTTCAGTGATCTGTGCTTCGAGTTCAGTTTTACCTTTAGAACCTTGTTTTCTCCACCTATAGTAAGTTGACCTAGGTGTGCCAATACATTTACAAAGAAAGGTTATAGAAAATTGATCTTTAAATTTTTCAACTAAGGCTACGACTGCTTCCGGAACCAACTCCTCTCTATTTCTTGGTACTTTTTTAAAATTTCTATTTGTGCCTTTAAGTACTCATTTTCTCTCTTTAACTGGTCATTTTCAGATAGTTCTGCAGGACCTTTCCCATAACTATATTGTTTACCAATCCCTTGCGCTAAACGATATTGTTGCCCTTCACGATACCACTTCAGCCACCTTTTAATCTGAGTAACATTGGTAATTCCGAACTTGTCCATAATTTCACGGTTAGAATACTCACCACTTAACTTCATTTCAATAACAGCCTTTTTAACTTCTTCTGAGTATTCATTTATCTTCCCCATAAGAAAACACCTCCTGAGTTACGTATTATTTAAATACGATTCAGGGGGTGCTTTTTCCTTTGTCTTATTTAACTAGGTCTC
>NZ_JASATK010000062.1:0-1195 GCF_038440275.1 Bacillus sp. OTU2372
ACGGTGGTATACAAACTGATATGCGTGGGTTGGGTACCACATTTCACTCCATCCGTCACGGAGCTGCCTCGGACTAACGGCGCACGTTCAGTTCTAAGACCTAGTGCATAGTTGAACATGAGGGTTCTCCTTCCCGGGAGTTTGCCTTCGAGCCAAATCTTCAATGTTCATCACAAAGTTATTAATCGTAAAAAAATCCATCATAAAGTCTTATTTACAATCTATTTATGCAACATTCAATTCACTAACTTGTTTATCCTCAATAGCACAAGCGATAGCCCAAATAAAGCCAAGTAATTCTCTGGCGACAGCAACTACAGCCACTTTTCCACCTTTTCCTTTAGCAGATATACGGTGATATTTCATGTGAAGACGGTGTTGAGCTTTCCAAGCAATACGTTTTGCCTCTGGATCTTGACCCTCTTGGCGTTTAAGCAATTCACCTTTAAGAGATGGGCGATGACGATAAGACCAACAAACTTCTACTATGGAACGGCGAATTTGTGAGTTTCCTGTTTTCGTAATCGAACCTTGCCAACGATTTGATCCACTAGAGTATTCTTTTGGAACAAGTCCAGCGTAGGACATCAACTGTCTTGGGTTAGCAAAACGAGAAAACTGTCCAATTTCAGCAACCAAGGTAACGGCAGTTACTTCTGCAACCCCTCTTAATGTTTGAAGTGCTTGAATAACAGGTGCGTGTTCACTTTGAAGAGCTTCTTCATGGATTTGAACTTCAATTCGTTTCATACGATCTTCTACTTCATGGATTGCATGGAGATATTCTTGAAAAACAATACGTTGAGAAGCTCTTTCAAATGTTAATCGTTTTAGCCATTCACGATGTTTAACAGACCAATTTCGAACTCCTTGCGGAGGACGTATTTCATGGCGAAGTAAGAAGTGAATTAGTCTCTGGCGAGAACTTTGTAGATCTTCACGAGCATCATGACGAGCACGAATTAAGTCTCTCAGTGCTTCATGATCTTCATCTGGAACCCATACAGAAGTAAGCTCTCCAGCACGAAGAAGCTGAGCTAATCTAATAGAATCTCGTTTATCTGTTTTGACACGATCTCCAGATCGTTTAGGAATAAGGGAGGGTGCCACAACCATACATTCAATGTCCATAGATAGAAGTAACCGGTAAATTCCATAACCTGTAGATCCTGCTTCATAGCATACTAGTAGGTTT
>NZ_JASATK010000063.1:0-1168 GCF_038440275.1 Bacillus sp. OTU2372
CGGGTGCTTATGTTTAAGATGGGGTTGCGGCAGCGATCCCTTTTTTGTTATTGCACTAACGGAGCAGTTTACTTTAATAAGCACACAATGTTAACTACAAATGGTAGACTCCTGCATTGTGGAAAGAAGTAAAAAACTTTTTAAAGTTATTTCTTCTATTTAATAGTAATTAATTTGAGCGATTTTTATTGTATCTAAAATAATATTCAAAAATTAGTTGTATGTTTGTCCACACAGTTTACTTCCTTTTTGCATTTAATGTATTAAGGGGAGGTGAAAAGTATGAATAATGCTATTGAAATTGGAGCACATTGTGTCGTAAGAATTAATGGTAGGTTCTTTCTTGTGGTAGAAATTGAAGTAGAAAGTTTGAATATTGAGGAATTTGTTTTCATCCGCATTTCCGAGAGAGAATTTAGAGCATTAATAAGAGAAGGTGTTCAACGTTGTACAATTTCTAATCGTGTCCCAACCAATGGAGAATTCATTTGCGTTTTAATTGTAGATGGACAAGCATTTGCAGTTTTCGACGTGGAAAACAATGTTGACGAAGCAGTTCTTGTTAGAATTTCCTTAGAAAGAGCACAGAATTTAATTCGTAGAGGGGCTAGGAGATGTACTGTAATTAATAGATAAAAATAAAAAATCACTATGGTTCTTCTACGGAAAACAAAAGGTAATAACAACCTATTGAGTCGATTCAACGACTCATTTTTATGTGAAAAATAAATTTGTGAAATGATGAACTTAAACTATCGGGTGCAATAGTTGAACTAGCGGGTGAGAAGAAATATGGATTATTCATTCGAGGAATTTGAAAGAGATATTAATATAGGTCACGAGATTGAGTTTAGGTTCAAAGGGAAAATATATAGAACTGTAAATGTTAAAGAGGGGTACGGGGTGGGAGAACATCTTAAAGAGTTTGTTTATTTTAATACCCCTCAAGAACTTTTGGATAACGGAACGGAAAATGGAGAAAAATTGAAGGATATTTGGAACGAAGTTGAGGCTGTAACTGTATTTTAAATTGTTCTAAAACTCCCTCAGTCTTCTTCAACTCCCTCAGTTAAATACGATTTTCTCTCGAATGCTCGCTTATTCGCAGGATTTCATATCCCTTGATTAGGAGTTAACGATTAAATGAAATGAGTTCAGATCATTATGC
>NZ_JASATK010000064.1:0-1048 GCF_038440275.1 Bacillus sp. OTU2372
TTAAGAATGATTCGATGGAAGGAATGGAAACTTCCTCGAACCAAGGTGAAGAAACTCATTGAACTAGGTGTTCCGGAGGGAAAAGCACATGAATGGGGAAATACCAGAAAGGCTTATTGGAGAATATCAAAAAGTCCAATCCTTCATAAAACATTAGGGAAAGCCTATTGGCTCTCCCTAGGATTGAAAAGTATTTCTGCAAGATATGATTTACAGCGTTCGACATAATTGGAACCGCCGTATACGGAACCGTACGTACGGTGGTGTGAGAGGGATAAATGGAGGTTAGTCGCCTCCCCCTATCTCAATTAGAATTAAGTAGGTAAGAACTTATTAATGATTTTTATGTAATTTCTAACCCAAAAGGGGATGTTAAATATGAGGTTAGAAAAATTCGATATACTTTTCTTATTCCTCTAATTGCGATTATATGTAGTTCTTTTCTTTTACATGAATCTATTACGATTAAACTGGTCATGGGACTTTTATTCATTGTTTTTAGCATTTGTCTTGTAAATATGAAAATTAAAACCCAAAAAGGAAAAGCACAAATCGATTTATAGATAAATTGATAGAAAGAATAGTTAATTTTGGTCGATTAAATCATAAAGAGTCATATAAGCAGCAATTTAGTGGCTTTTTGTGCGGCGGACAGTCGGTAAAGAGTGTAACTCAGTTAACACTCTTTTTTTCTTTATCTGACAGAGCCGAAAATTCGATGAAACGAATAACAGTTTAGATTATTGAAGAAGGATTCGATTATTAACGTTGCATTCGGTATTGCCCCAATATTGCACCTTACATACCTATAGCATGCGTCCAAAGTATTAAAAGACAGGCCATTACCTAGGACAACTTCCCGCCGTGATACATATACATGCAGTGTAAATATTTATCAAAGGGGAGATTTTTAATGGGTAAAGACATCAAGGAGTATTTTACAAATAAAGTAATTAAGGTTGACAGAGGCGGCCCAGAATCCAGAATTGGGAAGTTACTAGATGCTGGTGACGATTATTTCGCAGTTCTCACTGAAGACGATGGGGTT
>NZ_JASATK010000065.1:0-1018 GCF_038440275.1 Bacillus sp. OTU2372
GGGCAATGACCTCGTCAGCTAAACCGTTCGCCCCCTACTTGTAGAAACATGTTTGAGGCTGGTTGGGACTACGATCTCGCATAACAAGCGAAGCTATGATACTGCAAGAGGAATTAGGGGTAACCGGTAATTTAATTATTTGGAGGAGGAGATCTGGAATGAATCCAGTCGTTGGTCTGGATATATCAAAAGGGGAAAGTGAAGTTCAAGGATTTTTAGATAAAGGAAAACCTTATCGTAAAAGCTTTAGCATCAGGCATGATCTCGAAGGTTTAGGATCATTATTTAAGTTTCTTAAGGAGATAAAAGATGTAACTGGTCAACAACCTCCGGTTGTATTAGAAGCTACAGGGCATTATCATGCGCCAGTTGTTCAGTATTTGGAGGAGCGTAATTATTTATTAATAATCATCAATCCATTGATTTCCCATAGAGCCAAAAGTTCAAGTTTACGAAAAGTGAAAACAGATGCAGTTGATGCTTATCGGCTCTGTGAGCTTTACTATAAAGAGGAATTAGAGCCCTATAAAAAGCGTGGAATACGACTCTTAAATCTGCGTAATCTTACTAGGCAACATGCAAATATAACCGAGATATATGTACAAACCAAATTACAATTTCAAGCAGTATTAGATCAAGTATTTCCTGAATATAAGGGAGTTTTTGGTGAGTTATACTCTGTAGTATCTTTACTTACCCTGCAAAAATATCCTACATCAAAAGATATCTTGGCTGCTAGTGAAGATGAGTTGGCTGATGGTATAAAACAGTTATATAAACATGGATCAAAAAAATGGGTACAAGAAAAGACACAAAAACTTAAGAATGCCGCAGCTCGAAATCCATTTCAAGAAACTTTATACAAAAGTCATTTATTAAGCATGACTATGTATATTGATATGCTTCTTCAATATAAAGAGTATCTATCAAAGTTAGAAACAGAGATAGCTACTCTCGCTAAGGAAATTGAAGAATATAAGATTATCCAATCTATCCCTGGTATTGGTGAAAAAATCGC
>NZ_JASATK010000066.1:0-973 GCF_038440275.1 Bacillus sp. OTU2372
AACGAAAAGCGGAGGCGACTGTTCAACTTCGACAGACGCTTACGAGCCGCGCACTACAAATCCTGTTCTTGGATTTGTAGAGACGGATCGAAACGGCCGAGAAGTTAGGAGCCGTAGCTGGACAAGTAATAAGTGATTGATTGGTTTTTACGAATTTCTTCTACATTATCTAGTTTTGAGAGAACGATCTCTCAAATAAATAAGTCTGGCAATTATGGCGAGAAGGTCACACCCGTTCCCATACCGAACACGGAAGTTAAGCTTCTCAGCGCCGATGGTAGTTGGGGCTTTGCCCCTGTGAGAGTAGGACGTTGCCAGGCTTTGCCCCTTTGGGGCTATTATTTTGCCAATTTTAGTTTTTGGCCCCTTGGTCAAGCGGTTAAGACACCGCCCTTTCACGGCGGTAACACGGGTTCGAATCCCGTAGGGGTCACCAAAGTTTTTTCGAGACAGCGGTAATAACTTTCATAAATTTGGAGGATTAGCTCAGCTGGGAGAGCATCTGCCTTACAAGCAGAGGGTCGGCGGTTCGATCCCGTCATCCTCCACCATGATTTTTTTACAAAAGTAAAAATAATTGTCAATATTTTGCGCCCGTAGCTCAATTGGATAGAGCGTCTGACTACGGATCAGAAGGTTATGGGTTCGACTCCTTTCGGGCGCGCTTATTACGGGAAGTAGCTCAGCTTGGTAGAGCACTTGGTTTGGGACCAAGGGGTCGCAGGTTCGAATCCTGTCTTCCCGACCAGTCGAAGATTAATAATTGTTTATGGCGGTGTAGCTCAGCTGGCTAGAGCGTACGGTTCATACCCGTAAGGTCGGGGGTTCGATCCCCTCCGCCGCTACCATATTGTTTTTTACGGAGGAATACCCAAGTCTGGCTGAAGGGATCGGTCTTGAAAACCGACAGGCGGGTTAAACCGCGCGGGGGTTCGAATCCCTCTTCCTCCTCCATATTTACTTAGTTTTTTAT
>NZ_JASATK010000067.1:0-926 GCF_038440275.1 Bacillus sp. OTU2372
ATGTTTGCCATTTCAACGTTAACTTTTGGTCGCCTATCTGATTTTGTTCCCCTCTCAAGACTTCTACTCCATGGAATTTGCCTATTAGGGATATCATCAGTCATCGGTTTCTTTTCAACAAATTTTTTTATCTTATTAGGAGCTCGAATACTTCAAGCAGCTGGAGCAGGAGCCGTTATGGGATTAAGTATGATCATGGCAGGGCGGTATATCCCTCTATCAAGGCGTGGAAAAGCGATGGCGATTATCGCTTCAGCTGCCTCTTTGGCATTTGGGTTAGGTCCTGTACTAGGGGGAGTGATTACTCAATACTTAGGATGGAATTATCTTTTCGTTGTCACTATTTTTTCTGTCCTATCTATTCCTTTCTTCCTAAAGTTATTGCCTAATGAGGTGATTAAAAAAGGACATTTCGATTTATTCGGTGCTATTCTTACGGGGCTTAGTGTAACAGGTCTGTTACTTTTTCTATCTACATTTTCGTATGGGATACTATTAGGAACAGTCGTTCTTTTTGCGGTATGGTGGAAATATCTTAATAAGACGGAAGAACCGTTTATTCCGCCAATACTACTTAGAAATAAGCAATATAAAAAGCTCCTTCTTATTAATTGTTCCGCTTTTTTTATTAACTTTTCAAATCTGTTTTTAATGCCTATTATTCTCACTACTGTATTCGGAAAAGAACCAGCAGAGCTAGGACTGATGATTTTTCCAGGTGCCATTATCGCCGTGGTTGCTGGTATATATATAGGAAGATTCATTGACCGTTTTGGGAATGCACCCTTAATTATTTTTGGGCAGTTATTGTTATTAAGTGCCTCAATCTTATTTGCATGGTTCTCTTCTGCAAATCCCTATTTTATCCTTTTCATTTATATGTTTGCTAGCGTTGGCTTTACGGCAATTTCTTCAAGTATTTCGAA
>NZ_JASATK010000069.1:0-812 GCF_038440275.1 Bacillus sp. OTU2372
GGCTGACCTTATAATACGAACGGGGCAGGTTAGTGACAGAAGCAGTAGTGGTTTTTCTTCATTTTCATAGACATTTCCATATATATACTGATAGAATAATCAGAAATATCTTAAAGGTGGAATTGAATTGAAAAAAAGATTAGGATGCCTACACGCTCATTATTCAAATATTGAGTATATCGATAACGCACTTTCCTCATATGACATTGAATTAATACATTTTGTTGACCCCGCATTAATGTATAGAGTTACGTCTGATGAGAACTTCAAAGAAGCAAATGCCCAAAATAAAGTTAAGGAGCAAATAGAGTGGATTGCCCAATGTAATGTTGATGCTATTCTAATTACTTGTACAAACTATATTGCAATTTTACAGGAAGAACAACTTTCAATATCAGTGCCAATTATCAAAATTGATGAACCCTACTTTAAATATATCTGTAATATACAGCAACCTCAGACAATCTTATTTACAAATCCCGCAACTGTTAAAGGGACAATGGACCGTCTCAATCAATATGCTTATAATCATCAAAAATCTGTGGATATAGAGGTAATTGTCATTAACAATGTTTTTGAATTGATAATGCAAGGTCTAAAACAAGAATATAACCAAGAAGTTTCCAATTTTCTAAATGAAATTATTAAAGGAGATGAAATTATCTCAGTTGCTCAATTATCTATGGTCGATGCATCCAAGAAAGTTGAGTATAAGACATCAAAACCTATAATTAATCCATTGGATACATTAATTTCTTCCGTTGTTAGTCAATTACAATTAGACAAGAAATCAGTGGTAATCTAATTTTTCC
>NZ_JASATK010000070.1:0-717 GCF_038440275.1 Bacillus sp. OTU2372
AATTCGCCCTATTCAGACTCGCTTTCGCTGCGGCTCCGTCTCTTCAACTTAACCTTGCATGTAATCGTAACTCGCCGGTTCATTCTACAAAAGGCACGCTATCACCCATTAACGGGCTCTAACTACTTGTAGGCACACGGTTTCAGGAACTATTTCACTCCCCTTCCGGGGTGCTTTTCACCTTTCCCTCACGGTACTGGTTCACTATCGGTCACTAGGGAGTATTTAGCCTTGGGAGATGGTCCTCCCTGCTTCCGACCGGATTTCACGTGTCCGGCCGTACTCAGGATCCACTCAGGAGGGAACGAAGTTTCGACTACAGGGCTTTTACCTTCTATGACGGACCTTTCCAGGTCGCTTCATCTACCCCGTTCCTTTGTAACTCCATGTTGAGTGTCCTACAACCCCAAGAGGCAAGCCTCTTGGTTTGGGCTAATCCCGTTTCGCTCGCCGCTACTTAGGGAATCGCGTTTGCTTTCTCTTCCTCCGGGTACTTAGATGTTTCAGTTCCCCGGGTCTGCCATCAATACCCTATGTATTCAGGTAAAGATACTGCTCCATTACGAGCAGTGGGTTTCCCCATTCGGAAATCTCCGGATCAAAGCTTACTTACAGCTCCCCGAAGCATATCGGTGTTAGTCCCGTCCTTCATCGGCTCCTAGTGCCAAGGCATTCACCGTGCGCCCTTTCTAACTTAACCTAAAAGGTTTTACTCTA
>NZ_JASATK010000071.1:0-664 GCF_038440275.1 Bacillus sp. OTU2372
TGGTCTACAGCGCTTTTATCCCTGTTAACCTTCAGTTTAAGCTTTCCTTCAATAAAATGAGTCATTGCCTTCATAACCCTTTCCCCAGCTCTTTTAGATTTCACGTAGATATTACAGTCATCGGCGTAACGAACAAAACGATGTCCTCTACGCTCCAATTCTTTATCTAGTTCATCTAAAACAATATTCGAAAGTAGAGGGCTTAAAGGGCCCCTTGCGGTGTCCCTTCAAGGTTCGGACTGACAATTCCGCCTTCCATAACACCAGAGGTAAGAAATCGTCTGATTAATTGGAGAAGAGTCCTATCATTGATCCTCTCAGCTAACTTACTCATTAATCTATCGTGATTAACCTTGTCAAACAACTTTTCAAGGTCAATGTCGACTACCCATCGATACCCCTCTTCTATATAGCTTTTGGCTAATTTAACTGCATGGTGTGCTCGCCTGTTAGGGCGAAAGCCAAAGCTGCACTCAGAGAAACCTGGGTCGTACATCCTGGTAAGCACTTGGGTAATTGCTTGTTGAATGAAACGGTCTGTTACGGTTGGGATTCCCAGTTTCCTCTTCCCTTTGCCGTCTGGTTTCGGGATTTCGACTCGACGGACAGGGGATGGGATATAGGTTCCCGCGAAGAGGGATTCTCGCAGTTCGCTCCAATTGAT
>NZ_JASATK010000072.1:0-638 GCF_038440275.1 Bacillus sp. OTU2372
CTTCGTGAAGGCATAGTGAAATAGAGGAGTAAATACAAACTCCATATTTTACCATATAATGTACATGCTCCACGCCGCCCCTGGAGGCTTTCCCTCCCATGTCTCAACGGGTCAAACGCCCTATCATTCCTTCGTCACGCCTATCCAAGGGGTGGAGGCCAGTTAAGCTAACGGAATGGGTCAAAGCCCTTTTGTGGAACAAACCTGGTACTCCGTACATATTTGAATTCCTGCGAATAAGCCAACATTCGGTCAATAAAAGTGTGTTTTATTCTTTATAAGAGGGGACTAATAATCATAAATTCTTTAATTTATTAAGCTACTAAAGGTGTTACTGGTTTTAGCTTATCAGAACAATAGGGTTCATTTCTTCTAGATATACCCACAAAAATCCTTGCCAACTTACCTATTAACTTCATAATTGATTTCATTTTCTTCATTTTTTTTACTTTGACATTATGAGAATGTAGTGCTTGAAAATCTGGGTTATTCATCACAAGGCTCATTGTTGCTAAATAGAGGAATCTCCTTAGTCTGGAACGACCTCGCTTAGAAATGACAATTTGGCCTTTCCACTTACCTGAACTTGCTTCAGCCAAATGCAACCCTGCATGACGAAGAAGAGAATTCCCGTGAGA
>NZ_JASATK010000073.1:0-610 GCF_038440275.1 Bacillus sp. OTU2372
ATCTTTCAGGGATCTTACTAGCTTGACGCTATGGGAAATCTCATCTTGAGGGGGGCTTCATGCTTAGATGCTTTCAGCACTTATCCCGTCCGCACATAGCTACCCAGCGATGCCTTTGGCAAGACAACTGGTACACCAGCGGTGCGTCCATCCCGGTCCTCTCGTACTAAGGACAGCTCCTCTCAAATTTCCTGCGCCCACGACGGATAGGGACCGAACTGTCTCACGACGTTCTGAACCCAGCTCGCGTACCGCTTTAATGGGCGAACAGCCCAACCCTTGGGACCGACTACAGCCCCAGGATGCGATGAGCCGACATCGAGGTGCCAAACCTCCCCGTCGATGTGGACTCTTGGGGGAGATAAGCCTGTTATCCCCGGGGTAGCTTTTATCCGTTGAGCGATGGCCCTTCCATGCGGAACCACCGGATCACTAAGCCCGACTTTCGTCCCTGCTCGACTTGTAGGTCTCGCAGTCAAGCTCCCTTGTGCCTTTACACTCTACGAATGATTTCCAACCATTCTGAGGGAACCTTTGGGCGCCTCCGTTACTCTTTAGGAGGCGACCGCCCCAGTCAAACTGCCCACCTGACACTGTCTCCCACCCCGAT
>NZ_JASATK010000074.1:0-590 GCF_038440275.1 Bacillus sp. OTU2372
TTCTTCTTAAAACTTATGGGGTCTTAGCTCAGCTGGGAGAGCGCCTGCTTTGCACGCAGGAGGTCAGGGGTTCGATCCCCCTAGACTCCACCAATTTAATTATATAATGGCGGTGTAGCTCAGCTGGCTAGAGCGTACGGTTCATACCCGTAAGGTCGGGGGTTCGATCCCCTCCGCCGCTACCATTAATAATTATGATTAGATTAACATGGACCTTTAGCTCAGCTGGTTAGAGCAGACGGCTCATAACCGTCCGGTCGTAGGTTCGAGTCCTACAAGGTCCACCAGTAGCTTAATATAATATGGAGGAATACCCAAGTTCGGCTGAAGGGATCGGTCTTGAAAACCGACAGGCGGGTTAAACCGCGCGGGGGTTCGAATCCCTCTTCCTCCGCCATATTATTTTAGCGAAACATGGAGCATACTCCAAACTTAATAACTTTTACTATCGCGGGGTGGAGCAACGAGCGTTGCTACAATGAATAATCTGCGAGTTGTACCCATCGAGCTGCGGCTTGATTAAGCTTTCTGAGATGGGGACAGTCAGTAACAAAACATGGAGCATACTCCAAACTTAATACTTTTTACTA
>NZ_JASATK010000075.1:0-556 GCF_038440275.1 Bacillus sp. OTU2372
CCTTGTGAAAGAGAGCTAACACTAGAAGAGAAATTTGCGAGATTAGAGGCTCAAAACAATTTATTAAAGGCAGAAAATGAACTATTAAAAAAGATACGATTTGCAGAAAGGGGGTTAAAAAGGAACCAATAACCTTACCCACTGATCAAAAGTTTATCCTTATCCGTTCAGTTATACAGGAGTATAAGTTAAAGAATATGGTGAGCTATTTATGTAACGCGGCTGGTGTTTCACGGTCTGGTTATTATAATTATTTCACTGAAGGCTCACAAAAAGTAAGAAAAGAAAAAGAAGCGAAAGATGAGAAAGTGAAGGAAATCATACTAAAAGCCTTTCATTTCAAACGTCGTAAGAAAGGGGCACGTCAAATTAAAATGACTTTGGCGAGTCAATTTAATGTTAAATACAATTTAAAACGGATTAGAAGAATCATGAAGAAATACGGTATTATTTGCCCTATTAGAAAGGCAAATCCCTATAGAAGGATGATGAAAGCCACACAAGAACATAGAGTTGTACCCAACCTTTTAAATCGGGAATTTAAGCAGGAAATCCC
>NZ_JASATK010000076.1:0-546 GCF_038440275.1 Bacillus sp. OTU2372
TAATGCTTCGGTAACTTGTTGTTCAACTCTCTCGAGTTGTGTTACAGCTAGATCATATTCCTCTAATAACTGCTCTAAATGGAATTTATAAGCATCAAGAGCTTGTCTAGTACCAACAGATTTCTTAGCTAATTGAAGGAGTAATAGGGCCTTTTTTAATCCTGGCTGTCTCTTCATTATTGATTTCCACCCTGAAATAACTTCTTGAGGCTGCTTAGTCTCTAATTCCGTAGGGGTAGGAAATAGACGGAGGGTTGCAATTGCCCCTTTAGCCTTAATATCCTTAAACACCTGTCTGAGTTCTGGAAAGACTATATCTACCCAGCGATTTAATTGATTGATAGAACTAACAAGTCGTTTAACCACTACATCACGGTTAGACATCAGAACCCTTAGTTTTTCAAATGATTCTGATGTGTATCTAACCTCGGAGTAATAGCCGTTCTTTACCATATCAGCAATAACTAAGGCATCTTTTTTATCACTTTTTGACTGAGTATTATCACGGTTTTCTTTATTCCTTTTTACTAAATGTGGGTTTACTGT
>NZ_JASATK010000077.1:0-510 GCF_038440275.1 Bacillus sp. OTU2372
CAAGACTTTAGAGGGTTAGAATTTGGAAAGCCTTTGTACTTTGAAAATAGTAAATCTGGATTTAATCATTTTTTAGATTGGATAAACAAACTAATTATCCAACATGACATGGAAAAGGCAATTGTAGGAATGGAGCCAACTGGTCATTATTGGCTGAACCTAGCTCATTTCCTTAAAGAACATAATATTAAATTTGTTGTTGTAAACCCAATGCACGTAAAGAAAAGCAAGGAATTAGACGATAATTCACCAACGAAAAATGATGTGAAAGATGCCAGAGTCATTGCACAGTTAGTCAAGGATGGGAGATACGCCGAACCAAACATCCCACAAGGAGTTTATGCAGAACTACGCGTGGCGAGAAAAATACGCGATCTATTATCCGTTGACCGACAAGCAGTTCAAGGTCAAATTCACAATTGGTTAGATCGCTACTTTCCAGAGTTTCTAACGGTCTTTAAAGACTGGGAAGGAAAAGCTGCATTACAGCTGTTAAAATTAAATTTATTA
>NZ_JASATK010000078.1:0-495 GCF_038440275.1 Bacillus sp. OTU2372
GAGATTGGCGAGATAGACCGGTTTAATCATCCAAAAAAGCTAGTAGCATTCGCTGGAGTTGACCCAGAAGTATTTGAATCTGGTAAATTTAAAGCCACACTAGTACGAATTACAAAGCGTGGTTCAAGCAGACTACGGCATGCCCTGTATTTGGCTGTTCGTGCTGGAATACGTGACGCTCGTAAAAAGAAAACAAGTGATGAGATCATCCCTAGAAATAAGAGATTAAGGGAATTTTACGATAAGAAACGCAGTGAAGGTAAATTGTATAAAGTAGCCGTTATTGCTTGTGTTAATAAGCTCTTACATTGGATATTTGCCATATTAAAAAACAAGACCACTTTCCAAGATATCACTTAGAAACTATATCTAACTAAATACAGAAAAACCTTCCAGTAATTTAAGGGAAGGTTATTTAGCATGCGCATTTTTAGTATAACATGGGTAATTTAAGTTTTTTAGTGAAAAATGTTGACAAACTATTAGCTGGTTTAG
>NZ_JASATK010000079.1:0-490 GCF_038440275.1 Bacillus sp. OTU2372
CTCCCTCTATAAAGAAACGATTATCTTCAATTTTCTCTAGTTTTCTCACGTTTTCATACTGATTCAAGTTTATTATTCATAGTAAGGATGGAGTATAAATGTAACTGAGGATAATTTTGGAACCTATAATTAAAAACGACCATTGCCACCTAACCACTTTCATCCAAAAAGTGGATAACCAGTAAAATTATGATCGCACTGGTAGATCTCCACATGTCTCATGGAGGTGTACCCTCCCAAGTCTCACAGAGTCATAGCTCCAAAATTCCTTCGTCCTACCTTTCCATGAGGTGGATGTCAGTGATGCTGCCCGACAGGGTCATTGCCCGTATTTTAGTTGAATTACTGACTAATCCGTGCTTCAAATGTCTAATAAACTTTATTCTTAAGTCTAAAAACCAGTTTTGAAAGTAAGAGTTATTGAGATTAAGCCGCGATCTTTAAGGTTGCCATATGTGGTATATCCTGCAACATTCTTTCTTCACTAAAC
>NZ_JASATK010000080.1:0-476 GCF_038440275.1 Bacillus sp. OTU2372
TGAGGATGTTAAACATGAGTCAGGGAAGAAACCTTCGGTCATATTAGAGGCTACTGGGCATTATCAAACTTCAGTTGTTCAATACTTGGAAGAACGAGGATATTTATTAATTATCATTAATCCTTTGATTTCATATAAGGCAAGAGGATCAAGTTTAAGAAAAGTAAAAACTGATGCCATTGATGCCTACCTCCTCTGTGAGTTGTTCTATAAAGAGGAATTAGAACCTTATAAAAAGCGTGGTGTTCAATTATTGAACCTTCGTAATCTCACAAGACAACATGAAAATATAACTGGCGTAATGATACAAACAAAACTTCAATTTCAGGCAGTGCTTGAGCAAGTTTTCCCTGAATATATAGGAGTCTTTGGAGATTTATATTCTGTGGTGTCGCTCTTAACTCTTTCAGAGTTTCCCGCTTCAGAAGACATTTTGAAGGCTAGTGAAGAAACAATTTCAGAAAAAATATATGAAG
>NZ_JASATK010000081.1:0-439 GCF_038440275.1 Bacillus sp. OTU2372
AGTTATTTTGCTTTGTAAAAAAAACTGGTGCGGGTGAAGGGAGTCGAACCCCCACGCCTTGCGGCGCCAGATCCTAAGTCTGGTGCGTCTGCCAATTCCGCCACACCCGCATCTACACTGTTAATGGTGACCCCTACGGGATTCGAACCCGTGTTACCGCCGTGAAAGGGCGGTGTCTTAACCGCTTGACCAAGGGGCCCAAAACTTAAATTGGCAAAATAATAGCCCCAAAGGGGCAAAGCCTGGCAACGTCCTACTCTCACAGGGACAAAGTCCCAACTACCATCGGCGCTGAGAAGCTTAACTTCCGTGTTCGGTATGGAAACGGGTGTGACCTTCTCGCCTTTATTGCCAGACTATTTAATTGAAAGAAGTTCATTCTCTCAAAACTAGATAATATAGAAGAAATTTGTAAAAACGAGTTAGTTCGCTTTAAAAC
>NZ_JASATK010000082.1:0-428 GCF_038440275.1 Bacillus sp. OTU2372
TGAGTAAAAGTAAGTATTTTTCGATTTGGACAAATATAAGTATCAGTTTCATTCTCATAGGTAAAATCCCTATGAGAAGTTGTGTTAAATGCATTGTCATGTTTAACGGGACTAATATAGCCTGTTATTTCAAGAGTTTTTAATCCATGATGAATTGGTGTTGTATCATACCCTCGGTCTGCCCCAACATTTTTAATATCTAAATCAAATTTTTCTTGAATCACTTTTAATCTTTCAACAAAGGGCTCACAATCATTTATGTTTCCTGGACTCGGATGTATATCTACTATGATTCCATTTTTTGTATCAATACTTGTGTGTGCTAAGTAATGAGGTCCAGATGGCTTTCCAGGTCGATTTAATAATCCAGAGTCAGAATCAGTTTTAATGATGGATATTGTTTCAGTAGAAGGTCCCTTTGGCTTTCT
>NZ_JASATK010000083.1:0-416 GCF_038440275.1 Bacillus sp. OTU2372
CTTTCCCCTTTTGGAGGATTGGAAAAAACTTTCTATTGTAAGTGAACACCGACGGTGTTAAGATAGAAAAGTCGCTCAAGAAAAGGAGCGTACAAGTCAATCGAAATTGGAAATAATTGATGATTGATAGAATGTGAGAAATGCGGTAAGATAGTATTCCTGTTGCTTTTGGTGACATTGTTCTTTGAAAACTAAACAAACAAAAACGTCAACAAACAAAATTGTTAGTTTCTACTATAGAAACTAAGCCAACGTAACTTTTATGAGCTAATCAACTTTTCCGCGTATTAACGGGCAGTAATACCCTATCGGATAACTGCCCGTAAATACCCGATTGATTCGACTAACCATCGCGGGGTAAAGCATTCCGCGACGGAAGTCTCATCTTAATGGAGAGTTTGATCCTGGCTCAGGAC
>NZ_JASATK010000084.1:0-415 GCF_038440275.1 Bacillus sp. OTU2372
AAAAAAGCCTAGGCAGATTTAAGAAGATGATCTCTGTATTGAACAGGGGTCATCTTTTTTAAATTCCATTGGTATCTATAGTGATTGTAATACGTCATATATTGCTTAATTTCTCTTTTTAGCTCCTCTAGGGTTGTACATTCTTTTATAGAAGCTTCATCTTTTAAATGGCCAAAGAAAGATTCCATAGGTGCGTTATCCCAACAGTTTCCTCGTCTTGACATAGATTGGCGTAGTCTAAGTTTTTTTACAGCTTTTTGAAATTCTGGATGCGTATAATGTACTCCCTGGTCTGAATGGATCCATGCATCTTTCGCTTTTTTAAAGTGTTTATTCTTCTTTAGTTTTTTAAGGGTGTCTGTGGCTAAATCAATGGTCATACGTTCTGAAATATGATAGGCTAATAGTTCACCTG
>NZ_JASATK010000085.1:0-413 GCF_038440275.1 Bacillus sp. OTU2372
TGTCAGTGGTAGGAGAGCGTTCTAAGGGCGTTGAAGCTAGACCGTAAGGACTGGTGGAGCGCTTAGAAGTGAGAATGCCGGTATGAGTAGCGAAAGATGAGTGAGAATCTCATCCACCGAATGCCTAAGGTTTCCTGAGGAAGGCTCGTCCGCTCAGGGTTAGTCGGGACCTAAGCCGAGGCCGAAAGGCGTAGGCGATGGACAACAGGTTGATATTCCTGTACCACCTCTTTATCGTTTGAGTGATGGGGGGACGCAGGAGGATAGGGTAAGCGCACTGCTGGTTATGTGCGTCTAAGCAGTTAGGCTGAGAAGTAGGAAAATCCGCTTCTCGTACAGGCTGAGCTGTGACAGCGAGGGAAATATAGTACCGAAGTTCCTGATTCCACACTGCCAAGAAAAGCCTCTAGCGA
>NZ_JASATK010000086.1:0-408 GCF_038440275.1 Bacillus sp. OTU2372
GTAAAAGTATTAAATTTCAACCAGAAATAATATGGAGGAGGAAGAGGGATTCGAACCCCCGCGCGGTTTGACCCGCCTGTCGGTTTTCAAGACCGATCCCTTCAGCCAGACTTGGGTATTCCTCCATGAGATAAAATGGACCCTGTAGGACTCGAACCTACGACCGGACGGTTATGAGCCGTCTGCTCTAACCAGCTGAGCTAAGGGTCCATTAAATATATAGCGGCGGAGGGGATCGAACCCCCGACCTTACGGGTATGAACCGTACGCTCTAGCCAGCTGAGCTACACCGCCATTTTTATAAATAGTAAATGGAGCCTAGCGGGATCGAACCGCTGACCTCCTGCGTGCAAAGCAGGCGCTCTCCCAGCTGAGCTAAGGCCCCATAATGATAATATCCACTAGGAC
>NZ_JASATK010000087.1:0-394 GCF_038440275.1 Bacillus sp. OTU2372
ATTTCCCCTTTTTGAGAATTGGAAAAAACTTTCTATTGCAAGTAAACACCGACGGTGTTAAAATGAAAAAGTCGCTCTTCAAAAGAGTAAACAAGGAATCAAAAATGGAACAAACTTTCTATTGTTCTAAAGTTCATAACGTGTTAAGATAGGAAAGTCGCTCTCGAAAAAGGGCGTACAAGTCAATCGGAATTGGAAATAATTGATGATTGATAGAATATGAGAAATGCGATAAGATAATATTCCGGTCGCTTTTGGTGACATTGTTCTTTGAAAACTAAACAAACAAAAACGTCAACAAACAAAAATATTAGTTTCTATTATGAAACTAAGCCAACGTAACAAAATGAGCTAATCAACTTTCATGGAGAGTTTGATCCTGGCTCAGGACGAA
>NZ_JASATK010000088.1:0-391 GCF_038440275.1 Bacillus sp. OTU2372
TTAGCATTCCTGTAGATCGTTATTTTTCGACTTTGAAAAAAATAAGGCTCCTCAGTATGATATGAGTATAGACACCACTCTAACTCACAATTTTAGGAGGAACCCTACTATGAAGTTTAAAATGCAGAACAAACAAAATCAACTAATAGAAAGAATTTCTGTTAAACATCTTGTTGTCGGCGTGGATATAGCTCAACAATTTCATGTCGCTAGAGCCGTAAATTTCCGTGGAATTGTAGTTGGAGATCCTCTTACGTTCAAAAATAACGAAGAAGGATTTACAAGTTTACTAAAATGGATAATAAATCTTCAAAGGTTAAATAACCTAGATGCAACTATAGTTGGAATGGAACCAACTGGACACTACTGGATCAATCTTTCAAAATGGCTC
>NZ_JASATK010000089.1:0-387 GCF_038440275.1 Bacillus sp. OTU2372
GTAAAGTTTGGAAAAATATTAAATTCATACTCGCTGTCTTGTTACCGTCATCCTGACCTCAGAAAGATTATTCAAGTAGCAGCTTGGTCAGTATGCTGAAGTTCATTCAGGAAGCTTATTCGGTCGTGCTCTACCAATTGAGCTACCCCGGCATTTATTGATGATTATTTTCACTGTCGTGAAAAAATCATGGTGGAGGATGACGGGATCGAACCGCCGACCCTCTGCTTGTAAGGCAGATGCTCTCCCAGCTGAGCTAATCCTCCAAAAATGGTGACCCCTACGGGATTCGAACCCGTGTTACCGCCGTGAAAGGGCGGTGTCTTAACCGCTTGACCAAGGGGCCAAAAACTAAAATTGGCAAAATAATAGCCCCAAAAGGGGCTT
>NZ_JASATK010000090.1:0-384 GCF_038440275.1 Bacillus sp. OTU2372
GGCAAAAGAAAAAGCGATTGAACTTAAAGCTGCGGCGGCCCGTAACCCTTTTGAAAAGACAGTTTATCAGAGTCATATTTTAAGCCTTGGTATGTATATAAACATGATTCTTCAGTATAAAGAGCATCTATCAAAGTTAGAGTCGGAGATAGATGCCCTCGCTAAGGAAATTGAAGAATATAATATCATCAAATCTATCCCTGGTATCGGAGAAAAGATCGCTGCAACGATTATTTCTGAAATTGGGGAAATAGATCGATTTAATCATCCAAAAAAGCTTGTAGCATTCGCTGGAGTCGATCCAAGTGTTTTTGAATCTGGTAAATTTTCTGCCACTAAAAATCGAATCACTAAAAGAGGATCTAGTAGACTTAGACATGCCTT
>NZ_JASATK010000091.1:0-383 GCF_038440275.1 Bacillus sp. OTU2372
AGGCTCCTACCTATCCTGTACAAGCTGTACCAAAATTCAATATCAGGCTACAGTAAAGCTCCACGGGGTCTTTCCGTCCTGTCGCGGGTAACCTGCATCTTCACAGGTACTATAATTTCACCGAGTCTCTCGTTGAGACAGTGCCCAGATCGTTACGCCTTTCGTGCGGGTCGGAACTTACCCGACAAGGAATTTCGCTACCTTAGGACCGTTATAGTTACGGCCGCCGTTTACTGGGGCTTCGATTCAGAGCTTCGCGTGAGCTAACCCCTCCTCTTAACCTTCCAGCACCGGGCAGGCGTCAGCCCCTATACTTCGCCTTGCGGCTTCGCAGAGACCTGTGTTTTTGCTAAACAGTCGCCTGGGCCTATTCACTGCGGCTC
>NZ_JASATK010000092.1:0-372 GCF_038440275.1 Bacillus sp. OTU2372
TAGTTTTTTCACAAAAGTAAAACAACCTAACATTTATGCGGGTGTGGCGGAATTGGCAGACGCACCAGACTTAGGATCTGGCGCCGCAAGGCGTGGGGGTTCGACTCCCTTCACCCGCACCAAGTTGTTTTTATGAAGTAAAATAAACAAACTATTTTACTAAAGAAATAAATTACCATAATGCGGAAGTAGTTCAGTGGTAGAACACCACCTTGCCAAGGTGGGGGTCGCGGGTTCGAATCCCGTCTTCCGCTCCAACAATGCCGGGGTGGCGGAACTGGCAGACGCACAGGACTTAAAATCCTGCGGTAGGTGACTACCGTACCGGTTCGATTCCGGTCCTCGGCACCATTTTTGTTAATTAAATTCATT
>NZ_JASATK010000093.1:0-363 GCF_038440275.1 Bacillus sp. OTU2372
AGAAAATATTTCTGGTTGACCATTTTTTATATGGTTTTATTATAACAGTAGCCAGGGTAGAACGTATCTGCCCGTGGGGCTTGACCCCGTCAGCTAAACCGTTCGCCCCCTACTTGTAGAAACATGATTGAGGCTGGTTGGGACTTAGATCTCGTATAACAAGCGAAGCTGTGACACTGCATGGAGGATTAGGGGTTACTGGCAAATCACTAGATTAGGAGGAGATTTAAAATGAATCCAGTCGTAGGTCTGGATATATCTAAAGGAGAAAGTCAGGTTCAAGCATTTCTGGATAAAGGTAGACCATACCGAAAGAGCTTTAAAGTAGATCATACTCTTAAGGGGCTTAGTTCACTTGTAGCG
>NZ_JASATK010000094.1:0-352 GCF_038440275.1 Bacillus sp. OTU2372
AAGTTGTGTTAAATGCATTGTCATGTTTAACAGGACTAATATAGCCTGTTATTTCAAGAGTTTTTAATCCATGATGAATTGGTGTTGTATCATACCCTCGATCTGCCCCCACATTTTTAATATCTAAATCAAATTTTTCTTGAATCACTTTTAATCTTTCAACAAAGGGCTCACAATCATTTATGTTTCCTGGACTCGGATGTATATCTACTATGATTCCATTTTTGGTATCAATACTTGTGTGTGCTAAGTAATGAGGTCCAGATGGCTTTCCAGGTCGATTTAATAATCCAGAGTCAGAATCAGTTTTAACGAAGGATATTGTTTCAGTAGAAGGACCCTTTGGTTTTCG
>NZ_JASATK010000096.1:0-312 GCF_038440275.1 Bacillus sp. OTU2372
AGTTGGGCACTCTAAGGTGACTGCCGGTGACAAACCGGAGGAAGGTGGGGATGACGTCAAATCATCATGCCCCTTATGACCTGGGCTACACACGTGCTACAATGGATGGTACAAAGGGCAGCAAAGCCGCGAGGCCTAGCCAATCCCATAAAACCATTCTCAGTTCGGATTGTAGGCTGCAACTCGCCTACATGAAGCCGGAATCGCTAGTAATCGCGGATCAGCATGCCGCGGTGAATACGTTCCCGGGCCTTGTACACACCGCCCGTCACACCACGAGAGTTTGTAACACCCGAAGTCGGTGGGGTAACC
>NZ_JASATK010000097.1:0-282 GCF_038440275.1 Bacillus sp. OTU2372
GTTTTAAAGCGAACTAACTCATTTTTACGAATTTCTTCTATATTATCTAGTTTTGAGAGAATGAAAAAATAAATTTTCTCTTGCAAATTTTAAAAAAGACGTTATAATAAGATAGTGTCTAATAAATAGTCTGGTAATTATGGCGAGAAGGTCACACCCGTCCCCATACCGAACACGGAAGTTAAGCTTCTCAGCGCCGATGGTAGTTGGGGCATTGCCCCTGTGAGAGTAGGAGGTTGCCAGGCTGTTTAACTAATTAAACAAATGTAATACTTTTTATTG
>NZ_JASATK010000098.1:0-277 GCF_038440275.1 Bacillus sp. OTU2372
ACTCTCCATGAAAGTTGATTAGCTCATAAAAGTTACGTTGGCTTAGTTTCATAATAGAAACCAATTATTATTGTTTGTTGACGTTCTTGTTTGTTTAGTTTTCAAAGAGCAATAGTCGTTTGTGCGACTTTTATATACTAACAAAGTAATTATATCTTGTCAATATACATTTTATTTTTTAAATGGTGGAGTCTAGGGGGATCGAACCCCTGACCTCCTGCGTGCAAAGCAGGCGCTCTCCCAGCTGAGCTAAGACCCCAAAATAAGTTGAAGTAGA
>NZ_JASATK010000099.1:0-261 GCF_038440275.1 Bacillus sp. OTU2372
TTTACGATAAGAAACGCAGTGAAGGTAAATTGTATAAAGTAGCAGTTATTGCTTGTGTTAATAAGCTTTTACATTGGATATTTGCCATATTAAAAAACAAGACCACTTTCCAAGATATCGCTTAAGAACTATATCTAACTAAAAACAGAAAAACCTTCCAGTAACCGTTTGACGGAAGGTTATTTGGCATGCGCATTTTTAGTATAACATGGGTAATTAAAGATTTTTAGTGAAAAATGTTGACAAACTATTAGCTGGTTT
>NZ_JASATK010000100.1:0-250 GCF_038440275.1 Bacillus sp. OTU2372
AAAGTTGACTGTTTCTTGTTTGTTTAGTTTTGAGAGATCAATTCTCTCTATATTTTATGGTATGGGCCTATAGCTCAGCTGGTTAGAGCGCACGCCTGATAAGCGTGAGGTCGATGGTTCGAGTCCATTTAGGCCCACCATACTTCATAACGGGGTCTTAGCTCAGCTGGGAGAGCGCCTGCTTTGCACGCAGGAGGTCAGGGGTTCGATCCCCCTAGACTCCACCAATAACGTTTACTGACGTTAAAAT
>NZ_JASATK010000101.1:0-237 GCF_038440275.1 Bacillus sp. OTU2372
ATTTCCATTTAAATATTTAGATTGATTTTCTAGATAAATACAAAATTAATTCTGAGTTGCCTGAAAATAAAAACGGCATACGAGAACACCGTATGCCATAGATGAACATCTATCTACCCTGCATAATTTTCATTTTCTTCAATAATCGATACCGCGCGGATGCTAGCGTTTGTTTGTTGCGCCTGTACCTGGTTCTTTGCTTCTTCCATACTTGCAGCATTTACATTCTTGTAATAA
>NZ_JASATK010000102.1:0-237 GCF_038440275.1 Bacillus sp. OTU2372
CTTCTGGTTTATTTTGAATTGTTCCATGAAATCTAGGTTCACCACGACCAGGGTCAGCAATCGCGACAGCAATTGTATCTTTAGATACGTCTAAACCAACAAATTTTTGTAAATCCTTCATAATATACGGCTCCTTTTCGTGTGTAGCTCTACACTTGGTTTTATTTTTGGGTAGTAACATTATGACCAAGTGCAACCTACGTTAAGCGATGGGAGCCGTTTCGTTCATTATGACTA
>NZ_JASATK010000103.1:0-231 GCF_038440275.1 Bacillus sp. OTU2372
CCTTCGAGTTTTGCAATTACTGAGCGAGTATCTGCTAAATGGTAGTAATTAACCCATCCTACCAGATATTCATTAAGGTCATAAATCCTATCTTCCATGGCAATTGACCTGCGTCTGCCTGTAAGCTTCCTTATTTTATCTTTAAACCGTTTGATTGATTGGGGAGAGATTCTCACCTTCGGTTTTAGATTACTTGTAAAACTGAACCCAAGAAATTTCCTTTTCCAAGGG
>NZ_JASATK010000104.1:0-226 GCF_038440275.1 Bacillus sp. OTU2372
ACTGATATGAACGAAACTGTCAACCCACCACACATAAATGTTTTTTAATGGTGTTTTATTCAGCAATGAATAGAGTTATTCCTTGTTCAACTTACAAACCAAATATCCTTTCGGATTTAGCTTGTCAAGGGCGCACTTTCCCTTGATAAGCTAAATCCGAAATGGATACAATCCTAAAAGTTGAATAAGGATAACCTTAAAAACTTGGCACGAAGGCAAAAACGTC
>NZ_JASATK010000105.1:0-213 GCF_038440275.1 Bacillus sp. OTU2372
TTCTAGTTCTTCGAACTTTTCCGTAATCAATTCATATTTTTCTATTAATGTACTGAGCTCTAATTTAGCCATGTTTGAACCCTCACGGATTCCAATTGAAACTTGAGCTACTCCTGTTAGTTCCTTTATTTTGCTGATCCCAATTCCACGTTTAACAACCTGTCTAACATGAATCAATATCTCTTCATTAGATAGCTTTACTAACTCATTGGG
>NZ_JASATK010000106.1:0-207 GCF_038440275.1 Bacillus sp. OTU2372
TGTCACCAAAAGCGACTGGAACCTTATCTTATCGCATTTCTCACATTCTATCAATCATCAATTATTTCCAATTCTGATTGACTTGTATGCTCCTTTTCGCGAGCGACTTTTCTATCATAACACCGTCGGTGTTCACTTGCAATAGAAAGTTTTTTCCAACTCTCCAAAAGGGGAAAGAAAAAGACAGAAACGTAAATTCCTGTCTTC
>NZ_JASATK010000107.1:0-204 GCF_038440275.1 Bacillus sp. OTU2372
ATGAAGAAATATGAGGTTTGAACATAAAAAAGCCCCTTGGTATGATATGAATGTCCAAAGCTTGCAGGCCAAAAGGACAACAATCACAAATACCAGGAGGCTATTTAAATGAATTATAACCAAAATGAAAAGATTGCTCAAATTACTTCTCATACTCTAATAATAGGAGTAGATATTGCTAAGTTCAAGCACGTTGCACGTGCC